>DASVCL010000001.1:0-64831 GCA_036381615.1 Alphaproteobacteria bacterium
TCGGACGACCTGGTGATCATAGCGAGGGGCCCAACACCCGATCCCATTCCGAACTCGGCCGTGAAATCCCTCAGCGCCGATGGTACTGCGTCTCAAGACGCGGGAGAGTAGGTCGTCGCCAGGTCTTCCCACCAGACCCCCACCAACCCTCTTCACCACCCACACACCAACCCCACACCACGCCGCGGGGTGGAGCAGCCCGGTAGCTCGTCAGGCTCATAACCTGAAGGTCGCAGGTTCAAATCCTGCCCCCGCAACCACCTTCTCCATCACGTCATCGCCACCAGCCGTGCAACGCAACCCGCGCTGCACGGCTTTCTGATTCCCGCACTCCGGAAATTGCGGCGGTGACGGACGCCTGACGGCGCAGCGACTAGGGGGGCCGGCTCACGCCGCATAGCCCGCATCGACCGCAATCGATGCACCCGTGATGAAGCGCCCGCCCTCTCCCGCGAGATGCGCGACCGTGCGCGCGATGTCCTCGGCGCCGGCAAACTGACCGGTCGCGAGAAGACGTCGTTGCGCATCCGCTCCCGGACCATTGGCCGGATTCATGTCCGTGTCCGTCGGGCCGGGATGAACCACGTTGACGGTAATGCCGCGCGGGCCAAGATCGCGGGCCAAACCCTTCGTAAGGCCGTTGAGCGCCGACTTGCTCATCGCATAGAGGGTGACGCCCGGATCCGGCACACGCTCGGCAAGGCAACTGCCGATGCTGATGATACGTCCGTCGGCGCCCAAGTGGCGCGCGGCAGCCTGCGCCGCGACGAAGGCGGCACGTACGTGAATCGCCAGCGTCCGGTCGATCTCCTCGAGCGTCACGGCTTCGAGCGGGCCGAAGGGAAAAATGCCGGCGTTGTTGACGAGAATGTCGAGGCGGCCGAATTCGGCCACGGTTCGTTCGACGGCCTTGACCACTGCCGCGGGATCGGCGCTGTCGGCGGCGATGGCGACGCCGCGCCGCCCGACCGCCTCGATTGCCCTGACGACCGCATGCGCCTTGTCCGCGTTGCTCACATAGGTCAGCGCCACATCGGCGCCGTCCTGCGCCAGTCGTCTGGCGATCGCCGCGCCGATGCCGCGACTGCCGCCGGTCACCAGCGCCACCTTGCCTTCGAGTTCCGCCATGCGCTCCTCAGTTATGTAGCGATTGATACATAAACTGCTAGCCGGCTAGCGATCAGCGGTCAAGAGATTTATTTAATGAACGATACAGAAGGGGGCGAGCGATGGCCGAACGTGGCCGCCCGCGCAAGTTCGACCGGGCTGCTGCCCTGAGGCGGGCGATGGAGGTTTTTTGGGAGCGCGGCTACGAAGGCACGTCGCTGAGCGATCTCACGACGGCGATGGGCATAAATCCGCCGAGCCTGTATGCCGCCTTCGGCTGCAAGGAGGCACTGTTCCGCGAAGCCGTTGCACTCTATGAGGCCACCGAGGGTTCGGCGACAGAAAGCGCCTTGCGCGATGCGCCGACGGCGCGTGAGGCCGTGGCGGCGATGCTGCGCGACAACGTCAATGCCTATGCGTGTCCCGGAAAGCCCCCAGGCTGCATGATCGTGCTCGCCGCGACTCTCGGCGCGCCCGAGAACAAGGGCGTGTGCAACTATCTCGCCGAATGCCGGCGGAAGGTGCAGGACGCGCTGCAGCGCCGGCTCGAGCGCGGTGTCATCGAGGGTGACGTGCCGGCAGGCACCGACACGGCGGCGCTCGCCGCCTTCTATACCACCGTATTGCAGGGCCTCTCCATTCAGGCGCGCGACGGCGCCCCGCGTGCGAGGCTGCAGGCCATCGTCGACTGCGCCATGGCCGCCTGGGACCAGCTGACGAGACCGCCCAACCGCCGTGCGGGATCCCGATCGACGACGGCACCGAAAAGAAAGGCCCGGGTGCCCTGACGGCACCCAGGCCCAGTTTTGGGGAGGAAACACGACGACCGCATAGCGGTCGCTCGCCGAGTTACATAATCCCGATCCTGTCCGGCTCAAGTGAGGCAGTTCGTCGCACCTGCCGGATCCTTTTCGCGGGTCGGCGCCGATGCAGCCGCTTGTCGCGCGGGGTGTGCCCGTCTACTCAGCGCGTGCCCGGATCGATGCGCCGAAGCACTTTCGACCGAATCGACGCTATCATCACAGGCCGTGAGCCAAATCGACAGGAGACGTGGCGTGCAAGACAAGCCGACCGGCATGCGGGCTGGTCTCGCCAACTACGGTGATGCGGAGTTTTCCCTGTTCCTGCGGAAAGCCTTCATCAAGGCGATGGGCTATTCGGACGAGGCGCTGGACCGGCCGATCATCGGCATCACCAACACGTTCAGCGGGTACAACGCGTGCCATCGCAACGTGCCCGAAATGATCGAGGCGATGAAACGCGGCGTGATGCTGGCGGGTGGCCTGCCGGTCGAATTTCCGGTCATCTCGATGCACGAGTCGTTCTCGCATCCGACCAGCATGTTTCTGCGCAACCTGATGGCGATGGATGCCGAGGAAATGATTCGCGCCCAGCCCATGGATGCCGTGATTCTGATCGGCGGATGCGACAAGACGGTCCCGGCACTGCTGATGGCGGCAGCGAGCGCGAAAATGCCCGCGATTCTGACCGTGACGGGACCGATGTCGACCGGACACCATCGCGGCGAGCGGCTTGGTGCCTGCACGGACTGCCGGCGGCTATGGGGGCGATTCCGGGCCGGCGAAATCAATGCCGACGAAATCGAGGAAATCAGCGGCAAGCTCGCGCCGACGGCCGGCACCTGCATGGTAATGGGCACGGCCAGCACCATGGCGCTGGCCGCCGAGGCACTCGGAATGATGCTTCCGGGCGGTGCGGCGATCCCCGCCGTTCATGCCGACCGTCTGCGGCATGCGGAGGCGACGGGTACCCGCGCCGTGGCACTCGCCGCGGCCGGAATCACGCCGGACAAGATCATGACACCCCAGGCCTTCGCCAATGCGCTGCGGGTCGTGCATGCGGTCGGCGGGTCGACCAATGCGCTCGTCCACCTGGCTGCGATCGCAGGGAGACTCGGGATTCGCATCGATCTCGATGCATTCGACAGGATCGGGGCGAGTACACCCGTTCTGGTCGATCTCAAGCCCTCGGGCCAATACTACATGGAAGACCTGCATCGGGCCGGTGGACTGGTCACAGTCCTGCGCGAGATCCGGCATCTGCTGCACGAGGATTGCCTCACGGTCACCGGTCGTACGCTCGGCGAGAACATCGATGCCGCGCCGGTCGGGTGGCCGCAGGACGTCGTGCGGCCGGTAAGCGACCCGATTTACGCGAAAGGGGCGATCCGCGTGCTGCGCGGAAACCTCGCCCCGAACGGCGCGATCATCAAGCAGTCCGCGGCCACGCCCGCGTTGCTGCAGCATACCGGGCGCGCCGTCGTCTTCGAGTCGCTCCAGGATCTGGAACGGCGGATCGACTCCCCCGACCTCGACGTGACGCCGTCGGACGTGCTGGTGCTGAGGAACGCCGGTCCGAAGGGGGCGCCGGGAATGCCGGAGGCGGGCTATCTCCCGATTCCGAGGAAGCTCGCGCAGGCCGGCGTCAAGGACATGGTGCGTCTATCGGATGCGCGCATGAGCGGAACCGCGTTCGGTACGATCGTGCTGCATGCCTGTCCCGAGGCGGCCGTGGGCGGACCGATTGCGCTGGTGCAGAACGGCGATCTCATACGCCTCGATGTGGCGAACGGCCGGCTCGACGTACTGGTCGACGATTCCGAGCTTGCACGCCGGCGCGCCGCCTGGCGCCCGCCCGTTCACGAGAATCAGGAACGCGGATATCTCAAGCTCTATCTCGAGCAGGTTCTGCAAGCCGACGAAGGCTGCGATTTCGCCTTCCTGCGACCGAACACGATGACGAACTCGGCGCCATAGACCGCAGGCGCCGCTTCGTTCGAGTCGACGCCGGCTGTCGTCACCGATCAGGCGACGACAGCCGGCTCGGTTTTCCGGGATCGGCGAAGAACGCGACCGGCGGCATCGACCGGTTCAGCCGCTGACCTGCGGTATGCCGTGGGCGCGGTTGATCATCCGGGCATGGCTTTCCAGAAGTTCGACCAGATCGGGAACGGCCGGCGCGGGTGAGCGACCGCGCCGCGAAATCACGACAATCTCGCGCGTGACGACCGGCTTGATCAGCCGGCGGGCAACGATGCTTTGGGAACGGATGATGGCAAGCGCGTAGCTCGGCAGGACGCTCACGCCCAGACCGGCCTCCACCAGCGCCAGGGCCGTTGCGATATGCGACACTTCGTAGGCGGGCTGGGTGCCAAGGCCGGCCGGTTCCAGTATGCCGTCCACGAGGGCCCGGATGCCGCTGTCACGCGTGAGGGCGATGAGCGGTTGGCCCTTGAGGTCGTGCCACGTCGGCGGCCGGCGGGAAGCCAGCGCGTGTTTCCGGCTGCAGAAGAGCATGAGCGTGTCACGGTCGAGTGGCCGGCGCACGATGCCATCTTCGTCGGGGGCAAATGTGCCGACGCCGAGATCCGCCTCGCCCGATCGCACGCGCGCGACGATCTGATCCGTTCCGGCGTCGATCACCCCGATCCGGACGCCCGGGAACCGCTGCACGAACGTTGCGATGACCCGGGGCAGAAGCGTCGCCGCCAGCAGCGGCGGGGCCGCCACGGTAATTCGGCCGCGCCGGCGCGCGGCGAGATCGTGGGCGTTGCGGACCGCATGATCGAGATCCGTCAGGAGCTTCTCCGCATGTGACCGGAACTCCCGTCCCGGTTCGGTCAGCTCGACGCGCCGTGTCGTCCGGTCGAACAGGCGGATGCCGAGTTCACGCTCCAGCTCCCGTACCAGGATCGAAACGGCCGACTGCGCAACGTGCAATCGTTCCGCCGCGCGGGTAAAGCTGCGAAGTTCCGCGACGGCGAGAAAGGCCTGGAGCTGGCGGACCGTTACATTCATACGTAAAGCGTATTAATCGATATGAAAAAAGCAATTGTCGTATCAATGCATTGCCGACCAGAATTCCGCGAGTCCCGATGCACCGGCGCGAAGACCGGGGGGACGAATCTGTCGAGGGAAGGGCGGCGGACATGCCCGACGGGGCGCGCATCAGGCGAGACGGAACGCGTTGGATCGGTCGCTCGCGCCTGCGCGTCGAGGACGAGCGGCTGCTGACCGGCCGCGGCCGGTACGTCGATGACATTTCGCTGCCCGGGTGTCTCTACGTCGCATTCGTCCGCAGCGTTCACGGCGCCGCGGCGCTGAGAAGAATCGGCACGGACGCCGCCGCTGCGGTGCCCGGCGTGGTCGCGGTCTTCACCGGGGCCGATGTCGCCGACCTGGGGGCGCCGGCGGTCAACCATCTGCTGCCGGGACTGCGCGTGCCGCCGTTTCAGGTTCTGGCAAGGGACGCGGTGCGTGCCGTCGGACAGCCGGTTGCTGCGGTCGTCGCGGCGACGCCCGAGGCCGCAGCCGACGGCGCTGAGCTGGTCGAAATCGATTACGAGCCGACCGAAGTCACTCTCGCGCCGGTACAGACGAAAGGCGAGGCCGCGGTCTCTCACGACTGGCGGAGCGGGGATGCGGACGCGGCGTTTCGCACGGCGGCGCGCGTCGTACGGGTGCGCGTTCAACATTCGCGCGTCGCACCGATGCCGCTCGAGCCGCGGGCGGCTGCCGCGTACTGGGACGCCGGCGAGGAACGGTTGACCGTCTGGCTTTCCACCCAGACGCCGCATCGCGCCCGCCAGGATCTCGCGACGATCCTGCGGATCGATGCGGCGCGCATCCGGGTGATCGCGCCGGACGTCGGCGGTGCCTTCGGCGGCAAGGCATCCATTTTCCCCGAGGACGTTTTCGTCGCCTGGGCGTCGATGCGCCTCGGCAGACCGGTCCGATGGCGTGGTTCGCGTGGCGAGGATCTTCTGGCTGGAACGCTTGGCCGCGGCGGCATGCTCCAGGGCGAGCTGGCAGTGTCCGCCGACGGAAAGGCGCTCGCCCTGCGTGCCCGCCTCTCGTTTCCGCTCGGCCACTGGATGCCCTATAGCGGCGTCGTGCCGGGCTGGAATGCCGCGCGGATTCTGCCCGGCCCGTACGGCATTGCGGCCGTGGACATCCATCTCGATGCCTTTCCGGACAACACGGCGGCGGTCGGGATCTATCGCGGCGCGGGCCGCCCCGAGGCGGCGATGCTGCTCGAACGCCTGATGGACGAAGCGGCGCGGGAACTGGCGATCGACCCGGTGGAGTTACGGCGGCGGAATCTGCTGATCGGACATGCCGCGCCGCGCGCGACCCCCACCGGTGCTGCGCTCGACTCCGGCAACTACGCGGCCGTGCTCGAGGAGGCCGTCGAACTCGCCGGTTACGCGGCGCTGCGCGAGCGGCAGGCGGCGCGACGGGCCAATGGCGGGATCTTCGGCGTCGGCGTCGCGATGTATGTCGAGCCATGCGGCCAGGGCTGGGAAAGCGCCGTGGTGCGGCTCGCACGCGACGGCAGCATCATGGCCGCCACCGGCTCGACGGCGCAGGGGCAGGGGCGCGAAACGGCCTATGCACAGATCGTCGCCGATGTCCTTGCGCTGCCGCCCGACGCAGTGTCCGTAAAGCACGGTGACACGGATCAGACGCCCGCCGGCATCGGCGCGCTCGCGAGCCGGAGCACGGCGATCGGCGGCAGTGCCCTGCTGCGCGCGGCGCAGGGCCTGCGCACGAAGGCGTGCGCGCTGGCAGCACGCCTGCTCCAGCTACCGCCCGAACAGATCATCCTCGACGAGGACGGCTTCGCGCTCGACACGGATCCGGAACGTCGCGTCAGCTGGAAGCTTCTGGCCGACGCCGCCTATGCGGAAGACGGCGAAGGGCTGGTCTCGTCCGTCGTGTTCCATGCCGATGGCGAGGCCTGGAGTTCCGGATGCTGCATCGCGGCCGTATCGATCGACGCCGATACCGGCATCCCGACCATCGAACATCTGGCATGGGTCGACGATGCCGGCGTAGTCGTCAATCCGCTGTTGGTCGAAGGCCAGCTGCTGGGCGGCATGGCACAGGGGATCGGCGAAGCGCTGATGGAACGGATCGTCTACGATGGCGATGGGCAGATCCTGACCGGATCGCTCATGGATTATGCCTTGCCCCGTGCGGCGGATATGCCGCCTGTCCTGTTGCGGAGCCTTGCGACGCCGTCGCCGGTGAATGCATTGGGGGCGAAGGGCGTCGGCGAGGCGGGATGCATCGGTGTTCCCGCCGCCGTCGTGAACGCGGTCGTCGACGCGCTGGCGCCGTTCGGCGTGCGCCATCTCGACATGCCGCTGACAAGCGAGAAGATCTGGCGTGCCCTCAGGGACGCCGCAAACCAGGAAGGCGCGAAATGAAGTATCGCAAGCTGGATGCGAAGGATTATGCGCGAGAGCACATGAAGGGGATCTGGGCGGCGGCGCTGACGCCGTTCACCCCGGACCTGCAACTTGACGAGGACGGCTTCCGCCGCAACCTGCGGCATTGGATCCACGACCTGAAGCTGGATGGCCTGTTCATCGCCGGCAAGCAGGGCGAGTTCTTCTCGATGTCGATCGCCGAGCGCAAGCGGACCTTCGAACTCGCGGTCGAGGAAGCGGGGGGCCGTGCGGGCACGATCATGTCGTGCTCGGATCAGAACCTCGATACGGTGCTCGAGCTTGCGAAACATGCCCAGGCGATCGGTGCCGACTACATCGTCGTCCACGCACCAGTTCTCCACTTCGTCACGTCGCAGGACGAGACCCTGTATGAATACTACAAATACATTTCCGAACAGGTCGACATCGGCATCGCCATGTGGAGCCATCCGGACAGTGGTTACCTCATGAGCCCGGAGCTTTGCGCCCGGATCGCCGAACTGCCGAACATCATCGCCATCAAGTACAGCGTGCCGCGCGAGATGTATGCGAAGCTGACGCATCTCGCCGGCGACAAGCTGATCGTCAGCACCGCTTCGGAAGAGGAGTGGTTCGATAACATCGTCGAGTTGGGCTGGCAGGTCTATTTGTGCTCGTCGCCGCCGTATCTGATCCAAACCAAGGTGGATCAGCGCATGCGCGAGTACACCGAGCTGGCGATGAAGGGCGAAATCGCACGCGCGCGGGCGGTACGCGATAGCCTGGATCCCGTCCGGCAAGCGCTCAAGCGCACGCGTCCGCCGGGCAAGCCGCACGCGCACCAGAAGTACTGGCAGGAGCTTCTGGGGCAGGTCGGCGGCCCGGTCCGGCGGCCGATGCTGCAGTTGACCGAGGAGGAGAAGGCCGCGACTCGTGCCGCGTTTGAAACCTGCGGCCTGAAGCTCGAGAGCCGCGGCGATGCGAGGTCGAGCGCTGCTTGAGGCGGCGCTCGCGACGGCGAGACAAGCGAGGAACCAAGGCGATGACCAGATCACCCGGATACGGTCCGTTCAGTTTCAAGGCATGGCTTGATGAAAACAGCCACATGTTGAAGCCGCCGGTCTGCAACAAACTTCTCTTCGAACAGACTGGGATGGTGGTTCAGGTGGTCGGCGGCCCGAACCAGCGGGTGGACTTCCACGACGATCCGGTCGAGGAATTCTTCTATCAGCTCAAGGGCGACATGGTGCTGAAGATCGTCGAGGATGGACGTATCCGCGATGTCGTCATCCGGGAGGGCGAGGTTTTCATGCTTCCGCCGCATGTCCGCCATTCGCCGCAGCGGCCCGTGCCGGGCTCGATCGGGCTGGTCGTCGAGGGCACGCGGCGTCCCACCGATATCGACGGATTCGAATGGTACTGCTTCGGCTGCGGACAGCTCGTTCACCGCGTCGAGGTGCAGGTCAAGAACATCGTCACCGATCTGCCACCGCTGTACGCCGCGTTCTACGCCGATGAGGCGTCGCGGACCTGCCGGAGCTGCGGCGCCGTCCATCCGGGCAAGGAGCCGCCGCCGGGATGGGTCAGTCTCTAGGGCGCTGCGGGCCATTCGCGCCGAGGCGACAGGAATTTCAGGTTTTGAGCCAGCCACCCGCGGAGCAAAGACCCAATGAACAGGAAGGGTTTTCTGCTGACGCCTACGGCGCTCGCGGGGCTCGCAACGTCAGCCATGGCGCAGCAGCCTGGGGAAGATCGGCATGGTAAGCACGGTGACGCAGGCGGTTTGACAGGCGATCCGGCCCGGCTCAAGGTGGGCCGTCACGTGACGGCTGTCGGCGGTCGCGTGGCAGGAACGTCACGGATCCCAGGGGCGTTCCCCTGTTGTTCTTGGATCTTAAAGTTTACGGCGGCCAAGCTATATAGATGGGGCCGCGTGCCGGTCGGTGCGCAGCTCGGGCGGGGATTCGGGGGTCTCGCAGACGGCCTTCGGCCTCGCCATCGGATTTCAACCCGTTCCTGATGGAAGGATCATCATGGCCTTTGAACTCCCACCGCTGCCTTACGACAAGTCCGCGCTCGAGCCGCACATTTCGGCCCGGACTCTCGAGTTCCATCACGGCAAGCATCATCAGGCTTATGTCACGAACCTGAACAACCTGGTCAAGGACAGCCCCCTCGCCGGCGAGGGGCTGGAGGCGATCATCAAGGCGTCGGCGAACGATCCGCAGAAGGCGGGAATCTTCAACAATGCCGCGCAGGTCTGGAACCATACTTTCTTCTGGAATTCGATGAAGCCGAAGGGCGGCGGCAAGCCCACCGGCGACATCGCAAAGAAGATCGATGCCGATCTCGGCGGATATGACAAGTTCGTCGAGCAGTTCAAGCAGGCGGCGACGACCCAGTTCGGTTCGGGCTGGGCATGGCTTGTCCTGGAGAATGGCAAGCTCAAGGTGACGAAGACCGGCAATGCCGATCTGCCGATGGTCCACGGCCAGACCGCGTTGCTCACGCTCGATGTGTGGGAGCACGCCTATTATCTCGATTATCAGAACCGTCGGCCGGATTTCGTCGCGGCGTTCCTCGAACACCTCGTCAACTGGGACTTCGCCAATCAGAATCTGGCGAAAGCGGGTTGACATGCATCCTGCGCTTGGGCCCTTTGCGGCCCAAGCGCCAAACCGCCTGCGCCACCCGGTTCGTGGTTCGCGTATGTGGCGCACACGGTACCGTGGATGCCCGAGGGAGATCGTCGCCGGCGTGCGTCGTTCGGAGGGTTCATAGACCATCCGCAAGACGTCGCAGTGCCTTCTCGTCGCGGAGCACGATAGCTGCGTCGTCGATACGAAGGAGGCCTTCGCGCTGCCAGGCCTGGAGCTGACGGTTCACCGTCTCGCGCGAACTTCCGGCCATGCTCGCGATCTCGCGCTGGGAAAGCCGTATGCCGATCCGCACGCCGTCGGATGCGCGCTGCCCGTGGATCGAGGCGAGATATAGAAGCGTACGCGCAAGCCGCCCACCGATATCCAGGAAGAGAACATCCTCGACTTGGGCGCTCGTCCGGCGCAACCGCTCGCAGACGATCGTCAGGAGCCGGATGCAGATATCCGGGCGCTCCCGCAGGAATGGAATGAAGTCGCGCCGCTCGAGTACGAGCAGCTGACAATCGGTCAGCGCGACGGCGTCTGCCGTCCGCGGCTTGCCGTCGATCAACGCAATTTCCCCGAAGACCTCACCTGGACCGATCACGTTGAGGGTCACGTCCTTGCCGTCGGGCGACGGCGCCGTGATTCTCACGTACCCGGACGTGACGGCCATCATGCTGCTTCCCGGCGCATCCTTGAGAAAGATCGTCTCGTTCTGCCGGTATCGCTTCGTCCGAGCATAGGTCAGCAGACGTTCGAGATCGGCAGCGGGAAGACCGCCGAGAAGCGAATTTCCGTCGAACGGAAACTTCTGAGCAGACAAGCCTGGCATTGGCCATCCGGAAACCGGCTGTGATGCGGCTCACATGCAGGGGCACGTGACGGTCATACGGTGAACGGTGGTTTCCAGGCGGAATTTTCACCGGGTGGGTGGGTCATGCGCAATCCCAACTTCGAGGTGTTCGTCGGGATGCTGATCGTGATGGTGATCATGCTGCTGCCGGTCCTGCTGTTTGCGCCACCACCGACCGGGGCGGCCGTCAAGGGTATTCATCCCGGCCAGATCGGCGGCGCAGCCCCGGTCAGCAGTGTCGACCGGTACGACCGGAATGAAGAATGACGAGAAGCGGCGGCCGAACCGGGGCGGCATTCTCAATCAGAGGAAGCCTTTGTCGGTTGCGCATATCGTGCCGCGAGCGCGGTACTCGCGGCGATCTCCGGGTGCGAAAGGCCGGGGCCGAGTACCTGAAGAATGGCGGCGGTATCTTCGGCCGCTGCGATGCGTTCGGCCTCGCTGACGGCAAAGGCACAGCGGTCGTGGGCTGCGCGCAATGCGGACATGAGCGCACCTTGCCGGTGGCCAAGGTCGAGGGCGCGCTGCAGGTCACTACTGGATTCAGGAAGGCGCCCCGCTGCCCGGAGCGCCGCGGCGCGCAGCCGGTACAGCTCGGCCGAGTAGAAGTGTACGTCCGTGCGCTCGGCGCTGGAGATGGCATCATAGAGTTCCCGCGCGGCGTCTTCGGGTTGGCCGGCCCGAAGCAGTGCGTCGGCAAGAAGGCCGAGCGAGTACGGCCGGAAGAGTTCGGCACCAGTTGCACGATAAGCGGCAAGTCCGCGCCGCATTGCGGCGATTCCCTTGTCAATCTGGCCCGCGACGGCGTCCCCCCATCCTTCGATGACCATACTCCAAGCCGCCCAGTAGGGGATCTCACGCGTCTCGGCGAGTTTACGAGCCTCGCGGGCGAGCGCCACGGCCTCGGCCGCATTTCCGAGGTTCTGGTGAACGGCAGCCGACATGCCGGTCGCGTAGGCGAGGCTCAGGGAATGACCGAGCGTACGCGCATGCTCGATCGCCTGTGCGGAACGTTGCTCGGCGTCACCAGGACGTCCCACGAACGACAGAAGCCAGGCCAGGTTGACGCAGCCCAAAGCCGCCGGATCCGATCCGTACGTGACGATATGGTGGCGCGCCAGCGTGGCGTCGTACAGGGCAAGGCTCTCCTCGAGCAGGCGCCGCCCATCGGCTATTTCTCCCAGGCAGAACAGGCACCAACCGAGCCTGCGATCGGCCTCGACCCGCAGGACGCGTTCGCCGGATGCTTCGGCAATCGTGAGGAGCTGCCGGCTGATGTCCCGCGCCGCGCGAAGCGGTCCGCGCACCTGATAAAACGATTGAAGCCCCCGCAGGACCGAGAACAGGGGTACCGACGGTCCGGAGGACTGGGCCAGGTCGCGGGCCCTGCTGTAGGCTCGCTCAACCTCCGGCGCGGCGTATCCTCTGACGGCGATCAGCGCGTTGCCGAGCGTCACGAGGATCGAAAGCTCGAGCCTGTTCCGCTCGGGCGACGGCGGCGTCGCTGCGACCGAATCGAGGCCTTTCTCGAGGTGGGAAATCGCTTCGACGGTGGCTGATCGCTCGAGTGCCCGCGTACCGGCACGGTGCCAGAAGGGGGCGGCGCGCTCCGGCCGCCCGCCCAGGACATAGTGATGGGCAATGAACTCGGGCTGCGTTTCAACGAGACCGGGGAACCGTTCCTCGATGGTGACGGCGATCCGGGTGTGATATTCGCGTCGCCGCGACAGAAGAAGGGTCTGATAGGCCGCTTCCTGAAGAAGGGCATGTTTGAAGACGAAGCTGGCCTCCGGAAGCAGGCCCTCTTGAAACAGAATCTCGGCGTCGACGAGCCGCGCGAGGTTCTGCTGCAGCTCTTCCGTCGATCCCGGCCACAGGGCTTCGATCAGCCGATACGAGAACTCCCGGCCGATCGTTGCGGCGATCTGCGCCGCCAAACGCGTCACGTTCAGGTTGTCGAGCCTCGCCGACAGCGAACCCTGGAGCGTTGTCGGAATTGCCGGTTCCCCGATACTGCCCACCTCGAGAACCGTTTTCGTCAGCTCCTCGACGAAAAGCGGGACGCCATCGCTCTTCGCGACCACCTCGTGCATGACGGATTCCGGCAACGGCCGCCTTCGCGCGAGCCCCGCGATCATCCTCTCCACATGCGCCCGGTGAAGGCGCTGCAGGATGATGTGAAGCATGTGGGAGTGCAGAGGCCACGGTACCGAGAATTCCGGGCGCAACGTCAGAACGACGAACAGCGGATTCCGTGCGACCTGGGGGATGAGAAGGCCGAGAAAATCGATCGTCGAGGCATCAGCCCAATGGATGTCTTCGACGATCAGGATAGTCGGGCGGCGCCGCGCCTCCGCGATCAGCCATCCGACCAGCGTTTCGAGTGTCCGCTGCCGCTGCTGGCGCGGCGGCTCAGGATCGAGATCCATCTGGCCGGGCGTACGCAACGAAAGAAGTCGTGCGAGGACAGGGATGGCGCGGGCCGGTTCGATGCCGCGTTCGGTTGCGAATGCCTCCAGCCGACGCAATCGAATGTCGATAGCAAGGTCGCCGCCAAGATCCGCTTCGCGCTCGATCAGCTCGGCCACCGGAAGGAACGCGCTGTGCGACGTATGGCTCGCACAGTACGCGACGAGACTGGTATGCGGCTCTGCTGCGAGCGCTTCATCCAGCGCCAGTACGAGGCGGGACTTGCCGATACCCGGCTCGCCGCTGATCAGGGCGACTTGTCCCTGACCCGCCTTCGCCAGGTCCCATCGGTGCCGCAGCGACGACAGTTCCTCACTCCGCCCCTCGAGGGCGGGCAGGTCACGCGCCCGGAGTGCGTCGAGCTGGCCGCGCGAGCGTTTGCGCGCAAGGACCTGGAATGCCCCAAAGGGGCGGCCATTTCCGTCAAGGCGCTGCACCTCGAACGGCCGGCAATCGAAGTAGTTTCTGACGAGCTCGTGCGTCGTTGCGCTGATAAGGACCGTACTGGCCGGCGCAAGCGACTGAAGCCGCGCCGCCACGTTCGGCGTCTCGCCGACGATCGCCGATGCCTCGTGCGTCTCGGCGCTCGACAGATCGCCGACGATGACGAGTCCGGTATGAATGCCGATATGGGCGCGGACCTCCAGATTGCGCTCTATCCGGATCTGATCGCTGAACGCGGCAAGGTCCGCAACGATGTCGAGTGCCGAACGCACAGCCGCGCGCGCATCGTCGTCATGGGCCTGCGGGTAGCCGAAGTAGGCGAGAATCCCGTCGCCGATATAGCGGGCGACGAAACCGCCGTAGCGGCGAATCGCGGTGGCGCATATGCCCCGGTACCGTAGCAGAAGATCGCCGTACTCCTCCGGGTCGAGCCGTTCGGCGAGCCTGCTTGACCCGACCATGTCGCAGAACACGACCGTGAGCTGGCGGCGTTCCAGCTCCGCGGGTTGCGTCTGTCGCGTGGCGGACGCCGGTGAAAGTTTCGTTCCGCACTCCACGCAAAAGCGATTCGACAGCGCATTGACGGCGCCGCAGGCGGCGCAGCGTTGTGCCAACGGGGCGCCGCACCCGCCGCAGAATCTTGCCGAGTCGGAATTCGTATGACCGCAGGCGGTGCATTGCATGGCCTGACGGCTCTCCATTTACTCCCGCACGTACCGGCTCAATGCGTGGAGCGCGTGTTACGCACGGGACTTGTGTTCCCAACTGGGTAAATGACACCCGATCGCAGGTGAAAGTATGCTGCGTATGCTGATGTAAGTCAGCATCCCGATCCAGGGGCTCCGCTGCGGCGGCAACGTGGCGCTGCATCGTGTGGCGCAATTACAACCGCGGACTCACAAAGGGGACAGAGATGCAGCCGCATCTCGACTCGCCGCCGAAAATCACGATTTCCTATACGGAATCGTGCAATCTCGACTGTCGCATCTGCTACAGCGACTGCGCACGGCAGCCGAAGCAGCCCGAACTATCGGTCTTCGAGTGGATAGCCTTCTGCGATTACTTGGCGGCCAATGGATTCATCCAGGCGTACATCGAAGGCGGAGAACCCCTCTATCGTTCGGATTTCCTCGAATTTCTTGCATACGCCGCCAAACGGATGATGACGATCGTCCGGACGAACGGAACGCTCATTGATCAGGGCATGTCCCGGCGTCTCAAGGCCGCGGGCGTCGGTCGGGTTCTGGTCGACCTGATGGGGGCGACCGCGGCGACCCACGAGTGGTTCACACGCGTGCCGGGCAGCTTCGCCAGGTCATGTGATGCGGTCCGTCACCTCGTGCGCGCGGGAATACGCACGGATATGCTCGTGATCCTCACGCGTCAGAACGCGGCCGAGATTCCGGATTATCTGCGGTTGGCGCATGAGTTGGGTGCACATCGCGTCGGCATCTTGCGACTCTATCCGCTCGGTCGCGCGAAATCTCTCTGGCCGGAGATCGCGCTTTCCCTCGACGAGCAGATGGCGGTGATCCGTGCGCTCGAGCCGCCCGCGGGGCTCGATGTGATGCAGTCATGGCATCCCTATGACCACAATTGCTGTTGGCAGAGCGCGGCGGTCACGGCGGATGGCCGATCGATCGGTTGCATGTATCTGCGCGAGTATCTCGATCACGGCAATATTCGCCATATGCCTTTCCTGGACACATGGTTCAACAATCCGCTCTATCGCCGGCTCCGGCAGGCGGACGTGCCACGCGCCTGCGGTGACTGCGCGCGCAGCCAACGCTCCAACGGTGGTTGCCGCGCGTCGGCATATGCCTTTCATGGCCGGTGGGACGCCCCCGATCCGTTTTGCCCGGAGATGAATCAGGGAGTAGACATCCGTGTTCTGCCCGAGCGACTGCTACGTGAGAGCGCCGGACCTGAGGATTCGGCCGGTGCCTGAGATGGGCTGTTGTCTCATCTATACGCCGAGCAATCCGAATCTCTACACGTTGAACGCGACGGCTTGGTTGATTCTGGAGCTTTGCGACGGACGGTCCGGGGAGGAGATCGCTGCCGGCTTTGCATCCATCGTTCGCGAATCCACGGGGCAGGTGGGGGAGTCGAGCATATTCGTGAGCGGACTCGAAGATTTGATGGCCAAAGGAATCGTTACGCGTACCCAGACGCGCATGCCGCCGGCCGGCGGCGAGATCTGCAGCCAGGGAGATGTGCGATGACCGATAGGAACGAGGCGCGACTGCTCGCCGCGACACGTCTGTTGTCGCGTCGCGGACTGTCTCGCCCTGATGTCGACGACGTCATAACCGAAATCCGGTCGGACGGGATCATCAAGTTCAAGGATGACCCTGCGCCGACGCAGCCGATCCCCTATGCGCCGCTCGGCATCATGATCATTCTTTGGAAGTACACGTTGCCATGGCGGGACGCCAACGATCTGCGCCAGTGGCTTGGCAAGAAGGTCGTCGACGGCGCCGGCAACACGGTCGCAAACACGGTCGAGGAATGGCTGTTCAGCGTCGACCAGGCAATCGGCGTCAAGTACGGCGGTACGTTCGTGTCGGTCGGCACGCCGCAGGCGGAGATTTCGACCTATTGGTGGTTCCGCGGCGTGCAGGCCCTGACGAAGCTTTCGACGGCGCTGCAGGCATCTCAGTCGGCGCAAGGGGCACCGCAACAGATGGGCGGCGGCGTACCGAACCCGAAGGATGACGTGCTTGAAGTGTTCCGGCAGTTCCGCCATTGGGTCGAGATGGACCCGAACCGGCACGAGACCCGCCTCGAACTCCTGTCCAAGTTCGGGGATCTTTCGACGGAATGGGACGTCGCCCCGATGATCGCGGTCGGGCTGCGGTTGTAATTCGCCGACGGTCATGTCGCGCGACGCCGGGCGCGGCAAGCCGGGGAGGGGCGACGTCATGTCCGGGGTACCTGCGCGCGCCTCGCGCATCGATCCGAGATTGGAGCGGCTGCTCGGCGCCGGCGTCGAACGGGCGGTGCGCCGTCGTGTGGAAGAAGTCGCGGCTATCGACGAGCTTGTCCGGAAGACCCTCCGGCCGCGCGAGCGCGGCTGGAGATACCGCTCCGCCGAAGAACGCTGCAAGCTCCGTGACGAGCTGTGGACCGGACTGTTCGTTCCGCAGACCTTCGGCGTCTATCTGCCGGGCAGAAGGGGTTACGCACGCCTTGCCGGATTTGCACGGGATACGCCCTATGTGTCGGTCCTGATCATCAGTGACGCAAGCCGGGCCGATCTGGCTGCAAACGGTGCAATCGTCCGGGCGCAGGTCGGTGACGTATTCTCCGCGTTCATTCCCTTCGACGAGACCGTCGTACACCGGCTGGCGACAGATCCGTCGATCCGCTTCATCGAGATGGCACGACCCGTTCTGCCGACGCTTGATGTCGCCACGTCGGCGGCAAAGCTGCCGCAGTTGCGGGTCGCCAACCCGACCCTGACCGGGACCGGGAGCATCGTCGGCGTGATCGACTACTGGATCGATTACCATCACCCCGCCCTCTGCCGTCCGCCGTCCGCCGGCGGCGACTGGGAGAGCCGTCTGGTCTCGTTGCTCGACCAGAACGCGACGGCCGTCGCCGGCGCAAGGGGAGCACCCCCGGCGCCCTGCGCGGTCGGGAGCTGTGCGCTGACCGGCGTCGAGTATGCGCGCGCGGACATCAATGCGGCCATCGCCGCTTATCGGTTCGGTGCGACCGGCTTTCAGGCGTACGATCTCGTCCCCCACGGCGATCCGGCGACCATCCCGGATCACATGGAGCCGTTCGAGTCTCACGGTACGGCCGTTGCGGGATGCGCCGCCGGCAACGGGCTGACGCTCACGTCACTCGGGACAATCGTGCAGGGCCCGTTCGCCGGGGTGGCGCCTGGCGCCGACCTCATCTTCGCCAGCATTGCCGGGCATAACGAATTTGCGTTCGGCGAGACGGTCGACGTGATGCACGCGCTTTGCTACGTCTTCGATCGCGCCGGATCGCGACCCTGCGTCGCCGTCCTCGCGAACAGCGACAACCAGGGCGCCCATGACGGGTCGAGTGCGCTGGAGCAGGTCATCGACTCGCTGCTCCTTACCCCGGGCCGCGGCATCGTCCTTTCCGCCGGGAATGCCAACGTCGCGACCAGCGCGAGCGGCAATCCGTTGCGCATGCATGCCGCCGGGCAGGTCGCACAAGCCGGCGCGAGCACGCCATTGACGCTGACGTATCTGAGGAATGCGGTGAATGCCGACGCCGTGGAGATCTGGTCCGAGAGCAGCGATACGTTTGCTGTCCGCGTGACGCCGCCGCCCATGCCGGGCGCCGTGCCGGCACCTGTCCTTGTGGAACCGGGACAATCGATTCCGGGCACGGATGTCTATGACTCGGTTGCCGCGAGCATTGCCGTGCAGTCCGTCGTCAATGACGGGCGCAACGGCGACAATTGCATCGCGATCACGTTCGATGCCCCGGCAAATATCGGCATTCCGCGCGGCGACTGGAGGATCGAGCTGATCGGACGCACCATTATTGATGGCGGCTTTCACGCCTGGGTCGATCGCAACAACATGGGGTACGTAACGTGGGGCGGGGCCGCGGCCGGTGTCGACTCCATGACACTGGGGGTGCCGTCGACGGCGAATGCGGCAATCACGGTTGCGAACTGCCGGCCCGATACTTCTGCGGCACAGATTCATCCATCCAGTGGTCGCGGCCTGAGCCGGGACCTGCGCGAGAAACCGGAGCTTGCGGCCATCGGATCCGACGTCGACTGCCCGGCAAAACACACGCCGCATCTGAACCTGCCGGGCAGGTACGAGTCCGTGACGGGCACCAGCTTTGCGGCGCCGCTCGTCGCCGGTGCGTGTGCGCTGCTGTTCCAATGCCGCGGTGCGGCCGCGACCTGGGCGGATCTCAGGCAGGCCCTGGTCGACAACGCGGACACCTCGCCGCTGCCGGCGGGTGTCGTGCATGATCGCGCGTTCGGTTACGGCCTTCTCGATGTCAACGCTGCGTGTGCGCCGCCTCCGCCGCAATATGACGTTTCCATCGATCGTTCGCCGGGCGATGACGGATCCGATCCGCTGGTCGACGAGGTCGTCTGGCTCAGCCCTGCCATCGAGATGTTGCCGGATCCGGCCGAATCGAGCGCCGGACCGGGGGCCTCCGTTTTCGTGGACGTCACCGTTCGAAATCGCGGCCGCGAGGAAATGCGGGGCGTCGTGGTCGAGATCTTCCATCGTCCGCCTGATACCAATCTCGAGATTCCGACAGAGATCCGGCGCTGTGGTTGGCGTGCCGACGGCTTCTACGGATTTCCCGAATACGAGCAGGAAAGGCGGCGTCGTTACGCAATCGAAGGCAATGTCGCCCGGATCGGGTATCTACAGGCGGGGGAGCGATTGCGCGTCCGTTTTGTCTGGGTACGTCCAAATGACGGAGGGGATGCCGCGGTTCTCGCAATTGTCCGCCATCCCCATGATGATCCCGTCGGCGCGGAGGGTCGGCGCCGGATGGCCACCTCGATCAGGGCGTGCAACAATGCTGCCGTACGTCAGGAAATCCGGCTTTGCGCGAACGACGCCGAAAGAAACGGAACGGCCGCCTTCACCATTACGGGCTCCGACGGTACCGACGGCCTGATCGTCTGGACCGATGCGTCGGAATGCGAGTTCGCCTTGGATTTCCCCGCCCAGGCGCTGACGTGGCGCGATGCCGCCCTGAACGCGGCCGCCAGCAGATCGCGACCTTTGCTCGGCACCTCCGGTGCGGCCGATGATCCGCTGTCTCGGATGGAACGGGAAGTTCGGCAAGACGAAGTAACGGCGCTGACGGATATCCAAGGCGCGTCGCAGTTGGCGATCGCCGGCGGCAGCGTCCGCGTCGGTGCCAGCCGAGATATACGGCGCGGGACTCGACTCATCGTGCCGCGGCTGCGGGTGGTGCGCGGCGCGAGCTTCCGGGTGGATCTCAGCGCAAAGCCGTCGGGACGTGACGCCACGATCCATGTCGCCCACCTGTCGGGCGGGCGGCGTATCGGCGGCATCTCGGTGCACGTCGGCCGCTAGGGCGTCAGGGTTTCCCTGTCAGCGGCGCCGGCGTGCCGCAGCATCTCGGCGATATCGCGGAACTTGCGGCGGACTCGACCTTGCTTGGCTCGCGCGATTTCCTGTGCGTCGATCGCCTGCCAGCCGGCCCAGTTGACCGGCGACAAACCGCGCCGGCGGATCAGCGCAGCGAGCCCCTGTCGCCCGGGCCGCCCGGCAGGTTCCACCTCGTGCACGAGGCGTTGCGCCACCGCATGCGATTCGGTGCGATTGGTCGGGATGGTGCCGGATGGACCCCGCTTGGCCCAACCGACGACGTAAAGCCCCTCGGCAATGCGGCCGTCGACGTTTGGGATCACGCCGTTCTCCGCCACGCATGAGCCGCAGGCCAATGCGCCGTAGCCGATGCATGACACGACCAGGTCTGCCGGCAGTGTGACGAATTCGCATTCATCCGGCGACGTTCCCTGTGCCGGCACCGTCCTGCGAAAGGCAACGCCGGTCGCACGGTCGTCGCCGACGATCCGCTCGGGGCGAAGGCCGAAACGAAAACGGATACGGACGGGCCTGTCGGCAGTACCGGCGGAAAACTTCCGCAGCACATCGAGGGTGGGGCTGCTTACGTCGCCGGGCAATTCGTCTGCGTCGACGAGAGGTGCCGCGCGCGCAAGCGTGCCGAGCTCAGCCAGTTCGGCTGGCGAGAACCGCGCATCGGCGGCGCCACGGCGACCCACGATCCAGATCGTGTCGAGCGGCGCCGACGCAATGGTTGCTTCGACGACCGGGTCGAGGTCTGAGCGCGCCATCTCGTCGGGAGTCTTGGCCAGCACGCGCGCGACGTCGATCGCGACATTGCCGTTGCCGATGATGACGACCGACCGCACGTGATCGAGTTTCGGGGCGAGACCGCAATGAGCCGGAATACCGTTGTACCAGCCGACGAATGCTGCGGAGCCGTAGACGCCCGGGAGATCCTCGCCGGGAATTCCGAGGCGCCGGTCGCTGAGGGCGCCGGTTGCGATGACGACGGCATCGTACGTTGCCCGGATTTCCTCGAGGCTGAGGTCGCGCCCGATCTCGATATTGCCCCAGAACGCAAGCTCAGGCCGTTGGAACAGGCGTTCGAACACGCGCGTCACGCCTTTGGTGCCCTGGTGGTCCGGGGCGACGCCGGCGCGCACGAGCCCAAACGGGGTGGGGAGCTTTTCGATGATGTCGATCTCGGCGCCGGGCGCGTCCCGGAGCAGGCGGTCGGCACAATAGAGCCCTGCCGGACCCGCGCCGATAATGGCGACCGACAACGGCATCGCGGTGACTCAGGCCTTCCGTGCGGGTAGAGCGGCCTCTATTTGAGGCGGACGTACTCGTAGTCGACCGGCAGGTTGTTGATGCCGCGGTCGGGCGGGGCGATCCACGCCGCAATCTTGCCGGGCTCACGCACGGGCTGCATCAAGCTTGCCACGAAGGCGCGATCGGCTTCGGTCGGGATCCATTCGTCGGCATGCTTCGCCCAGGTTGCGGCGTCGATCGGACGGCCCTGCGGGTCGAAATGCAGGCCGGCCCACTGGCCGAGCGAGCGGCGGAAGCGGACGCTCGGCAGCGTAAAGCGGAAATCATGGCCCGCCTTCTCGATCATCCGGTTCCAGCGCTTGAGGCCGATCTCGCAGTCGCGGGTATAGGCGCCGCGCACGACCTCGTTGAGGGCGCTGCGCATCGGCACGGCCTCGTTCCGGATCTTGCCGTCGGGGCCGACGACGTCCATCGTCATCGTCGCGTCGGTCAGACGATGGTCGTCATACGTTTCTTCATCCGGCCGGCCCTTGAGGCCGCTCGCGAAATAGCTGGCGGCGTTGGAAGAGACCTCGGCGCCGAACAGATCGAGGGCCGAGCTGAACCAGAAGTTCATGTAACGCTGTATCGTCGGCAGGTCGATCCCGCCCGCGGCACGGATCGTCGCCGGGTCATCGGTCTTGAGCTCGTTCATCAGCTCGAGCGTGCGCTTTACGACGCGGCCGATTCCGGTCTCGCCGACGAACATATGATGCGCCTCTTCCGTCAGCATGAAGCGGCAGGTGCGTGACAGCGGGTCGAAAGCGCTCTCGGCGAGGCATTTGAGCTGATACTTGCCGTCACGATCGGTGAAATAGGTGAACATGAAGAAGCTGAGCCAATCGTCGATCGGCTCGTTGAACGTCGAAAGGATGCGCGGTTTTTCGACGTCGCCGGAATGCCGGGCGAGAAGCTCCTCGGCCTCCTCGCGTCCGTCACGACCGAAATAGGCGTGGAGGAGATAAACCATCGCCCAAAGATGCCGGCCTTCCTCGACGTTCACCTGGAAGAGGTTGCGCAGGTCGTAGAGCGAGGGGCAGGTGTGGCCGAGGCGCCGCTGCTGCTCGACCGAAGCGGGTTCGGTGTCGCCCTGCGTGACGATGAGGCGGCGCAGCGTGGTCCGGTACTCGCCGGGCACCTGCTGCCAGACAGGCTCGCCCATATGGTCGCCGAAGCCGATACGGCGGTCGGCAACCGGGTCGGCGAGAAAGATGCCCCAGCGATACTCGGGCATGACCACCATGCCGTAGGTCGCCCACCCCTTGGCGTCGACCGATGTCGCCGTGCGCAGATACACGTCGGCGGTCTGGAACCCCTCAGGACCCATTTCCCGCCACCAGTCGAGGAAGCGCGGCTGCCAGTGCTCGAGTGCCCGCTGCAGGGTGCGGTTCCCGGCAAGATCGACGTTGTTGGGGATGCGCTCGTGATAGTTGATCGACATGGCTCAGATCCTCTCCCAATCGAAGTTCGCGCGCTTCCCCGTGCCGTAGACCTTGAGCGCGCCCTCTTCTCCGACAGCGTTCGGCCGCGAGAACACCCAGTTCTGCCAGGCCGTCAGGCGGCCGAAAATCTTGGTTGTCGCATTCTCGTCGCCGGCGAAGCGCAAGCTTGCCTCGAGGCCGGTGAGCGCATCCGGCGACATCGCCGCGCGCTCCTCGATGGCAAGGCGGATCTCGTCCTCCCAGTCGAGATCGTCCGGCGCCACGGTAATGAGACCGAGCGCCGCGGCCGCCTTTGCGTCGAGCGCCTGCCCGATGGCGGCGCGCGCCGCCTGGAGCGCCGTGTCATCGCCCAGGAAGCGCACGGCGAGCCGCGACTGGCCGTTGGGCATCGTGTAGAGTTCGTTCATCGGACCCAGCGCGACGCGCGGGCTCTCCGCCGGAACTTCCGTGTCATCGAGCATGTAGCTGCGGTCGGCCGCGAGGGCGAACTCGAACAACGTGCCGACGAAGGCCGAGCCGCGATCGATGATCGCAAACAGGCTGCGTGAGGAGAGATCGAGCCGCTGGAAATCCCGCCGCAGCCAGCCGATCGTCTCGTTGACGAACCAATGGGCCCGGTGCTGTGCGAGGCTCTCGTCATAGGCGGCGACGAGCGCGCCGTCCCCCGATGTCCTGAACAACCACAGTCCGATGGTCGGTTCGTTGACGCGCAGCATCAGGATCGCGTCGTCGAGTTCGCGGGCAAGCCGCAGCGGCCACCACTGAGCCCCCTGCGCGACGATGTCGTCGATCGACGTGGGCGGCGGCTCCGTCGGTGCCTTGACGAGGAATGTCGCCGTGCGCCCCATGCGGTCGAGCGAGATTTCCAGCGTCGAATAAACGATACGATCGTTTTCAATGCGTCGCTCGAGAGGCGTGAGCGTCACGCCCGCCGCCTTGTCCGGTCGGCTGCTCGTCGCGGCGAGCGCTTCGGCGCGACGCTGCACGAGCTCGGGAAATTGGTTTGGCGTCGCGATATGGTCAACGAGGCGCCATTGCTTCGCGCGTTCCGCGCGCACTCCGTCCGCATTGGTGCAGAACAGGTCGGCAAGGTCGCGCCGCACCTTTCGTTTGTCGACGAGTCGCGTCAGGCCACCCGTGCCGGGCAGCACGCCGAGCAGCGGCACCTCCGGCAGACTCACGGTCGACGAGCGGTCGTCGACCATCAGGATCTCGTCGCAGGCAAGCGCGATCTCATAACCGCCCCCGGCCGTCGTGCCGTTGAGCGCGGCGATGAAGCGCAGGCCCGAGTGCTTGCTCGAGTCCTCCATGCCGCAGCGGGTCTCGTTGGTGAACTTGCAGAAATTGACCTTCCACCCGTGGCTCGACAGGCCGAGCATGTAGATGTTGGCGCCCGCGCAGAACATGCGCTCCTTGCCCGAGGTGAGCACGACGGTCTTGACCGTCGGGTGCTCGAAGCGGATGCGGTTGATCGCGTCGTACAGCTCGATATCGACGCCGAGATCATAGGAATTGAGCTTCAGCCGGTATCCGGGCTGGATCGTCGCATCTTCGCGTACGTCGAGCACCAGCGTGGCGACGGGGCCGTCCACGTGCATGCGCCAATGCGCGTACCGCTCGGGATGGGTGTCGAACTTGATCATGCGCCCTGTGCCTCTCGGATGGATTCAGGGTCGTTCCGCTTTCATGCAAAATAATGCATATGAAGGCTGACGCAAGTAATAAGTTGCATAATTTCGTCGCCAAAATCGCCGCTGCGTGCTAAGTTGTGCGCAAGAGCACCCGATCGCCGCAGTGCGCGGACCCCTGGCCGGGGTCGATAACAAGGGTGCGGGGAGGGATCGATTCATGCAGGACAACACCGTCAGCCTCGACGCTTCGAAGAGTCCGACGGAGCTGCGCTATGCGCCCCGCTTCAACGTTGCCGTGCCCTTCATCGACCGGCATTTGGCCGAAGGACGGGGCGACAAGATCGCCATCCGCACGGCGCGCGGCGATGTGAGCTACGCGGAACTTGCAGCCAACGTGAACCGCTGCGGCAATGTGCTGACCGCGCTCGGTATCGCGCGTGGCGATCGCGTGCTGATGGTGGTCAAGGACTGCCCCGAATTCTTCTATCTGTTCTGGGGAGCCATCAAGGCGGGCATCATACCGGTGCCGCTCAATACGCTTCTGCGCCGGGCCGACTACGAGTTCATGATCGCCGATTCGGGCTGCGCTGGCCTCGTCTACTCGCCCGAATTTGCACCGGAGGTCGAGGCGGCCCTCACCAGGCACCGGCCGCCGCATGTGCTGCGCACCGAGGGCGACGACGGCCTGCAGGCGCGCATGGCGCAGGCTTCGGCAGTGCTGCAGCCGGCGCCGGCGACGGCCGAAAGCGACTGCTTCTGGCTCTACTCGTCGGGATCGACCGGGCGGCCCAAGGGCGCCGTGCATTTGCACCGCGACATGGTCGTCACCAGCCAGTACTACGGCGTCGAGACGCTCGGCGCACGCGCAGACGATGTGTTCTTCTCGGCCGCCAAGCTGTTCTTCGCCTACGGGCTCGGCAACGCGATGACGTTTCCGCTGTGGGTCGGCGGCACGGCCGTCTTGAGCGATGCGCGGCCGACTCCGCAGTCGACATTCGATGTGATCGAGCGGTTCAGGCCGACACTGTATTTCGGCGTTCCGACGCTCTATGCGGCGCAGCTCCAGGCGCTCGAGCGGGAGAAGCGGGATCTGTCGTCGATACGTCTATGCGTGTCGGCTGGCGAGGCACTGCCCGCCGACATCCTGCGGCGCTGGCGCGAGCGCACCGGCAAGCCGATCCTCGACGGCATCGGCTCGACCGAAGCTTTGCACATCTTCATTTCCAATACCGAACGGGACATCAAGCCCGGGGCGAGCGGCCGGGTCGTACCCGGCTATCGTGCGCGCATCGTCGATGAGCACGGCAACGAGGTTGAAACGGGCGAGAGCGGGCAGCTCATGATCGCCGGCGACTCGACGGCAAAATACTACTGGAACAATCCCGAACGGACGGCGCGGACCATGGTCGGGGGCTGGCTCAATACGGGCGATACCTATTACCGCGACGCGGACGGTTACTATTATTACTGCGGCCGCAGTGACGACATGTTGAAGGTCGGCGGCATCTGGTGCTCGCCGTTCGAAATCGAGGCGAAGCTCGTCGAGCATCCCAAGGTGCTCGAGGCCGCCATCGTCGGTCACGCGGACAGCGACGGGCTGATCAAGCCCGCCGCCTATATCGTGCTCAAGGACGCGAAGGATGCCGGTGACGCATTGGCCGGGGAGCTCATGCAGCACTGCAAGGCAGGTCTCGCGCCCTACAAGTATCCGCGCTGGATCAACTTCGTTTCGGAACTGCCGAAGACGGCCACCGGAAAGATCCAGCGGTTCAAGCTGCGCGATCGCGCCGTGTGACGGGTCTCATCACAATTTGGCCGTGCTTCGACACCGGTACACGGCATGGCTACAATCATCATCAATCAGATCAACACGCTTCACGTCCAGAAAGCAGGGAGAGAAACATGTCTGGCAAATTGCACCATCCCGGACGGCGCCGGTTTCTGAAGGGGGTCGCCGCCGGCTTCGGCGCGGCAGCGACCGCGAGCTTCGTTCCGACGCGTTTCGCGATCGGTCAGCAGGCAAAGATCAAGCTGGGGCTGCTGCTGCCCTATTCAGGTACTTACGCGTCGCTCGGCCACAACATCACCGATGGCCTCAAGCTGCGGCTGCAGGAGGCAGGCGGCAGGCTGGGCGGCCGCGAGGTCGAGATCATCCAGCTCGACAGCGAGGCCAATCCGGCAAAGGCGCCCGCGAACACCAACAAGCTGATCGCGGGCGAAAAGGTCGATTTTCTGATCGGCCCCGTGCATTCGGGCGTGGCGATGGCGATGGCCAAGATCGTGCGCGAGGAAGGCACGATCATGATCAATCCGAACGCCGGCGCGGATGCCGTAACCGGTCCCATGTGTGCGCCCAACATTTTCCGCACGTCGTTCTCGAACTGGCAGCCGTGCTACCCCATGGGCAAGGTCATGATGGAGAACGGCCACAAGCGTGTCGTGACCATGAGCTGGAAGTACGCGGCGGGCCAGGAGATGCTCGACGCGTTCGCGGACGGCTTCAAGGCGGCCGGCGGTACGATCGTCAAGGAACTCTATGTGCCGTTCCCCGACGTCGAGTTTCAGGCGCAGCTCACCGAGATCGCCTCGCTCAAGCCCGACGCGGTCTTCGTGTTCTTCAGCGGCGGCGGTGCGATCAAGTACATGAAGGACTATGCGGCGGCCGGCTTGAAGGACAGCATCCCGCTCTATGGGCCGGGCTTCCTCACCGACGGCACGCTCGAAGCGGCCGGCGCGGCAGGCGAAGGGTTGTTCACTACCCTTCATTACGCAGACGACCTCGACAACGAGCTGAACAAAAAATTTCGTGCGGCCTTCAAGAACGCCACCAAGCGCGATGCCGATGTCTTCGCCGTGCAGGGTTATGATACGGGCACGCTGCTATTGCAGGGTGTCAACGCGGTCAAGGGAGATGTCACGGCGAAGAAGGAAATCATCGCCGCGATGGAAAGGGCCGAAATCGACAGCCCGCGCGGCAAGTTCACCATGTCCAAGGCGCACAACCCGATCCAGGACATCTACCTGCGCAAATCGGTGAACGGCGTGAACAAGTTCGTCCGTGTCGCCGCAAAGGCGGTCGAAGACCCGGCCAAAGGCTGCAGGATGGCCTGAAGGCAAGTCTTCCGCCCGGCCTTCGGCAAGCCGCCGGCTGCCGGGGGTCGGGCGGCCATTTGCGGCGGGGAAAATGTCTTTCTACCTCATTCAGGCGCTGAACGCGGTTCAGTACGGACTGTTGCTGTTTCTTGTCGCGTCGGGCCTCACGTTGATCTTCGGCATCATGGGCGTGATCAATCTCGCCCATGGTTCGTTCTACATGATCGGTGCCTATCTCGCGTACTGGCTGCATCTCGAGACCGGCAATCTGCTGCTCGCGGTCGTGATCGGCCTGCCATTGGCCGTTCTGCTCGGCCTCGCCGTCGAGCGGCTCGCGATCGGATTTCTGTACGCGCGCGACCACCTGTATCAGGTACTGCTGACCTACGGTCTGATCCTGATCTTCAACGAGTTGCAGCGAATTCTATGGGGAAACGATCCGCATGGGGTGCCGGTGCCCGATGCGCTGGCAGGCTCCGTGCCGCTGACCGAGACGCAGTCCTATCCCGTTTACCGGCTGTTCATTTCCGCTGCCTGCATCGCCGTCGCGGCGGGCATGTATGCGGTGATCCACAAGACGCGCCTCGGCATGACGATTCGTGCCGGGGCCGCCAACCGCGAGATGGTGCAGGTTCTCGGCATCGATATCGGTCGCCTGTTTGCGATCGTGTTCAGCCTGGGCGCCGCGCTTGCGGCGTTCTCGGGAATGCTCTCGGTCCCGGTCAGCTCGGTCTATCCGGGCATGGGCGAGCATGTCCTGATCATTTCATTCGTCGTCGTCGTCATCGGCGGCATCGGCTCGATCCTCGGCGCCTTCGTGGGCGCGATGCTGATCGGATTTGCCGACACGTTCGGGAAGGTTCTGGTGCCTGAGTTCGCCAGTATTGCCGTCTACGCGCTGATGGCGGCGATCCTCCTGTGGCGGCCGCAGGGCCTGTTCGGCAGCCGCACCGCATGACAATGACCGCGCTTCCCCGTCACGTCCTGCTGGGACTTCTGGCAATCCTGGTCGTGCTGATCGTGCTGCCGATGTTCGCGGACCGCTTTTACGTCCAGCTCGTCACGCGGATCATGGTGCTCGCGATCTTTGCGATGAGTCTCGACCTGCTGATCGGCTACGCGGGCCTGGTAAGCTTCGGCCACGCGGCGTTCTTCGGCCTTGCCGGCTACGCGCTGGCCATACTGCAGCGCGACGTCGAACTCGTCTCGATGTGGACGACGTTGCCGCTCTCGCTTGCGGCATGCGCTCTCGCCGCGCTGGTGATCGGGTGGTTCTCGATACGGACGTCGGGCATCTACTTCATCATGATCACGCTCGCGTTCGCGCAGATGCTCTATTTCTTCTTCAACGATTCGCGCAGTTTCGGCGGATCTGACGGCATCTTCCTCTACCAGGCGCCGACGCTCGAGCTGTTCGGTACCGAAATTCTCGACCTCGGCCGCCGGGGCGAGCTGTACTACTTCGTCCTGGGCGCGCTGGTGGCAAGCTACGCCCTTGCGCGAATGATCCTGCAATCCCCCTTCGGCAGGGTCGTCACCGCGATCAAAATAAACGAGCCCCGAACGCGCGCGCTCGGCTACAACACGCGGCGATACAAGCTCGTGATATTCGTGATCGCGGGCGTACTCGCCGGCTTTGCCGGATATCTGAACGCTCTCCAGTTCGGCATCGTCAATCCTGCGCAGTTGAGCTGGCACCAGTCCGGCCAGGTGCTGGTGATCGTCATCCTGGGCGGCATCGGTACGCTCTATGGCCCGGTGCTTGGCGCGTTCGTTCTCGTCCTGCTCGAAGACTTCCTGTCGCACCTGACCGAGCACTGGCTTCTGATCATCGGCTTTTTCGTCATTGCGGTGG
Source organism: Alphaproteobacteria bacterium (assembly GCA_036381615.1). Lineage (GTDB taxonomy): Bacteria > Pseudomonadota > Alphaproteobacteria > CACIAM-22H2 > CACIAM-22H2 > CALANV01. Next base: position 29,127 of record DASVCL010000001.1, read on the forward strand.
TACTGCTGCTGCCGCGCGGCATCGCCAGCCTGCTCGAATTTCGGCCCTCGCGGCAGCCGGTCGGCGGTGAAGCCGAGGTGACGGTCCAGGAGGTGCGCCGTGCCTGAGCCGATCCTCCAAACCGAAATGCTGTCCAAGCATTACGGTGGCTTGGCCGCCGTCAGTGACGTGACCCTGCAATTCGAGACAGGGCAGGTCCACGCCGTGATCGGTCCGAACGGCGCGGGCAAGACCACATTGCTCAATCTTCTTTCCGGCGAGGTGCGGCCGACGCGGGGCCGGATCCGGTTCCAGGGGCGGGACATCACGGGACTCCCTCCGCACGTGATCTCGCAGCTGGGGATCGGCCGCTCGTTCCAACGGACGAACATCTACCCGGCCCTGACATGCCTCGAAAACTGCTGGATCGCGGCGCAGTCGCGCGAGCGGACGTCGATGCGTTTCGTACCCAGATCGACCCGGGACGGAGCCGTCCGTGCGCGTGCCGAGGGTGCGCTGCGCGCCTGTGGGCTGGCAGACGCGTGGCACATGCCGGCCGGGGCGGTCAGCTATGGCGCGCAACGCCAGCTCGAGATCGGCATGATGCTCGCGACCGAGCCGGAACTGATGCTCCTGGACGAGCCGCTCGCCGGCATGGGGCCTGACGAGTCGCTCAAGGTGGTCGAACTGCTGCGCCGACTCGCCGTAGAGCACACGTTGATCTTGATCGAACACGATATGGATGCGGTGTTCGCGGTCGCGGACCGCATCACCGTGATGGTCAACGGCAAGGTACTCGAGACCGGTTCGCCCGAACGGATTCGCTCCAGCCAGGCCGTGCAGGAGGCCTATCTCGGCCGGGAAGAGATCGCATGACCGTCGCGCCGCCGATCATCGAGGCCGATGACCTCCATACCTATTACGGGCCGAGCCACGTCCTGCATGGCGTGAGCATTGTCGTGCGACCGGGCGAAGCGGTGAGCCTGATGGGACGCAACGGCATGGGCAAGACGACGACGTTGCGCACGCTGATCGGCCTGACACCGCCGCGGCGCGGCTCGATCCGTGTTCACGGTCGCGACATGACCGGTGCGCCACCCCATCGCGTGGCGATGCAGGGGATTGCACTCGTGCCCGAAGGTCGCGGCATTTTCCCGAACCTTTCCGTGCGCGAACACCTCGTCATGGCGGCACGCCCGGGCCGTCACGGTCGCATGGACTGGACGCTGGAGCGTGTGCTGGACCTGTTTCCGCGGCTGGCGGAGCGTATCGGCAATATGGGCAATCAGCTCTCGGGCGGCGAACAGCAGATGCTGACGATCGGTCGCGCGCTCATGACCAACCCTGATCTGCTGCTCCTCGACGAGGCGACCGAAGGCCTCGCGCCGCTGATCCGCAAGGAGATCTGGAACGTCATTCGCCGGATCAAGGCGCTCGGGATCGCCACGCTGATCGTCGACAAGGATTTCCGCGCGCTCGGCACGGTTTGCGACCGCAGTATCATCCTGGCCAAGGGAAGGGTCGTGTTCGAGGGAACGACAAAGGACCTGGCCGGTCGTCCCGACATTCTGGCCCGTCATCTCGGCGTGTAAGCCATCGGCGGCACCATGGGGCAGGCTTCCGCCACTTGCATGCATTATCGTGCAACAGGAAGCGTGGCCGCGCGCAATCCGGGATAGGCCATCTATCCGACCGAGCCGATTTAGGCGCGTATCGCTTCCAGTCGGTCGTACATCACCTGCAATATAGTGCTTGCGCCCTACCCGGCGGCGCCTATATTCGAGGGCGAGCGCCCGCCAGCCGAGGAAGGACAGACATGCCGCAGCCCGTCACGATCCTGGTCGGCACCATGACAGGCACGGCCGAGATGGTCGCGCAGGAAATGGCCGATGTCCTGCAGCAGCAGGGTCATCGCGCCGAAGTCCTGCCGATGGACAATCTGGGGCCTGACGTGTTCGGGCGCGATGGCGTGTTTCTGATCTGCACGTCGACCTACGGGCAGGGCGACGTGCCCGACAATGCGATGGCGTTCTTCGCACGGCTCGAGCAGGAGCGTCCCGATCTGTCCAGGTGCTCGTTCGGCGTCTTCGGGTTGGGGGACCGTACCTATACCGACACGTTCTGCTTTGGGCCGAAGCGGTTCGCCGCTCTTCTCGAGGAACTCGGCGCGCGGCGCATCGGCGACGTCTTCTGCCACGACGCCAGCGCCGGAACCGTGCCCGAGGAGATCGGCGCGAGCTGGGTTGTCGAGTGGATCGCCACTGTCGACGCGGAACGCGAGTCGACGCACTGAACGTTCTGCTTCGACGAGTGTCTGTAGGGGCGGTCCGGGTCGGTTCGATCGGCCGGGTCAGGTCAGCTCAGCGACGAATTTCGTGATCGCCGCAAGCGTCTGCTCAGGTTGATCGCGATGCGGTGAATGGCGGCATGGCGACAGCATCAGGCGCCGTGCCGGTCCACGGACCTGACGTTCGATTGCGTCGACCTGTGCGATCGTCCCGTACTGGTCCTCGACCCCCTGGATGATAAGCACCGGCGCGGTCACCTGCGGCAAATAGGCCTCGATGTTCCAGGAACGGAACGCGGGATTGAGCCAGATGTCGTTCCAGCCCCAGAAGGCGTTGTCCACGTCGTCGTGATGGCGCGCGAGGCGCGCGCGCAGGTCCGTGGTCTCGTACGCGGTCTTCGCTTCGGCGATGGAGGCGATCGAAAGATCTTCGACGAAAACGTGCGGCGCCATCAGGACCAGTCCCGACACCGGATGCCGGGCCGCATGCAGAATCGCGATGGACGCCCCGTCCGAGTGGCCGACGAGGATCGGCCGCTCGATTCGGCGTGCCTGGAGAACCTCGGGCAGGACCAGGAACGCCTCGTCGTGCATATAGTCCACCGGTCGCGGCAAGGGCGCCGGATCCGACTTTCCATAGCCGCGACGCGAATAAACGAAGACCCGTCGCCCGGTGGCCGCAGCCAAGGTGGCGGGGACATCCCGCCAGAGCGAGACCGACCCGAGCCCCTCATGCAGCATGACGATCGCCGGCAAGTCAGGCGCGCGTCCGGGAATGTCGACGCATTCGAGCCTGGTCCCGCCTGCCACCACGTAGTCTTGCGCCGGTGCCGTCACATCGTTCATTCGCGTACTCCTCATCACCCCAGGTGGACGATGCCCGGCTGTGGCAAAGGGCCCTGCCGCGGCCTTCCCGGGCGAACCGGCGCTATGCAGCACCGGTAGCCTCGGATATGTAGTATAGTGCATTGCCGTGAGGGCGATAGAGCCGGCAGCTGGACCTCAGACAGGCCCATGAGCACCACTGGAAACCGCAGTCTCAGACGCGAGGGCGATCCGACGGACTCCGATTATTTGCGTCAGCTCGGCGACCGGGTGCGCGAGGCCCGTGCCCGGCGCGGCATGACGCGCAAGATCCTCGCCCGCGACAGCGGTGTCTCGGAGCGCTACCTTGCCCAGCTCGAAACGGGACAAGGCAACGCCTCGATTCTTCTTCTGCGTCAGATCGCGCACGCCATGGGCATGCCGCTCGTCGATCTCGTGCGCGAAGGGCCGGAGCGGCCGATCGAGCTGACGCTCCTGCTGCACTTCTTGTCGCGCCTGCCGCCGCAGAAGCTCGAACGCGCACGCGACCTGCTGGTACAGGAATTCGGACCGGCCCCGGAAAGTCGCCGCAACCTGATTGCGCTGATCGGCTTGCGCGGCGGCGGCAAGTCCACGCTCGGCAGCCTTGCCGCCGAGCGGTTAGGGATACCGTTCGTCGAACTGGACCGCGAGATCGAGCGCGAGAGCGGAACGACTTTGAGCGAGATTTTCGCGCTTTACGGCCAGGCCGCCTATCGGCGCTACGAGCGTCGGGCGCTGGAAAGCGTGATTGCCCGCCATGACCGTGCGATCATCACGACCGGCGGCAGCCTCGTTTCCGAGCCCGATACGTTCGACCTGCTGCTGTCGGCGTGCTTTACGGTCTGGATCAAGGCATCCCCCGAAGAACACATGAACCGCGTGATCGCGCAGGGCGATTACCGGCCGATGGCCGACAATGCCGAGGCCATGGAAGACCTGCGCCGCATTCTGGCCGGCCGTGAGTCGCTCTATGCCAAGGCCGATGCAACCATCGACACGTCCGGCCGCACGGTCGCCGAAAGCCTTGCCGAGCTGCTGGCGGTGATTGGCGACATGGTCAAGTCCGAGCGCCATCCGGCTTGAACGCACGCAAGCTCGGCCGGGTACGCGAAGCGGCCGGGACGCTCGCGCCGATCGCGAACGGCTTTGGCCGCCCCCACTCCTGTCTCGCCGCCGGTGGAAATGCCTGGTGACGCGTGGCTGTCGGTGAAGGCCCTGCGTTCACGAATCTCAGGCCCGTGTTGGAGGCGGGCGACGCATGGCAAAACGCGGCAATGATGACCCGGGCGAGAAGGTCGCGATGGTCCTTTCGGGAGGCGTTGCACTGGGCGCGTATCAGGCCGGTGCCTATGCGGCGCTTCATGAGCGGGGCGAACCGCGTCTCGATTGGCTTGCCGGCGCCTCCGTCGGCGCCGTGAATGCGACGATCATTGCGGGCAATCCGCCTGAACGTCGGGTCGAGAGGCTGCGGCAGTTCTGGGCCAAGGCCGGATTGCCTATGCCATTGTCGGAGGCCGTGTCCCCGGTGCAGGGGCCATGGCGACACGCCCTCGGCTGGATGAGCGTGCTGCAAAGCCGTCTGTTCGGTCTTCCTGGTCTGTTTCGGCCGCGGGCGTCGCCATGGTCCCAAGAGCCGTGGAGCCCAGCCGGCGACTCGGTACAGAGGCTCGGCCTCTATGACCCGTCGCCGCTCCGCTCGACTCTCGGGGAGGTCGTCGATTTCGGGCGGCTGAACGGCAACGAAATCCGAGTCAGCGTTTTGACCATCGATGTCACGAGCGGCGAGGAGGTCATCTTCGATACGGCGCGCGGTGATCGCATCGGGCCGGACCACTTGCTTGCAAGCTGCGGATTCCTGCCAGAGTTCCCGCCGGTATGGATCGGCAGGCGCCTGCTCGGCGATGGCGGCCTTGGGGCAAACGCGCCGATTGATGTCGTGCTCGGTGAGATCGGGACGGAAAGGGACATGCTTTGCTTCGTCGTCGATCTCTTCGCTCGCGACAGCGCTCCACCGCGGTCGCTCGAAGGCGCGGCGGCACGGCGGCTCGATCTGATCTTCAGCAATCAGGCGCGCCGCAGCCTTGATTTTCACCAGCAGGTATATCGGCTCCGCCACATGATCGCGCGGCTGGGCGCGCGGCTGCCGCCAGGGGTGAGGATGGAGGCAGAGATGGCGCCGGTTCTACGCGAGGGATACGACCACAGGATGACGGTTCTGTATCTCAGCCATCGCGCCCCGGCAGATGCACCCGGCGACAAGACTTTTGATTTCTCGGCCGCGGCACTGGCGGAACGCTGGAACGCCGGCGCCCTCGACATGACCGCGGCGCTGCGGACACTGGCTGACCTGCCCAATCCATCGTCGCGTCCGCCGGGGCTGACCGTTCATCAGATCCGCCGCTGATGGGCGGCGCCGTGTGATCCGCAGCGACTCTTGCCGATATCCTAGCGCAGCGGGATCGCCGTGACGCTGTTGAACGGCGATCCTTCGATGATCTTGGTCGACCAAACGAGATAAACGAGCACGTTCTTCTCGGCATCATAGAAGCGCGTTACCCGGATTTCCTTGAACAGGAAGCTCGCGCGCTCGTCGAACACGACCTCGCCGTTCTTGCCGCGGTCGATATTGCCGACGATACGCACCGGTCCCGTCGCGCGGCATGCGATACTCATGCGCGACGGATCCTCGGCGAGTCCCAATGCGCCGCCGACCCCGCCGGTCTCCGCGCGGCTGACATAGCAGGACGCGTTCTCCACCTTCGGGTCGTCGAACCGGTCGACGATGACCTTGTCGTTCGGGCCGACGAAACGGAACGTCGTGCTGACCTCGCCGATCCGTTTGGACTGGGCCCAGGTGTCGCCGGGAAGCAGTGCGGCCGCCACAGATATGGCGACCACTGCAGCAATACGCAGAATCATCATGTCGTCCATGTCGTGATCGTGCAGCGGCCGCCGGCACGGCACTGGCCACGGCACCGCTACCTTCGAACGATCGTAGCATGGTCCGCCGTTTCGACTCGAACCATGAAATGCGTGACCATGAAATGCGTGACGGGCGGCTTGCCGCCGCCATGGGCCTCGATGATGAAGGTCCGCGTGGACGCTTTGCCAAGATGTCGAACGCGCGGCATCGCCCGGCGCTCACGAGGAGCGGGGGAAACGGCTATTGCGGCCGTTGCCATCGGGCAGTGCGCGGCATGCGATCTCCCGGGTGAAGAGCTTTCCGGACCGACAGGAGCCGCGAACGCATGGAACGGCGGATGCCGCCTTGAGCGTTTCACGTACGGTTGCGGGATGATCCTTGGATGGGCGGCATGAGGTTGGCCCAGGCGGTCGTGTTCGCGGCATCTCTCGGGACAGCATGGACCCTGGTGCCGCCGGCCGCAGCCCACGGCTTCGGACGCGAACCGGACGACGTCGCGCTGCGGGATGCGACGGCCATCCTGCTCGGGCTGATCGGTCTCGTATACCTGATGGGCTTGATCCGGCGCCGCGGAATACTGCGACGGGCCATGGGCGTGCGCTGGCGGGTCTTCGGTTTCGTCGGCGGATGGCTGGCGCTCGCAGCGGCGATGATCTGGCCGTTGCCGCTCTGGGATCATGGCTCTTTCGCCGCGCACATGATGGAACACGAGATCCTGATGCTCGTGGCGGCACCGCTGTTCGCCGCGGCACGTCCCTGGGCCGTTCTGCGGTCGGGACTCCCGGCGACATGGGGAAGGCGCGGCCGCTCGCTCCTGCGTGCGCTGGCCGTGCCTCAATTCAGGCGCAGCTCGATGTCGTCGTGGATTGCGTTCGGCGCGCACGCCATTGCCCTCTGGGTCTGGCATGCGCCGGGCTTGTTCGATGCCGCGCTCGACAGCGCTGTCGTCCATGCCCTCCAGCATGCATGTTTCTTCGGCACGGCTTTCGGCTTCTGGTGGGTGCTCCTCGCACGGCGCGGGTCGCAGGGCGACGGCCTCGCCGTCGGGCTTCTGCTGCTGACCGTGGTTCACAGCGGCATGCTCGGCGCGCTGATAACGTTCGCGCCACATGTCATTTATGGTGCGAGCACCGACGAGGTCCGGCATTGGGGGCTGACACCACTCGATGATCAGCAGCTCGGTGGTCTGATCATGTGGGTGCCGGGAGGCCTCATCTATACGGCTGCCGGCCTGTTCATCCTCGGGCGCTGGTTGAAGGGAGTCGAGATGCGCGCCCGCGTCTGGCGCGGTGTCCCCGACGCACCTGCGAGCGTAAAAATCAAACCGCCCACGAGATGACCGGTCGGACCGATGCCGAGATCGGTGACGAGAACGGCTACGACGACCGCAGCGAAGCCGATCCATAACCATGTGTTGACGCCCGCCATTGTCGACGCTCGTACTGCGCCGGGGATTCCGATATAGCGGTCTGAAGATTGCTCCTGTTCGGCAGCCTCATGGGCGTCGGCCGCTGTCATGCGTGAGAGCGGAGCGGTCGCCGAGACCGGTCCAAACGGTCGCGATTGACAGCGGGCGACCATGCGCCGAAATTGGCGCGCATGGCAGGGGGAAACATGCGTCGCAAGACTCCGGAAGAGTTGCGTAGCCATCGCTGGTACGGCGTCAAGGATCTTCGTTCGTTCGGCCATCGCTCGCGGACCAAGCAGATGGGGTTCGGGGCGGAGGATTATGCCGGCAAGCCGGTGATCGGAATCATCAATACCTGGAGCGAGATGAACGCCTGCCACATTCATTTCCGCACGCGGGCGGAGGAGGTGAAGCGCGGCGTTTGGCAGGCCGGCGGCTTTCCGGTGGAACTGCCGGCCGTGTCGCTCGGCGAGCCGTTCATGAAGCCGACGACGATGCTCTACCGCAACATGCTGGCGATGGAGACGGAGGAGCTGATCCGTGCCAACCCCATCGATGGCGTGGTGCTTCTGGGCGGCTGCGACAAGACCACGCCGGCACTGCTCATGGGCGCCCTCAGCATGAATGTCCCGGCGATCTTCGTGCCGGCCGGACCGATGCTGCGGGGCAACTGGCGCGGCAACGTGCTGGGCAGCGGCAGCGACGTCTGGAAATACTGGGCGGAAAAGCGCGCCGGCAATCTCGACGAAGCGGCCTGGGACGAGATCGAGGACGGCATCGCGCGCTCGTTCGGAACCTGCATGACCATGGGCACGGCTGCGACCATGATGTCGGTGGCGGAAGCGCTCGGCATGACGCTGCCGGGGGCATCGTCGATTCCCGCACCCGACGCGAGCCATTCGCGCATGGCGACGGCGAGCGGCCGACGGATCGTCGAGATGGTTTGGGAGGATCTCAAACCGACCGACATCATGACGACGCCGGCTTTCGAGAACGCGGTAACGGTGGCCATGTCCCTCGGCGGCTCCACGAACTCGATCATTCACCTGATCGCCATGGCCGGCCGCGCCGGCGCCAAACTCGATCTCGACCGTTTCGACGCACTGTCGCGGCGTACGCCGCTGCTCGCCAACATCCGCCCATCGGGCAAGTACCTGATGGAAGACTTTTATTATGCAGGCGGTTTGCGCGGCCTGATGGCGCGGCTCAAGGACCTGCTCAACCTGGACTGCATCACCGCCAATGGCCGGACGCTCGGTGCCAACATCGAAGGCGCGCAGGTTTACAACGACGACGTCATCGCAACACGCGAGAGGCCGGTGTTCCCGGAGGGCGGGGTCGCCGTTCTGCGCGGCAATCTCGCGCCTGACGGTGCCGTCATCAAGCATTCGGCCGCCGATCCCAGGCTGTTGCGCCATGCCGGTCCGGCGGTCGTATTCCGCAACTATAATGATATGGCCGCGCGGATCGACGATCCCGATCTGCCGGTGACCCCGGATTCGGTGCTGGTCCTGCAGAATGCGGGCCCGCTGGGGGGACCGGGCATGCCGGAATGGGGCATGCTGCCGATTCCGAAGAAGCTGCTGCAGCAGGGCGTGCGCGACATGGTCCGTCTCTCCGATGCACGCATGAGCGGCACGAGCTACGGCACCTGTGTGCTTCATATCGCGCCGGAGTCGTTCGTGGGCGGTCCGCTCGCCTTCGTTCAGTCCGGTGACATCATCGAGCTGGACGTGCCCGCGCGGCGGCTGACGCTGCGGGTGAGTGATGAGGAACTCGCGCGCCGCCGCGCCGCCTGGGTGCCGCCGGCGCCGATCTATCCGCGCGGCTACGGCCTGATGCACATGCGGCACGTGACTCAGGCCGACAAGGGCTGCGACCTCGACTTCCTGCAGGGTCGGGCCCCCGTGCCGGAACCGGAAATTCATTAGTTGACCAGGGGGTTACAGGGGCGCAACTCGGACGGGACACGGACCCGCCGATTGTGATTTACTCGCAGCCGAGCCTGCTGGGATCAGCGGGAAAGAAAGTCATAAACGGGAGGATGATCGATGAAGTTCGGCATGAAGTTGACTGTCGCAGCCGTTGCCCTTTCGGCCGGGGTGGCTTTCGTCGGAACCGCATCCGCCGAGACGGTGCGCCTGATGACAGGCCCGCAGGGCGGCGTGTGGGTGCCGCTCGGCGGACAGCTCAAGGACATGTGGGAAAAGGCGGTCCCGGGTCTCTCGGTTCAGTCGATGCCCGGTGCAGGTATCGCCAACGTACGCGGCATCGAGGAGGGCAAGACCGAGATCGGCTTCGGCAACAGCATTTCCACCTTTGATGCGGTCGCGGGCAACGCTCCCTTCAACAAGCCGCACAAGAATGTCTGCAACATCGCGACGCTGTATCCGCAGTACTTCCAGGTCCTCGTGCTCGCGGATTCGGGGATCAATTCGATCAAGGATCTCAAAGGCAAGTCGATCACGACTCAGCCGCGCGGCAACACCGGCGAGCTGATCACGCAGCAGATCCTCAAGGCGAACGGCCTCAGCTACAACGACGTGAAGGTGAGCTTCGTGTCGTACACGGACTCGGTCGAGCAGATGAAGGACGGCCATGCCCAGGCCTTCTCTCTCGGCACGACGATTCCGTCAGGTGCCGTTATGGACCTTGCAGCGGCCCGTGACATCAAGCTGCTGGATCTTTCCGCTGACCTTCCCGAAATGAAGAAGCTCAACCCGGGTTACACGCTGGTCACCGTTCCCGCCGGCACCTACCCGAAGCAGGCGAACGATGTGAAGGTTATCGGTTACGCCACGCATCTCGTCGCGTCGTGCAAGCTTCCCGAGGACATGGTCTACAAGATGACCAAGGCCATTTCCGAAAATGTGACGAGCATGGCGTCGGTCAACAAGGCGATAACCGGTCTGACGCCGAAGGACATGGCCGAGGACATCGGCGTGCCGTTCCACAAGGGGGCGGCGAAGTTCTACCAGGAAAAGGGCATCAGCGTAAAAGCGATGTGAGGGCCGGACGGGGCGGCGCCAGGGCCGCCCCGTCTCGCTTCGCTGTGGTCCGTTTCCTGCCCGAATTCATGCCCGAGAGCGTCGCATGCAGCTCGATTTGAGCCACGGCGGCATCGTCCGCATGGTCGCCGGCGTCGTCGGTGTCGCGATGGCGCTTTATCACATGTGGGTGATCGCCTTCGGCACGCCAGAGGCGATCATCTTTCGCGGCACGCACCTGCTGTTCGCGATGGTGCTCGTCTTTCTCCTCTATCGCGGACGCGCCGATCGGGCCGGCAAGCCGCCATCGCTGCTCGATTACGTCCTGCTCGTGGCCGCGGCGACGCCGATCCTGTACCTCTTCGTCAACTACGACTACGTCGTCAACCGGATCTACTACATCGACGACCTCACGCCGGCCGATATGGCGTTCGGCGTGATCCTGACGGCGATGATCATCGAGGCGACGCGGCGCCTGATCGGGTGGGCGCTGCCGCTCACCGCGATCGTGTTTCTCGCCTACGGGATTTTCGTCGCCGAGCTGGAGCCGATGCGGCTCCTCGATCAGCTGTTCATGACGACCGAAGGAATCTTCGGCATCCCGCTCAGCGTGTCCGCGGCCTACGTCATGATCTTCGTTCTTTTCGGCAGCTTCATGGAGCGGACGGGAACCGGCCAGCTGTTCATGGATTTCGCGCTGAGCCTGACGGGACACACGGCGGGCGGGCCGGGCAAGGTGGCGGTCGTCAGCTCGAGCCTGTTCGGCACGATCTCGGGCAGCGCCGTCGCCAACGTGATGGTCGATGGTCCGATCTCGATTCCGTTGATGAAGCGCACCGGGTTTCGGCCGCCTTTCGCCGCGGGCGTGGAGGCGGTCGCCTCGACGGGCGGGCAGATCATGCCGCCGATCATGGGCGCAGCAGCCTTCGTGATGGCGGAATTTCTTGCCGTCAGCTACGCCCAGGTCACGCTATGGGCGCTCATCCCGGCGCTGCTGTATTACCTTGCCTGCTTCGGTGCGGTTCATTTCGAGGCGAAGAGGCATGGCATCGCCGGCGTGCCGCGCAGCGAACTGCCGCAGCTCGGCAACGTGCTTCGCGAACGCGGCCATCTCTTCATCCCGGTTCTGATCATCCTCTTCATCATGTACTCGGGCTACAGTGCACCGATGGCGGCGCTTGCGGGAACGCTCGCATGCTTTCCGGTCGCCGCGATGCGCAAGGTCACGCGCGAGACCGTGACGATCCGGAACGTGATCGACGCCATGATCGATGGCTCGCGCAATGCACTGGCCGTGGCGCTCGCCTGCGCATGCGCCGGCATCATCATCGGCGTCGTTGCCTTGTCCGGCGCCGGCATCGTTTTCACGCAGGTCGTCGTCGGCCTTGCGCAGAACAGCCTGCTGCTCGCGCTCATCCTGACGATGGCGGCGGGTATCGTCCTCGGGATGGGAATGCCGACGACGCCGGCCTACATCATCATGACGGCCTTGCTTGTACCGGCGATCATCAAGCTTGGCGTGGTCGAGCCTGCCGCTCACATGTTCGCCTTCTACTTCGCCATCCTGTCGGCGATAACGCCGCCGGTGGCGCTCGCCGTCTATGCGGCGGCCGGCCTCGCCAAGTCCGATCTATGGGCGACCGGCTGGGCGTCGGTGAAGATCGGCGCCGCCGGCTTCATCGTGCCGTTCATGTTCGTGTACGAGCCGGCCCTCCTGATGATCGGCGACTGGAGCACGATCATTTCTTCGGTCATCACCGCGAGCATCGGCGCACTCCTGCTCGCTGCCGGTTTGCATGGCTATCTATTGCGGCCGGCGTTGCTGTGGGAGCGTGCATGCCTTGTCGGCGCGGCGTTCTGCATGATCAAGCCGGGCTGGATCACGGATCTGATCGGGGTGTGTCTGCTCGCCGTCGTCGTGGTCAGCCAGTTCGCGGCACGCGATCGTCGTTCGACCGCCATGTCGGAGCAACGGAAATCGGCCATATAGCCGTTCTCGAGATAGCTGTTCTCGAGCCTGGTTGGCCGATATCCCGCCGGCTTGTCCTTGTCCGCAAGGCAGGCATGACCGGGTGCCGCCCGATACCGGTGGCGCCCGGCTTCTCGTCCCGGTCCGGCGCAACGCCGCCATGCGTCCATGACAACCCATCGGCACCCGCGGCTGTGGCAATGTCCGGCGCGGAGGATCCATGGACGCATCGGTTTCGGCCGGCACGGAATCGCGACCGGCAGCCTCGCCGCTCCGGATCGTTCTGGCGTTCGCCGCCGTTTACGTGATCTGGGGCACGACGTTTCTCGCCATCCGCTACGCGGTCGAGACCATTCCCCCGTTTCTCATGATGGCGGCGCGTTGCCTGCTGGCCGGCGCGGCCCTGGTGGCGCTCAGTCGACCTTCGCGCGGCGCTGCATTGACGCCGGCGCACTGGCGCAGCGCGGTAATCGCCGGCGCCCTGTTCTTTGTCGGCTGTCATGGTGTGCTCGCCGACGTGCAACAGCGTGTTCCCTCGGGCCTTGCCGCCGTTTTCGCCGCGACGATCCCGCTTTGGGTTCCCCTCCTGGTCTGGGGCGCGGGCCTGTCGGAGCGTCCAAGCCTGCGCGTCGCCATCGGGCTCGTTGCGGGATTTGCCGGGGTGGCGCTGCTGATCCATGCGGCGCGCGACCCTTTCGCCGGTGCGATGAGCGGCCGTGATGCCCTGCTGCTGCTGTTTTCCGCCTTTTGTTGGGCGGCGGGAACCGCCGCGGTGCGGGGAATGTCTCTGCCGCCGTCACCCATGCTCAGTGCCGGCCTGCAGCTCCTTTGCGGCGGCATGCTGCTGCTGCTCTTGTCGGCCGTCCGGGGCGAGTTGTGGGCATTCGACATCGGTGCCGTATCGCCCGCATCGCTCGCCGGTCTCGGCTACCTGATCGTCTTCGGCACCTTGGTCACGTTCAACGCCTATGTCTGGCTGCTCGGCGTCGTCGCGCCCGCGCGCGTCGCCACCTATGCCTTCGTCAATCCCGTCGTCGCCGTATTCGTCGGATGGGCGATCGCGGACGAAGCCTTGACGCCCGCGGCTCTCATCGCCATTGCGATCATCGTTCTCGCCGTCGCCGCGACGGTCACCGCGCGACGTTAGGCGGGGCGTATCCAGATCGCCGTATCGTGGAAAACGGCGCCGCCGTTGGGATAACCGGCATCGGCGCTGGTGAGCGTATTGATGCCGCGGCCTTCCTCGAAGGCGGCATTGGGCCAGATGCTCTCGACGACGACCACCCCACGCTGCACGCCGTCAAAGGATCGCGCGTGGACGACCACGTCGCCGCGATGGTTGCCAAGGCGGACCCGCGCGCCGTCGGTAATGCCGAGCGCCTCGCAATCCTGCGGGTGGATAAGCACCGTCGGGCGCTTTTCGCGCGCTTTGGCGCTCGGCGTCTCCGTGAAGGTCGTATTCAGGAACGAACGCGCCGGTGCCGCAACCAGCCGGAACGGGCGCTCCGCGTCGGGCGCGTCGAACTCCATCTGGTCGGGCAGCTTCGGCATCTTGTGGCCGTTCGGTCCCAGTGAGGCCCAATCCGGTTTGAAGCGGAACCGGCCGTCCGGATGGGCGAAACCGGTCAGGAAATGCGCCTGCTCGAAGGGCAGGGCGCAATCGTGCCAATGGTTGCGGTAAATCGTCTCGGCATCGGGGTAACCCGACGATCTGAGCGTCGCGTCGATGATCTCCCACGCCGTCATCTCGAAGCCGGGGTGTCGGGCGCCGAGACGCCGCGCCAGCGCGCAAAGGACGTCGTGGTTGGAGCGCGACTCGGCGTAGGGCTCGATTACCTTCTTGGTGACCTGAAGGAACGTATGGCCGCCGGCCTGATAGATGTCGTCATGCTCGAGGAACGTGGTCGCCGGCAGGACGATGTCGGCCATGGCGGCCGTCTCGGTCATGAACTGCTCGTGCACGCACACGAACAGATCGTCGCGCGCAAAACCCGCGCGGACCTTGAGGTGCTCCGGCGCCACGACCATCGGGTTGGTGTTCTGGATGAACAGGGCCGTTACCGGCGGGCCGTCACCGAGGTCCCGGCGATCGCCGGTCAGGATCGGACCGATGCGCGACTGATCGAGCACGCGTGTCGAACGGTCGAGCGCATCGAGCCCTTCGATCAGGGTCTTGTCGAGGCCGTAGAGTCCATTGTTTGCGTAGAGCGCGCCGCCGCCGGGGTACTGCCATGCGCCGGTGACGACGGGAAGGCATGAGGCTGCGTGCATGCTGGCCGCGCCGTTGCGGGCGCGCGAGAACCCATATCCCAGGCGCAGGTAGCTGCGCTTGGTCTGCCCGTAAAGGCGGGCGAACGTGACGATCTGGTCGACCGAAAGTCCGGTGATGGCGGCGGCCCAGTCCGGATCACGGGAGGCGACATGCGCCTCGAGCTCGTCCGGCGCATCGGCGTACTTCGCCATGTAGGCGCGGTCGGCATAGCCTTCCTTGAACAATACGTGCATTACGGCGCACGCCAGCGCGGCATCCGTTCCCGGCCGCAGCATCAAATGAATGTCCGCCACTTCCGCGGTCGGCGTCCGGTACGGGTCGATCACGACCAGCTTCGCACCGCGCGTTTTGCGGGCGCGGCTGATATGGGTCATGACGTTGACCTGGGTCGACACCGGATTGCCGCCCCATACCACGATCAAGTCCGATTCCGCCATTTCGCGGGCATCGACCCCGCGCTTGGCTCCCGCGCCGGCGACCCAGCCGGCATCGGCAAGCGCGACGCAGATCGTGCTGTGCTGGCGCGAATAGCGCATCACGTGGCGCAGACGGTGGATCCCGTCGCGCTGCACCAGCCCCATCGTGCCGGCGTAGAAGTAGGGCCATACCGTTTCGCTGCCGTACCGTTGTGCGGCGCGCGTCAGCCGTTCGGCAACCTCGTCCAGCGCGTCGTCCCAGGATATGGGTTCGAAGGCGGCGCGCCCGACACCCTTTTCGCCGACACGCCGCAACGGTACGGCAAGCCGGTCGGGATGGTGCACACGCTCGGCATAGCGGGCGACCTTGGCGCATACGACGCCCGCCGTATACGGATTTGCTGCGGCACCGTGAATCCGGCCGATCGTATGCGCGTCGCGGCGCTCCACCTCGAGCGCGCACGTGCTTGGACAATCGTGCGGACAGGCGCTATGGACAATCTCGCCGCGCGGCGACCGCCCGGCTATGACCCCTGTATCCGGCATGATCCGTCAAGAGTAACGGTCATGGCCCGACGGGGGCAAGCAGCCGTCGTCCGGTGCGGTTGCGCTTGGTCTTGCCGACATCCTGGCGGATTGGATGCATCCATTTGCGCATGCACAGGAGGGAAGCGTGATGGACTCCGAGATCACCCGGCTTCCGGCTGCCGAAATCGCGCGCCGCGTCCGCGCCCGCGAACTGTCGGCTGGAGACGTCATTGCGGCCCATCTGGACGTGATTGCGCGGGAGAATCCCCGCATCAACGCCGTGTGTACGCTCGCTGCCGACCATGCGCGCGAAGCGGCGGCTGCCATCGACCGTCAGCTGGCGGAAGGGCGCGAGCCCGGTCCGCTCGCCGGCGTACCGGTTGGCGTCAAGGATACGCATCCGACGGCCGGCATTCGGACCACCTATGGCTCGACCCTCTATGCGGATCATGTGCCTGCCGAAGACGCACTGATCGTACAGCGGCTGAAGGGGGCAGGGGCCGTCGTCATCGCAAAGACCAACACCCCGGAATTTGCCGCCGGTGCCAATACCGTAAACGCCCTGTTCGGGGCCACGCGCAACCCGTGGAATCCGTCGCTCAGCGCTGCCGGCTCGACCGGCGGCGGTGCCGCCGGCCTCGCGGTCGGAATGTTCGCGCTGGCGACGGGCAGCGATCTCGGCGGGTCGCTGCGGACCCCGGCCGCGTTCTGCGGCGTGGTCGGCCTGCGTCCCAGTCCGGGCCTGGTGCCGCGCTGGCCGACGCCGGCGCCGTGGGCGACCCTCGATGTCCATGGGCCGATGGCGCGCAGCGTCGCGGATCTTGCGCTGATGCTGCAGGCGATTGCGGGCCCTAGTCCCTATTCGCCGATGGTCGTGTCGGTCGACGGACGCGACTTCGTCGCCGCGGCCCGCGCGCCGCTGCCGAAAGGCCTGCGTATCGCCTATTGCCCCGATGTGGCCGGTATCGGCGTGGATGCGGAAATCGAGCGGATCTGCCGGACGGCGGCCTTCGACCTCGCCGGCGAGGGGGCGCATGTGGCGGAGATCAGCTTCGATCTCGCCTTCGCCCGGTCGGCATTTCAGCAGCTCCGCGGCCAGTACATGGTCGACCGCCATCTCGACAAACTGGATCGGCTCGACCGGCTCAACCCAAATCTTGCCGGCAACATCCGCCTGGGGCTCGCACAGTCTCCCCGCGATGTCGCGATGGGCGAGCAGGGGCGGGCCAGGGTGTTCGAACGCTTCCGCGCGCTCTTTACGGACTGGGACGTGCTGCTGACGCCGTGCGCTGCGGTACCGCCTTTCCCGGTGGAGAAAAATTACCCCGAGACCGTAAACGGCAAGCCGATGGCGACCTATATCGACTGGGTTGCGCCGACGTTCGTCGTGACGCTCGGGGGGGTACCGGCCCTGTCCGTACCGTGCGGCCTGACCGCCGACCGCCTGCCGGTTGGAATCCAGGTCATTGCTCGGCCCTGCGACGAGGAAACGGTACTAACGGTAGGGGCGGCGATCGAGCGCACCAAGGCGATAGGATTTCCGGCGGCACCGCCCTGAGGCACCATGAGGGAGATATGGTTAACGGATATCGGCAACTTTTGGTTCTAAAGCAAACGGGGCTTTGTTAGGGTAGCAGCCTCGTATTGGGGGCGGCGCCCGGGTGGGCGGGGAACGCTGTTCGACCATGTCGGAAGGTATCGGAGACGCGCGCATGGCGTCCCTGCGCGACTTGGTGAGACTCGCGCAGGACAAGACGCAACATAGCCGTCGAGTCATCTTCGAAAATATTAACGATCTGTTCCTCTCGTCGGAGGGGCGGCTCAGCGACCGCGAGCGTGCGCTCATGGTCGACATCATGGGCAAGCTCCTGCACGACATGGAGATGCAGGTCCGGCGTGCGCTCGCGGCACGCCTGGCGCAGATGGACACGGCGCCGCGGGAACTCCTCGTCATGCTCGCCAACGATCAGGTCGAGGTCGCCCGCCCGATACTCCAGAACAGCCGGCTGCTGGGTGATCCTGATCTGATCGAAATCATCAGGCATCGCAGCCAGGAGCATCTGCTGATCGTCGCATTGCGCGCGCCGCTGTCGGCCGAGGTCACCGATGCGCTCGTCGACTATGGTGACGAACACGTGATCGAACAGCTCCTCAAGAATCAGGACGCCGTTCTATCGCGCCGCGCGCTTGAGTATCTGGTGGGGGAGTCGCAGCGCGTCGACAGTTTTCAGGAGCCGCTCCTGAGCCGGCACGACCTTCCGCCGGAACTCGCCCACCGGATGTTCTGGTGGGTTTCGGCGGCCCTGCGCAAGGAAATCCTCAGCCGTTTTACGGTCGACTCGATACTGCTCGACGATTGCCTGCAGGAATCGGCACGCGCCGCCATTGCCGAGGCGACCGGCCGGCGCGAAGATCATGTTCGGCGGCTGATCGACGGTCTGGTCGAGGCCAATGCGCTCGACTATCGCTTTCTCGTTCAGGCCCTGCGCAGCGGCAAGGTTTCCATCTTCATCGGCGGGCTCAGCCACCTCGCCCGGCTCGATCCCGTGATCGTGCGACGCGCCGTCTTTGACCCCGGCGGGGAAAGTCTGGCGATCATCGCCCGTGCCACCGGCGCCGACCGCAATGTCTTCGGTTCGCTGTTCCTGCTGTCGCGTCAGGGGCAGGCGATGCCGTCCGGGATGCGGCCCCGCAAGCTCGAGGAGGCGTTGCGGTTCTTCGATTCTCTGACGCCGGATCAGGCGCGCGCGGCGCTCCGCTTTTGGCGCGCCGATACCGAGTATCACCGGGCCATCGCCGCGATGGAGGGTGGGACGTGACGAAGACCGGCGCGGCGGGCGAACTCGTATCGACGAGGAGCAGCATGCTCCAGGAGCCCGCACAGCTGGTGTCGGGCATGGGCGGAACGGCCGTCGATGCACACGTGCAGGCGGCGCTCGCGCGCATCGTCATGAACGAGCTGTCGCCGGTCTTCATCGTCTATCTCGAACGCAATCTCCTCTATGCGAACAACAGCTACCTCCGCCTGTTCGGACTGAACGGTGCGGACGGTAAAGACATCGACGCACATCTCGCGAGCCTGCGTGAGGAATTGGCCGGCGTCCTTGAAAGCCTGCGGGCGGACGCGCGGCGCCTGGGGGCGCAGCGCACCGTCCATACCGGATCGGGGCTCGCGCATTTCCGGATCCAGTATTTCCCGGTATTCGACGCGGCGAACCGGCTGGTGGCTTTGGGCGGTGTCTATTACGACATCACCGCGCAGGTGACCGCGACGGAACGGTTACGAACCACACAGGAATCCTTCAACGACGTATTGCGCGCCGCCTCGGACTGGGTTTGGGAGACCGACGAGGATGGACGAGTCACATTCATTTCGGAACGCATTACCGAAGTCCTGGGCAAGCCGCCGGCGCTGATCATCGGCCGGCGGCTGGCGGATCTCGGCGAGGGGCAGGGCGATGCCGTTTCCGCCATGCTCGAGGCGCGGGCACCATTCCGCAACTGCGTGTTCGATCTCGTCGATCGTGACGGCGGCGTTCGCCGCCATGTCATCAGCGGCGTACCGTTTTTCCACCTGAAGACGGGGCGTTTTGCCGGATTCCGCGGTACCGGTACCGATATCAGCGCCCAGCATGCCGCGGAGCAGGCGACGAATGAATCGCGTCAGAAGCTGGAGGCCGCCCTCGCCGAACTCAATGCCAAGAACCTGCATCTCGACCTGGCGCTCGAGCGGGCACAGGCCGCGATGCGCGCGAAGTCGGAGTTCCTGGCCAATATGAGCCACGAGCTTCGGACCCCACTGAACGCCATCATCGGATTCGCGGAAGTCATCGCGTCGCAACGGTTCGGGGCGAAGCCCGAGCGCTACGCGGAGTACGCCGGTTATATCGTCAAGGCGGGCCACCACCTTCTCAGCATCCTCAACGACATTCTCGACGTGTCGCGGCTCGAGGGCGATCTTGTCAGCGTGGATCTGGCGCCGACGCCGCTCGGGGAGATCCTGGGCGAGGCGGTCTCGCTCGTCGCCATGCGCGCGGACGAGAAGCGAATTCAGATCACGCGGCAGGCATGCCCGCCCGACGTCATGGTCATGGTCGATCGCACGCGCGCCATACAGATCATGGTCAATTTGCTCGGCAACGCCGTGAAGTTCACGCCGGCGGGCGGGCATGTCGGAATCGAGCTCGACATCGGCGTCGACGACATCCGTGTCACGGTCTGGGATACCGGACCCGGCATTCCCGAGGACAAGCAGGAAGCGATATTCGCGCCGTTCGTTCAGATCCACGACTCGTCCTATTCACGGCCGCACGAAGGCGTCGGCCTCGGGCTGTCGATTTCGCGTCACCTCGCGCGTTTGATGAAGGGGGATCTCGTCGTGGCGAACGCGCCGACGGGTGGTGCCCGTTTCACGGTAACGTTTCCCCAGGCGCCAAGGGATGCAATGGAGGCGGCCGCGCAGTAGCCGGCGGCCATCGGGGCTCGGCGAAACGGCGGCGATGCCGTCGGTCCGAAACAAAAGCGCCCGCCAGGTCTCCCCAACGGGCGCCCGGTCCGGCCCCCCGCCGGACCTTAGCGCTCGTGAAGCGAGCGGTCGACTGTCTTGATGATCGGTTTCAGCAGGTACTGCAGCACGGTCTTCTCGCCCGTGACGATGTCGACGGACGCGATCATGCCGGGAATGATGGCGAGCTTCTTGTCCTCGGTACCGAGATAGTTCTGCTTGGTGCGCACGCGAATCAGGTAATAGGGCTCTCCCCGCTCGGTGACCATGCTGTCGGCACTGATATGCTCGAGTTCGGCCTCGAGCCCGCCGTAGATCGAATAGTCATAGGCGGTCAGCTTCACGGTCGCCTTCTGGCCGGGATGGATGAAGGCAATGTCCGCCGGCTGCACACGTGCCTCGACGACGAGCTGATCGTCGACCGGCACGATCTCGACCAGATC
Source organism: Alphaproteobacteria bacterium (assembly GCA_036381615.1). GTDB lineage: Bacteria > Pseudomonadota > Alphaproteobacteria > CACIAM-22H2 > CACIAM-22H2 > CALANV01. The sequence goes on from DASVCL010000001.1 coordinate 49,689, forward strand.
GGCGCCCGGCTGGACCACGCCGCCGATGGTGTGGACCTTGAGCTGCTTGACGAGGCCGCGCACCGGGGCGCGAACCTCGCGCCGCGTCACGCGATCCGCCTGTGCCTTGAGCGTCTCGACCAGCTGTGCCATCTCGGCTTTGCGCTGCGTAAGTTCGGCCAGCGCCTGGCTGCGATGGGAATGGCGCCGCTCTTCGAGCCGCCGCTCCGCCTCGGCGAGCGCCGCTTCGGCCTGCGGGATCGCGATGCGTGTGGCGGTCAGCTGTCCTTCGAGATCGTTGGCTTGCCGCTGCTGGTGAAGGACCTCGAGCTTGGACCGATAGCCCTTCTCGGCGAGCTGCTCCGAGATCGACAACTCCTTCAGGACGAGGGCGAGGCTGCGGCTGATCGCCTGCTCCTGCGATTGCAGCGTCGTGACTTCCTGCCGCCGTTGTTCGACCTGCTGGCGCAGACCTTCGAGCGCGGCGCTCAGTTCGTTGCGCCGCGCGTTGAACAGCGCCAGTTCGTTCGCCGCCACGTCGGGCCGCTCGCTCAGCACCGATGCCGGGAACTCGATTTCGGTTCCCTCGACTTCGGCCGTCAGGCGGGCGATCTGACCGGCGAGAGCGATCTGCTTGGCGCGGTTCTGGCGATACTCGGACTGGAACGTGGTATCGTCGACGCGGAGCAGGACTTGCCCCTCCTCGACGACGTCGCCCTCCTTGACCAGGATTTCGGCCACGATGCCGCCCTCGAGGTTCTGGATGATCTGAACCTGCGACGACGGCACGACCTTGCCCTGGGCGACGGCAACCTCGTCGATGTGCGACACCGCGGCCCAGCCGACGAACGTGACGAAGATCGTGGCCACGAGGCCGAGGAACAGCTGCGACACGAGCGGCGGCCGCACGGCGGTCGCGGCGTTGAGCTCCGACATGAATGCGACGTCTTGCGAATTCGTCCTCATGTCTTGGCTCCCGAGCCCGGAATGGCGGTGGCTGCGGCGTCCTGCGCTTTCGGCACCGCGTGGAGCGGCCGCTGCGTGAGCGCACGCATCACCTGGTCGCGCGGACCGTCGGCGATGATCCGTCCGCCATCGAACACGATCAGGCGGTCGACGAGCGATAGAAGGGATGGCCGATGCGTGATCAGGACCAGGGTCTTGCCCTTGAGGGCGACAGCCAGCCGGCGCTTTACGCGCTCCTCGCTTCCCTGATCCATGGCGCTGGTGGGTTCGTCGAGCACCACGATGGACGGATCACGCACGAAGGCGCGCGCGAGAGCGATCAACTGGCGCTGCCCGCCGGACAACCGCTCGCCGCGTTCGCCGACATTCAGATCGTAGCCCTGCGGTATACGCTGCACGTAGTCGTCGAGACCGACGAGCCGGCTTGCATGCAGCACGGCGGCATCGTCCGCATCCGGCGCGCCGAGCACGATGTTCTCCTTGATGGAGCCGTTGAACAGGAACACGTCCTGCGGCACGACCCCGATATGCCGGCGCAGATCGGCAGGGTCGATCTGGCGGCTGTCGGTTCCGTCGATCAGCACCGCGCCAGAGGCCGGGTGATAAAGGCCGAGGATCAGCTTGCTGGCGGTGCTCTTGCCCGAACCGACGCGACCGACGATGGCAACCTTTTCCCCGGGTGCGACGCGGAAGCTGACGTTGTTGAGTGCCTTGCCGTCGCCGTGCGGGTACTCGAAGGACACCTCGACGAATTCGATCGAGCCGTTCAGCGTCGGGCGGTGCAGCATCTGGGTCCCGCTCGGCCGCTCACGGGGTGACTGCATGAGCCGGTCCAACGCCTTGAGCGCGGCCATCGACTGGCTGTAGCGGGTCAGCAGACCGGCGACCTGCGACAGGGGCGCCATGGCACGGCCCGACAGGATGGAAGCTGCAACCAGCGCGCCGGTCGTCATATGGCCGTCGGCGATCTGGTAAACGCCGAAGACGATCATGATGGCGTACACCAGCCCTTGGGCCAGGACGGAAAAGTTCACCGCGATCGATGCGAAGAGCCGTGCCGCGAGGCCCGATTTCGACGACATGGCGACGAACTGCTCCCAACGCCGCTGCATCCGGCCTTCGGCGCCGAGGCTCTTGATGGTCTCGAGGCCGTTGAGCGTCTCGATCAGGATGGCATGGCGTTGTGCCGCCTCCCGGAACGAGCGCCGGACGATGGCGTTCAGCGGTACCTGCAGCAGCAGCCCGACCGCCAGGACGACGGGTACGGCGGCGAGGGGAATCCAGGCGAGCGGTCCGGCGATCATGGCGATCGCCGCGATCGACAGGAGCACGAACGGCAGGTCGATCAGCGTCGCCAGCGTGGCCGAGGTGAAGAAATCGCGTAGCGTTTCGAATTCCCGCAGCTCGTTCGCGAACGCACCGGCCGATGGCGGCCGATGCGCGTACTTCATGCCCATGATCTGCTCGAAGATGCGGCTGGCGAGCAGCACGTCGGCGCTCTTGCCGGCGAAGTCGATGAAATAGCCGCGCAGGAGGCGAACGAGAAAATCGAAGATGAGGACGAGCCCGGCCCCGATCGCCAGCACCCACAATGTCTCGAACACCAGGTTCGGCACGACCCGGTCGTAAACGTTCATCGCGAACAGTGGCGTGACCAGCGTGAATACGTTAATCAGGACGGCAGCCACGGCGACCTGCCCCCAGATCGGCCAGAAGCGCAGCAGCGTGTCGCGGAACCAATGCTTGCCGGGCTGCGTGTCCTCGGCGGCGCCGGCACCGGCCCGCTCGTCGAAGCGGAATACCGGTCGGGCAAGGAGCGCATAGCCCAGATACCGCTTCTCGAGTTCGTCGAGCGATATCGTACTCGCACCGAAGCCGGATTCCGGCAGAAGTATCTTGGCCGAGCCATCCTCGTTCAGGCGCGCGAGAATGCAGGCGTGCTGGTTCGTCAGCAGCAGGACGGCAGGGAGGACAAGGTTCGAGAGGCCCTTCAACGGGCGCTTCACGGCGCGCGCGGTCAGTCCGGCCCGCTCGGCCGCGCGCACGAACAGGTCCGGCGTCAGGCGGTTGTCGACCAGGGGTAACCCGGCCCTGAGCGCATCGGCCGATGCCGGGCGCTCGTAATGCCGCGTCATCCAGACGAGGCAGGAGAGAAGGTCGTCTTCTGCCGCTCGCACCTCCCCCGCGTTGCTGTTTGCGCGTTCGACCGCCTGATGGCTCATGCCGGCCAGTCCCGACTTGTTGGTTGGGAAGGCGTCAGGGGTAGGCAGTCGTCGTTAACGAGTAGTTAAAATCTCAGTTAAGCCGCCAGGAGATCACAGAATTGCCCAACACTTCTCCAGGGGTGACCAAATACAGCGCTGGGTGGAGACAATCTCGATTGGGCGATTTATCTGCGCGACGAAAACAACCGTAGGGTGCCGGCGGCATAGATAATTTGCAGCGCCAGGAACGGCAGGAAGATCAGCCACCTGTGCGGCTCGGACACGGCCGTCATCCACAATGCGCCCAGACCCTGCAGCACAACCATGGCGCACTGCAGAAATGTGACCTGGCGATGTCCGAACCCGGCGCGATTGAGCAGCTGATAAAGGTGCCCGCGATGGGCGGTGAACGGGTCCTCGCCGCGGCGGATTCGCCGAACCACCGTGAAGATCGTGTCGAACAGGAAATGGAAAAGCAGCAGCGGCACGATCAGCATGACCGTGCCCGAGGCGTCGCCGCTTGCCAGCAGAATCCCGATGGCCGCGAATGCGAACCCGAGGAACTGGCTCCCGACGTCGCCCATGAAGATGCGCGCGGGCGGAAAGTTGAGGGCGAGAAATCCGGCGCTCGCGGCCGCGAGCAGCAGGGCCAGGACGGCGACGGTCCCGTTTCCGATCGTCAGCGCGCACAGCGCGACGAACGTCGCCGCCAGCACGGCGGTCCCGCCGGCGAGTCCGTCGAGCCCGTCCATGAAGTTGTACGCATTGGTCAGGCCGACGAGCCAGACGAGCGTGAGCACCGGCCCCATGACACCAAGGTCCACGGGACCGATGCCGGGAACGTAGAGTGTCTCGATGACGAGACCGCTCGTCATCGCGATGACGGCGGCAACGACCTGGGCCCCAAGTTTGATAGTGAATGACTGCGGGCGCAGATCATCGACAAGGCCGGCAAGTCCGGCAACCAGCGTGCCGAGGGCGAAGCCCGCGTAGACGGGCGCGGCCAGCATTGCCGCATTGCTTACAGCCAACACGCCGAGACCTGCGCTGAAGGCGATCAGAATGCCCAGACCGCCCCCGCGCGGTGTCGGCTTGGCGTGAGAGGACCGCGCATTCGGCACATCGACAAAGACTGCGCGCCGCGCAAGCTCATGCGCAACGGCGGCCGACAGGCCGGCAAGGCCGAGCGCCAGGGCTGCGTAGAACAGGACCGTCACCGAATTCTCCCGGACCCATGTTGCTACCGTGTATTGCTACCGTGCTTTTCGGCAGGCGGATGCCTGCTGTCAATGCGGCTGACATCCGCGCCCGTGACCGGGCTGCCACGCCGGCCGGCGCCGTCTTTATCGGTCAAGGGGGCTAATTATTTGGGATGATTCACCGGTTGTTGCGCCTGCCCAAGGAGTTATGGCCCGTGGCTGCGGCCCCGGGATTGTCACTACTTGAGGAAGGAACTTCGATGCGGTCCGGCGCGTTCCGGTTGCGTAAGGGACGACGACCCCGCTGGCGTGCTTTCACCGCCCCGCGAAAGCACGGACTTCAAGCCTCTGGTGCCCTCGGCCAGAGGCTTCCTCTTGGGCGGATTCGCGATCGGGCGGTGGCTCGACCGCGCATGGATGCGCGGCTGGACCGCACCGTGCCGCCGGCCTCAGCGGATCGGGAGATGCCGGATCGGTCGAGGCGTTCTTCGCCTGTATCGCGCCGGAATTTCTGCATGCCGTCCTTTGCCTATTTCGATTTCAGAATGTCGCGGATTTCGGCGAGCAGGACTTCCTCACGCGGCGGCGCCGGTGGGGCTGCCGGCTGCGGCGGCGATTGCAGGCGATTGATCTGCTTGACCAGGATGAACACGGCGAAGGCGACGATCAGAAACTTGACGATCTGGTTGATGAATTCGCCGTAGTTGATCGTAACGGCACCGGCGGCCTTGGCCTGCTCGAGCGTCTCGTACGACCCGCCCGTGAGCGTGATGAAAAAATCCGCGAAGTCGATTCCGCCGATGAGAAGCCCCAAGGGCGGCATCAGGATGTCGTTCACGAGCGAGTTGACGATTGCCGTGAACGCCGCGCCGATGATGATGCCGACGGCCAGGTCGATGACGTTGCCGCGCATCGCAAACTTCTTGAATTCATCGAGCATCTTGTCCTCCTGGCAAAGTCCGTTACGGACGGACGACTGCACGGTAGGCTTGTGTTTCCGGCGGCGTGCTTCGGCCCCGCGATTCGGCTGTCAGCGTCGACGTTGAAATGCTTCGGCGCGCCAGCGCTCGGCGGTGCTGAAGCCGTCATAATGTCAAGCATCCTACCGCGGCGACGGGTCGTCGTGAACCGTCGCGGCGGACGGCCCTGCAGCCGGATCATGGCGCATGTCTGCGGTTCCGATGGTGCCGAAACCGCTTCCGGGCAAACCGGGCGACGGTCGGGATCAATGTAAGGCCGCCGACGGGCAGGAAAATCAACGGCGCATTCGCGTCGCTCGCCCCGATCGGCGATGTCCCAAAGGAGGTCGGCGCCAGACTCGACCGGCACGATGCCGGCGAAGGCGGCAGCCGGCGCCAACTCGAGGTTGGGCCAGGTGGTTTTCGCGAGTGGCCGGGGCGAATGGACCTGGACCGGCCGCGCCGCCCGGATTGGCGGGTATTACTTCTATCTTGGCAACAACATGTTTCCACGTTGACCGGTACCGGCCTCTGCCGCGGCACCCTATATTCTTATGAATCAGAGAGGTGACGCGATGACCATGGATAGGCCGACCATATTGTCGGAGGCGAAGGGGCTAAGTCGGCGCGGCATTGAACGGGTCGTAGCCGGCACGCCGACGAGCGATGGCGCCGGCGTGCGCCTCACGCGGCTGATCGGCACGGCGCAATTGCCCGACCTCGATCCGTTCCTGTTGCTCGACGAGTTCCGGTCCGACGACGCGGGCGACTACATCGCCGGCTTCCCCGACCATCCGCATCGTGGCTTCGAAACCGTCACCTACATGCTCGCGGGCCGCATGCGTCACGCCGACAACCGCGGTAATTCGGGCCTATTGCGGGCCGGCGGCGCGCAATGGATGACGGCGGGGCGGGGTATCGTGCATTCGGAAATGCCCGAGCAGCAGGATGGCCTCATGTGGGGATTCCAGCTGTGGGTCAATCTGCCCGCCGCGCACAAGATGACCGAGCCCCGATATCAGGACATTGCGCCGGAGGCGATTCCCGAGGTGCCTCTGCCGGAAGGCGGGCGCGTGCGCGTCGTGGCCGGGGTCATGGGGGACGTACGCGGCCCGGTGACGGGGATCGCGACTGATCCGGTCTATCTCGACGTGGCTTTGCCGGCCGGCCAGGTCTTTGCGCATGCGCTGCCGGTCGGGCACACGGCCTTTATCTACTTGTACGATGGCGCCGTAAGCGTGGGTGGTACGGCGCTCAGGCGTGGCGATCTCGGCGTGCTCGGCGACGGCACACGCGTCGAAATCGAAAGTTCGGGAAGGCCTGCGCGTCTGTTGCTCGTCGCCGGGCGGCCGTTGCGTGAGCCGATCGCCCGCTGGGGGCCCTTCGTCATGAACACGCCCGAGCAAATTCGCCAGGCGATCGCGGATTATCAGATGGGGCGATTCTGAACGGCCCGCCGGCCGCGGAGTGGGGCGCCGTGGCCGCCCGGTAGAGGCGCGGCCACGGCACGACCGTTCAGGCGGCCTGTCTTTCCGACGCCGTATCGAGCTGCGCGATGTCGATGACGGCGCGCGCGAAGTCGGCGCCCGCGACCAGGCTGACGCAATGCGGCTCCTGGTCGTGCTCGCCGGTATAGGCAAGCGTATCGCTTGGATAGCCGCGTGCCGCGAGGGCCGCCTTCAGGTTCGTCAGGAACGTCGGGTCGCCGGCGAGATGCCCGAACTTCTTGGTGTCGAAGCGCGTCGGGTCGAAGAAGGCGTCGATCAGGCATTCGCTGCCGTCGACGCGTGCGATCGCGACGACTTCGACGTCGATGGCCGAGATGCCGGCCCGGGCAATGGCGTCATGCTTGGCGCGTGGCGCCTTACGATCCGCGAAGCAGGGAACGGCAATTCTTTCGGCGATGGTAACAGCGTCGTAGTGGTCGATCATTGAATCCATGGCGTAAGAGGTGAACGGGACTTCAGGTGGGGAGCCGCTCCACCGATTCCAGATCTTAGTTAACGGAAAGTTTTGGCGAAGCTAGCGCCGCGATACGAATTTCGAGAAAAAACGTTGTTGGTGTGACTTCAGTGCATCACTGCCGCATGCCATCGGTTCGCCGGGCAGGGGCAGCGGCCGGCATCGCAAGGGGTAGGGTTCGGCGCATCGGGTAGCTCGGCCCGCAGAGCCCGCGCGTCTAGAATTGTTGGAAGGACGGCAAGCACCGGAACGGGGAGCAACGATGCCGTGCGGTGCGTGCCTGACGTCAAATCCGCGTCCGCGTTGCCGGCCGGTTGCTTCGACGGCGCGGGAGGTTCAATGACGAACGCGCGTGTGCAGGTCGGCGATGCCGGCGCGAATACGATCGCGGGCGGCGACGGCGCCGACCTGATCTACGGCTTCGATCCTGACGGCTTGCAGGCGGTCGACGCAATCGCCGCCAAGCGTGTCGCTGCCGATCTGAGCCAGCCTGTTTTCGTCGCGAGCCCGCCGGGTGATGCGAACCGGCTGTTCATCGTCGAGCGCACGGGGCAGATCGAGATCCTCGATCTCGCCACCGGGCAGTTTGCGGCGGTACCGTTTCTCGACGTCTCGGGCGAGATCGTGACGACAGGTGAACAGGGGCTGCTCGGCCTCGCCTTCGATCCTGCCTACGAGCAGAACGGCATATTCTACGTCGATCTGAACAATACGCGCGGCGATACCGAGATCCGCAGCTATCGTGTTTCCGAGGATCCAAACCGCGCCGACGTCTCGAGCGCGCAACTCGTCATAGCCGTCGATCAACCCGATCAGTTCTCCAACCACAAGGGCGGGTGGCTCGGCTTCGGTCCGGATGGGTATCTCTACGTCGCACTCGGCGATGGCGGCGGCGGGGGTGACCCTTTCGACAATGCGCAGAATGTCGACAGCCTGCTCGGCAAGATCTTGCGTCTCGACGTCAGCACCGACGCCTTTCCGGCAGATGCGGGCCGCAACTACGCCATTCCGGCCGATAATCCGTTCGCCGCTGGCGACGGTGCCGACGAGATCTGGGCATTCGGCCTGCGCAATCCGTGGCGGGCGGGCTTCGACCGGGGTACGGGCGAGTTCTTCATCGGCGATGTGGGGCAGTCGGAATGGGAGGAGATCGACCTCGGCGCCGCAGGCGCCAACTACGGCTGGCGGATATTCGAAGGACCGGACACGTTCGCTGCCGGCGAGCCGACCGGGGGCACCGTCACGCCACCGATCTTCGCCTATGATCACGGCGTCGGGACGACGATTACCGGCGGTTACGTGTACCGTGGTGAAAGCGACGGCCTGCAGGGCCAGTATTTCTTCGCCGATTTCGGTGCCGGCCGGATCTGGACGCTGCGGCTGCAGGACGGCGAGTGGACGGCCGTCGAACGGACGGCACAGATCACGGCCGATGTCGGGCGCATCGACAATCCTGTCTCCTTCGGCGAGGACGCGCGCGGCAATCTCTACGTCGTCGATTTCGGTGGCGCGGTCTTCCGGCTGACGCCCGGGGCCGTATCCGGCGATGCCGGCGATCAGCTGTCCGGTGGCGACGGCGATGACATGGTCATCGGCGGTGGCGGCAACGACGCAATTCGGGGGGAAGGCGGCGACGACGTGCTGGCCGGTGGCGCGGACGACGATGTCCTGGCCGGAGGGCCGGGTGCCGACGTCCTGTGGGGTGACGCGGGCGATGATCGGCTTGCGGGCGACGAGGACGGTGACGTTCTGACCGGCGGGACCGGCCGCGACAGGTTCGCGTTCGCGACGGGCTTCGGCCGGGACATCGTGTCGGATTTCACGGACGGCGAGGACGTCCTCGAGTTTGCCGGTGATGGCTTCGGCGATCCGGCCGCCGTGCTCGCGTCGGGCGCTCAGGTCGGGCCCGACACGGTGATCACGTTGGATGCGGTGAATGCGATCGTTCTGCGGAACGTGTCGCTGTCGTCCCTGGCCGCGGACGATTTTCTGTTCGTCTGATCGGTCCGCGGGATTAAGGGTGCGCGGCTGCCGGCGAAAGCCGCGTGACGGCAATCAGGCCCGGTACGAATGCTCCCGACGCCCCGACCATGAACGCAATCCCGATCGGTCAAGGCGGTTGCGTACGACATTAAGAAATCCAACAATGAAATGGAATGCAGGGATTCGCGATGAACGCGAGGCGTGCCGTGGACGGCTGTTCCTGTGACATGGCTCTTCGCCGCAACGGCGCCTCGTTCCGTGCCGGGACGCATCTCGTGCCGGTCTCTCTCTCGATCGGTTGCGGGCAAGCCGGTCGTCATCATCGTCCACGTCAGGCCGGGCATCGGGGACACCTGCGCCACCGACCGCCGAAGGGAAGTCAATGCCGCCGCTGAATGAGACCGCCGCCCCCATGGAGAAGGGGGAGATGAAGACGCTCGAGCTGGAGGTCGCGTTCGGCGACTGCGATCCGGCACGGATCGTGTTCTATCCGAACTATTTCAAGTGGTTCGATCAGGCGACGTGGCGGCTTTTTGCCTCGGTCGGACTCACGCTTCAGGTCTTGAACGAGCGCTACAAGCTCGTGGGGCACCCGCTCGTCAAGGCCGGAATCGTGTTTTCGGCGCCGGCGATGGTCGGCGATCGGCTCACCGTGTTCAGCCGCGTCGCGCGCTGGGGCAACCGCTCGTTCGAGGTGGCGCATCGCATCGTCAAGTCCGACGGGCGCGTGGCGGTCGAGGGCTCGGAGACTCGCGTCATGGCGATGGTCGATCCGGAAGCGCCGTCCGGCATTCGGGCCATCCGCATCCCCGACGAAATCATCGCGCGCCTGGGCGGCACGCGCGACCAGGCGGGCTGAGAGCGCCGCTCCTTATCCGGCCATGTCCGGACCTGTCACAACCCACCGTGCCCGACCGTCTATGTTCCCGGACGTGTTCGGGAGAGGGGAATGACCGACCGCATGGAAGACGTCGAGCGTTTCAGGCCGCGGCTGCGCGGCCTTGCCTATCGGATGCTGGGGTCCGTGGACGATGCCGAGGACGTCGTGCAGGAGGCGTTCCTGCGCTGGCACCGCGCCGGCGGCGACGGAATCCGATCGCCCGAGGCGTGGCTCGTCACGGTCGTGACGCGGCTCTGTCTCGACCGGTTGCGCGCGATCTCGGTCGAGCGGGCCGCCTATGTCGGGCCCTGGCTGCCGGAACCCCTTGTCGGCGATCCGCCGGAGGCACCCGACCGGCGCGTCGAGCTCGCCTCGGATCTGTCCATGGCATTCCTGGTGATGCTGGAGCGCCTCGCGCCGGAGGAGCGCGCGGCCTTCCTGCTGCACGACGTCTTCGACTGCGGCTATGCCGAGATTGCGCAGGCGCTGGGCAAGAGCGAGGCCGCGTGCCGTCAGATCGTCCATCGGGCGCGCCGGCGTGTGCGCGAGGGTCGGCCGCGATTCCAGGTGTCGCCGGTCGCCCATCGGCGCCTGCTGCAGCAATATCTCGAGGCCGTGCGCACCCGCGACGAGGCGAGGCTTCTTGCCCTGTTCGCTCGTGATGCGACGTTCACGAGCGATGGCGGCGGCAAGACCTGGGCGGCCCGCAACGTCATTCGCGGCGCCGACCGCATCGTCCGGCTTCTGCTCGGGATCGCCCGGAAGCTGCCAGATCGCGTGGACATCATCGCGCCGGTCAACGGTCAGCCTGGAATCCTCACCTACATGGACGGCCGGCCGTGGGCGGCGACCTCGTTCGAGACGGACGGGCAGCGCATCCTCTCGGTCTTCCGCGTCCTGAACCCCGACAAGCTGCGTCGGCTCGCCGCGCTCGACCCGCCCGACGCGGTGGCGCCGGGCGCCGCAAGTCCGTCGGCTGTCACGATTGGGTGGGCCCGCGCGTCTTGTCATTCGATCGGAATCAGTCCGATGCAAGCAACCTCAGAATGGAGAATGGAATGAATCCCAGACTCGATGCCAACCGGGTCGCACCCGAAGGGATCAAGCGGATGCGTGCGCTCAACGACTATGTCCACGAGAGCGGTCTCGAACCCTCGCTGCTGGAGCTCGTCAAGATCCGCGCCTCCCAGATCAACGGCTGTGCCTTCTGTCTCCACATGCACACCCGCGATGCCCGCGCGCAGGGGGAAAGCGAAGAGCGGCTCTATCTGCTCGACGCCTGGCGCGAATCGCCGCTTTATACGCCGCGCGAACGCGCCGCACTCGCCTGGGTCGAGGCGCTGACCAGGGTTGCCGATACGCATGCGCCCGACGAGGTGTACGAGGAACTCCGTCGCCACTTCTCCGAGAAGGAGATCGTCGACCTCACGCTCGCGATCGGCGTGATCAATACGTGGAACCGCATCGCCATCGGCTTCCGCTACGTCCATCCGACGGCGGCGCCGCGGGCGGCCTGAGCGGACCGGACCGGTCGGCGGGCGGCCGGATCGGGCGCCCGCCGCCTATGACCCGCCCGACTCCTGGTCGATGGTTGCGCCGCTGTTCTTCAGGTTCTCGATCATGCCGATCGAGAAGCCGGGCACGCGGCCGATGTCCTGCCAGCTTCGGAAGGGACGGTGCCGGACCAGATCCGCCGCACGCTCGCGTCCGACCATGTGGAGCTGTGCAATCTCGTCGACGCTCGCGCTGTTCAGATCGACCATCCGCGTCGGTGCTTGAGTTTGCGCCATGGTATTCTCCTGCCTTGCGGGTGCGCCGCATCGCCGGCTTCGGCTCGAGATCCCGGCGCACTTCCTCATCGAATCGCTTCGCGCCGTCGAGCGCAGCCGCACGCGCGCTCGACCACATGGTCGCGCCGGGATGCATTCTCTCGTAACACGTCGCTTTCCCGCGTGTTCCCCGGCGCGGCCGCGGGTTCGCGCCTGCCTGGCGACAGGATGACATGAGGCGCCGGCGCTGTATGGGCGGAACGTCATGCGGTGTTCGACTGCACCGTTGTGCGCCTTTCGCGCCGCCGCGGTCGGCGAGGACGACGCCGAAATCCTCGATCGCCGTGCGGGCGCATCGGGCGGCAGGCGGTTGCATCGGGTGAGTGACGGAAGGCGTCCGTCACGGTACGTTGTGTCGCCTTCTCCTCGATTCGCGTATCGATGGTGAAATCCGCATGATCAAGGTGATGATCGTGACCGGCGGCAGCCGGGGTATCGGCGCCGCGACGGCGCGGCTCGCCGGCCGACGCGGCTATCATGTATGTCTCAGCTACAATGCCAGCGAGGCGCAGGCCCGCGCCGTGGTCGACGATATCGTTCGCGCCGGCGGGCGCGCCATCGCCGTGAAGGCCGACATGGCGCGCGAGGACGACATCAAGCGCCTGTTCGAGACCTGCGACCGCGAGTTCGGCCCGCTCGACGTCCTGGTGAACAATGCCGGCATTACCGGGCCGGTACGCCGGATTGCCGACCTCGACGAGGCGACACTGCGTGCCGTCCTCGACGTCAACGTCGTCGGCTATCTCCTGTGCGCGCGCGAAGCCGTCCGCCGCATGTCCACGGCCCGCGGCGGCAAGGGCGGGGCGATCGTCAACGTCTCGTCCCGCGCCGCGGCGCTGGGCGGTGCGACCGAATGGGTCCATTACGCCGCCTCCAAGGGCGCGACCGACAGCCTCACCATCGGTCTCGCTCGCGAGGTCGGCGCCGAAGGCATCCGCGTCAATGCCGTGCGCCCGGGCCTGATCGATACCGAGATCCACGCCGCGGCCGGTGTGCCGGACCGCCTCACGCGACTCGTCGTCGGCGTGCCGTTGGGGCGTCCCGGCACGGCCGAGGAGGTCGCCGAGACCGTGCTGTGGCTCGCCTCCGACCAGGCATCCTACGTGAGCGGCGCGCTGGTCGATGTCGGCGGCGGCCGCTGACCGACGATTGACGGCGGTTGCTCCGCGCGTCGGTGCGTCGTTGTTGCCGGGAGCGGGTTTTGGTGTTGGCAATTGTCGACGCCCCGCATCACAGCTCTGGGTGTGGCGCGCGCCGAGGGGCCTTGTGCGTTGATCACTTGGACCGCTGGTGAGGGCAGGGGGAGAGGCTAGGCCGCTCCTTCGGCCCGGAACCCCGCTGTCGGCCGGGGCGGGACGGCGCTCGCAGCTCGCCCCCTCTTGTCGTCGGCCCTTCGCATTCCAAATTGAAACGCGAATGCAACTCCCGGTTCCTCGACCTGGAGGGGGGGTTATCCGGGTTGGAACTCATCAACAGTCAAGAATCGGAGCGAAGCTTTGCCCGACGAACTGTTGATCAGCGAAGAAGATCGCTGGACGGACGTCGAAGAGGACTGGCGTTCCTTGGCCAAGGCCAGGGACCATCGCTGCGCGATATGTGGCGGGATCGTCCCCTACGACGAACGCGATGTGTACTTTGAAACCGGCTTATGTGGCTGGTGCCGACATCAAATGGAGAAAGTCGGCTGAGAGAGAAGCCCGCCTGGCTGGCGGGCTTTTTTGTCTTGGTTCGGGGCTGAGCCTTCGCGACCTTCCTTGGTCACGCTTCAAAACGGATCTCGTCTTCATCTGCCACGCTCGCCTCGTCACGGAGGCGGTCGCCATGGATGTCCCGGGCGGGCCGTTACCGTCCCCAACAGACGACGCGTGCGGCAATGGAAGTAATGAGTTTGCGCTCCGAAATTCGGCGGGAACCGCGTGCGTTCGCTAGTTCAGGCCGGCAGGACGCGAGCGATCGTTGAATGCGCCCGCGTTCTCGACCTTGGCCTTCGCCGGACTTGGCGCGGAATGCGGCCTCATCGCCGATCAGCCGCGCACGCTTCTGAACAGGTCCGCGTGACGAGAGCTGCTGACCTTAGCTAAGGAGGAACTCATGTCGACAGCGTTCCGCGCGATCCTCGAAGGCAGCCAAGAAGTGCCGCCGAATCAATCGACCGCACAAGGTCTCGGGACAGTCATTTTCGACAACACGGCAGTAACCGCGAGCTATTCGTTCCGGATCGAGGGCGTCGATTACGGCCCAGCTACGGGCGCGCCGCCCCAGACGCCGGCAACCGAAGACGATGTCGTCAGCACGCATTTTCACAATGAGGCGCGCGGCGTGAACGGGCCAGTGGTCTTCGGTCAGATCAACCCGGCCCACGATGACGACGATCTCGCGATCGTGCAGAACACGGATGGCTCCTGGACGGTGAGCGGTCTCTGGGAAACGACGGACCCGGCCAACGTTCCGATCGACAACTTCGCCGCCGACCTCGGTGGGGCTGCGGTGGGATCGGAGGTTCCGCTCTATTTCAACGTCCATACGACACAATTCCCCGCGGGCGAGATTCGGGGGCAGCTCATCGCCATCGCCGATGACAACGACAATATCGTGGCGGGCACGACGGGTAATGATTCGCTCCCCGGGCTCGGTGGCGATGACGTCCTCGTCGGCCTTGCCGGGGACGACAGGCTCGACGGCGGCGCCGGCAATGATGTGCTCACCGGCTCCGATGGGGTCGATGTGTTCGCGTTTACCGGACAGGATTTCGGCGCCGATACGATCACGGATTTCGAGGATGGAACCGACAAGATTCTGCTCTCGGGCGCGGCGAATGCCATCGAAGACAGCAGCAATGGCGCGGTCGTCACATTCGGGACTGGGACGGTCCTGATCGTCGGCGTGAATGCGGCCGACCTCAATGCCGACGATTTTTTGACGAGCTGAACGGCGTCAACGTTGCCTGCGGGCGGCTCGGCCGCCCGGTTTTTTCCCGAAGCCGTGAATTGCGAATAGTGAGATCCGAAGCGGACGATCGATTGGCTGTTTCATCTTCAGATGGCGGTCAGGATGCAAGGTAACGGCCGGGATCGTGGGTCACGTCTGAACGCTCGAAGAAATTGCCGACCTGGCAAACTGAAACATCGCCGGCCCGGGGCTTGACTTGGGCAGCCACCTCGGGTTGACTCTCGGCCGGAGAA
>DASVCL010000002.1:0-78865 GCA_036381615.1 Alphaproteobacteria bacterium
GCTGCTGATCGTCGCCAAGGACGACCGCCGCGTGCGCATCGAAGTGGCCTACGGCCTCGAAGGCGCCATTCCCGACGCCGCCGCCGCGCGCATCATCCGCGAATACATCGCGCCGCGCTTCCGCGAGGGCAACTACTACGGCGGCATCAGCGACGCGGTGGACGCACTCACCAAGCTGATCGACGGCGAACCGCTGCCGCCACCGCTGGAAGGGCGCCCACCGGCGCAGCCGGGCGCCGCCTGGCTGCCGTTGCTGTTCTTCGCCTTCGCGCTGGCACTGATCGTGCGCACGCCGTTCCGGCGCATGCGCGCGCCCGGACGCGCGCTCGGCACTGGCCTGCTGAACGCCGTCGCCAGCCTGTTCTTCAGCGGTGGCCGCTGGGGTTTCGCGCTGGCAGGCTTCGCCATCGGCCTGCTGGTCGGCCTGCTGCCGGTCGCCACCGGCGGCATGTTCGCGCGCCGCGGCGGCTGGGGCGGACGCGGTGGCGGCGGCTTCGGCGGCGGCGGATTTTCCGGCGGCGGCGGCATGACCGGCGGCGGCGGCGCGTCGGGGAGCTGGTGATGCAGCCGTCGCGCCTGTGGCGGCACATGCTCGCGACGCCCGCGCGGCGGCGCTTCCCGCCGGCGGCAATGGACGCGATCCAGACGGCGATCGCCGAAGGAGAGGCGCGCCATGGCGGCGAGGTGTGCTTCGCGCTGGAGGCGCGGCTGCCCCTGCCCGAACTGTTCGAGAACCGCACGCCGCGCCAGCGCGCCGAGCAGGTGTTCGCGCAGCTGCGCGTGTGGGATACCGCGCAGCGCACCGGCGTGCTGCTGTACCTGCTGCTGGCCGATCGCGCGATCGAGATCGTCGCCGATCGCGGCGTCGCGCGGCACGTGCCGACGGTGGCCTGGAACGCGGTGTGCGCGACGATGCGCGAACGCTTCGCCGCCGGCGACTGGATCGGCGGCGCGCAGGCCGGCATCGCCGCCACCCACGCGTTGCTGGCGGCCCACCTGCCGCCGCGGCCGCACGGCGCCGCCGACGAGCTGCCCGACCGCCCGGTGGTGTTGTAGGGCGGAATCGCCACGCACGTCGAAGCCAAAGCCAAGAGCCTTGGACACGGATTTGCGCGGATTGACGCGGATAAAGCATTTCTCAATCCGCGTTCATTCGGTTCGATCCGCGTCGAAAAGCTCCGCTGTTTTCCGCACGCGCAGACTACGGGCCGGGCACGTCCAGCGTTGCCATCAGCGCGTCGGGCGTGCCGAGCGGTGCGCGGCAGCTCAGACCTTCGCAGAGATAGGCCACGCCGCCCGTGCGCGGTGCACGCTCGGCCAGCACGCCAGGCAGATCGGCGCAATCGGATGCGATCAGGAACACGTCGGCGCGCGCCG
This sequence comes from Alphaproteobacteria bacterium, assembly GCA_036381615.1. Lineage (GTDB taxonomy): Bacteria > Pseudomonadota > Alphaproteobacteria > CACIAM-22H2 > CACIAM-22H2 > CALANV01. Next base: position 1,378 of record DASVCL010000002.1, read on the forward strand.
GCGTGAGCGCGCGCAACGCGGCGCGCCACGCCTCGGCTTCCGCCTCCGCGCAGCGCACGATCACCTGCGCGCGCGGTGCCAGCGCGTGGCGCAGCGCGCCCAGCAGGGTGGGGCAGGCGTCGGGGTACTGTGCCAGTGGCGCGGCCGCGGCGCGCAACGCGCGCTCGGCGGCGTCGAGATAGCGCGTCTCGCCGAGCAGGTGGCCGAGCGTCAGCAGCGCGTCGATGGCGACGGCGTTGCCGCTCGGCAGGCTGTCGTCGGTCCACGGCTTGGGCCGCTGGATCAGCGACTCGGCGTCGTGCGCGGTGAACCAGAAGCCGCCGCGCTCGCGGTCCTCGAAGCGCTGCAGCAGCGCCTCCGCCAGCGTGATCGCCCAGTCGAGATCGCGCGGTGCGAAGGCGCACTGCAGCTTCGCCAGCAGCGCATCGAGCACGAAGGCGTGGTCGTCGAGGTAGGCGGGAAAACGCGCGCGGCCGCCGGCATGGCTGGCGTACAGGCGGCCGTCGTCCCAGGCGCTGGCGCGCAAGGTGCCGAGGATCTCGGCGGCCATCCGACCCAGCGCGGGACCCTCCTCGGGCAGCCAGCGTGCGGTGCGCGCTACGCCTGCGGCGAGCAGCGCGTTCCACGCGGTCAACCGCTTGTCGTCGCGCAGCGGCGGTGTGCGCATCGTTCGCGCTGCCAATAGACGTTGGCGCGCGCGCTGCAGGTGCGTCTCGGCAGCCGCGGCGTCGATGCCCAGCTCGGCCGCCGCGTCCGCGACGTCGCGTATCTGCTGCAGATGCCAGGCGCGGTCCTCGAAGTTCGGCGGTCGGTCGAGGCCCCAGACGCGCGCCGCGACGGCCCAGGCATCGGCGTCGAGCAGGGCGCGCGCTTCGTCGCGCTGCCACAGGTAGTAGCGGCCTTCCTCGCCCTCACTGTCGGCATCGCGTGCGCTGGCGTAGCCGCCGCCGGCGAGGCGCATGTCGGCATCGAGCCAGGCGACGATGCCGAGGCAGGCGGCGCGCATGGCCGCGTCGTCCCACGAACGCGCCGCGCGCGCGTACAGCGGCAGCAGCAGCGCGTTGTCGTAAAGCATCTTCTCGAAGTGCGGGATCGTCCACGCGGCGTCCACGCAGTAGCGGAAGATGCCGCCGCCGAGATGGTCGTGCAGCCCGCTGGTGGCCATGTGCGCGAGCGTGCGCTGCGCCATCGCCGCACAGGTCGCCGCGTCGATGCCGTTGGCGGCCGCGCCGATCGGCGCGGCGGCTTCGTCCAGCAGCAGCGCCAGTTCGCCGGCGTGCGGGAATTTCGGCGCGCCGAGGCTGCCGCCGTGGTCGGGATCGTGGCGCCTGGCGATGCGCGCCAGCGCCGCACGCAGCGGCGCCGCGTCGGGACGCGCACCGGGCGCGTCGTCGCCGACGCGCGCCAGCCAGTCGCGCAGCTCGGCGTTCTGCGTGCGCAGCGCGTCGCGCTGCTGGTCGAAGGCGGCGCGCAGGCGCAGCAGCAGCTGGGCGAAGCCGGGCATGCCGTAACGCGGTTCGCGCGGAAAGTAGGTGCCGGCGAAGAATGGCGTCAGGTCCTGCGGATCGAGAAACACGGTCAGTGGCCAGCCGCCGCCGCGCCCGGTCAGCGCCTGGTGGGCGAGCTGGTAGACGCGATCGAGGTCCGGACGCTCCTCGCGGTCCACCTTGATGTTGACGAACTGCGCATTCATCGCCGCCGCGGTCGCCGTGTCCTCGAAGCACTCGTGCGCCATTACGTGGCACCAGTGGCAGGCGGCGTAGCCGATCGACAGCAGGATCGGCTTTCCGGTGGCGCGCGCCTCGGCCAGCGCGGCCTCGCCCCAGGGCCGCCAGTGCACCGGATTGTCCTTGTGCTGCAGCAGATAGGGCGACGTCTCCTGGCCCAGGAGATTGGCCGCGGCGGGCGGCGTCATGGTGGCGGTGGTCATCGCATCCTCGCGGCAAAGGGTGAGCAGTTCGGCATGTGCCGTCTCCGTTTCAGTCGAAACGCATGACGCCGCCATAGGGCGGCACGCCGCCGCACGGTTGCGTCTGCCGGCGGCCGCCCGGACCTACTTTCGCGGCGGCTCGGTTCCGCCGCTCCACTTGTCGGGGTCGATCTGGCCCCAGAACGCCTTTTGAAGATGCTCCCAGCTCTCGATCGATGCGGGAAGCCACGTCTTGAGGATGGTTTCGGGATCCATGGCGGCCATCGCCTGCTTCACGCGCTGCGTGACTTCCTCCATGACCGCCTTCTGCATGGGCTGCACGTCGGGCAATCCCAGGAACGCTCGCGCTTCCTCGGGCGTGCAGTCGATGTCGAACTTGATCTTCATGGGACGCCTCCTCCATTTGATGGAAGCTTAACGGACTTGCGGCCCCGGAGGTAGCGATGGTCGGCCGCGATGCGCGCGGCACCGGCGGGCGAATTGACAAATGCGCACGGTTTCGGGCTTCTAGGCCGGTGCTGCGGCCGCTCGCGCGACGGCCGCCCGTGGGCACGATCCCGAATGCCCGACCAACCGACGAAGGCGCCTCCAGACGACGATGGACGATACCAAGCCGAATGCCCGTGAAAGCGAGAACGTGGCGCCGGACTCGGATCCGCCGCTCTTCTACCGCCGGCACGTCTTCGTCTGCACGAACGAGCGCCCGGCCGGACATCCCCGCGGCTGCTGCAAGGCCCGCGGATCGGAACGGTTGCGCAACTACATGAAGGCCCGGGCCAAGGAGCTGGGGCTCGCCGACGTGCGCATCAACAGTGCCGGCTGCCTCGACCGCTGCGAGCTTGGCCCGACCATGGTCATCTATCCCGAGGGCGTCTGGTATTCGCCCAAGACGACCGAGGACATCGACGAAATCCTGACGACGCATCTGGTCGCCGGCGGTCGGGTCCGGCGCCTGATGCTCAGGCCGGGCGACGATCCGCCGCGGCAATACGGCAAGACGCCGAAGCCGCGCACCTGACGTCGTTGCATTCGGGGCAACCCCGCCCCGTCCCCGTCGCGTAAGACGGGAACGGGGCGGCACGGCGACGCCGGCGTTACGCCGCCGTGAAGAGGTCGGCGCCGGGATCGTCCCTGTAGAAGCGGAGCACGGTCACGGCGCCGTCTTCGGTCGCGATGCGCCCGCCGTCGTCGACGCTTCGGTCGAGTCGGGCGCGGCTTCGATGTTCGCCTGCGTACCGGTTATCCGCAGACGGTCGCCCGCATCGGTGTCGAAATGCGTCTCGTCGCATTCCGGCGGGGCGCTCCGGTGGCGTGCGGCGTGGGCCGGTCGAGGTGGCATTCGACGTCTCCGTTGATCGTCCGGAGCCGTCTCAACGCAAGGGGGCCGGCATCGTTCGGCCAAGCCGAACGGTGCCGGCCGTGATCATGTCGTGACAATGACGTTCCGGTCACGGCCATACGCGGCGTGGATCGCCACGCGGCGGCCGCCTATGCCACGACGAACCAGTCCGTGTTGATGTCGGCGGCCGCGATCCCGACGAGCGTCACCTCGCCGTCATCGGTCTCGATCCGCGCCCCCGTCGCCACCGATTCGGCGCTGGTCACCACGGCATTGAGATCGGTCTGGTCGCCGGGCACGAGCAGACGGTCACCTTCGTCGAAGTCGAAATCCTCGATCACGTCGCGCCCCTCGCCGAGCACGAAGACGTCGGCGCCATCGCCGCCGTCGAGGCGGTTTCGCCCGCCGCTGCCGGCAAGCCAGTCATCGCCGTCGCCGCCGCGGAGGATGTCGTTCCCGCCCTTGCCCAGCAGGATATCGTCGCCGGCGTCACCGTTCATCGTCGCGTTGAGCGTGCCGGGGCTTTCGACGCGGGCCGTCGCCTGGATCAGCTCGATCTCGCCGGCCGCGACCGGCAGATCGGGCTTGTAGCCGGCCGTGCCGTCGATCTCGCCCGGCGTATCTTCGCCGTCGCCGTCGTTCGACAGGCCGTGAAGCACGACTTCGCGCAGCTCGAGCGGCACCAGGTCGTCGCGCGTGAACTCGAAGTCGAGCGTCGCGCGCAGGTCATAGGCCTGCATGAACGTGATCGTGCCGTCCGGTTCGGGAACGGGGAACCCGGTGGCGAAGGCGCCCTGCGGCGAAGCAAGCGACAGGATGCCGGGACCGTAGTACGGCAGGCCCTCCTCGAACTCGATGAACCCGTCTCCATCCGCGTCGGCGTCGGCGGGCGGAATGATCGAGTCGATCGGCGTCGGTTCGTCGGCACGGTCTTCGCCCACGGTCGTGCCGGCATCGGCGGCATCGGAAATGTCGTCGCCCGCGAAACGGCCGTGGATGTCCTGAATGTGCGGCTGTCCGGGCTCGAGCCCCGCCGCGACCACGCGCACGGTCAGCGTGTCCTCATCCTGGACGAGGATGGCGGTGCCGCTCACCCCGGACACGTTCAGCGGCTCGATGTCCGCGATGTAGACGTTGGTGGCGCCGGCCACCAGGATGTCGTCACCGTCGCCGCCCGTGAGGGTCGCATTGCTGACGGTCGTGAACAGGATGTCGCTGGTCTGGGTGCCGCTGACGACTGTCTGGTGCGGCCCGCCCTGGATCACCTTGACGTCGTTGTCGACATTGACGTCGAGGTCGACGTTGATGTTGATGACCTGTGTCGGCGCAGTCGGGTGCGCGTTCTGCTGCACGACCACGACCTTCTGGCTGACCTCGACCTCCTGATGCACGTCGACGTCGATCGGTGCGCCGTCATCCGCGCGCGCATCGCCGTCGTCATCATCGTCATCATCATCATCGCCGGCATCGGAGTCGTCGTCGCCCCGATTCTGGTTCAGGTTCTGCCGGATGATGGTGTCGATGTTCTGGATGATGTTCTGGTCGATGGTCTGATCGATAGTCTGGACGTTGTTCTGTTCAGGGGCCTGGACGATGTTCTGCTCAGGGGCCTCGGCGATGGTCTGACCGGAGCCGCGGTCGCCGTCATCCGATGACGACGGCGGTCCGTTCACATCGTCGCCGCCGCGGCCGTCGTCGCCGTCATTATCGTCATCATCGCCATCATCATCGTCGTCATCGCGACCATGGTCGCTGTCGTCGCCGCCGTCGTCGTCGCCGTCAGCATCGAATGATGCCTCGATCGCCGATCCGCCGGCGGCACCGGTGCCATCGTCCGCATCATCGCCGCCGTTTTCATCGTCATTACCGCCGTTTTCATCGTCATTACCGCCGTTTTCATCGGTCCCGCCGTCCGGGCGCCCGTCATCCGTCGCCGGCCCGGACGCAGGCTGAAGATGCGCCTGCTGCGCCGTGTCGTCCGCTGTCTCGTCCGCGTCGTCGCCGGTCACAGGCTGCAGCGCCGGTTCCGCGGTATCGTCCTGCCCGCCGTCGTCGGTCGCGGCTTGCGCCCCGGACTGCGGCTCGGCGTCGTCGTCCTGTCCCTGGCGGCCGGGGTTGTCGAGCTGCTGTCCAGGGGGATTGTGGCTGGGTTTGTGCGGCATGGCGTTCTCCGTGGCACGGCCGGGTGGTGCGTTCGCGCGACTTCAACGCGGGGAACGTCGTTGCGTTCGGTTGAGCGGCACGGCCGCCGCAGGGCGGGAAGCCTGGCTGACGCCGGCGCGGTACAGCGTGGCGTCATAGGTATGGGGCAGCGCCGGCGTGCGCTATCGGACGCCGGTATCCGTTCGCACGCCGCGGTTCCTGATGATCATGAACAGGCCGAACGTCACCGCAAGCACCGCAAGCAGCACGACCGCGGCGATCGTGAATTCGCCGAGCATGGTCTCGCTTGCGCTCTGGAACAGCGCCAGCAGCAGCGCCAGGAACAGGCCGAAGATGACCAGAACGATGCCGACGATGCGCGGGCGTGGGGACCGCATGGCTCTCCCTCCGATCGTTGACCCGAAAAAAGAAAGCCGCCGCAGGGCTGACGCACCGGCAACGGCCGAGTTTAGGGGAGGCGCGCTTGGCACGCGCGTCGGATTAACGGGAGAGACTCCGGCGGGTTCCTCCGTTGCGACGTGATATTTTCCGGAACTTGGCGGCATGCGGGGTTCTGGTAGGATCACCTTGGTCGGCCGCGTATTTTCGGCACGGCCGCGGTCTCAACGTTCTCGTCCGTCGAATCAGGCCTTGCCCCCTCGCCCCTCCGATTCCGCCCGCGCCATCGCGGTCATGCTGCTGGCGATGTTCCTGTTCGCCTGTATGGATGCGGTGAACAAGTACCTCGCCGCAAGCTACGCGGTCGTCCAGATCGTGTGGGTCCGGTACCTGTTCTTCGTCGGCTTTGCGCTTCTGCTCGTACGGCCCCGTCGCGTCGCCTTGCCCGTCCGCACGGCCGGATTCTGGCTTCAGGTCGTCCGTTCCCTGCTTCTGATCGCCGAGATCGGGACGTTCGTCTGGGCGTTCAGATACCTGCCGCTCGCCGACGTTCACGCGCTGGCGGCGATCACGCCCCTGCTCGTGACGGCGCTGTCGGTCGTGATGCTGGGCGAACGCGTCGGATGGCGTTGCTGGTGCGCGGTCGTGAGCGGGTTCGTCGGCGTCCTGGTGATCGTGCGGCCGGGCTTCGCCGAGATCGACTGGCGCATCCTCATTCCGCTCCTCGGCGCCCTGCTGTTCGCGATCTATCAGATTCTGTTGCGCATCGTCGCGCGCTACGACCGGCCGGAGACGACCGTCCTCTACTCCGCCGTCGTCGGCGCGGTGGTGCTGACCGCGATCGGGCCGTTCGCGTGGACGCCGCCCGATGCCGCCGGCTGGGCGTGGCTCGCCGTGGCCGGCCTGCTCGGATCGTGCAGTCATTTCGCCTTGACCAAGGCGATGCAGCTCGGCGAGGCCTCGCGGCTCCAGCCCTACGGTTACACGCTCATGATCTGGGCGGCGGTGCTCGGCCTCCTCGCGTTCGGGCAGTTTCCCGATCTGTGGACGATCGTCGGCGGCGCCATCATCGCGGCCAGCGGTCTCTATGCCTTCTACCGCGAGCGCCGGCGCAAGAACGCATAGGCGCCCGCACGGCATTGGCCTATATCGTCTCGCATGAGCGATTCGCCGCGTGCCACGATCTTCGCGATGGCGACCGCCGCCGGCCGCGCCGGGGTGGCCGTGGTGCGCATCTCCGGCCCCGCCGCCGGTGCGGCGCTCTGCGCGCTGCTGGGCCGGCGCGCCCGGCTGCCGCAGCCGCGCCGCGCAACGCGCAGGACCTTCGTCGACCCGGCCTCGGGCGAGGCGATCGATGACGGGCTGGCGCTCTGGTTTCCGGGCCCGCGGAGTTTCACGGGCGAGGACGTCGCCGAGCTTCACGTCCACGGCAGCCGTGCCGTGCTCGCCGCACTGCTCGACGCGCTCGGCCGGCTTCCCGGCCTGCGTCTCGCCGAGGCCGGCGAATTCACGCGCCGCGCCTTCGATGCCGGCAAGCTGGATCTGGCGCAGGTCGAGGGGCTCGCCGATCTCGTCGCCGCCGAAACCGACGCGCAGCGCCGGCAGGCGCGTCGCCAGCTCGATGGCGCGCTCGGGCGGTTGACCGAATCATGGCGCGCGCGTCTCCTGCGCGCGCTCGCGCATGCCGAGGCCGAAATCGACTTTCCCGACGAGGATCTGCCAGGCGGCCTGATCTCGGCGCTCGTGCCCGATCTCGAGCGGCTCGCCGGCGAAATTCGCGTGCATCTCGCCGACGACCGTCGCGGCGAGCGGCTGCGCGAAGGATTCTCGATCGCCATCCTCGGACCGCCGAATGCCGGCAAGTCCAGCCTGCTCAACGCGCTGGCGCGCCGCGAGGCGGCGATCGTATCGGCGCACGCCGGAACGACGCGCGACGTGATCGAGGTTCAGCTCGATCTGGGCGGCTATCCCGTCATCGTGGCCGACACGGCCGGCATACGTGCGCTGTCGGAATCGGCGGCGGACGCGCATGCGGCGATCGAGCGCGAGGGGATCCGCCGGGCGCTGGCGCGCGCCGAGGCGGCCGATCTCCGGATCGTGGTCCTCGACGCCACCGCCGGCGAGCCGGACGAATCGCTGGTGCGGCTCATCGACGCGGAATCGGTCGTCGTGCTGAACAAGATCGACATTGCGCCGCATGCCGAGCCGATCGTGCCGGGCCATATGTGGCGCGTGTCGGTGCGCACCGGCGAAGGGCTGGATGCGCTGGTCGCGGCATTGACGGACATCGTCGCCCGGCGGCTCGCCATGGAGGACGGCGCTGCGCCGGTGATCACGCGCGCGCGCCATCGTGCGGCGCTGGAGGCGTGCGCGGAGTCGCTCGATCGGGCGCTGGCGGCGGTGCAGGGTCATGCCGGTGCGCCCGAGTTGTTCGCCGAGGATCTCCGCCTCGCCGCGCGCGCGCTCGGGCGCATCACCGGCCGCGTCGGCGTCGAGGACGTCCTCGACGTCGTCTTCCGCGAGTTCTGCATCGGCAAGTAGCGCCGGTTGGGCGCGGGCCGCCGTGTGCGTCGGCAATCGCCGTTGCCGCCTGTCACGCGCCGGGCGGCAACGGGCACGAAGGAGCCGGAGGTGCCATGAACATCGGGATCGGTGAACTCATCGTCATCGTGCTGATCGTGCTCGTGCTGTTCGGCGCCGGAAAGATTCCGCGCCTGATGGGCGACATGGCCAAGGGCATCAAGGCGTTCAGGCAGGGCATGCGCGACGAGGCGGAATCGAAGCCGGAGACGCCGGTCGCGCACGATCCGGCCGCTCGGACGGCACCGCCGCGCGATGGCAACTCGAAAGACGACGACACGAAACCGGCGGGCTGATGTGCGGACGGTTGGCGCGATGGCTGCGGCCGCACGCAATCAAGTCTTAAGGGATAGCGGCGAGAATGGATACGAGCCGCCCGCCGCGTGCCGCATGACACAGTACGTCGACGCCAGAACCGCCTACGCCGGACAGGTCCGGAAAGTCGTCCTGCTTCATCTCTTCCCGTCCGATCGCCCCGACGAGGTGCTCGCCTCGATCGACGTGCTCGAGCACGTGGTCCATCATCGCGGCTTGTGCCGCGGGCGCCTTGCGCCGCGTACCACCCGCAAGGTGCTGTTCGAGCCGATGGCCGAACCGGCGGCCCGCGCCCTGGCCGAAGCGATCGCCCGTGAGCACGGCACGCCTTATGTGTGCGTCGTCGGAGACTTCGTGCCGATGACCGCTCCGGTCGCATCGTTCGCCGCGGCGGCCGGGTGATCGAAGCTCCTCGACCGGGATCAGGAAGTCGGGATGCGCTGGTGCTGGCGGAGGCTTTGTGGCCTTCGGTTGTCGACGCGGCGTCCGCGCGCTTCGTCGTCTGCTTCTCGACGAACCTTTCGATGTGGCTCTTGACCCGGACGATAAGTACCACATAGACGCGCCCTCGCTGTTTTTGATTGGTGATCCGGGTCGGCGTGGCGTCGTTGAGCTGCCGGCGGCACATCGGTTCGCGGAACGGCGAATTGAGAATCGGATTGTCGACCAACTGGATGCGCATGATGCTTCTCGCGGGCCAGGGCTCATGCAAGCACACCGCGCCGACGCAACTGTTACGGGCGGGGGTGGTCGGCCACTGCCGCTTGCTGCGGTCTTGTTGCGGTATTGTGCAGCGCAGCAATGCGGTAAGTGATTGATATAAAATTATTTTAATGTTCTGTTTCACGTGAAACATCGCGCGCGGCGGAGCGCCGGCGGCATCATCGTACCGCGCCGCGAACGCCTTTGACCCCTGCCGGCCTTGCGCCTACATTCCGCCGCCATGAATGGACCCAGGGATCTCGCCTTTGACGTCGTCGTAGTCGGCGGCGGTCATGCCGGCTGCGAGGCGGCAGCGGCCGCGGCGCGCGTCGGCGCGCGCACGGCGCTGCTGACCCAGGACCCGGCGACGATCGGCGAGATGTCGTGCAATCCGGCCATCGGCGGGCTCGGCAAGGGCCATCTGGTGCGCGAGATCGACGCGCTGGACGGAATCATGGGCCGCGCCGCTGACCGCGCCGGCATCCAGTTCCGTCTGCTCAACCGCTCCAAGGGCCCGGCGGTGCGGGGCCCGCGGGCGCAGGCCGACCGCAAGCTCTATCGCGAAGCCGTCCAGGCGCTGCTGGCCGAGCAGGCGAACCTGACCGTTCTCGCCGGCAGCGCCGAGGACATCGAAATCGGGCCCGATGGCCGGGTCGCGGCCGTGCTGACGGGTGACGGGCGGCGGCTCGCCTGCGGCGCCGTCGTGCTCACGACCGGCACGTTCCTGCGCGGTCTCATCCATATCGGCGAAGAGAAGATCCCGGCCGGCCGTGCGCGCCGCCACGGCGAGATCGCCGGCGACAATGTCGAGGCGCCGTCGGTGGGGCTGTCGCGCACGCTCGACCGGCTCGGCTTCCGTCTCGGCCGCCTCAAGACCGGGACCCCGCCCCGGCTCGACGGCCGCACGATCGACTGGGCCGCGCTCGAGGCGCAGCCGGGCGACGATCCGCCGGTGCCGTTCTCGTATCTGACCGAACGGATCACGACGCCGCAGATCGTCTGCCACATTACGGCGACGACGCCGGAAAGCCATGCACTGATCCGGGCCAACCTGCACCGCGCGCCGATGTATTCGGGCCAGATCGCATCGGTGGGGCCGCGCTACTGCCCCTCGATCGAGGACAAGGTTGTCCGCTTCGCCGCGCGCGAGCGGCACCAGATCTTCCTCGAGCCCGAGGGCCTCGACGACGACACGATCTATCCGAACGGCATCTCGACGTCGCTGCCGCGCGAGATCCAGCTCGCGCTGCTCAAGACCATTCCCGGCCTCGAGCGTGCGCGGATGATCCGGCCCGGCTACGCCATCGAGTACGATTTCGTCGACCCGCGCGAGCTGCGGCCGACACTCGAAACGAAGCGCCTGCCCGGCCTCTTCCTCGCCGGACAGATCAACGGCACCACCGGCTATGAGGAAGCGGCGGCGCAGGGACTCATGGCCGGGCTCAACGCCGCCTTTGCCGTGGCCGGCAGCCCTGCCTTCACGCTCGACCGCGCCGACGCCTATATCGGCGTGCTGATCGACGATCTCGTGACCCTCGGCACGTCCGAGCCCTACCGCATGTTCACGAGCCGGGCCGAATACCGGCTGGTGCTGCGGGCCGACAACGCCGACCAGCGGCTGACGCCCAAGGGGCTTGCCGTGGGCTGCGTCGGCCCCGCCCGGGCGCGGGCCTGGGAGCACAAGGCGGCGGCACTGGCGGCGGCCCGTGCGCTGGTGACGCAGCTCAAGGCGACCCCGCCCCAGCTCGCCCGCCACGGCATCCAGGTGAACCAGGACGGCGTGCCGCGCACGGTGCTGGATCTCCTGGCGCTTCCCGGCATCCGCATGCCGCGGCTGGCGGCGATCTGGCCCGAGCTCGGCGCGCTCCGGCCCGAGATCGTCGAGCAGCTCGAGATCGACGCCCTCTATCGCGGCTATCTCGACCGCCAGGACGGCGACATCCGCGCCTTCCGCCAGGACGAAAGCCTGGCGCTGCCACCCGATCTCGACTACCTCGCGCTGACCGCGCTGTCGATGGAGGTGCGGCAGAAGCTGGCCCAGGTCCGGCCGACGACATTGGGCCAGGCGGCGCGGATCTCCGGCGTCACGCCGGCGGCCCTCACCGTCCTGCTGCGACACGTGCGCCGGCGCGACCGCGACGCCGCGTGACGAGGCCGGCAGCTTGACAGGACGACGCCGGCCCCGTTGAATCCGGGCCGGATAAATACGCCCGCGCGGACCCGGATCTGCGCGGGCGTTCTGCTTTCGGGCTTGGGCCATCCCGGCTGCCGGAACGATGCGGCGGCCACGACGGGCGAGAAACGTGAGACAGGTGAGACACGTGAGACGGGTGGGACGATCGCGACGCGTGCGACGACCGGAACGGCCGGGGCACCGCGACGGGGTGGATCGCAGATTTCGTTTCGCGGATCCGGCCCGGCGGGCCTAGAACCCATCCCCACCTGTCCCGCCTTTCCCAGATGTCCCACCTGTCCCAGATGTCCCGTCCCGCAGCTTATACCCGCGCACAGTTCGCGGCCGACGTCCTGGTCGGCTGGCCCGACGATGTTTCACGTGAAACATTGGACCGGCTCGGCCGCTACGAGGCGCTGCTGCGCAAATGGCAGGTGCGCATAAATCTCGTCGGTCCGGGGACGCTGAACGACGTCTGGCGACGGCACTTCCTCGATTCGGCCCAGCTCTTCCCCCTCATACCGGGGCCGGCCGCCACGCTGATCGATCTCGGCAGCGGGGCCGGGTTTCCGGGCCTCGTCCTGGCCATCCTGGCCGGGGCGGTCCGGCCGGGCTTGGCGGTTCACCTGGTCGAATCCGACGCCCGGAAGGCAGCATTCCTGATCGAGGCCGTGCGTGAGACCGGGGCCGCCGCCAAGGTCCATACGGCGCGGGTGGAGGCGATGGCGGGACGGCTGCCTCCGGCCGATGTCGTCACGGCCCGGGCCCTCGCCCCGCTCGGCACGCTGCTGGCTCTGGCCCATCCGCTGATGGCCCCTGGGGGGATGTGCCTGCTTCTCAAGGGCGCCAGGGCCGAGGCGGAGATCGAGGCGGCGCGGCTGGACTGGCGGTTCCGGCTCGACCGCAGGACCAGCCGCTCCGATCCGGACGGTGCCGTACTGATCGTGGCGGACATCGCGCCGGCCCGCTGAGCCGGCATCGCACACGATGTTTCACGTGAAACATCCGGGCCCGCAGCCGGCCCGGCCCCGGCGTCAGTCGCGCCGGTAAGGGTTCTCCAGCGAGTCGACGAGCTGATGCAGCACCGCCCGGAACTGGGCCTCGTCGCAGCCCATCAGTAGCGCGTCCTCGAACGCATCCTGCGCCAGGCGCCGGATTTCATCCAAGTTGTCGTTGAGGACCTTGATCTTTTCCAGACAGGCGACCGGCTTCCCGTCCGGTCCACGCCAGATCGGTGCCCCGCCGCTCCTGACCGCTCTCGCATCGTCCTGCTCGCTCACGCCGGTGCCTCCGTCTGCTGTCCCGCTGTCCCGTGTCCCATTGCGGACCCGGAACATGACGAAATGGAACATAACGGAATGATGGCCAAAGCCGAACCTCCGTTCGTGCAAAGATCGGTCGCCGCGCCATCATGGCCGTGCGTTCCATCATGAATTGACCCGCACTACCCGAACGTAGAAGATGGCCGTCTGACGACTTCCCCGGCCGGACGGACGCGCCCGAGCGTCGCCGCCGCGCATCGGGACAACGAGCCCTCCGGACCCCGTGACGAACAGCCAAGTTTCTGACGGATTTCACAAATCTCCCCGCATCCTTGCCGTCGCCAACCAGAAGGGCGGCGTCGGCAAGACGACGACCGCGATCAATCTGGCGACGGCGCTCGCCGCCGTCGGCAAACGCGTCCTCATCCTCGACCTCGATCCGCAGGGGAACGCATCGACCGGCCTGGGCCTCGAGGCAGAACAGCGGCAGACCGGTACCTACGACGTCCTGATCGGTGCGGCAGCCATGGCCGCGGCCGTCGTCCCGACGCTGGTGCCGAACCTGTCGATCGTCCCGGCAACGGCCGACCTCGCCGGCGCCGAGATCGAGCTCGTCGACCTGGAACGGCGCGAGTTCCGGATTGCGGATGCGTTCGCCGCCGCGCAGGGGATGATCGACTTCGACTACGTGCTGATCGACTGTCCGCCGGCGCTCGGGTTCCTGACGCTCAACGCCCTCGTCGCCGCGGATGCGGTTCTCGTTCCCCTGCAATGCGAGTTCTTCGCGCTCGAAGGCCTCTCGCATCTCATCCGCACGATCGAACGCGTTCGCGAGAAATTCAACTCTAGGTTGCAGATCCAGGGTGTCGTGCTGACGATGTACGACAAGCGCAACAAGCTCTCCGATCTCGTCGCCGCCGACGTCCGCGGCTTCTTCGGCGACAAGGTCTACGACACCGTCATTCCGCGCAACGTGCGCGTCTCCGAGGCGCCGAGTCACGGCAAACCGGTGCTTCTTTACGATCTGCGCTGCTCCGGCAGCCAGGCTTACATCATGCTCGCCAGCGAACTCCTCAAGCAGGAGGCTGCCTCCAAGGCGCCGCCCCCCGGACAACCCGGCGTTGCCGCGTGACCGCCTCCTGCGCTTTCGATGACCTGATCCGATGACGAAGGAACACAACCAGAAGAAGCAGCTCGGGCGCGGCCTGTCGGCCCTCCTGGGCGATGTCCGCTCGCCGCTTGCCGCCAACACGGCCGGCACCCCGTCCGCCGCCGGGCCGGCCGCCGCCGCGGGGGGTGCCGCCCCCGCGGCCCGCGGCGGTGCCCGCGCCCTGCCGGTCGCGCAGATCGTTCCCGGCTCGTATCAGCCGCGGCGCGATTTCGACGAGGCGGACTTTGCCGAGCTCGTCGCCTCCATCAAGGCCCAGGGCGTGCTGCAGCCGATCCTCGTGCGCCGGCACCCCGAGGACGCGACGAAGTACGAGATTATTGCCGGCGAACGCCGCTGGCGCGCGGCCCAGGCTGCGCAACTCCACGAGATTCCGGCGCTCGTCCGCGACCTCACCGACCGTGAAGCGCTCGAGGCCGCGCTCGTCGAGAATCTGCAGCGCCAGGACCTGAACGCGATCGAAGAGGCGATCGCCTATCGCCGCCTGATGGACGAGTTCGGCTACACCCAGGAGCAGGTCGCGCAGGGTCTCGGCAAGAGCCGGCCCTACATTGCCAACATCGTGCGCCTGCTCGACCTTCCGGCCGAGGTGCAGGCGCTCGTGCGCGACGGCAAGCTCAGCGCTGGCCATGCGCGGCTTCTGGTCGGCCTGCCCGATGCCGCGAGCGTCGCCGCGCGCATCGTCGCGCAGGGCCTGTCGGTGCGGCAGGCGGAGGCGCTCGTCAACGCGCTCAAGGCGACGCCGGCATCGTCCAAGCCCGATGGCCGTGCGCGCGACCAAGCAAACGCCGACACGCGCGCGCTCGAACGCAGCCTGACCGAGGCGCTGGGGCTCAAGGTGCAGATCCAGGCCGGCAAGAGCGGCAAGTCCGGCACGCTCTCGATCCACTACCAGACGCTCGACCAGCTCGACGAGCTCCTGGCAAAGCTGACCGGCGCCCCCAAGATATAAGTTTCGTCCGTCCGTAGATCACGCTCGGCTGCGCCGGGTGATCGCGCGTTACCACGAATGCGCGTCGCGCTTGGTCGCGCCGCCGTGGCGTTGCATTTCGCATGGGCGCTGCGACACGCTTGACGATCACGACCATATGCAGCCGCGTGCTGCCCGCCGCTCTCGCCGTGTGGCTCGCCGGCGGCGCGGCATTCGCCCAGGAATGCCGCAACGCGACGGTCGACGTGTGCTTCCGGCCCGGCCCGGAGTCGTGCCTCGAGCAGATCGTCGGCCTGATCAACGGCGCGCAACGCTCCGTGCTCGTACAGGCCTACAACTTCACCTCGCCGCCGATCATCCAGGCGATCGGTCGGGCCGCGGAGCGCGGCCTCGAGGTGCGGGTCGTGCTCGACAGGGAGAACCGGAAGAGCCGCTACACCGGCGCAACCTACCTCGACAATCACGGCGTTCCCGTGCGCATCGATGAAAAGGTCGCGATCGCGCACAACAAGGTGATCGTCGTCGACGGCGAGATCGTCGTCGGCGGCAGTTACAACTTCACCGGCAATGCCGAGAAGCGGAACGCGGAGAACGTGACGATCATCCGCGACCGCTGCGTCGCCGACCAGTTCGTCCGCAACTTCGAAATGCGCTGGGAAGTCTCGACGCCGTATCAGCGGCCGGCCCCGACCGGTTGAGCTGCGGGCGCCCTCATCGCCCGCCCGCCGCGGCTAGCTTCCGTTCGCCTGCACGACCGGCGGCGGGTAGGTTTTCAGGCCGCGACGCACCAGCATCTGCCACGCCTCCTCGGCATCGTCCGCGAAGTCGAACAGGGTCAGGTCGCCGGGCTCGATCATGCCTTCCTCGACCAGCGCCTCGAAGTTCACGATCCGCGTCCAGTAGCTGCGGTCGAACAGCACGATCGGCAGCTGCGCGATCTTGCCTGTCTGGCGCAGCGTCAGCAGCTCGAACAGCTCGTCGAGCGTTCCGAAACCGCCGGGAAAGACGACGAGCGCATTCGCCCGCATGGCGAGGTGCATCTTGCGCATCGCGAAATAGTGGAAGCGGAACGTGAGTTCGGGCGTCGTGTAGGCGTTCGGCTCCTGCTCGCGCGGCAGGGTGATGTTGAACCCGATGGTCGGCGCACCGACCTCCCACGCGCCGCGGTTGGCGGCCTCCATGATGCCGCCGCCCCCGCCGGTCGCGATGACGTTGTCGCGCGGGCGGTCCGGCCCATGCAGCGCGCCGCCGCGCTCGGATGCGATGCGGCCGAACCGTCGCGCCTCATCGTACCAGCGCGTCCGTCGGCCATCGTGGGTCCGCCGGTGGACGTCGTAGCCGCTCTCGTCGCAACGGATGCGGGCGCTGCCGAACACGACGATGGTGGAGCGCACGCCCCACGCCCGCAGCGCCTCCTCGGGCTTGGCGTACTCGAGCAGGAACCGGACGCCGCGCATGCTGTCGCGGAGCATGAAATCCACGTCGAGCGCGGCCAGACGGTAGGTGGGAGAGTTGCGCTGCGCTGCATTGTCGCGCGGCGTTGCCCTGTGAAAGGCCGGTTCGGTCGCGATGGTCATGATGCGATCAGTGTTCCTCGTTTGCCCGCGCGGCCGGCGGCGCCTGAAGGTTCGGGCAGGATGGCATCCGGCATCGATCCCGCCGATGCCACTTGCCGGCTGCGGGGATCCCAATCCGTCAACCTTACATCCTACGGATGAATTGTGTTGAAATTCCGCTAGCCGGTTTCGACCGGCCGGTCGGGCCGTTCGCCCGCAATCCGCGCAGGTGCCGGAAAGATGCCGTCCCCCGGCAACAGCACGTCCGCAGCCGCGACCGGTGCCGCGGCCAAGCTGCGGCGGACCGTCCCGGTTTGCATTCGTGCCATCATTTCTCCATCGTTTCCGTGCTAAGCGTACGGGAACGTCCGCCGGACGGCCGTCAATCTGCGGCGCGAACCGCCGTTCGTACCGGCCGAGTCCTACGCTCAAGCTGTTCTCTAGATAGGTTGTTCAATGCAGAGCCCAAGGGCCCTTTCCGCCAAACGGTGCCGCGCGCGGCCCGTCCTGAAGTCAGATGCCGCGATCGGCGCGGTGGCGCAGTCAAACTCGGGGGATTCACGATGATCCAGGTCAGGGGAGCCAAGAGCGTATCCGATTTCCGGCACGGACCCGCGGAGGAGCCGAAGGGCTCCGGCGTCTCGATCGGACCAGGGATCGGCTTCAACGGGACGATCGAGGGCGCCGATACGCTGCACGTCGAAACGAGCGTCGAGCTGTCGGTCAAGTGCCGCGTCCTCGTCGTCATGGAGGGCGGGCATTATCGCGGCTCGGTCGAAGCGGAGGTGGTCGAGGTCCGCGGCCATTTCGACGGCGAGCTCCTGTCCAAACGGCGTCTCGTCGTCCACGACAAGGCCGTCGTCTCGGGCACGATCCGCTACCGGCAGATCGAGGTCGCGCAGGGCGCGACGCTGTCCGGCTCGTTCGAGGTCCTGCCGCCGTCCTGAGGCGAGACCGCCGGACGTGGCGGCTCGCCGCGACGGCCGCCTGCACCTGATCGTCCGTCGGGGGACCCGGCCGCCGTCAGCTTGGCGCCCGTTTGCGGCGGCGGTCCTGTTCGGCCGCGATCAGGCGAAGCAGGTCGCCGAGGCACCGACCGTACTGGTCGACCGACTCGAGTTCGTCGGGGGGCAGCGTTCCGTTCGCCAGCACCGTCTCCGCCGCTTCCTTCATTTCCCCAGCGACGACGGCCGCGTGCGCGAGCTGGTCGAACGTCAGCTCATGCGCGCGGCCGCAGGCGACGTGCTTCAGCGCTTCGAGATACTCGGTTCGCTGCACCGCCTGGGCCGCCGCGCCCGTCAGGCACAGCATGTCGCCGTCAACGCTGACCGACCACCGGCCGCCGGCCTCGGCGATCAGATAGAGGGTGCCGGTTCGCCCCCTGCCGGCCGTCATCGTCGCGTTCCACTCGATCAGGCTCATTCATGCCCCTTCCGTCGTCGCGGCGGGCCAGCCTGTCCCGATCTCGTTAACACGAAATTAGTGCCAAGCTTGTCCCAAGGTATAATCCGAGAACCTGACCGTGACCTTGTGCGGCCGAGCCTGTCTGGACGAAGGTTAAGCTTGAACAAGGGACGACCGATGACGAACAGCCCTGCACATCTCGACCGGCTCGTCAGCGACGTACTCGAACGGAGCCGCGCGGCCGGTCTCGATTCGCCGACGGCGGCCCGACGCGCGGTCCAGGCCGTGCGTGCCGTCCGGCCCGATCTCACCCCGGACGAGGCGTGGGCGCTGGTCGAGCTCCTCGCGGACAGGGAACGTCGCGCCGCCTGATCGACCGCCGCGGCGGAACGATGCGCGCCGCTCGGTCATTGGTCAGGTGACCTTCGACGGCAAGGACCTCTTGTCCAGGATTCGCCTGTCGCCTTGGCTCGCGCCCGTCCTCCTCGCCGGCGTCTACGTCGGCCTGACCGGTCTCGAGCGTCGCTTTCCTCTTCGCAAACCGGTCGAGCCCAAGGCCGCGCGCCACGCCCGCAACCTGGCCGTTGCCGTGCTGAGCGCCGCCACCGTGAATCTCGTCGAACGGCCGCTCGTCGACCGGCTCGCCGCCGCGATCGAGCGCCGGCGATGGGGACTTCTGCAGCGCGTCGGCGCACCGCAATGGATCGATGCCGTGCTGGCCCTCGCCCTCATGGATTACACGCTCTATCTCTGGCACATCCTCACGCATCGCGTGCCGTGGCTGTGGCGCATGCACGCCATGCATCACATCGACCGCGACCTCGACGTCTCGACCGCGCTACGCTTCCACTTCGCCGAGATGGCGGCATCGGTGCCATGGCGCGCGCTGCAGGTCGCCGTGCTCGGCGTCGGTCCGCGTCCGCTGGCGTTGTGGCGGGCCGCCACGTTGCTGTCCGTCCTGTTTCATCATTCCAATCTGCGACTGCCGATCGCAGTCGAACGGCGGCTCAGCCGCATCATCGTGACGCCGCGCCTGCACGGCATCCATCACTCGATCGTGCCGGAAGAGACCGCATCGAACTGGTCGAGCGGCCTTACGCTATGGGACCGTCTCCACGGCACGCTCCGCGTCGACGTCCCGCAACGCGAGATCGTCATCGGCGTGCCTGCCTTCCGCGGGCGCCGCGATGTCCGGCTGGCATCCCTGCTCAAGCTGCCGTTCGTTCGCCAGCCCCCGGCCTGGCGCCTGCCTGACGGGCGCGTGCCGCGACGGCCGCCCGGCCGCCATGCCGCGGACAGGCTCGCCGCCTGAAGCCGCGACCTCGAAATCCGGTCGGGATCATTGCAACGGAAAGGAGACGCGCACACTCATGCCGTCGCCCGGATCGCGCAGCACCTCGATCGACGCGCGAATCTGACGGGCGAGCAGCTCGATCAGCCGTCCGTGCTCGCCATCGTCGGTCAGTTCGGCCGCGTCCGCCTGCCGTGTCCCGATTTCAAGCACGGCGCGTGTCGGTTCCGGTCGGCGCAACAGGACGTCGATCGGCACGGGTGGTCGTCCGTCATCCGTCGCGTCGCGCACGGTGCCCGCGATTTGCGTGAGAATCTCGCATACGAGCAGTCCGACCGGAACGATCTGCGGCTGCCGCAGCCGGACATCGTCCTCTCTCGTCACGCGCGCCGCGACCTGATGTTGCAGCACCGCCGTCGTGAGTGCGTCCAGACAGGCCCCGAGCGGCACGCCCGTACCGTCCGACTGCTGGATGTGGCGCTCGCCGAGCGCGATAGCCGTGATGCGAAGCTCGAGCGCCGTGAGCGGTTCGGCGGCCGCCGGGTGCAGCCGCCGCTGCATTGCGATCAGCGTTCGAATGAGCTGCAACGTGTTGTTAAAGCGGTGTTGCGCGTCACGCAGCCGCTGGTTCCCGTCGTCGTATGATAGTGCGCCGTCGGTGTTGCCCTCGAGATCGCCGTGACCGGCCATTTCCATCGCCCATGTTGTTGCGTATCCGAATGCCGCACTCGGCACGAATCGCCGTCCATCGCCCGGCCGCATGCCTATGGCCCGGGCCCATCCGGCACCGGAACCGGTGATCATCTGCCCGATGAATCATTACCGGGTCGTGCCGGGCCGGATTCCCTTCATCCATGCCCGGTAGCGGCGCGCTGTTTCGACTCGACGCGCCGCAAGCTCGTATCGATGCGGCTGACGTCGCTTCCTCAGCACACACACGCGCAAACGTCCGATTGAATGAAGCTGTTCCCCGCCGCCGCCGTCCCCACAAGGCCTATCGCCTTCGGGTTGTGGGCGTGAACGCACGAGCGGTGCGGCCGTCGCCTTGTATAGGGATCGTCTATAGGGGTCGTCGCAATCCTGCAGCGCGCCGCGGCTGACGGTGCCCGCAAGCCGCGCCTGGGGCACATGTCACCGGATACGCGCGCGGTACACAGGAACCCGCGCGGCACCGGGCCCGGTCTCCGTTCCGGCGTGGCGTCGCCCAGTCAGGCCGTCGATCGGCTGACGTCTGAACAATCGGCATGCGGGCAGGCGCCCCGTTTTCGTTCCATCGCGGACGTGCCTGCGACATTAACGCAGGTTGAGTAGTGCAGTCGGGATGCCGACGTTTCAGGCGCAGGGGCAATATCGCCGCGGCAGAATCGTGTTGCGTTTTAGCTCGACCGGGATAACTTTGCTCGTCCCCACTGGACGGCAACCATTAATCAGCGGCTCTCGCTACGTGTCTGAGAAACATGAACCTGTCCGTCGCGCGGGGACACCCAAGGAATCGCCGCGCGTTCTCATCGTCGAGGACGACGCGATGATCGCGTGGGACATGAGCCTGTCGCTCGAGGCCGCCGGGATTCAGGTCTGCGGCATCGTATCGAGCGGCGCGGCAGCGCTTCAGCAGGCAGCGGAGTGCGGGCCGGACGTCGTCCTGATGGACGTCAATCTCAAGGAAGGCATGGACGGCATCGAGACCGCCCGCGAGCTGCGGGCGCGTCGCGTCGGGACGCCGATCATCTTCGTGACCGGATTCGGCGATCCGGAGACGTCAGCGCGGATTCGCGCGATCAATCCGAGCGGCTATCTGCTGAAGCCCGTCATGCCCGAAGAGCTCGAAGCCGCCATCGTCCGGGCGCTCGAATCCGGACCGGATAGCAACGGCGGCTGATCGGCTACCGTCGATCGTCACCGGCCTGACCGGCGACGTCAGGTGCATTCTTTCTCTATTCTTTTCTATCTCTTTCCCGGCCTTTTTCCTTCCCGGCGGCCGGAACTGCCAAATGCGTCGCGCCGTTTCGAGGCCGGGAGGACAGCGGTGTCCTTCCGCTGCACCTTCCGGTACTGCCGCCATGCTTGCGCGCCTGCTTGCAGCTTTGCTCGGGTGCTCGGCCGCCGTCTTTCCGGCGCACGCCGATACGATCCCGGCCGCGCCGGATGCCGCTGCCGCCGATACGACGATCACGCGTCTTTTCCGCATCTTCCACGACGGGACGCCGATCGGCGAAGCCCGCTACGTCTTTGTCGCAGACGGGCCGACCCTCACTGTCACGAGCGAGACGGTCGCGAGCCGGCGCGTGCTCGGCCTGACGGTCTTCCGCTTCATCCATCGCGTGCGTGAAACGTGGCGCGGCGGCCGGCTGATCCAGCTCGAGGCCGTCACCGACGACAACGGCCAACTGACCCGCGTCACCGGCCACGCGACGGCCGCCGGGCTCGAGGTCGACGGTCCGGCAGGCCGCAGCGTCGCGCCGCCGGACGCCGTGCCGACGACATATTGGCATCCGGCGACGATGCACGGGGTGCCGATGATCGATACGCGGGCCGGCGTCGTCGGGCCGACACACGCGGCACCCTTGGCGCGCGAGGCGTCGGGCCAGGCTGCGCACGTGGCGGCGCAAGGCTACAAGATCAGTGGACCGGTCCTGTTCTACGCCTGGTACGACGCCGACGGCGTGTGGCGTCGCACCGCCGCCGCGACCGAGCATGGCTGGATCGAAGGCGTTGGTCTCGATGGCGGCGACCGGGACCGCATTCGTCGCCTGCTCAAGATCCAAGAGCGGGTCGTGCCGCCCGCCCTCCGCTAGACCGGGCGAAATCGCGTTGCCGGCAAACGCCGTCGTCAGCTCCGCCATACGACCGCTTCTCGGATCCGGCCGCCATGTGGCAGGCCGACCGTATACGACACGGGTCGAGTTCGCGCTTCGTGCGCTCGACTCGACCGGCAGCCAAGCGGATTGCCGGGTTCAGCGCCTGTCGTCGGATGTGATGCCGGAACGGGACGATTCGCGTCCGTCGGACGCCGTCTCCGGCACGTCCAGTGCGGCGAGTGCGGCGATCACGGTCGGCGACAGGATGTTGCCCGAGACGGCCGCCAGCGCCGTCCGTCGCAACACCGCCTCGAGTGCACGCGTCTCGCCGAAATCCTTCGTGCCTGGCGGCGATTCGTTTCGCCCGCCGGCTGCTGCGGTATCGACGCGTCCGGGATCGAATTTCGCGGCGAAACGGTCATAGATCTCGCGCACGCTCAGCGGTCGACCGTTCGGTTCGAAGAACACGCCGCGATTGGCGGCGGCCGCCTCGGGCAGAAGCTCGGCCGCGGGCCGATCCGGCTCGTCGCGCATCGTCGCGAGCAGCCTGATCGCGCCGTTCGGTCCCAGGAAGTGCGCGAGGTAGAGATCGGTTGCGCCGATTTCCCGTCCCAGTTCGCGCGCAAGCCGCGCCTGGTTGTCGCGGGCATACTCGGCCGCCATGGTGGCGGCGATGCGCGGGTCGTCGCGCAGCGCGAGAATACGCGCGCGCAGCTCCGGATCGGCGACGCGCGCGCCGTCTTGGCCGGCCGGCGCGATCGCGCGGGCGAACTCGCCCAGCCCGTACTTGGCGCCGTGCTCCCGCACGAGCGCAAGCCAGGTCGACTCGATGAACTGGTAGAGACCCGCCGCGCTGCTCGTCTTCGCCCGCGCGTCGGACCTGAACCCGCTTTCCTGTTGTGCCTGGCTGGCCAGATAGTCGAACGACACGCCCGTGCGTGCGCTCGCCTCGCGAATGGCGTTGCGCACCTCGGCCGGCGCGGTCGCGGCGGCATGGGGTCGGACGGGCGGAATCGGGGACATCGGTTGCCCCGGAGTATCGTTTCGGAAGATGAACACGGCGTTAAAGATCACATTCTCGACTGCTACGAATCGGCCCGCCGTGCCGTGATCATCAGGGGTATTTGACCGTGCCGAGCCGGCCTTCCACCACCTCCGCGCGCGGATAGAAGTCGCGGATCGCCACATTGTAGAAATAGCCCTTGGACGGCGCCGACATCAGCGTCGCGAATATGTGCGGCGGCACGTTGAAGTAGCGATAGACCCGGCCGCTCGTGAATTCGAGTTCCAGCGTGCGCGTCGCCGCGTCGTAACCGGCCGACCGCAACGTGGACGATACGACGGGCCGGCGGTCCATCCTGCGGGTCAGTCGGTTTCGGCGAGTGCGCGCTGGCGTTCGGCCTCGTCGCGTGCCGCACCCGGCGTGACTTCCCGATACGGATAGAAATCGCGCACCGCAATGTTGAAGAACCGCCCCTTCGAGCGGGCGACGAGCAGCGACAGGAAAAGCTCCGGCGGCACGCCGGCATACCGGTAGATGCGGCCGGTCCGGAACTCGGCCTCGAGCGTACGCGTGACGGGATCGTAGCCGACCGCGCGAAGAACGACGGAGCGCAGAGGGATTCGCTGCATTCGCCACCTCCGTTCCGCGTCACCTGTCCGCGGTGCCGGGATGCGCCAGCAGGCCGCCAGCGCCGTCGATCGGCGGTCCCCGCGGCGCGAACCTCGGGCGCGCTTCGATCACGGGCGGGAACGCCGCCGACACGAAGACGACCAAGATGTCGAGGCGGGCCATGATCCTCCAGCAACGGCCGATCGCCGCCGCCGTTCCGCACAGCTTTGCCGTTCCGCGCGCCGCGCGGGAACGCATCGCGTCGCCGCCGGTTGAAAGCGCGACCGACAACAAGGGAGAGGACCATGCTCATCGCCGTATCCGATCTGCGCGGCATGTCGTTGCGCGCGACCGACGGCACGATCGGCACACTCGACGACATCTATTTCGACGATGCGACATGGATGGTCCGCTACGCCGTCATCGACACGGGCTCCTGGCTGCCGGGCCGGCGGGTGCTCATCGCACCGGAAGCCTTGGGAGAGCCGGATCTCGGCACCGACGAAATTCCCGTCCGCCTGACGCAGGATCAGGTGCGCAACAGCCCCGACGTCGATCTCGCGAGACCGGTTTCGCGGCAGATGGAGGAGCAGCTCTACAGATATTACGGATGGGCGCCGTACTGGGGCGAGGGGATCCTGCCGCTCGACGTGCCGGAGCGGCGCGGACCGCTCGGCGACACGACGGAGAGCGAGACCGCAAACCCGCGCGCCTCGGTCGGCACCGGAACGGTCGAAGATGTTACCGAGCCGCATCTGCGCAGTGCCGAGACCGTCATGAGCTACTACATCCATGCGCGCGACGGCGACATCGGCCATGTCGAGGAGTTCCTCGTCGACACTGACGCCTGGGCGATCCGCTACATGGTTGCGGACACGCGGAACTGGCTTCCCGGGCGGAAGGTGCTGATCTCGCCGCAGTGGATCGAGGACGTGAGCTGGACGGAAGAGACGGTGCGCCTCGACCTGACGCAGGCCCAGGTGCGCAACAGCCCGGAATGGAATCCAAACCAGAATGTCGAGCGGGGCTATGAGCGACGCCTGTTCGACTATTACGGCCGCGTTCCGTATTGGGAGTAACGTCCGCTCGCCCGCGTCATGGGCGCGCAATGCCCCTCACCCCGCCCGCTCCCCGCGGCGAAGAGGGCGATGCCGGTCGGCATCGTCGCACGCACCGGCGTACGGGAGGATGAGGGGTGCGGCGCATGACGCAGGCCGGCCGATGCGTGTCCGCGGTCACGCCGTGTACAGGCCGATATCGGTGTCGATCAGCACGGTGGCGCCGGCGAGCGTGAAGCTGGCGTAGGTCACGTCGTCGATCGTTTCCGTGCCGGCCGCCTGCCAATCGCCGAGCTGCGCGATGCGGTCGCTGGCGTCGCCGTCGACCCGAAGCGTGTCCGTCTCGGCCGACAGGGCGAGCACGCTTTCGGCGTCGAGCGTGATGTCGGTGCGGGCGCTCGCGTCGGGGTTGGTCATGTCGATGCGCTCGATGCCTTTCACGTGTGCGCCTTCCTCGCCGGTGAAGTCGAAGGCGGGACGCATGTTGAGGTCGAACGTGTCGAAACCCTCGCCCCCGTCGAAATCGGGCGGCGGCGTCTCGCCGAAGCCCTGGTTGAAGCGGCCGGCGACGAGGCGATCGTCGCCGTCGCCGCCGAACATGATCGGCGTCAGGAACCCGCCCGACAGCGTGTCGTTGCCATCGCCGCCGTCGAGCGTCGTGATACCCCACGCCGCCTCGGCATTCGCACCGGTCAGGTTGTCGTCGCCGTCGCCACCATAGATGCGGTCGTTGCCCTCGTAGCCGACGATGGTGTCGTTGCCCGGGCCGCCATAGATCAGCTCGCTGCCCTGGTCGCCGTGGATCAGGTCGTCGCCGCGACCGCCGTGAATCTCGTTGTCGCCGCCGGCGAAGGTGTAGAACGCGAACGCGCCGTAGATCTCGTCGTTGCCGTCGCCGCCCTCAATGTAGTTGTTGCCGAGGCCGCCGTAGATGAGGTCGTTGCCGCCATTGCCGAACAGCCGGTCGTCGCCGTCCATGCCCCCGGGTGCTTCGCCGTCGCCCCAGAGCACGTCGTTGTCCGAGCCGCCGGAGAGGCGGTCGCTGCCGTCGCCGCCGAAGAGCGTGTCGGCCCCGTCGTCGCCGTGGAGACGATCCTTGCCGGTCCCGCCTTCGAGCCGGTCGTCGCCGTTGCCACCGCTCAGGCGGTCGTCGCCCTCGTTGCCGTCGAGCGTGTCGCTGCCGCCGCTGCCGTAGAGCCAGTCATTTCCCCCTGCCCCGGTGATCCTGTCGTCGCCGCCGCGGCCGTTGAACCAGTCGTCGCGGTCGCTCCCCGCCAGGTCGTCCGCCGCCGAGCTTCCGAACGCGCGTTTCGTCTTCGCCATGTAGAAGTTTTCCCCTTTGCCGTGATAAGGACGCGCTGAACGTAGGCGGTATGATGACGATCTCGATATTATCCATAGGGATAGCTTCGCCTTTTGTCACTTCGTTATTCTTCCTTTTTTACTTGATTTTACTTTTGCGGCCGCCGGCACCGGCCCGGGCGGGGCGGGCCTTGCCGCTGAAGCCGCTTTGCTGATATCCACGGGACAATTTCCGCACCGCAACAGCCGATACGGCGCACGAACGCAAATGTCCCGCTATAGCGTCAAGGAGACCGAAGCCAAGTGGCAGGCTGAATGGGAACGGCGCGGCTCGTTCCGCGCGACCGAGAATCCCGCGCGGCCCAAATACTACGTGCTCGAGATGTTTCCGTACCCCTCGGGCCGCATTCACATGGGGCACGTGCGCAACTACACGCTCGGCGACGTGGTGGCCCGCCACCGCCGCGCGCTCGGCTTCAACGTGCTGCATCCGATGGGCTGGGACGCGTTCGGGTTGCCGGCCGAGAATGCGGCGCGCGACCAGAAGATCCACCCGGCGGCCTGGACCTACGACAACATCGCCACCATGCGCGGCGAGCTGAAGCGCATGGGGCTGTCGCTCGACTGGTCGCGCGAGCTCGCCACCTGTCACCCCGGCTACTACGCGCACCAGCAGAAGCTCTTCCTCGACTTCATGAAGGCCGGCCTCGTCTACCGCAAGGAGGCCTTCGTCAACTGGGACCCGGTCGACCAGACCGTCCTTGCCAACGAACAGGTCATCGACGGGCGCGGCTGGCGCTCGGGCGCGCCGGTCGAGAAGAAGAAGCTCGCCCAGTGGTTCCTGAAGATCACGGCCTATGCCGACGAACTCACCGACGCGCTCCGCACGCTCGACCGCTGGCCCGACAAGGTGCGGCTGATGCAGGAGAACTGGATCGGCCGGTCGTCGGGTGCCGAGATCCGGTTCGAGCTGAAGGGGCGCAAGGACCGGCTGGTCGTGTTCACCACGCGTCCCGACACGCTGTTCGGCGCGTCGTTCTGCGCCATCTCGCCCGACCATGCATTGGCCGAGGAGCTGGCCAGGTCCGACGGAAAGCTCGCCGATTTCATTGCCGAATGCCGCCATGCGGGCACGTCCGAGGCCGCGATCGAGGCGCAGGAGAAGAAGGGATATGACACCGGGCTCCGCGCCCTGCACCCCTTCATCAAGGGCAAGGAGCTGCCGGTCTACGTCGCCAATTTCGTGCTGATCGAGTACGGCGCCGGCGCGATCTTCGGCTGTCCGGCGCACGACCAGCGCGACCTCGACTTCGCTCGCAAATACGGCTTGCCGGTGATTCCCGTCGTGCGGCCGCGCGACGCGGACTCGATCGAGATCGGCGACACGGCCTTCACCGACGACGGCATCATCTACAATTCCGACTTCCTCGACGGCCTCGACGTCGAGGCCGCAAAGAAGGAAGTGGGGCGCCGCCTGGAAGCGATGAACGCGGGCCACGCCACGACCGTCTATCGCCTGCGCGACTGGCTGGTGTCGCGCCAGCGCTACTGGGGTTGCCCCATTCCGGTGATCCACTGCGAGTCGTGCGGCATCGTGCCCGTGCCCGATTCCGATCTGCCGGTGCTGCTGCCCGACGACGTCAGCTTCGACCGGCCCGGCAACCCGCTCGATCACCATCCGACCTGGAAGCACGTCGATTGCCCGCGCTGCGGCAAGCCGGCGCGGCGCGAGACGGATACGTTCGACACCTTCGTCGACTCATCCTGGTACTTCGCGCGGTTCTGCAGCCCGCGCGCCGACGTGCCGGTGACGCAGGAGGCGGTCGACTACTGGCTTCCGGTCGACCAGTACATCGGCGGCGTCGAGCACGCGATCCTGCACCTGCTCTACTCGCGCTTCTTCACCCGCGCGATGAAGCGCACCGGTTATGTGAAGCTCGACGAGCCGTTCGCCGGCCTGTTCACCCAGGGCATGGTCCTGCACGAGTCCTACAGAGACGAGGCCGGCAAGTGGCTCTATCCCGAGGAAGTGAAGAAGCTGCCCGACGGCAGCGCCATGCACGCGACGACCGGCCGGCCGGTCACCGTCGGCCGGCGCGAGGTGATGAGCAAGTCGAAGAAGAACGTCGTCGCGCCCGCTGCCATCATCGATACCTACGGCGCCGACACGGCGCGGCTGTTCATGCTGTCGGACTCGCCGCCGGAGCGCGACCTCGAATGGACCGAGGCCGGCGTCGAGGGCGCCTGGCGCTACATCAACCGGCTCTGGCGTCTGGTGAGCGAGCCGCCGGCACCCCTTCCCGCCCCGGGCACGCCGCAGCCGGCATCGCTGTCGCCGGCGGCGAATGCGGCGTGGCGGCTCGTGCACAAGACCATCGCCGCCGTCTCGGACAGTCTCGAGGGTCTGCGGTTCAACGTCGCGGTCGCGCAGATCCGGACGCTGTCCAACGCGCTCGAGACGCTGAAGGGGACCGGCCCCGGCGAGGCCTGGGTGCTGGCGGAAGGCCTGCGCATCCTCGCAAAGCTGATCGGTCCGATGACGCCGCATCTCGCCGAGGAGATGTGGGCCGCCCTCGGCGGCCAGGGATTGCTGTGCGACCAGCCCTGGCCCAAGGCCGACCCGGCGCTGATCGTCGACGACGTGGTCAAGATCGCGGTCCAGGTCAACGGCAAGCTGCGCGCGACCATCGACCTGCCGCGCGATGCCGACGAAGACAGGGCGAAGGCAGCCGCCCTCGCCGCCCCCACCGTCATCGCGGCGATGGCCGGCAAGCCCGTGCGCAAGGTGATCGTCGTCCCCAACCGCATCGTCAACGTGGTGGTGTGACGTCGCGCCTTCGCTGACCGCAGTCGCGCCGGGGTGACGGTGCGTCAGCCATCCGTGCGGGTACGGCGACGGCCTGCGAAGGCGTGAAGTACTGAGAGGACGGCCGCGAAGGCCGGCGTCGGCGGCTTGTCGCGGCGATGAATGATGCCCAGTTCGCGCACGAGCGGCGGATCGAGCGGGATGGCGACGAGTTCGCCCTCCCTCACCTCGCGTCGCACGGCGACCGCGGACACGATCGACAGGCCGAGCCCGGCCCCGACCATCTTCTTCGTCGCTTCGGCGTTGCCGAGCTCCATGGCGATGTTCGGCGCCCGCCCGGCGCGCGCGAACCACGCATCCATGATGCGGCGTATGGCGCCGCCGCGCTCGTAGAGGATGAGCGGCATTGCCGCTAGCTCCGCGGGCGTCAGGCGCCGGCGGCCGCGCCAGCGCGGCTCCGGCGGTGCGATCGCGACGAGCCGGTCGGTGTAGAACGGCGCGACCGCGAGCTCCCGGCCCGTGGCCGGCAGCGTCGCCACCGCGAGGTCGAGCGTGTTGTCGACGACGGCCTTGACGATGTCCGGGGCGTTGCCGGTGACGACGACGAGCTCGACGCCGGGACTCTGCTTGCGTATCCGCCGCAGGAGCGGCGGCAGCAGATAAATGCTGGCCGTCGCGCTGGCGCCGAGCCGCACCCGGCCGGCCACCGTTCCGCGCATTGCCAGCAGCGCGTTCCGCGCCGCGTCGATCTCGTCGAAGATGCGCGCGGCGTGGGCGAGCAGCGCGTTGCCCGCCGCGGTCGGGAAGGCGCGCTTGCCGACACGTTCCAGAAGCGGAAGACCGAACGCCTGTTCGAGTTCGCGGACATGCAGGCTGACCGCTGGCTGGCTGAGGCGCAGCGCCTCACCGGCCTTCGAGAAGCTGCCGCGCCGCGCGACCTCGCGCAGCGTGCGCAGATGGGCGAGCCGAATGTCCATTCGACCTCAAAATTATCCTGATCGTTTGTATCCGGACAATTCATTTCACTTATTCCGTGCCGGACGCGAAACTTGGGCCGACATGCAGAACCCGAACACGCAGAACTCGAACGCGTGGCCGGCGCACCCGCCGGCCCGCGACATCCTCGACATCATCATCCGTCCCGCGACGGCCGAGGACGCATCTGAAATCGCGCGGATTTACAACGAGGGCATCCTCGATCGCATCGCGACGCTTGAGACGGAACTCAGGACCGCGGACGAGCGCCGGCAATGGCTCGCCGGCAAGAGTCCGCGCCATCCCGTCTTTGTCGCCGCGGCGGCCGTCGGCATCGTCGGTTGGACGAGTCTCAACGTCTTCAACCCCCGCCGCTGCTACGGCAGCGTGGCCGATATTTCGGTCTACGTGGCGCGCGATTGGCGCGGTCACGGCATCGGGCGGCGATTGCTGGATCATCTCGTCGTCGCGGCGCGCGAGCGGGGGTTTCACAAGCTCGTCCTGGCGACGTTCCCATTCAACGCCGCCGGCCTCGCCCTCTACCGGCGCGCCGGGTTCACGCCGGTGGGGACGTATCGCGAGCAGGGTCAGCTCGATGGCCGCTGGGTCGATGTCCTCGTCATGGAGAAACTGCTTTAGCGGCTTCGTGCGGCATCTCGCGGCGCGGTCGCCCTGCCCCCTCCCCGCGCCGTCTTCGTGCGCCGGACGCGATCCGGTTCAGGTCCCGGCGCTGAACGGATACGCCGACACGCCCTTCACCTGCTCGTCGATCATCAGGCGGTGCTGCAGCGGCGGAAACGCCCGCTGGCGGCAGTTCAAGCGCTCGCACAGGCGGCAGCCGACGCCGATCTCGGTGACGCGGTCGAGCCGCTCGAGGTCGTAGCCGTCGGCGTAGACGAGCTCGCGCGCATGGGCGATGTCGCAGCCGATGCCGATCGCGAGCTGCGAGCGCGGCTCGCGGAAAGAGCCGCTGTCCTTGTCGAGCGTGCGTGCGATGCAGAAGAACGTGGTGCCGTCGGGAAGCCGCGCCACCTGGGTGCGGATCAGCCCCGGCGTCATGAACGCCTCGTGCACGACCCAGCGCGGACATGAACCGCCGAAGCGCGAGAAATGGAAGCCCGCGGCCGAGTAGCGCTTCGAGATGTTACCGGCGATGTCGACGCGAACGAGATAGAACGGCACGCCGCGATCGCCGGGGCGCTGCAGCGTCGACAGGCGGTGACAGGCCTGTTCGAACGAGACGCCGAAGCGATGCGTCAGGACCTCGACGTCGTAGCGCGCCGCCCGCGCCGCCGCGAGAAACGGCGCATACGGCATCAGCACCGCGCCGGCGAAGTAGTTGGTCAGCCCGACGCGGCACAGCGCCTCCGTCTCCGGCGACGACAGCTTGGCATCGGCGACGATGCGGTCCACCGCCGCCTTCGCCTCGATGAGGCCGATCTGATAGGCGAGATGGAAGTTGCGGCTGCTCGGCGGCAGCACCTCCGACAGCGCAAGCCGCCGCTCGTGCGCATCGTAGCGGCGCACGGCGCCGGCCATCGCATCGGCGGGCACGATCGCCACGCGGATGCCGTGCCGTGAGGCGAGATGCTCGACGAGGCCGCGATACGGATCCGCCGGATCGAGCCGCGCGTCCTGCCACAGCGCCTCGGCCGCTTCCTCGAGCGCGGGGAAATGGTTGGTGCGGTCGTGGAAGAAATCGCGTGCCTCTTCGGTCGGGCGGAGCAGACGGCGCGTGCGCGGCGGCCCGCTGCCGCCGGCGAGGTCGAGCACGACCGCCTGCGCGTCCTCGCGCGCGGCGCGATAGGCGCGATAGAGCTCGATGATGCCGCGGGCGGCGTTCGGCGCCGCGTCGACGAGGGCGCGCAGCTCGTCCGCACCGACTTCGAAGCCGCTCAGGCTGGCATCGGCAAAAACCTCGCGCAGGCCGACGGCAAGCTTGCGCTCGTCCTCCTCGGACAGATCGTTCAGGTCGACCTGGAAAACCTGGCCGAGCCGCAGCAGGAGCGAGACCGTGACCGGCCGCTGATCGTGCTCGATCAGGTTGAGATAGCTCGGGCTGATGCCGAGGCGCGCCGCCATCTGCTGCTGGGTCAGCCCGCGGTCCTGCCGCAGCCGGCGGATCTTCTTTCCGAGCAGCGCCTTGCGCGCCATGGAAGTTCTCCCGAGTCTATTTACAAGTTTTACAAAGCTGCGCAGCAATCGGAAAACTTACGCACGGCTTTGCAAATTATCTTGCGCAATCCTGATTGCTCTTCGCAGGTGCAATGTCAAGATATTTACACCGAACGGCAATCGAAAGGATTCGCTTCCATGACACTCGACTGGCGTGACTCCGACCGCTGGCGCGGCATCAAGCGCGATTACACCGAGGCCGACGTGCGGCGCCTCGCCGGCTCGCTCCGCGTCGCGCATACGTTGGCCGACCAGGGCGCGCGGCGGCTCTGGCACCTGCTGCGGACCGAAGAATTCGTCCCGACGCTCGGCGCGCTCACCGGCAATCAGGCCGTCCAGCAGGTCAGGGCGGGGCTCAAGGCGATCTACCTGTCGGGCTGGCAGGTGGCCGCCGACGCGAACAACGCCGGGCAGATGTATCCCGACCAAAGCCTCTATCCGGCGAGCTCCGTGCCCGACGTCGTGCGGCGCATCAACAACGCGCTGCGTCGCGCCGACCAGATCCAGACCATGGAAGGGAAGGGAGATATCCACTGGTTCGCGCCGATCGTCGCCGACGCCGAGGCCGGGTTCGGCGGCCCGCTCAACGCCTTCGAACTGATGAAGGCGATGATCGATGCGGGTGCCGCAGGCGTGCATTTCGAAGATCAGCTCGCATCGGAGAAGAAGTGCGGCCATCTGGGCGGCAAGGTGCTGGTGCCGATCCAGCAGCACATCCGCACGCTCAACGCGGCCCGGCTTGCCGCCGACGTCGAGGGCGTGCCGACCGTCCTTCTCGCCCGCACCGATGCCGACTCCGCGCAACTGCTGACGTCCGACATCGACCCGCGCGACCGGCCGTTCCTCACGGGCGAGCGCACGCCCGAGGGCTTCTTCCGCATCAAGCCGGGCGTCGGTAAGGACTACGCGATCGCGCGCGGGCTCGCCTACGCCGAATATGCCGATCTCATCTGGTGGGAGACGTCGGAGCCGAATCTCGAGGACGCGCGGCGCTTCGCCGAGGCGATCCATCATCACTTCCCGGACAAGATGCTCGCCTACAACTGCTCGCCGTCGTTCAACTGGCGCAGGAAGCTCGCCCCTCACGACATCGCCGAATTCCAGCGGCGCATCGGCAAGATGGGCTACAAGTATCAGTTCGTGACGCTCGCCGGATTCCACGCGCTCAACTACAGCATGTTCGAGCTCGCGCGCGGCTACCGCGAACGCGGCATGGCGGCGTACGCGGACCTGCAGGATGCCGAGTTCGCGGCGGAGCGGCACGGCTACACCGCCATCAAGCACCAGCGCGAGGTCGGGACCGGCTATTTCGACGCGGTGGCGATGGCGCTGTCCGGCGGCACGTCGTCCACGACGGCGCTGGCCGGGTCGACCGAGGCCGAGCAGTTCCACGACGCGCCCGCCACGGTGCGGGCCGCGGCGGCGGAGTAGGCGCGCGCGCGTGGTTTTCGACACCCCGTTTGCGTCACCGGTGCCCGCGAGCTTCGCCAGTGCGAACGTGATAATGCCTCTGCCCGGTTTTCCACAGGCCGGTGTTGCGGTGATGTAACGGGCGCGAGTTGACGGGGGCAAGGCCCGGGTTTAGGGAGGCAAAGGCTAGGCGGTCGCGGCAGCGCGACCGCCTAAGTCTTTTACGGCGTTACCGCGGCCGTCCGACCGGACGGCCGCGGATGCCCGACCGGGCGCGTTCTCCGAGTCAGCGACGATTCAGCCGAGCTTCGCCGAAAGGTTGTCGATCGGCTCGTCGCGATCCTGGGCGAGGCGGACCGTCAGCGTCTTC
Source organism: Alphaproteobacteria bacterium (assembly GCA_036381615.1). Lineage (GTDB taxonomy): Bacteria > Pseudomonadota > Alphaproteobacteria > CACIAM-22H2 > CACIAM-22H2 > CALANV01. The sequence continues at coordinate 35,076 of DASVCL010000002.1, forward strand.
AGCGGCGAGCCGTGCAGGAAGACCTGGATCGAGAGGACGATATCGACGTTCACGCCGTCGCTCGACAGCGGCAGCATCAGGCGTTGCGTCCACATCTGCGCCTGACGCCGGCCGCCATATCTGGAGGTGGAGTAGACCGGGCGCTGCCGCGCGACGATGTCGCGGTAAAGGCCTTCGATGAACTCCCGGTAGCGGCCGGTCATGACCTCGTCGACATACTGGCCGGTGAGTTCCTGGCCGAATGCCTCGGCCACCGCCGTCCCGCAGAGCCGATAGCGGAAGCGGGCGCCGCCATCGACGACGTCCGTCAGCATGAGATACGGCAGGACGCTCTTGAGCTCTGCGGGCTCGATGTCCGCGCGCGCCGGCATGGCCCGTGCGCCGCGCTTGTCGTTCCAATAGGCAAAGACGGTGTGCAACCGCGGATCGGCATCCCGGAACGGCACGGCACCCGCCGCGGACAAGTCTTTGGCCATCGTGTCCCCCCGCACCACAACCGACGCGGGAGTCAACTGTACGCGTTTTTGCCTACAAAATAAACTTGCTCAGGTCGGCGTTCTTGGCGAGGTCGCTGACCTTGTCGCGGACATAGGCGGCATCGACGGTCAGCGTCGTCCCCGGCTGGTCGGAGGCGTTGAAGCTGATGTCCTCGAGCAGGCGCTCGAGGATGGTCTGCAGACGGCGGGCCCCGATGTTCTCGACATTGCGGTTGACCTCGGCGGCGAGGCTCGCGATCTCGGCGATCGCATCGGGCGTGAAGTCGAGGGTGACGTCCTCGGTCTTCAGCAGCGCCTTGTACTGCTTGATCAGGCTGTTCTCGGGCTCGGTCAGGATGCGCACGAAGTCGTCGCGGTCGAGCGCCTTCAGCTCGACCCGGATCGGCAGCCGGCCCTGGAGCTCCGGCAGCAGGTCCGACGGCTTGGCGAGGTGGAAGGCGCCCGAGGCGATGAACAGGACATGGTCGCTCTTGATCGCGCCATACTTGGTCGCGACCGTGGTGCCCTCGATCAGCGGCAGCAGGTCGCGCTGCACGCCCTCGCGGCTCACGTCGGCGCCGACGCGTTCGCCGCGCGCGCAGATCTTGTCGATCTCGTCGATGAAGACGATGCCGTTCTGCTCGACCGCAGTCTTGGCCTCGTTGATGACGCGATCCTGGTCGAGCAGCTTGTCGCTCTCCTCGGCCATGAGGACGGCATAGCTTTCGGCGACCGACATGCGGCGCGGCTTCGTGCGCATGCCGCCGAACGCCTTGCCGAGGATGTCGTTGAGGTTGAGCATGCCCATCTGCGCGCCCGGCATGCCCGGAATGTCGAAGGTCGGAAGCTGCAGGCCGCCGGTGTCCTGCACCTGCACCTCGATCTCGCGGTCGGCGAGCTGGCCTTCGCGCAGCATCTTGCGGAACTTCGCGCGCGTTTCGGGGGAGGCATTCTGGCCGACCAGCGCGTCGAGCACGCGTTCCTCCGCAGCGATCTCGGCCTTGGCCGCGACCTCCTTGCGCAGACGCTCGCGCGTCATGCCGATCGACACCTCAAGCAGGTCGCGCATGATCTGCTCGACGTCGCGCCCGACATAGCCGACCTCGGTGAATTTCGTCGCCTCGACCTTGAGGAAGGGCGCCTGGGCGAGGCGCGCAAGGCGGCGCGCGATCTCGGTCTTGCCGCAGCCGGTCGGACCGATCATCAGGATGTTCTTCGGCAGGACTTCCTCGCGCAGTCCCTCCGGCAGCTGCTGGCGCCGCCAGCGATTGCGGAGCGCGATGGCGACGGCGCGCTTGGCCGCATTCTGGCCGACGATGTAGCGGTCGAGTTCGGAGACGATTTCGCGCGGAGAGAAGAAGGTCATGGCGTCAACGAAGTTCCTTTGAATGTCGCCGGCGGCCCTGTGGGTCGTCCGATACCCGGCTCAAGCCCGGCACGCCTGGGGCAGGGCGCTTCGCCTAGAGGCTCTCGATCACCAGTTTGTCGTTGGTATAGACGCAGATTCCGGCGGCGATCTTCATCGCGCGTTCGGCGATCTCGCGGGCGTCGAGGCCATCGATGGCGATGAGGGCGCGGGCCGCCGCGAGCGCGAACGCGCCGCCCGAGCCGATGCCGATCAGGCCGTCCTCGGGCTCGAGCACATCGCCATTGCCGCTGAGCACGAGCGACACGTTGGCGTCGGCGACGGCCATCATCGCTTCGAGCCGCCGGAGATAACGGTCCGTCCGCCAGTCCTTGGCAAGCTCCACACAGGCGCGCGTGAGCTGGCCCGGATGCTGCTCAAGCTTGGCCTCGAGCCGCTCGAACAACGTGAACGCATCCGCCGTCGCGCCGGCAAATCCGGCAATCACGCCGCCGCCGGCAAGCCGGCGCACCTTCTTGGCATTCGACTTGACGACGGTCTGTCCCATGCTGACCTGGCCGTCACCGGCGATGACGACCTGTCCGTTCTTGCGCACGGCAAGAATGGTGGTGCCGTGCCACTGGGGCGCTTCGTGGGTGAAAGACATCGACGAGATCCGGAGAACAGGAGCGCGCCCGGCACGCGCGGACGCCCATAAGGATTTAGGCCGCGACATGCCCACGATCAAGCCTGAGCGCGGTATCGGCAAAACCTTGCCGAGCCGCCACGTATGGTTCACACTCGCTGCGCATTCGCAGCAACCCACCGTGGTAGTAAAGGAGTAGGGGGGATGATTCTTGATCGGCCGCAGCGGGCCATTCCCGCGCTCGGCGCCGTCTATGACGCACTTTACGAGTATGCCTATCCGCTGATCCGCATCGTGTTCGGCCTTTTGTTCGTGCCGCATGGCGCACAGAAGCTGTTCGGGCTCGCCGGCGGCAGCATCGCCGGCACCGCCCAGTTCATGACAAAGATGGGGCTGGAGCCCGCCGTCCCGCTGACCTGGTTCATCGCGCTGCTGGAATTCTTCGGCGGCCTGATGATTGCGGCTGGGCTGCTCACCCGTCCGCTGGCCGTGCTCTTCGCCGGGTTCATGCTGGTCGCCACGTTCCATGTCCATGGGCCGAACGGGTTCTTCTGGACGAAGGGCGGATACGAATACCCGCTCCTGCTGCTGATCCTGTCGATCGCGATCGCCATCCGCGGCGGCGACCGGCTGTCGGTCGACCAGGCCATCGGCAAGGAAGTCTGACCGCTTTCTCGCCTCGTATCCGTGCATGAGGCGCCCGGACGGCGGACCCTTTCGCCGTCCGGGTCGTTTCATGGGGCGATGCGACAGAAGCCCGACGCCGAAACCGCGCGCCGCAACTTCACGCGCGGACCGAACGTCCAGCCGGGTCATCCGCCCGGCAGTCCGCCGCCCGACGAAGGCCATCTGGCGCGGCGACGCCAGTCGGGCCGCGGGCGCAACCCGCCCGCGGGGCAGGAGAAGGCGCGGCCCCGCGATACCGGGCGCAGCGGCGCCTGATTACCGTCTACGGCGCCCCGGACTGGCCCCGGCGCGGGGGCTTTGCTAAAACGTCGGCCAACCGAATTGCCGAGGCGGCGCCATGGGCGCCGACTGAACCATGCCCCAAGCATCGCCCGTGTCGATCGTCCAGGCCCCGGTCCGCCAAGCGACCGTCGAGCGCAATACCAAAGAAACGCGCATCAAGGCGCACGTGAACCTCGACGGCAGCGGGACCTACGACATCAAGACGGGGATCGGCTTTCTCGATCACATGCTGGAGCAATTGTCGCGCCACAGCCTGATCGATCTGAATCTGCGCGCGGATGGCGACCTCCACATCGATTTCCACCACACGACCGAGGACACGGGCTATGTCGTCGGTGCGGCGATCAGCCGCGCGCTGGGCGACCGCCGCGGCATCGTGCGCTATGGCGACGCGCTGATCCCGATGGACGAAACGCTGACGCGCGTGGCGCTGGATGCGTCGAACCGGCCCTATCTGGTGTGGAAGGTCAACTTCACCCGCGCCAAGCTTGGCGACATGGATACGGAGCTGTTCAAGGAGTGGTTCAGGGCGTTCGCGCAGGAAGCCGGGCTCACGCTCCATGTCGAGGTCCTGTACGGCGAGAACAACCACCACATGATCGAGTCGTGCTTCAAGGGACTGGCCCGCGCGCTCAGGCAGGCGATCGCGCTCGATCCGCGCAAGGCGGATGCGGTCCCCTCGACCAAGGGCGTCCTCGGCGGCACGCTGCCGGTGTGATCCGCGCATGGCGAAGCCGAAGCCCTATACCGCGCATGTGCGACGCCGCGGGCCGTGGCGCGAGAGCGACGTCGTTCTCGTGAAGGACGGGTTCTCGTGGCCGGCATTCTTCTTCAGCTTCGTCTGGTCGCTGTGGCACGGGCTGTGGATGTTCACGCTCGTCATCATCGTCGGCACGGTCGCGCTTGGCCTTGCCAGCGAGCTGCTTGCGATCGATCCGGTAACGGAGGCCGCAGCCGGTCTGGGCTGGAGCCTGCTGATCGGCTTCGAAGCGAACGACGCGCGGCGCCGCGCGCTCGCCCGCCGCGGGTTCGATATGACCGGCATCGTCTTCGGCGCGAACGTCGGCGAGGCCGAGCGGCATTTCTTTTACAAGTTCCCTCACGCGGCCGTGGCCGCCACCTGAACCGGTCCATGCAGGCAGTGATCATCGACTACGGATCGGGAAACCTCCGATCCGCCGCCAAGGCATTCGAGCGCGCCGCGCGCGAGGCCGATCTCGACATCGCCATCAAGGTGTCGGCCGATCCGCGCGACGTCGAACGGGCAAGCCATGTCGTGCTCCCGGGCGTCGGCGCCTTCGCCGACTGTGCCGCGGGCTTGCGTGCCGTTCCCGGCATGGTCGCGGCCATGGAGCGCGCGGTGCGCGAGCAGGGGCGCCCCTTTCTCGGCATCTGCGTCGGCATGCAGCTTCTCGCGACCATGGGGCGCGAGCATGGCGAACATCAGGGACTCGGCTGGATCGACGGCGAGGTCATACGCCTCGCCGGCGCGGACGTCGGCCTGAAGGTGCCGCACATGGGCTGGAACGAGCTTGATCTGCGGCAGCCGGCCCACCCGTTGCTGGCGGGGATCGAAAGCGGGACTCACGCCTATTTCGTGCACAGCTATCATTTCGTCGCCGGCGATCCGGGCGTCGTGCTCGCGCATACCGATTACGGCGGCCCGGTGGCCGCCGTGCTCGCGCACGGCAATATCGCCGGCACGCAGTTCCATCCCGAGAAGAGCCAGGCGACGGGCCTGCGCCTCATCGCCAATTTCCTGCGGTGGCGGCCATGATCCTGTTCCCGGCGATCGACCTGAAGGATGGGGCTTGCGTCCGCCTGCTGCGCGGCGAGATGAGCCAGGCGACGACCTTCAACACCGATCCTGCCGACCAGGCGCGCCGGTTCGTCGCCGCCGGCTGCGAGTGGCTGCACGTCGTCGATCTCGACGGCGCTTTTGCCGGGCGGTCGGTCAATGCCGCGGCGGTCCGCGCGATCGTTGCCGCGGCGCCGGTGCCGGTGCAGCTCGGCGGCGGAATCCGTGACGACGCGGCGATCGAGCACTGGCTCGAGGCCGGCGTTGCCCGCGTCATCCTGGGGACGATCGCGCTGCGGTCGCCCGACTTCGTCAAAGCGGCCTGCCGCCGCTGGCCCGGCCGGATCGTCGTCGGCATCGACGCGCGCGACGGGCTCGTCGCGGTCGAGGGGTGGGCGGAGACTTCGCGGGTTACCGCGCTCGAGCTCGCGCTCAAGTTCGAGGACGCCGGCGTGGCGGCGATCGTCTACACCGACATCAGCCGCGACGGCGCCATGGCGGGACCGAACGTGGAGGCCACGGTCGACGTCGCGTTCCAGCTCACCACGCCGGTCATCGCCTCGGGCGGCGTGTCGTCGCTGGACGACCTCAAGGCGCTGAAGGCGCACGAGGATGCCGGGATCGTCGGCGTGATCTGCGGCCGCGCGCTCTACGACGGGCGCATCGATCTGGCCGACGCCGTCAAACTCCTGCGCGCGTGACGGGTCGGATGAACCGCCGAGACGCCAGGCTTACCAAGGAGGATTGAACCACCAGGCGCGACGAACACGAAGGAGGACGGTCGACGCGCGGCGCGCGCCGGGTGCGCCGCCGTAGTGTTCCTTGCGGTGCAAGGTCGCAGGCGTGCCTTATGGACAGAATGCAGACATGCTGAAGGTTCGAATCATTCCGTGCCTCGACGTCAAGGACGGGCGCGTCGTCAAAGGGGTCAATTTCGTCAATCTGGTCGACGCGGGCGACCCGGTCGAGCAGGCGCGCATCTATGATCGCGCCGGCGCGGACGAGCTGTGCTTCCTCGACATCACGGCGAGCGCGGAAAACCGCGACACGCTGTTCGACGTCGTCGCGCGCACCGCCGAGCAGTGCTTCATGCCGCTGACCGTGGGCGGCGGCGTGCGGACGGTGGAAGACATCCGCAAATTGCTGCTGGCCGGCGCCGACAAGGTGTCGATCAACACCGCCGCCGTGCATCGGCCCGAATTCGTGCGCGAGGCGGCGGCGAAGTTCGGGAGCCAGTGCATCACCGTCGCGATCGATGCCAAGCGGTCGGGCGGCCGCTACGAAGTGTTCACGCATGGCGGCCGCAAGGCTACCGGACTCGACGCCGTCGAATGGGCGAAGCGCATGGCGGAATATGGTTGCGGCGAGATCCTGCTGACCTCGATGGACCGCGACGGCACGAAGGAGGGCTTCGACCTCGACCTGACGCGCGCCGTCGCCGATGCGGTGCCGGTCCCGGTGATCGCCTCGGGGGGCGTCGGCACGCTGGATCATTTCGTCGACGGCGTGCGTCACGGGCACGCCGCGGCGCTCCTTGCCGCGTCGGTGTTCCATTTCGGCGTCATGACCATAGCCGAGGTCAAGGCGCGGCTTAAGGAAGCCTCCATCCCGGTGCGGGCGACGCCCTGACGTGGGCACGAATGCCCGCGTTGAAAAGTCCGCACATTTCGGCGATTTTCGGATGCGGCGGCGACTCACACCGCCGCCAATCGGCAACGTGCAGGAGTGCCTTGAATGAGCCAAGAGTCGAATGGCGAGGTCCGTGGCGCCGGGCACGTGCTCGATCGGCTGTTCACCGTCATCGAGAGTCGGCGCAGCGCCGATCCTGCGATCTCGCATACCGCGCGCCTGTTCAACAAGGGCACGCGCAAGATCGCCCAGAAGGTCGGCGAGGAGGCGGTGGAGACGGTGATCGAGGCGGTGCGCGGCAAGCGCGAGCGCCTGATCGAGGAGAGCGCCGACCTCATGTACCATCTTCTCGTCCTGTGGGCGGATGCGCGGATAACGCCGCGCGACGTGTGGGTCGAACTCGCGCGCCGCGAGGGGGTCTCCGGCATCGCCGAGAAGGCGTCGCGCGCGCCGGATTGAGCCGAATCTTCCCGTTGCAGAAATTCCTTTGATGCGGAGCAGGGGCGTCGCATGAGCTACGACACGAACAACGTGTTCGCGCGGATCCTGCGCGGCGAGCTGCCGTGCAAGAAGGTCTACGAGGACGCGCATGTCCTCGCCTTCCACGATATCCGGCCGCAGGCGCCGGTGCACGTCCTGGTCATTCCGAAGGGTGCGTACGAATCGCTCGACGATTTCCACGCCAAGGCGAGCGAGGCCGAGCAGGCCGCGCTGATGCGCGCGATCGGCGCCGTCGCGCGGATGACCGGCGTCGCCGAGGCCGGCTACCGCGTCATCGCCAACACCGGCCCCCACGGGCACCAGGAGGTGCCGCATCTCCATTTCCATATCCTGGGCGGTCGGCCCCTCGGCCGGATGCTGCCGCGCGAATAGGCGTCGGGGGAGCACACGGCCGGCCCGTCGGAACCGCAACCGGAGGCCCGGTCCGCTGACGGATCGGGCCCCGTCGCATTCCCGGCGGCTGAACAATCGACATCGCCGATCCGGCTCGTGTAATGTCGCGCCACGTCCGCCGTCGAACCACGTCCGACCAAGGGAGGAATGACATGTATCGCCGACACTTCGCGCTCGGCCTCGTCGCAGCAGCACTTGCCGCCGCGCCGGCGCTCGCCCAGGACACGCAGCTGGCGCAGGCCCCGGTGGTGATGCGGATCAGCCATCAGGTGCCAACCGCGCATCATCTACACAAGATGCTCGAAGGCTTCGCCGCCGACGTCAAGCAGCGCACCAACGGACAGGTGGAAGTGCAACTCTTCCCCGCCGAGCAGGCGCACAAGGCCGCCGAGAATCATCCGGCCGTCGCGCGCGGCGTGATCGAGGCCGCCACGTCGGTGAACTTCCAGTGGGGCAACACCATCCCCGAGATGAACGTGACGGTGATTCCGTACTTCTTCACCGACCTGCGCAAGATCGAGAAGTTTCCGGGCTCGCCCGCTGCCAAGATTCTCGAGGAAAAGCTGGAGCAGCGCGGCGTCAAGAACCTGATGTGGCTCTACATCACGCGCGAGTCGATCTTCACTTCCAACAAGGCGCCGATCATCAAGGTCGAGGACTTCAAGGGGCTCAAGATCCGCGGCCTCAACAAGTTGGCCGATACGGCCTTCACCGCCGTCGGCGCGGCACCGTCGGCGCTGCCCGGATCCGAGGTCTATCAGGCCCTGCAATCGGGCGTGCTCGACGCCGGCCTGACCGACCTGTCGGCCGCGGTCAGCCGGCGTTTCTACGAGGTTCAGAAATACGGCACCGTCGCGCCGTATTTCTCGGTCTACTTCCACGTCTACGTGAACCCCGCGTGGTGGAACAAGCTGTCGCCGGCGCACCGTACCGCCATCGAGGCCGCGGCCAGGAAGACCGAGAAGGACGCGATCAAGATCACCGAGGAAACCGCTGCCGCTGCGGTCGGCCAGCTTCGCGAAAAGGGCATGACCATCCACGTTCAGACTCCGGCCGAGATCGAGGCTTGGAAGGCCGCGATGCAGAAGCCGGTCATGGACGCGTACCTGAAGCAGGCGCCGGACGGCGCCAAGCTGATCGAGGCGATCGGCAAGCTCTGATCGATCAGACGGGCGCGATCCGGCGGAACCCGGGTCGCGCCGCGCCTGCCGGGAACCCGACGTCGATCCCGTGAGCCAGCCGGCCGAGAACACCAGCCTGACACCGGCACAGCGCCGCATCCGTGCGGTCGAGCGCGTCGTCGCGGCCGTCAGCCGCGCCGGACTACGGCTCGCGGCCGCGGCGACGCTCGGGGCGTTCGGCCTCGTCTGCTATGCCATCGGCATGCGCTACTTCTTCGATCGGCCGCAGTCGTGGACCGACGAGGCGGTGGGTTGGTTGATGGTGATCATCGTCATGTTTGCGCTGCCCGAGGCGCAGCGCCGCGGCGATCACATCGGCGTCGACGTCCTGACCGAGAGGATGACCGGCGGACGCCGACGGGCTTTCGCGATCCTGGGCGTGGGCACGGTCTTCGCATGCGCCTTCCTTCTGGTGAAGGAGGGGATCGAGACGGTTCTGTTCACCCGCATGCTCGGGCTGCTGTCGAACAACATCCCCGAAATCGACCTCTGGATCGTACAGGCCTTCGTGCCGGCAGGCGGCGCGCTGCTGGCGCTCGTCGCCGTCGTCCAGCTCGCCTGTTATTTCGCCGGCCTTGCCCCACGCGACATGGGCGAGCATCCCAAGGACTCGATCGAATGACGTTCATCGTCATTCTCGTGGCGCTGATCGCGCTCCTCTATCTCGGCATGCCGATGTTCGCGGGGATGCTGCTGTTCTCCGCGGCCGTGCTGTGGTTCGCCGAGGGGCATATCGGCAATCTCGGCGAGTTCGTGTTCGGCCAGCTCAACGTCTATCTTCTCGTCGCGATCCCGCTGTTCATGCTGATGGCGCACTTCATGGTGCGCGGCAAGGTCGTGGACGATCTCTACGACACCGCGCACACCCTCGTGCGGCACCTGCCCGGCGGGCTCGGCGTCGCCACCGTTTTCGCCTGCGCCGTGTTCGCGGCGATCTCGGGTTCCAGCGTGGCCACGGCGCTCACCATCGGCGCCGTCGCGATCCCGCAGATGCTGCGCTACAACTACAGCCCGCGCGGCGCCTATGGCGTCGTCGCCGGCGGCGGCACGCTCGGCATCCTCATCCCGCCGTCGGCGCCGATGGTGCTCTACGGCTTCGTCGCCGATACCTCGATCGGCGCATTGTTCATGGCCGGCGTTCTGCCGGGCCTGCTGATCTCGGCGCTCTTCGCGGCCTACTGCATGATCACGGAAGGGCGGCGCGAGCGGCGGATGGGGCCGGCCCATGTGCGGCCGCCGCGGGCGACGTGGGGCGAAGCGCTCGCCTCGCTGCGCAAGTCGGTATGGGCGCTGTCGCTGCCGCCGTTCGTCCTGGGCGGCATGTATTTCGGCATCTTCACGGCGACCGAAGCGGCCGCGGCCGGTGCGCTATGGGCGCTGATCATCGCCACGGTCATCTATCGCAAGTTCGGCGTGCGCGATCTGTGGGAAGGCGCCTGCGACGCGGCGCGGACCAGCGCCGTCCTGTTCCTTGTCATCATCGCCGCAGGCCTGTTCGGCTACATGCTGACGATCCTGCGCATTCCCAACCAGCTCGTCGAGCTGGTCGCGACCTACGACGTCTCGAAGTACCAGTTCCTGGTCGCGGCGATGGTGCTGATCTTTCTGCTCGGGCTCGTTCTCGAGTCGATCTCCATCATCCTCATCACCACGCCGGTGCTGCTGCCGGTGCTCGATCATCTCGGCATCGATAAGGTATGGTACGGCGTGTTGCTGACGATCAACCTCGAGCTGGCATTGATCTCGCCGCCCGTCGGCATGAACCTGATCGTGATCAAGTCGATCACCAAAGCGCCGCTCGCCGAGATCGACAAGGCGGCGATCCCCTACATCCTGATGCTCATCCTCGGCATCGCCATCCTGATCGCGTTCCCGCAGATCGCGCTATGGCTTCCGCAGACGATGCGATACGGGGGTTGATCCCGAGACCCGGCGCGGTATCGACCGCGCTGACCCGGCGATAGCGGCCCCGGCGGCATGCCTGAGGTGCCTTGGCATCGCCCTCGTCGTCAGCGCGCGGCATCACCGGCCCGCCTTTCCCGCCCTATTTCCATCGACGGTCGTCCGAACTTTGCGTCCCGCGTCCCTTCGTCCTCGCCCTTGCCGCGGACGGCGCGGCGGGGGTCGGCGGCCGCGAGGCGCAGCAGCCTTTTCTTCGACCAGACTCGACAAACAAGCAGGGGGAATCATGCCCAAGCGGAACCGAACCGACGTCGCCTTCGGTGCGCTCGCGAAGCGCATGCGGCGGCAGCTTTTCGTCGCGGTCGTCTCGGATGTCCTCGATTCGCTCGGCTACCGCGACCAGGCGCTGCCGCCGCATATCCGACCGCTCGACGATACGCTCGTCCTGATCGGCCGCGCCCGGACCGGCATTTATCGCGACGTCTATCATGTCGCACCGGGCCGGAACCCGTATGCGCTCGAGATCAAGCTGATCGACGATCTCCGGCCGGGCGAGGTGCCGGTGCTTGCCTGCGGCGCCTCCGGCCGCATCGCGCCGTGGGGCAGCCTGCTGTCGACGGCGGCGAAGGCGCGCGGCGCCACAGGTTGCGTCACCGACGGGCTCGTGCGCGACATCCGCGTCATCCGCCGCATGCGGTTCCCGGTGTTCCATGGCGGCATCGGTCCGCTCGACTCGAAGGGCCGTGGCGAGATTGCGGACATCGACGTCCCGGTCGAATGCGCCGGCGTGCGCGTCCTGCCGGGCGACCTCATCTTCGGCGATGCCGACGGCGTGGTCGTCATTCCGCAGGCGGTCGAGGATGAAGTCCTCGCGCGCGCCTTCGACAAGGTGTCGCGCGAGCACAAGACCGAGGCCGCGCTGAAGCGCGGCGACAAGCTGGCCGACGTGTTCAAGCGATACGGCGTTCTGTAGTCGGGACGAAGCCGCCGGCGTCAGCATCGCCGCTGGTCGGGCGGGGGCGGAGGGAACGCGAAACCGTTCCGCTTCGTTGCCGTAAAGCCGAACCAGCGGGGCGCATGATGTTCGTACGACGCAACCTGATAGTCACGGCGGCGATCGCCATGGCGGCGATGCTCGCTGCCGCCTGCGAAACGGTACCCATCACCGGCCGCAGCCAGCTCAACTTCATCGATCCGGCGACGGAGGCGAAGCTCGGCGCGCAGGCCTTCGCGCAGGTCAAGGCGGAAAGCAAGATCTCGAACGACCCGCAGGCGAACGAAACCGTGCGTCGCGTCGCCATGCAGCTGATCAAGGCGAACGCGCTCGCGGGCGACTGGGAGTTCATCGTGATCGACGAATCGAAGGTGAACGCCTTTGCGCTTCCCGGCGGCTACATCGCGGTCTACAAGCCGATGCTGTCGGTGGCGCAGAGCGACGCGGCGCTCGCCACCGTCATCGCGCATGAGATCGGCCACGTGATTGCGCATCACGGCGCCGAGCGCATCAGCCGTTCGCAGCTGATGGAGGCAGGAACGGAGGCGGCGAGCCTCCTGCTCGGCGGCGTCCTGCCCGCGGATCAGCAGACGGTCGCGGCACTGCTCGGGGCCGGCGTCACCTTCGGCGTGGAGATGCCCTTCTCGCGCGATCAGGAATACGAAGCCGACCGTATCGGTCTGATGCTGATGGCCCGCGCCGGCTACGACCCGCGCGAGGCGGTGGAATTCTGGAAACGCATGATGGCGCGGGGGGGCGGCAACGCGCCGCCGGAGCTTCTGTCGGACCATCCATCGGATGAGAACCGCATCCAGCGTCTCAACGAGCTGATGCCGCAGGCGCTCGAGGTCTACCGTGCCGCGTCGTAGCGACGCCGTCGATATGCGTTGAGCGCGCAGATGCACCGATAAAAAAAGCGACGCCGGTTTCCCGACGTCGCTTCGATGAAGTCGCATTAGAAGCGCTTACTTCCGACGGGCCTTCTTCGCCGTCTTCTTGGCGGTCTTCTTCGTCGCCTTCTTCGCGGTCTTCTTCTTAGCCTTCTTCGCTGCCATTGCAGACTCCTGTTTTCCGAGTTGCGAAACGTCGCGCGTGCCCGATCGCAAGCGCGCGACATGACGTTTATGAATCAACCACGGCAATTTCACAAGTAACTTGCTTACCGCGTTAACGATCGAGCGCCACCTCGGTCCCGCGCGTGCAGCGGCGATGCCGCACATCGATCCGATCGGCGACATCTTCGGACCGTCGCCCGCGCGAAGTGCCCTGCAATGCGCGCGTGCGTCCGCACGCAGCGTTTCGATGCGCCACGCATCGTTCGACGCTCGTCTGGAAGATGGACGGCGGCGCCGATTTGTATGTGCCTCGTTGCGCCCGCAAGAACGCGAGCCTTATGTCGCGCCCATGCGGACTATGGCCCGACAGAACAGATGACCAGGCGGATGACCGGAACGCAAAAGCCCGTCGGAACAGGAATGCTTGCGGGCCCGCAAGCACCGCGATCGCCGTTCTTCACGCCCATATTCCGGCATCAGTCTCGATCCTACCGATCGGGTCTCGGCAGGGATTGGCTCCTGCCGGCGGCACGACGGGATCGAAATGATCGAATGCCGCAGCGTGATGCGCCGCGGAAGCCGGGGAGGACTGAATGCGCGCCAGATCCGACGGAGCATGAGCCCGACCAAGGTGGCCCATGTGGCCGCGATGCCCGGCCCCCCACCGGGGCGTCAGCCTTGTTCCATCGGCCATCCACGGGGGGTATACTCCGGGCGCGACGGCCGCGGTTTCCTCGAACTCCGCCACGGACCGTCGGGCCCCTGGCTTCGGCCGGGGGCTTTTTAATTACCGCGTGCTCGCCCGCGTCCCGGCCGGGCTACATCTCCCGGCCGTCGTTCCGGTAGAACACGGACAGGGCGAGCAGGATGTCCACCGTGACGCCGTCGGTCGCGAGCGGAAGGAGGATGTTCTCCACTTCCGTGAAGTGGGGATCGAAGTGGAACACCGGTGGGCCGCGGCGCCAGGAGGGCTGACCGGTCTTCACCACGCCGATATAGCGTTCGAAATATTCGGGACCGGCCGTCGGCCAGCATTCGTCCATCCACTTGCCCGTCGAATCCGTTCCGACCACCTGCACGACGCGTGTCCCGACGAGGCGGAACTTCAGACGGAACGGTTCGCGTTGAACGTCGAGCATCTACAGCGACGGCAGGAGGGATACGATCTCCTGCGGCTTGATATGCGCACGTCCCGGCAGGAGATCCGGGCGCGGCCGGATCGACGTCCAATAGTCGTGGATTTGCACGATCCTGGGATGCCACGCGTCTCGACCTGCAGAGGAGTGTTCCGATCGTGGCCGCATCTCTGTGGACATGTGGTGTTCCGGCGCCGATGAGGCGGTCCGGTCGTCATTCGGCACAACCATGACACAACCATAACGCGCATATGTCAAAAAATACCTAACGCGGGTTGCATGATATCGCATTCCGCCGGCGGTGAGCCGCCGTTCGGTGGCGGCACGTCCTCAGGTGCGGCGGAACGCCCGCGACCGATCGAGACGAGAGCTGTTTTCCGGGTTAATCCGCGGACTCGACGGCGGCAGGGCGCAGCCAGGCCAGGAGCGGCATACCCACGAGCAGTACGCCGCCGCCGAACAGAGCGCCGATGCCCGTGTAGGCCAGGCTGGCATAGAGCATGTAGCCGCAGGCCCCGCAGAAGACGAGCGGCGTCACCGGATAGAGCGGCACGCGGAACGGCAACGTGCGTCCGCGATCGCGCCAACGCAGCACGAACAGCGAAAGGCCGGCGAGCAGGAAGAAGAGCCAGAACACCGGCGCCGTGTACTCGACCATGGTGGTGAACCCGTCGCGCGTCAGCGTCCCGAGAAGCACGAGAAGCAGCGAGACCGTGCCCTGAACGAGCAGTGCGTTGGCCGGCGTCATTGCGCGCGCGTCCCAACGGCCGAGCACACGGAACGGCGCGAAGTCGCGGCCAAGGGCGTAGCTCGTCCGTGCCCCGGTAAAGATCGTGCCGTTGAGCGTGCTGATCGCGGCGACGACGATCGCACCGCTCAACGCCATGGCGCCCGCCCGGCCGAAGGCATGATGCATCAGGTCCGCCGCCACGATCGACGATCCGCGCATCGCGTCGAGACCGAGCACGTTCAGATAGGCGAGGTTGAGGAGAACATAGGTCGTGACGACGACGCCGAGCCCCAGGAGCAGCACCCGTGCCATGTTGCGCTGGACATCGCGTATCTCGCCCGAGAGATACGCCGCCTCGTTCCAGCCGCCATAGGTCAGAAGCACGAACACCATGGCGAGGCTGATCGTGCCGGTCGCATCGCTTCGTGCCGCCGGCGGCTCCATCGCGTCGCTGCTGAACCCGGCAAGCATCACGGCCGCGAGCGCGCCCACCGTGGCGGCTGTGAAGAGGAGCTGAACCGGCCGGCTGCTACGCACGCCGCGGACGTTCACCCAAGTCAGGATCACGACGGCAAGCGCGGCGTAGAGCGAGGGGCCGTTGCGGCCGAGCGGGAGGAGCACGGCGGCGTAATCGCCGAACACGAAGGCGATCGCCGCGATCGCGCCGGTCTGAATGACGGTCATCCGCCCCCAGGCGAACAGAAATCCGACCGCGCGTCCGTAGGCGCGGCTCAGGAAATGATACTCGCCGCCGGCGCTCGGGTGCGCGGCGGCGAGTTCGGTGTAGCACAGCGCGCCGAGCAGCGAGATGACGCCGCCTGCGATCCACAGCAGCAGGAACACGGCTTCGCTGTCGGTGCTGTCGGCGACCAGGGCCGGAGTCTTGAAGATGCCGATGCCAATGATGATGCCGATGACGATCGCCGCGGAATCGAGGACCGAAAGGCTGGCACCGGGCCGGCTTTCTGCACCGATCGAATCTCTCGCCATGCGTGCGCCTTTCATGCGGGTGGGCGATGCCGGCCGGTCATGCCGGCCGGCCCGGTGCGGGCGCGCAACCTTTCGCCGCTAGCCGGAGATGCGCCTGGCCTGCCAAACCATCTCGCCCGGCGCGCTCGTGCCCGATGCGCTCGATCCGTCGTTGCGCATGACGCCCGTAATGGTGTCGCCTTCGACGCGACCGCGGACGCGGCTCGTGACCGGCCGGTCGTTGATCCTGTCGCGAATGGTGAGTTCGATCTGCTCGCCCGCGAGTCTGCCGGTTACGGGCATGTTCCGATCCGAGCTGCGTGCGGTGCCGCGGAGCTCCTGGTAGTTCTGCGTCAGCTCGAGACGGTAGGTCCGCGCGCCGCCGTCAGGCAGCGACACGCGCACGTTCCAGTCACCGGCCGCGCGTGCCGGTACGATCCACATGAAGACGTCGCCGCCGCCCGGCCCGGTCGTCTCCGCGTCGGGCTTCCAGTCGTCCATGTCGAAGGCATGCGACACGACGCGCGTGCCGGGCCTGAGTTCGCTCAGGATGCGCGGCCGCAGCTTGATGTTGACCTCCGGCAGAAGATACATCGTCAGGACCGTCGCCCTCGAGAAATCGGTCTCGAAGAGGTCCTGGTTTCGGAACTCGACCAGGTGCGACACGCCGGCCGCGCTCGCATTCGCCAGGCTTTCCTGGATTCGATCCGGATCGATGTCGATGCCCAGGCCGCGCGTGCCGAAGCGCTGCGCGGCCGTGATCACGATGCGTCCGTCGCCGGAACCGAGGTCGATCAGAAAATCATCCGGACGGATATCGGCCATCGACAGCATGCGATCGACCGTCTCTTGTGGGGTAGGGACGAAGGGAACGTCGAGCTTGGGGGTAAGCTGTGCCTGAACGTCGACGGCGCCGAAAACGGCAAGAGCGCCGACCATGGTCACCAGGCGAAATCCGACGGTCTTGAACATGAATGTCTCCCTGAAGGTTCGAACTGTCATGCAAGGCTTCGGCTGCATCCGGGACAATCCGGCGTAACGAAAAAGACGGCCGATAAGGTTCTCGGGGGTGATGGCGCGGCCGCTCCGCCGCGCGAGGGCTTCGATCGCGCACGTGACTTGAACGGCGGCTCGCCGTTAACGTGCGGTCCAGGTTTCGCAGATCTTCGTCGGGAAGAGTCGGACTCTTCGCGAACTATCGCAAACGTGCCAGCTGATACACGCTGATACACGGGCCCGCCATGGCCGTGCGGCCGCGCCGGCGTCCGACCCTCATGCCGGGCCGCACGACATACGGCCCAGCTTGCCGCCTGGCCTGCCGTAACGGCCGGGGCTGGATGCTCAGCGCGCGAGGCTGATGCGCCGGTAGCTCAGCGCTTCGGCGATGTGGGTACGCGTCACCGTCTCGATGCCCTCGAGATCGGCGAGCGTGCGGGCAACCCGCAGCACGCGGTGATAGCCGCGCGCCGACAGCTTCAGGCGCGTCGCGGCGTCGTTGAGCAGCGCGCGGCCGGCGGGTTCGGGTGCGGCGAGTTCCTCCAGGAGCTCGCCGTCGAGCTCCGCATTCGTCCGCGGCCGGCGCGGCTCGGGTATCGCGGCGAAGCGCGCGCTCTGGCGCGCCCGCGCGGCGGCCACACGCCGCGCGACGTCGGCCGAACTCTCGGACGGCGGCGGCAGCGACAGGTCGGCCGGCTTCACGGCCGGCACGTCGACGTGCAGGTCGATGCGATCGAACAGCGGGCCCGAAATCTTCGCCTGATAGTCGAGCGCGCATTTGGGGGCGCGGCCGCAGGCCTGGGCCGGATCGTCGAGATGGCCGCAGCGGCACGGGTTCATCGCGGCGACGAGCTGAACGCGTGCGGGATAGGTCACGTGCGCATTGGCGCGCGCCACCACCGCGCGCCCGGTCTCGAGCGGCTGCCGCAGGGCCTCGAGCGTTGTCCGCGCGAACTCGGGCAGCTCGTCGAGGAACAGCACGCCCAGATGCGCGAGCGAGATCTCGCCCGGCTTGGCGCGCAGGCCGCCGCCGATCAGGGCGGGCAGCGATGCCGAATGGTGCGGATCGCGAAAGGGACGGCGCCGGCTGATGCGGCCCTCGCGCAGCAGGCCCGCGACCGACTGGATCATGCTGACCTCGAGCGCCTCGGCCGGCGTCAGCGGCGGCAGCAGGCCGGGCAGACGCTGCGCCAGCATCGACTTGCCGGCCCCGGGCGGTCCAACCATCAGCAGATTGTGAGAGCCGGCGGCGGCGACCTCGAGGGCGCGCTTGGCGGTCTCCTGACCCTTGATGTCCCGGAGATCCGGATAAGGACTGTCGTCATCGGCAAGACGCGGCACCGGCGCCTGCAGGACCTGACTGCCCTTGAAATGGTTGATGAGCGCTAGGAGCGAGTCGGCCGCCAGGACGTCGAACCCGTCGGCGGCAGTACCGGCCCACGCAGCCTCACCGCCGCAGGACGCCGGACAGATGATGCCCCGCTCGCGCGCCACCGCGCCCATCGCAGCGGGCAGGACGCCGGTCACGGCCGCAAGCTTGCCGTCGAGCGCGAGCTCGCCGAGCACGGTGTAGCGCGTGACCGGCTCCGCCTCGATCACGCCCATCGCGACGAGCAGGCCCAGCGCGATCGGCAGGTCGTAATGGCTGCCCTCCTTGTTGAGGTCGGCGGGCGACAGGTTGACCGTGATCCGCTTGGGCGGCAGGGCGAGGCCCAGCGCGCCGAGGGCCGCGCGCACGCGCTCGCGGCTTTCGCCCACCGCCTTGTCGGGAAGGCCGACGATCGTGAAGCTCGGCAGGCCGTTGCCGACATGGACCTGCACGTCGACATCGACGACGTCGATGCCCTGGAATGCGACCGTGTTGACCCGCGCGACCATCGTGTGCCCCCGGCGTCATTCATACAACCGCCGGTAGGATCGCGCCAGCTTCCCTGGGTGCGCTGTCCATCACCGGAATGGCGGCGTCGTCCGGCGTCCGTGCGCCCGCACGCTCGCACAAGGCGGTTTCGTTCGCCGCACCTTGCAACTACATTCGCCCGGCACCACAGCGCACGATGATGTCATGTCCGGAAAATCGCACATCCTCATGAAGAGCATCGGCTGGTTCCGCCAGGGCAAGAACATCGTCGAGACCGCGCGGCCCTATATCGGGCAGGGAATCTCGCAACAGGACATCGTGGAAATCGCCTATGACCTGCAGGCCGGTTCCTACACGAAGGCGCTCGAAGATCCGAAGATGAGGTCGGACAAGCAGGCCTGGGGAGAGCGGATTGCGCGGATTCTGCTGGAGCTCGGCGTCAATTCCGTCTGCGAGGCGGGCGTCGGCGAAGCCTCGACGCTGGCGTTCGTGGCCAAGGCGCTGGAGGGTCGCATGTCGGTCTCGGGTTTCGACATATCGTTGAGCCGGCTGCTGCATGGCCGTGCGTTTCTCGCGCGAAGCGGCGTCGGGGCGAGGCTTTTCTGCGCGGACATTCTGCAGGTGCCGCTGCCCGATTCCGCCGTGGACGTCGTTCTGACGAACCATAGCATCGAGCCGAACGGCGGCGCCGAGGCGCCCATTCTGCAAGAGCTGCTTCGCGTCTGCGCGCGCTATCTCGTCATGGTGGAGCCGGATTACGAGCGCGCGAGCCGGGCGCAGCAGGAGCGCATGATTAAGCACAATTACGTGCGGAAAATCCGCGGCCATCTGGAGAAGCTGCCGGGCAGGTTGATACGCGATGAAGCGTGGCCGATCTTCTCCAACCCCCTGAACAAGGCGTCTCTCTTCGTCTTCGAGAAATCCGGCGCCGCACCGGCACCGCCGCAGTTCGACTTCGTTTCACCGGTCAACAAGAAGCCCCTGACATCCGTCGAGAACTTTCTCTTCTGCCCCGACGAGGGGCTGCTCTATCCGGTTGCGTTCGGCATTCCCGTCCTCAGGGACGCGAGCGCGATCGTCTGCACGCAAGCCGATCGCTTTCGAGACATGCCCTGAACCGAGCAGCGGATCGCGGGGCACGGCCGCCCGCATCACGCACGGGGCCACGTCAGGCCACGTGCCAGCCCCCGTCGACGAACAGCGTCGAGCCATTGATGTAGCGCCCGGCCTCGCTGCACAGCAGCACGCAGGCACCGGCGCAGTCATCGGGCACGCCGATGCGGCCCGCCGGGATCTGCGCCTCGACGCGGGCGCGATACTCGGCATCGGCGAGGACGGTGCGGTTGCGCTCGGTCGCGATCGCGCCGGGGGCGAGATTGTTGACCGTCACGCCCGCGGCGGCGACCTGACGCGCGAGATTGCGCACGAGATTGGCCTGTGCGCTCTTCAGCGCAGCGTAGACGAGAAGCTGCGGGTTCGGCTTGACCTCCTGGATGCTGCCGAGCGTCACGACGCGGCCCCAGCCGCGCGCCATCATGCCCGGTACGGTTCCCTGAATCAGGAGAAGGGTCGAACGGAAGTTCACGGCGACCTGACGGTCGAACGCATCGAGGTCAATCGCCTGCCAATCCTGCCGGATCTCGGTCGAAGCGTTGAGGACCAGGATGTCGATGGGGCCGAGCCGCGCGGCGACGGCCTCGGGCAGGCCGCGGCACGCGGCGACATCGCCGAGATCCGCCAGTATCGCGGTCGAGCGCACGCCGATCGCGGCGATCTCGCGCGCGACGGCTTCGGCCTCCGCCGCGCGGCTGGCGGCGTGGACCGCGACCGCGGCCCCGTGCCGCGCCAGCGCAAGCGCGAGCGCCCGGCCGATGCCGCGGCTGGCGCCGGTCACGAGCGCCACCCGTCCCGTGAGGTCGAATTGCGCGTCGCTCATCCCCCGTGCCGCTCCGCCGCCCGTGGTCAGGCCTTCAGGTGGATCGTCACGAGCACGACGATCTCGGCGCCGTCGGAAAGATCGGCCGCGATCCGCAGCCAATTGCCGAAATGCCGCACGCGCGCGAAAGTGATGCCGTCGGCTTCCGCGGGCAACGGGAAGGATGTTCCTTCCGGCACCCACCGGATGCCGTCGGGCGAGATCTCCACCCGGGCCTCGGGCAACGGCCCCTTGGGCTGTTTGAGCGCGCGTACGAAGATCACGGCCTCGCCGGCCCAGCCGGCCTCGTAGGGCTCCGTCGCCGACCGGCCGCGCCAGGTCTCGTTGCGGGCGACGACGGCTACCTGGCTTTCGCGGATCATCAGAAATCCCCCGACAGACAGACCGAGTCGATGTAGAGGAAGGCGCGCTTGTCCGTATCCGTCTCGGCAAAGAAGGCGAGGTTCAGCATGCACCACAGATTGCGCATCGCCGGGATGCGGATCGACTCGAAGCCGGAAAGGTCGAAGACGCGGTCGTTGCAGCGGAAGCCCGTCGCCTTCATCGCGGCGAGATCGAAATCGAAGCAGACATAGTGCCAGTTCACCTTGGTCGGGATCTCGTTGTAGCAGAGTTTCTGGTGCGCGCCGGGCAGGTCCTCCCAGCCCTCGGGCGCGAGATGATAGTGCGTCACGGTCTTGTTCTCGGTGCCGAGCGCCTTGAAGGGCGTCGTCTCGCGCTTGAACTGCCATTTCTGGAGATGGCGCCCGCCCTCGGCATTGAGGAAGCGCAGATGCGGCATCACCCGCCACGCGTCGGCGTCGCTGTCGCCGCTCTGCAGATCGTAGAGGAAGCCGATCGAGCGCACGTCGGTCTCGGACAGGCGCAACTCGTTCGCCTCGGGTTTAAAGGTGAAATAGAACTCGAGCCGGATCGGCCCACGCTTGCGGAAAGTCAGGCGCTTGATCGCGACGTTCTGTGCGCCCCGTCGGGGGCGCGTGGCGATCTTCAGGGCATAGCTGCCATCGGCGCTGCCATGGCTGCCGAAATCCCAGGTCGGCAGCGTGCTCAGCATCGCCTGGGTGTGCTGGGCATAGCCCGGCAGCATCGAGTCGAGCGTGTGCTCGTAATTGCCGACGAGCTGGGTCCAGCCGCAGAAACCGCGGTCGAAATCATCGAAGCAGATGATGCGCGGCAGCGGGTCGAACCGGCTCAAACGCGGATCGGCTTGGACGAGGGCGCGACGCATCGCCTCGGCGGCGGAATCGGACATATCGGTCATCCCTTGGTGGCACCGGCGGTGAGGCCGGCGATGAGGTGTCTCTGGGCGATGATCACGAAGAGGAGAACGGGCAGGAGCTGCAGCGTCGAGGCGGCGAACAGCACGCCCCATTCGACGCCTTCGACCGCGCCGATCATCTCGGCAAGCACGAGCGGCGCGGTCTTGGCGCGGGTGGTGGTGAAGATGAAAGCGAAGAGGAACTCGTTCCAGGCATAGACGATGACGAAGACCGCGACGGCGACCATGCCCTGCGCCGAGAGCGGCACGATGACCTTGCGGACGATCTGCCCGCGGGTCGCGCCATCCACCAGGGCCGCCTCGTCGAGCTCCTTCGGGATCTGGTCGATGAAGGTCCGCATCACCAATGTGCCGAGCGATACGAAGAACGTCGCGTAGAGGACGATGAGGATCGCGTGCGTGTCGTTGAGGCTGAGCGCGTTCACGGCCGGAAAGAGCGGCAGCGTGATGACGATCGGCGGAATGAGGCGGACGAAGATGAGGAAGAACGCGCTGGCGCTCAAGATGCGGCCGCGGAAGCGCGAATAGGCATAGCCCGCAAGCGTGCTGACGAGGATCGCGAGCACCGTCGCGCCCGCCGTGATGATCAGGCTGTTGGCGAGGCCGGTGAAGAAATCGCTCCAGCGCGTCCACAGCGCCGCGTAGTTGGCGAGCGTCGGCGTGAAGGTGAAGCGCGGCGGAATCGCGAAGATGTCGCGGTCCGGCTTGAGCGACGACAGCACGATCATCACGATCGGCAGCAGCGACCAGATCGCCACGGCGGCGATCGCCAGCGCCTTCAGGATCCGGGGAAGCGCTCTAGCCGGCATGGGCCGCGAACATCTCCCGATAGAGGCGCCGCAGATACCAGAGCGCGAGCCCGAGCGAAGCGAGGACGAGGAGCCAGCCGGTCGCCGCCGCGGCGCCGAACGCGTTGTAGCGGAACGCTTCCAGGTAGAGATAGACGGCCAGTACTTCGGTCGAGCGCGCCGGTCCACCGCCCGTCATCAGCCATACCTCGGAGAAGAGGCGGAAGGCGAAGATGTAGCGGAACAGCATGGCGATGAGAATCGCCGGCGTGAGAAGCGGCAGCGTCACGCGCCGGAACTGCTGCCACGGGCTCGCGCCGTCGACCCGCGCGGCCTCGTAGAGTTCGGTCGGAATGGCGAGCCGCGCGGCATAGAGGATGACGAAGGTGAAGGGCAGGTGCAGCCAGATCGAAAGCAGCGAGACGATGGCGAGCCCGTGCGCCGGCACGACCGCCCATTCGAGCACCGGCAGGCCCAGCGCCGCGAGCGCCTGGCTCGCGAGCCCGACCTCCGGATCGAACAGGAAGCGCCACATCACGACCGCGGAGACCTCGCTGACCGCGTAAGGCGCGAGGACGACGGCCAGCAGCAGCGGCCGCCACGGGACTCCGCTTGCGAAGAGGAGCGCCATGCCGAGGCCGAGCAGCAGCTCGGCGTGGACGACGATCAGGACGACGATGACCGTATTGGCCAGCGCCTGCCAAAAATAGGGATCGCCCAGGACGCGTCGGTAATTCTCGAGGCCGACGAAAACGGGGCTCTGCCCGAACGACGACTCCTGGAAACCGAGCCAGATCACGTAGAGCGCCGGCACGAAGATGATCAGACCGACCATCGCCTGTACCGGCGACACCATCAGATAGGCCGGCCACGGGCTGCGGGCGTCGAGCGCCGTCATGCGTGACCTCCGTGCCGGCCGGCGCGATGGGGCCGTGACGAAGCGGGCGCAGGGCCGGCGAGCCGCGCCATCTCGCGAACCTATCCGATGCGGTGGGCCGCGAGCACGTCGCGGTCGATGTCGACGCCGAGGCCGGGACCGTCCGGCACGCTGAGGCGACCGTCGGTCAGCGCGTGCGCCTCGCCGACGCTCGGTCTTACGAGCGACTCGCGCAGGGGATTGGCGTAGACCATGCACTCGAAGGTGCGAAAGGTCTCGGCGGCGGCGGCGAGCTGAAGACTGGCCGCGACGCAGATCGCGCCCGACCAGCCGACATGCGGCGCATAGGCGGTATGATGTATCGCCGCAAGCTCCGCAATGCGCCAGGTCTCGGTGATGCCGCCGACGCGCGTCACGTCGGGCTGGATGAGGCCGATGGACCGGTCGGCGAGGAGATCGAGCGCCTCGCTTGCGACGTAGTCGCTCTCGCCCGCGGCGAGCCGGATCGGCAGGTGATGCGCGAGCCGCGCGTAGCCGGCGCGGTCCTGCGGCACGATCGGTTCCTCGAAGAATCCGTAGCCGAGATCCGCCAGCGCGCGGCCGACGCGGAGCGCGTCGTCGACGTCGTAGGCCCAGTTGGCATCGGCATAGAGTGCGATGCGGTCGCCGGCGAGCCTGCGGACCAAAGCGGCGCGCGCGATCGCCGCGTCCACCGGCTGGCCGAGCTTTACCTTGATTTCGCGGAATCCCGCCGACAGCGCCGAAGCGACCTCGGCCTCGACGGTGGCATCGTCGAGCCAGTTGATGGAGGACGCATAGGCCGCAACCTCGCGGCGACCCATTCCGCCGAGGAGCCGGTGGATCGGCTGGCCCGCAGCCTTGCCCGCAAGATCCCAGAGCGCGATGTCGATGGCGGCAATGGCTTCGACCAGTTGCCCGCCGGGCCGCCCGGACAGGGCGGCGCGCATCGTCCGCCACAACGCCCGCCGGTCGCGCGCGTCGCAGCCGAGAAGGCGCGGCGCCAGGACGTCGTCGACGAAACCGGCATAGGCCTTGGCCCCGCGCCGCGCCAGCCCCTCGCCCCAGCCGACAAGGCCGTCCTCAGTCTCGACCTCCACGACGAGGATCTCGACGGCCGGATAGTCGCCCTGCGACGTGCGCTGCGCCTTGGGCAGAACGACGCGGAGCGGATGGGCCGTGATCCGCGCGAGGCGAAGCGGCGCGTCGCTTACGACCGGGGGAGACGGATTCGCGCGCGCATGGGAATCCCGCGGGGCTCGAAGCATCCTTGTCTCCTCTCACGCACTACTTATCCGATAAGTTGCTTAGTTGCAATCCCGCTTAGCTTCCCTCATGATGAAAAGGATGATGGACCAAGCATGACTCAGCTCGATAACGGCCTCGATCCGACCGATGTGCTCGGCGCCGCCGGCGTCGTCCCGACGCGTCTTCGGCACCTGGTTCTCGAACGCCTGACCCAGGCGATCCTGGACGGACGGCTCAAGCCGGGGGACGCCATCCCGTCGGAAAGCCGCATCGCCGCGACCTTCGGCGTGAGCAAGCAGATCGCCCGGGAGGCGATCCGGGAACTCGCGGCGATGGGCGTCGTCCAGATCCAGCAGGGCAAGGCCACGCGCGTCCGCGCGCTCGACGCGGAGCCGCTCGGGCGCTTCTATCGGTTCGCGGTGCGCGGCAGCGAGTCCGGCCTGATCGAGGCGATCGAACTCCGCCGCGTGCTCGAACCCCCGATCGCGCAGTTCGCGGCCGCGCGCCGCAGCGCGGCGGACGTGGAGCGGCTGCGCAACGTGCTCGCGCGCATGGAACGGAGCCTGGGCGACGTGCCGGCCTGGATCGAAGCGGATCTCGATTTCCACGAACTGCTGTCGGAGATGGCCGGCAACCGGCTCATGCGCCTGCAGATGCGCGCCCTGCGTCCGGTGATCCGCGAGGTGATGGAGGCCTTCAATTCCCGGGAGCCGCGCGGGCTCGCCGACTGGCGTGCGACCTATGATCGCCACGCCCGGATCTTTGCCACCATCGAGGCCGGGGACGGCGCCGCGGCGGCGCGGGCGATGACCAGTCATTTCGAGGCGGCGGACGCGGCGATCCAGGAGCTGTTTCCGCGGCCGCCGGCCGGCGGCCCATAGCCACGCGAGAATCAAGAACGGGAGGAAACGAACAACGGGAGGAAACGAACATGGTGACAGAGATCTCGCGGCGCCTGCTGCTCGGCAGCGGCGCGGCTTTCATCGGTGCCAGCTTCATCCCGCTCGGAAGCCATGCCGCGCGCGCCCAGGCCAAGGGCGGACCGCTCAACGTCTTCGCCCATCGCGTGCATCAGACCGTCGCGACCGGCGCGCAGGGCGGCGACATCACCAAGGCCTGGTCGGAAAAGAACGGCGTCGCCGTACAGTGGACGACCTTCGACACGGGGCCGCTGCAGGATCGGCTCTTCCGCGAAGCATCGCTCGGCGAAACCTCGGTCGACGTCGGCTTCCTGCTCAACACCCAGGCCGTACCGCGCGTCGCGGACCTGTTCGAGCCGCTCGACGACTATATGCAGCGCGACCCGATCGAGGATCCGGACGACGTGTTCCCGGGCCTCATGGAGGGAATGCGCGTCAGGGGCAAGCTGATCGCCATGCCGTTCCGCCATGCCTCGTCAGGCCTCCACTACAACGAGGAGCTTCTGGCAGAGAGAGGTTTCAACAAGCCGCCGTCGACGATCGAGGAACTCGCCGAGATGGCGAAGGCCCTGACCTACCGGCGCAGCGACGGGACGCCGGTGGTCGGCCTGGTCACGCCGGGTGTCACCTATCCCAACGTCATCGACATCGCGCGCGCCTGGAACGGCGACTTCGTCACCGCCGACTACAAATGCACGGCGGATCAGCCCGGGATGCTGAATGCCATCAAGCTGCTGCGCGAGCTCTTCGAGGCCGGCGCCTTCCCGCGCAACTTCGCGAGCCTATCGACCGAGGACGTGAATGTGTGGATGCAAACAGGCCGCGCGGCCATGAGCCTGCAGAGCATGGGCCGCAACCGCATCTACAACGATCCGCAGAAGAGCCGGTTTCCGGGCAAGATCAAGACGGTCGGCGTGCCGATCTCGGCGTCACTTGCATCCCAGTTCGACGTGGCGCCGGCGAAGGTCGAGTTCTGGGGCATGGTCATTCCGAAGCGCGCGGCGCGGAAGGATCTCTCCTGGAGCTTCATCAAATCCATGCTCTCCAAGGAGAACACGCTGAAGGCCGCCCTCAACGGCAACGGCCCGGTCCGCAACTCCACCTACGCGGATCCGGCGTTCAGCTCGCGCGTTCCCTACGCCGAGGAGGAGCGGCGCGTGCTCAAGGTCTCGCGCGTGCCGCTGCCGGCCTTCGACGAGGCGGCGCGCGCGGCCGATTACTTCAAGGAGGAGGCCGAGGCGGCCGTCCTCGGCATGAAGACGCCCGAGGAGGCGATGATCTCGCTGTGCCGGCGCGTGGCCCCGTTGCTCGCCTCCAGTCACTAGGTTCGGGACGCGCCTTCAAGAGGAGACGCGTCTTCAGGAGGACACATCATGGCAATTCGCACCGCCAGCATGACGCGCCGACGCGCTCTGGGCCTGTCGGCGGCAACGGCCCTGGCGCTCGCGCTGCCGGGCCGGGGCCGCGCGCAAGCAAAGACCCTGACGGTCCTCGGCCACCGCGTGCATCAATCGGCCGCAAGCAACGGCCCCGGCGGCGATGCGACCGCGGCCTGGCGGCGGCAGACCGGCGCGCAGGTGAACTGGGTGACGCTCGGCGACGTCAACGCGATCCACGAGCGGCTCCTGCGCGAGGCTTCGCTCGGGGAGACCGCGATCGACATGGCCTATCTCCTGAACGGACGCGCTGTGCCGAAGAACCTGACGTTGTTCGAGCCGCTCGATGCCTTCATGGCAGCGCAGCCGGTCGAGGACTTCGCCGACTTCGCCCCCGGCCTCGTCGCGCCCATGCGCCACGGCAGCGCGCTCTACGGCGTGCCGGTCCGCCATGCGACAAACGCCCTGATCTACAACGAGGCGCTGTTCGAGGAGCGGGGCGTTTCGCTGCCCAAGACCTTTGAGGAGCTGATCGAGGCCGCCCGCAAGCTGACCTACACCCGCGCCGACGGCACGCAGGTCTATGGCATCGTGTTCACGCCGGTCTTCGCGTCGAACTTCCTCACGTTCGCGCGTGCGCTCGGCGGCGACTACATGACGCCCGACGGCAAGATCGTCGCCGCCGAATCCGGCATGGTGAAGGCGCTGTCGATCCTGGCGGATCTCTACCGGGCGGGCGTCCTGCCCCGGAACATCTCCGGCCTCAACAACGAGGAGGTGACGACCTGGATGCAGCAGGGACGGGCGGCGATCACCGTCAATCCGTTCGCGCGCCTCGTGACCTACAACGATCCGAAGGCGTCGCGCTTTCCCGGGCGGCTCAAGGCGTTCATCCCGCCGATGACCGCCGACCTCGCGGGCAAGATGACGTTCGCGCCGACCGTCGAGTTCTGGTCACTGGTCATTCCGAAGAACGCCCGGCAGAAGCCCATCGCCTGGGAGCTGATCCGCGCCCTGTCGTCGAAGGAAGGCACGCGCATCATGGCGCTCAACGGCAATGGTCCGACCCGGGTCTCGACCTATGACGATCCCGAGTTGCGGAAGGCCCTGCCCTATGCCGATCTCGAGGCGAAGGCCGTCGCCGCCGCCCGCATCCACCTGCCCGCATTCGACGAGCAGGCACGCGCCCACGACATCTTCGTCGAGGAGAGCCAGGCCGCGATGCTCGGCATGAAACCGGCGGACAAGGCGATGGCCGAGGCCGTTCGTCGCGTCAAGCCGCTGGTCAACATATAGCCGGACGCGAACCGCCAGCGGGCGCAGGCATTCCGGTGCGACGTATTGCGATCAAGGGCGGCCGGTAGGCCGCGGCCGGCGGATCGGACGCGAAGACCGTGTGAGCCGCGATACCGCTGCCGCAGGGGAGACAGGCGGGCCATGAAGTCGACAGGACCTCATGGCGTGCCGGAGACCGTTTGATTGCCGCCATCCTTGCGACAGCGGTATCATGATCCGACTTCAGTCCTCTTCGCCCTCGGCCAGCGCCTTGGTCATCTCGTAGAGCTTCTTGCGGACCTTGCGGTCGCTGATGCGGTAATAGACGCGTACGAGCTCGAGCGTCTCGCGCCGCGACATCGGATCGGTCTCGTAGGCGTCGGGCTCGGCTTCGGCCAGACCCTTGGCCGGACGGGCGCCGGCGGCCGCGGTCTCGGGCTCCATGTCGTCGAAGAAGTAGCTTACGGGCACGTCGAGCACGCGCGACAACTGAAACAGGCGAGAAGCGCTGATCCGATTGCTGCCCCGCTCGTACTTCTGTACCTGCTGAAAGGTTAGACCGAGGGCTTCGGCAAGCTGCTCCTGGCTGATGCCGAGCAATGTGCGCCGCAGTCGCATGCGCGCGCCCACATGCGCGTCGATGACGTTGGGCTTGCGCAGCGGCGATTGTCCGCGCCGCGATTTTCTTCCACCGGAAGCCATGGGTACCGCAACTCCTGACCGCGTGAGGGCCGGACTATAAACTACAGGTGATGCGCGGCCCCATGCCCCTTATTGGTGACATTGTGTGGTCCGCGGCCACACGACAGCCACGATGTTGGCCTCATCCACGGTTATTAACCTTGAATGGATGCCGACCGCCGCCTGATTCGCCTGCCGACCTCGCCGCATCCGACGGTATGTCGTGTACCATTTCCCAGCGGGGCCGGCCATGCGCGAGAATTTTACGTCGTGCGCGGTCAGTCCGGCAATTCACTTAGATTAGCATAAATTCGTCGCAACATGTTCCGCAGTCGCGCGGCCTCATCCGGTTTCAGGCCGCGGAGCGCGATCTGTTCGTAGCGGCGGGCAAGCGGCACGATCATGCGAAAGATCCTTTGTCCGTCCGGCGTGAGGGCAACGCTCACCTCGCGCCGGTCATTGCCGTTCCGGTCGCGGCGCACGAGGCGCTGCCGAACCATCCGCCCCACCAGACGCGAGAGCGTCGAGACGTCGATCGATGTCAGCGCCGCAAGGTCGAGGAGGCGCTGCGCGCCGTTCGCGCCGAGCGCGGCCAATACCCGCCACTCCTGCAGCGCGATGCCGTGGGGCGCGATGGCGCGGCCAAAGGCGACTGCCAGCCGGCTCCCCACCCGGTTGATCAGGTAGGGAAGATAGCCCCCGAGATCGAACCTTGACGTCTCCTCGACTGCGGCCGGACGTGTCGCGGCGGCAGCGCCCTTTCCCGCGCGCGGCGCGGATCTCATGCCGATCCCGGCGCGCCGTCACTGAGCCGCGGCTGCGGCCCCCGCCTCGGCGAAGGCCGGTGCAATCTCGGCCATGAAGCGGTTCATCTGATCGAGCACCATCTCGTGCGGCTTGCGGCCGTAGTTGAAGTAGAGAATGACCTCGCTGATGCCGGCGGCCTCGACGGTCTTCAGATCGTCGATGATCTTCTGCGGCGAGCCGACCAGGATCGACTTCGAGGTCAGGTTCTCCGCCTTCATGTTCTTGAGGATGTCGACGATGTCGAGGAAGTAGCGCAGCGTCGGCGGCACCGTTTCGGGGTCGGACGGGAATGCCGCGATCAGTGCTTCCTTGAAGTAGCGGATCAGGGCCTCGCGGCCGTAGTCCTCGTCGCGCTTCGAATCGGCAATGTGCACGAAGTAGCTGCACATCGCCCGGCGGGCCGGCCGGCCGTACCGGTCGCATTCGGCGTGGAACGCCTTCACGCCGTCGGCGAGGCTGCCATACACCATCGCCGCCGCGAACGGTGCGAAGATGATGTTCCAGTCGTTGCGCGCGGCAAGTTGCATCGACGAACGCGAGAAGCACGCGACGTAGGGCCGCAACGGCTGCTGCACCGGGCGCGGACGCACCTCGATGTTGTCGAAGGAATAGAATTTGCCCTTGTGCGACCACTTGCCAGGTTCGGTCCAGGCCCGCCAGACGATCTCGAGCCCTTCTGCGAACAGCTCGGCGGAGTCCTGGAACGGCGCGCCGAACGGCTCATACTCAAGCCGGTCGTACCCGCGGCCTGCCGCGAAGTCGACGCGCCCGTTCGACAGCAGGTCGAGCGTCGCCCATTCCTCCGCGACATGCAGAGGATGATGGACGGGCAGCAGGACCACCGCCGGGGCGAGTCGGATCCGCGTCGTCGCGCCGGCGAGCTTCGCGAGAAGGATGTTCGGGCAGGGATTGACGCCGAGTAGGTTGAAATGATGCTCGCCGATCCAGGCCGAGTTCATGCCGATCTTCTCGGCGTGCAGCGCCTGTTCGTAGATCTCGCGCACGAATTGTTCGGGCGTGCGGGGATTGTTCGGATACCGGTTGTCGCTCAGGGTGAAATAGCCGAACTTCATGGTTTCCTCCGCAGACCACGGTGATTATTTGCAAATGCAACTATCCGTAAGCTTGCGCCCGCCACGCGCTGCCGTCAAGTCTCCCGACGTCACGCCATCCGCCGACACCCGATCAGGCATCGCGTGCCCGCATCGGATGGCGGCGGTTGCAGCCGCGACGCGGGAGGCGTTTTTCGGCACGGGGCAATTACCTATAGTGGCGGTGTTACCGCCGGAACTCGCCCTTTGTCGCAACGCCCGTTTTATGTCCCCGCCGTGCTGCTCGCGCTGCTCGTTGCCGCCTGCGGCGCCCCGCGAGCCGTTCCGCCATCGTCGCCGGCGATCGAGCTGCGGCCGCCGCCGCTTGCCTGTCTCGAGGCGCTCGAGCGCCGCGGCGTCGCCTTCGAACCGGCCGTCGCGCCGGCCGGCGCCCGGGGGTGCAAGCCGATCGACGGCATCAATTTGAGACGGGCCGAGGCTTCGTATCAGCCGCAGGCGACGCTCACCTGTCCGATGGCCGTGACGCTTGCCGAATTCGAGCGGAGCGTGATCCAGCCGGCCGCCCTGCGTCATTTCGGCCGCCCCGTCGTGACCATTCATCATTGGAGCGCCTATAGTTGCCGTGCCCGCGCCGGCCGGCCCGGCCGTTTGAGCGAGCATGCCTTCGGACGTGCAATCGACATCGCCGCGTTCGACATCGCGGACGGATCGCGCGTCAGCGTGAAATCGCACTGGCGCGACCAGGGACCGCGCGGCCGGTTCCTGCGCGAACTCGCCAAGCGCGCCTGCGAGTCGTTCAACGTCGTGCTCACGCCCGACAGCGACGCCGCCCACGCCGACCACTTCCATTTCGATATCGGGCCCCACCGGCTCTGCGAAAAATAGGCGGGCCCCCGCCGCCATCGTGCGGCGTGACGCGATGACGGAAGGGATCTAGGCGCGCCGTCGCGCCGGCTTCGCCGCGATCCGCGCCTCGATCGCATCCCAGATCTGCGCCTCGATCTTCACACCGTCGAAGCGGTCGATCTCCTGGATGCCCGTCGGCGAGGTCACGTTGATCTCGGTGAGGTAATCGCCGATCACGTCGATCCCGACGAAGATCAGGCCGCGTTTGGACAACTCGGGCCCGATCGCGGCGCAGATCTCGCGCTCCCGCGGAGTCAGCGTCGTCTTCATCGCCTTGCCGCCGACATGAAGATTCGCCCGCGCCTCGCCTGCCGCCGGCACGCGCGTGATCGCCCCGGCCGGCTGTCCGTCGACCAGGATGATCCGCTTGTCGCCGTCGCGCACCTCGGGCAGGTAGCGCTGTACGATGATCGGCTCGCGCGAGCGGCTGGTGAACATCTCGAGCAGCGCGTTCAAATTCTCGTCTGCCGGCGGAATGTGGAACACGCCGGCGCCGCCGTTGCCGAACAGAGGCTTGATGATGATGTCCTTGTGCGCGTCGCGGAACGCGGCGATCTCCCCCGGATCCGACGTGATCAGCGTCGGCGGCATCAGGTCGGGAAAATGCGTGACGAACAATTTCTCCGGTGCGTTACGCACGTGGACCGGATCGTTGACGACGAGCGTGTCGGGATGAATGTGCTCGAGGATGTGCGTCGCCGTGATGTACGCCATGTCGAACGGCGGGTCCTGGCGCATGAGCACCACGTCGGTGTCGGCGAGATCGACCGTCTCGTAGGGGCCGAGCGTGAAGTGATTGCCTTTCTCGCGACGCACGGTGAGCGCGCGCGCCTTCGCGCGCACCTTGCCGTGCGCGAAGCTCAGGTGCTGCGGCAGGTAGTGGAGCAGTCTGTATCCGCGCGCCTGCGCCTCGAGCGCGAGCGCGAAGGTCGAATCGGCGTCGATGTTGATCCCCTCGATGGGATCCATCTGGATGGCGACGAGCAGCGACATTTTATCCCGATCCCTTGGCCTGCCGACGCGCTCGATTGAGCCGGCTGCGGCGCACCCGAATCTCCTGGGCGACACCATGGCGCGTCGCCTCGCTTCCAGCAAGAGCCAAGACCTGCGCGCGGCGATGGATCGCCGCGCGCAGGTTCCCGAGCCGGCGATGAAGGTGGCCGCGTTGACGCCAGAAGGTCGGCTCGTGCGGCGCGACCAGTACCATGCGTCCGTCGATCGCGTCGTCGGGCAGCGCGCCCGCGGCACGAAGGAGGGCCTCGGCCGCCGCCACGCTCATGCGCGGGATGCGTTCAGGACGGCGGCGGCGCGAAACGTCGCGGATCGTCCTTCATCAACACGTGGCTGACGACGCGGCGCACATAATTGATGTTCCGCGCAATGTCGAGGACGCGGTCGAGCTCGGCCTGATCCTGGGCGACGCCCAGCAGATAGACCACGCCGTTGACCGCCTCGATCGAGTAATTGATCGACTGTATGTCCTTGGCAAAGAGAAGCCGCGAGCGCAGCTCGCCGACGATCATGGTATCGCGGGCATAGGTTCCGAAGCCGCCCTCGTCGGTCACCTCGATCTCGTTGATGACCTCGCGGACGCCGCGCGCCTTCCAGGCGAGCTGCACAGCATCGGCCCGCGTGTCGGCGTCCTTGACGGCGCCGGTGAGGAGGACACGTCCCTCATGAACCTGAAGGTTCACGTTGAGGAACAGGGTCTCGCTCTTCTGCAGCCAGTAATGGTTGATCTCGGCGCGGATCGCCGTATCGCTGACGGCGCCCTTCACGCCGCGCTCCTGCGCGGCAGTGACGCCGGTGACGGCGCCGGCACCGATGAAAGCACCGGCACAGCCCTGCAGCGGCAGGACCGCGACGAGCAGCAGAGCCGACACGAGCAGACGGCCGGAACGGTCGGTCACGGAACCCCCCAAAATGATGACGGCAGCGTCGTATCTATTTAGTACGAGCGTGCAAGTCTCGCCAAGCGTCGACGACATGCTTCGGAACGCGCCAGGGCGTGACAAAAATGGCATCAAACCGGCAATCCAGGCCCGCGAGTTCCGGCCGGGACGCGAGGAACGCCGCGGCGGCACGCGCAATCCGGGCCCGCTGCCGCGCCACGATCGCCTCGGCCGCGGCGGCAACCGCGCGGCGCGCCTTCACCTCGACGAAGACGAGTTGCCGCCCGCGGCGCACGACGAGATCGATTTCCCCGACCGACGTGCGGACATTGCGCGCAACGATGCGATAGCCGGCGAGGCGGAGGCGCAGGGCCGCGATCCATTCCGCGTAGCGCCCCCGGCGCTCGGCGCGCACGCGCTCCCGCGCCGCGGTCACGACCGTCCTTTGGCGAGTTCGAGCGCGCGCGCATAGACCTGGCGCCGCGACAGCCCGGTGGCTTCGGCGACGGCGGCGGCCGCGTCGCGCACGCTCGACGTGGCGAGGGCCGCGGCGAGCCGGGCGTCAAGTGCCGCCATATCGGCTGCGGCATCCCCGGATCTTGGCGGCGGGCCCACGACGATGACGACCTCGCCCTTGGGCGGCCCGGCCGCCGCGTAGTGCGCCGCAAGTTCGTCCAGCGTTCCGCGCCGCGTTTCCTCGAAGAGCTTGGTCAGCTCTCGAACGACTGCCGCCTCGCGCGGCCCTAGGACCGCCGCCATGTCGACGAGGCATTCCGGCAGGCGGTGCGGCGCTTCGAAAACGACGAGCGTCGCCGGAACCTGCGCCAGCTCCTCGAGCGCCTTGCGGCGCGGCCCCGGCTTCTGCGGAAGAAAGCCGCTGCACAGGAACCGGTCCGTCGGCAGACCCGAGATGGAGAGCGCGGCGACCGCGGCCGACGGGCCGGGAATGGCGGTCACCGCCAGGCCCGCCTCGCGCACGGCCCGCACGAGCCGATAGCCGGGATCGGAGATGAGCGGTGTGCCGGCATCGGATACCAGCGCGACCGCTTTGCCCGCCCGGATCTGATCGACGAGTTCGTCCTGCGTGCGGTCGCTCGCATGATCATCGTAGCGGACCAACCGCGGACGCCCGATCCCCAGCGCCTGCAGCAGCCGGGCGGTCACACGCGTATCCTCGCAGGCGATGATCTCGACCGCCCCGAGGATTGCGATCGCCCGACGCGAGATGTCGCCGAGATTGCCGAGCGGAGTCGCGACGACATACAGGCCCGAGGCCAATTTACTTGCGTCCGACTCGCCGTTACGCTCGGCCTTCCGATGGGAGGGCATGATTGATCGCTCGTCTTTGCTCTTTGTTCGTCGATCGTGAGTCGCGCGGGCGGGGAAAGACCCGGGTGCGGCTCGTCGCGGTCGTCGCGGCTGCCGTACTGGCCCTTACGGGCTGCGAGACCAAGGTACGGAGTCCCGAGGGCGGCATTCAAGCCGCGATTCCGCCGGCCGAACCGATCGTGCCGCCGGGCGCGACGCCGGTCGAGATCACGCCGCTGACCTCGGCGCCGCTGCCGCCGCCGCCGACCACGGCGGAGACGATCAGGGTCGCCGTCCTGCTGCCGCTTTCGGGGCCGAGTGCCGCGCTCGGTCGCGCACTTCTGGACGCGGCGCAATTGGCGCTGTTCGATCTGGGCGACGAACGGCTGGAACTGTTGCCGCGCGACACGGGGGGCACGCCGGAAGGGGCGGCGGCAGCTGCGGAGGACGTACTGAGCGTCGGGGCGCGGCTCATCGTCGGCCCTGTCTTTTCCGCGGAAACCGCAGCGGTCGCGCCGCGCGCGCAGGCGGCGGGGATCAACGTCCTCAGCCTGTCGAACGACCTGTCGGTAGCGGCCCCCGGCGTCTTCGTTCTCGGCGTGCCACCCCGCCTCCAGATCGAGCGCGTCCTGACGTTCGCGCGCGCGCGGGGCCTTTCCCAATATGCCGCCCTGCTACCGAGCAACAGCTATGGCGCTGCCGTCGAAGCGGCCCTGTATGAAACGGTGAACCGCAGCGGCGGACAGATCGTGACGATCGAGCGTTACGAACCGGGCGCCTCCGACGTATCATCGGTCGTCCGGCGCCTTGCCTCGTACGAACAGCGCCGCGCGGCGCTCGAACAGCAGCGCCGTGAGCTCGAAAGCCGCGGTGACGAGATCAGCCGCCAGGCATTGCGGCGGCTGGACGGGATCGAGACGCTGGGTGAAGTCGCCTTCGACTCGGTGCTTCTGCCCGATTTCGGCGATCGCCTGCTGGCGATCGCGCCGCTTCTGCCCTACTACGACATCGATCCGTCGCGCGTGCGGTTTCTCGGTACGGCGCTGTGGGACGATCCGCGCATCACGCGCGAGCCCGCTCTCGTCGGCGGCTGGTTCGCGGCCCCGCCGCCCGAAGCGCGCGACGCCTTCGTCAAGCGGTATCGCGCGGTGTATCACCAGGATCCGCCGCGTGTCGCGACGATCATCTACGACGCCGTCGCCATGGCTGCCGTCCTCGCGCGCGGCGAGAACGGTGCGGACTACTCGGTGGAGGCGCTCACCAATCCCGTCGGATTCGCCGGAATGGACGGCGTTTTCCGCCTGCGTCCCGATGGGTCGGTCGACCGCAATCTCGCGGTGCTGGAGGTACAGCGCAACGGCTTCCGGACGGTGTCACCCGCGGCCGAGAGCTTCGAGACCCCGACACAATAGCCGCCGGTCAGGCAAGGAGTTCGCCCAGGACGGCGTTCAGCACCTTGCGGCCCGCCGGCGTCGCCCGGATGCCGCCGGTTGCGGTGGTCGCGAGGAACCCGCCCGCGACCAGCCGGTCGCGCCGGCCCGCATCGACGGCACGGTCGAGCGAAACACCCGTTCGGCGCGCGAAGCGCACCGGATCGACGCCT
Organism: Alphaproteobacteria bacterium; assembly: GCA_036381615.1. Classification (GTDB taxonomy): domain Bacteria; phylum Pseudomonadota; class Alphaproteobacteria; order CACIAM-22H2; family CACIAM-22H2; genus CALANV01. The sequence continues at coordinate 71,620 of DASVCL010000002.1, forward strand.
TCGGACAGACGCAGGCCCATCATCAGTGCCTCGGCCGCCGCATCCTGCGCGGGCACGACCGTTCGCTCCGCCGTGCCGTGCCCCGTCCGTCGCACACGATCGATCCAGGTCTCCGGCGCCTTTTCCTGGCGCGTCGCGATGCGGATATTCCCGTCGGTCAAGCGTCCGTGCGCGCCGGGACCCACGCCGATATAGTCCTCGTAGCGCCAGTAGACGAGATTGTGCCGGCACTCGCCGCCGGGCCTTGCATGATTGGAAACCTCGTACGCGGCGAAACCTGCGTCGGCGAGCAGCTCCTGCGTGACATCGTACAGTGCCTCGGCCGTGACCTCGTCCGGCACGGCAAGCTCGCTGCGCGCGGCGAGCGTGTGGAATGCCGTGCCCGGCTCTATCGTCAGCTGGTAGACCGAGAGATGATCGCCGGCGAGCGCGATCGCCTCGGCGAGCTCGGATCGCCATGCCGCGATCGATTGCGCCGGCCGCGCATAGATGAGATCGAAGGAGTAGCGCGGAAAATGCGTCGCGGCGGCCGCGATGGCGGCGCGCGCTTCGGCCACATCGTGCGCGCGCCCCAGAAAACGTAGCGCGGACGGCTCGAGCGCCTGCACGCCGATCGAGACCCGGTTGACGCCGGCCGAACGGAAGCCGGCGAAACGTCGGCGCTCCGCCGAATTGGGGTTCGCCTCGAGCGTGATTTCGATCCGATCGTCGATGCGCCAGTTGCGTGCGATGCGGTCGATCACCGCCGACGCCGTCTGCGGCGACATCAGCGAGGGTGTCCCGCCGCCGAAGAAGACCGACGTCACCTTGCGGCCGCGTGTCTCGGCTGCGAAATGATCGAGTTCGGCGACGAGGGCATCCCGCCAGCCGTCCTCGTCGATGCGCTCGCGGACGTGGCTGTTGAAGTCGCAATAAGGGCATTTCGATCGACAGAACGGCCAATGCACGTAGATGCCGAAGCCGTCCCCCGGATCTGCGTCGACCTTGGGATCGGTGTGCGGTCTTGCTTCAGTTCCGTCCGAAACAGGCATCGATGAGTTTCGCGAAAGCGGCGGCGCGGTGGCTGATGGCATGCTTCGCGGCCGGCTCCATCTCGCCGAATGTCAGGCTGTGTCCTTCGGGCACGAACATCGGGTCGTAGCCGAACCCCCGGTCGCCGCGGGGCGGCCAGACCAGCCGCCCGTGGACTTCGCCCCGAAAGATCTCGACATGGTCATCCGGCCAGGCCAGGGCAAGGGCGGCGACGAAGAAGGCGCGGCGATCTTCGTTTCCGGCGAGTGCCGCCTCCACCTTCTCCATCGCCAGCCGGAAGTCCTTGTCCGGACCCGCCCACCGCGCGGAGTAGATGCCGGGCGCGCCGTCGATCGCCGGCACGCACAGGCCCGAATCGTCGGCCAGCGCGGGAAGCGCGCCGCGCCGCGCTGCGGCACGCGCCTTGAGCGCCGCATTGGCCTCGAACGTCGTCCCGGTCTCGTCCGGTTCGGGCAGGCCCAGCGCCGCTGCCGAGACGACCTCGACGCCAAACGGCGCCAACAGCACCGCGATCTCGCGGACCTTGCCCGGGTTGTGGCTGGCAATGATGAGGCGCTTGTCTTCAAGACGACGTGGCATGGCGAGGACTTTCGTGGAACGTCGGCGCGGCGCAAGCGTTGCAATTACCGCGTCGCGCCGAGATACCGCAACACATGGATGCCGTCCGGCTGAGCACAGGTGTCGCCGCCATCTTCCTGGCGCTCGTCACGGGCTGCGGGCCGGGCGCGATCGCCCCCACCTATGACTATCGAGGGGCCTACGGCGGAATCGCCGCGCCCGACTTCATCGAGCGGGAGTTCGAGAATTACGCGCGGCTTGTCTGCGGCGACGGCGACTATCGGGTCCTCGACCGTCATTTCGTCGGCATGGACGGACCCCAATATGTCTGGATCCGCTTCGGCTGCACCTAGGGAATCATCTACGCGCCGATCGCCTGCCGCTGGAGGGCGATGAGCTGGTCCACGCCCTTGCGCGCGAGTGCGAGCATGTCGAGGAAACGCGATTCCGAGAACGGCACCCGTTCGGCCGTGCCCTGGACCTCGACGATTCCGCCTGAGCCGGTGAACACGAAATTGGCATCTGCCTCCGCGGTCGAATCCTCGGCATAGTCGAGATCGAGCACCGGAACGCCCTCGAAGATCCCGCATGAGACGGCGGCGACGTGATCGAGCAGCGGGCTCCGTGGCAGCGTCCCCGACCTCACCAGCCCGTCGAGCGCGATCCGGAGCGCGACCCAGGCACCGGTGATCGCGGCCGTCCGTGTGCCGCCATCGGCCTGAATCACGTCGCAGTCGATTTTGACCTGACGTTCGCCCAACGCCTTGAGATCGACGATGGCGCGCAGCGACCGACCGATCAGTCGCTGGATTTCGAGCGTGCGGCCGCTCTGGCGTCCGCGCGAGGCCTCGCGGTCGGTCCGCGTGTGGGTCGAACGCGGCAGCATGCCGTACTCCGCCGTGATCCAGCCGGATCCGGTATTGCGCAGGAATGGCGGGACCTTGTCCTCGATCGTGGCCGTGCAAAGCACATGCGTGTCGCCGAAGCAGGCAAGGCAGGAGCCTTCGGCGTACTTGGAGACGCCGGGCTCGAGGCGGATGGTTCGGAGCGCGTCGGGCGCACGGCCGGACGGACGCATCGGGATCTCCTCTGGCAGGGAAGAAAGGCGCGCGGACCCTACTGACTTAGCCGCCTCGCGTCCAGCGGGCAGGAAGGCCGGGTGCAGCCGCTGCATTGACGTGATGTGCGGCGCTCCCTACATTTTTCAACGATATGAATATGATGTCGACGACTCCGGAGAAGGCGAACAGCGACAAGCCTTTGCCGATCGCCGAGCTGAACGAGCGCAGTCGCGAAGTATTCCGGCGTATCGTCGAGGCCTATTTCGAGACCGGGGAGCCGATCGGCTCCCGGACGCTGTCGCGCCTGCTCAGCGCCAATTTGTCGCCGGCGACGATCCGCAACGTCATGGCGGACCTGCAGGAGGCCGGCCTTCTCTACGCGCCGCATACCTCGGCGGGCCGCCTGCCGACCGAGGCGGGCCTGCGTCTGTTCGTGAACGGCCTGCTCGAGGTTGGCCGGCTGTCGGCCGACGAGCGGGCCAGCATCGACAGCCAGTGCGCGGCTGCGGGCAAGAGCATCCCGCAGATCCTGGAGGAGGCGACGACGATGCTCGCCGGCCTGTCACAGTGCGCGGGTCTCGTGCTCGCCCCCAAGACCGAGGGTTCGCTCAAGCATGTCGAGTTCGTCGCGCTCGGGCCGGGCCGGGCCCTCGTCGTCCTGGTGACGGAAAGTGGCCTGGTGGAAAACCGGGTGATCGAGGTGCCGCTCGGCATGCCGCCGTCGGCGCTGGTCCAGGCCGGCAACTATCTGAACGCGCGCCTGATGGGCCGCACTCTCGGCGAGGCGCGCGGCATGATCCTTACCGAGCTCGAGCAGAAACGTGCCGAGCTCGATGAACTCACGCGAAAGGTGGTCGAAGCCGGCCTGGCGACCTGGGCCGGCGAGGGCAAGGACAGCTATCTGCTGATCCGCGGCCAGGCGCGCCTTCTGGAAGACGTGACGGCGATCCAGGATCTGGAGCGGATACGCCTGCTGTTCGAGACGCTCGAGACGCGGGAAACCATGGTCAAGCTGCTCGATGCGGCGCAAAGCGCAGAGGGCGTTCAGATCTTCATCGGCAAGGAGAGCGCCCTGTTCGGGCTGGCCGGATGCTCGATGATCATCGCGCCCTATGCGAACAGCCGCGAGCAGATCATCGGCGCGATCGGGGTCATCGGACCGACGCGCCTCAACTATGCCCGCGTCATTCCGATCGTCGACTACACGGCCAAGGTCATCGGTCGGATGATCGGTTAGCCCCGACGGGGCGTTCATTTTTTCTAGATACTTTCCAGGACACGAATAGGACGATGGACGACAATGACAAGCGCGCCCCGCAGGACGGGGCCACACCCAGCGATGCTAACCCGGCCGAAACGGCTGCCGCCGCGGCTACGGCATCGGAACAGGCCGCAGCCGACGCCGCAGCGCCGTCAGAGGCGGCTCGTGTCGCCGAACTCGAGGCCGAAGTCGCACGTCTGAAGGATCAAGCCTTGCGCGCGCTGGCCGAAGCCGAGAACACGCGGCGCCGGGCGCAACGCGACATCGAGGAAAACAGCAAATACGCGATCACCGGGTTCGCCCGGGACATCCTGCCGGTGGCCGACAATCTGCGCCGGGCCATCGACTCGGTCCCGGCCGAGGCACGGCAGGCCGACGAACGGCTGGACAAGTTCGTCGCCGGCGTCGAACTGACCGAACGGGAACTCCTCGCCACGTTGGAACGCCATGGCATTCAGCGCTTCGACCCGACGGGCCAGCCGTTCGACCACAACTTCCATCAGGCGATGATGCAGGTCGACAGCCCGACCCATGCGGCCGGGACCGTCGTTCAGGTGTTTCAGGCGGGTTACACCATCCATGGGCGGCTGCTGCGCCCGGCGATGGTTACTGTCGCGAAAGGAAACGCTGCCGAAGCGACGGGCGCGCGGGTCGATACCAGCGCCTGACCGGAAGGTCCGCCGCGAAATCCCGTACGATCGTCGCGGATAGACCCGCCCTTATACGTCAGCCTTGATGTGCGCGGCCGGCGGAACGCCTTCGCCGGCCGAATATGCTGCGAGCGCACTCGCCGGCGCCACGGTCGGCGCGGCGGGTGGCCTCGCATACGGCATGTTGTCCGGCGGGCCGAAGATCCGCACACGGTAGAACTCCGCCCGCGGGCTCACGAGGTCGACGAACACGTTGAACGTGTTCCTGACAAGCCCGATCTCGTGGTTGAAGCCGGGGCTCTCCGCCGCGTCTTTTGCCGCGCGACGGCGTTCCGCGAACGCCTCGGCATGGCGCTGGGCGCGCTTCTCGATCAGATCCGCCGTCGTCTCATGGCCGATAGCCGGCACGGTGCGGGCGTCGGGCCAAGGCTGCATCCACGTCACCGACGGGGTGGGGCCCGACGTCGGATGCGGCAGGATATCGAGAATTTTAGCCGTATTCATGATAATTACATCCGAATACTTGCTTTCACCCAGATCGAATAAATAAACCTCTTGAATGTTCTGTCAAGCTCAAATATAAGCGGCAATATTTTCATAAAATCCAGGGCCACGTCGTTTTCGGCCGCCGCGCCGCCAGCGGGCTGCTTCGGGCCGGGGCCGGTCGTGAACGATGAATTCGTCTGCGACACCCTGCCCCTCGCGTAGGGGGCGGGAGCGGCGGAAGGACCGTCGCCTACGGCCAAGTCACGCGGCCCGTCGTGACCGGTACCCAGGCCCGGTCAGGGTGCGGCCCCTTGCGTGGCGGGTGTCTTGCTGAAGTCTTAGGCCCGACGGCCCCGGCTGCCAGCGCGTCGAGCGTTGCCGCCAGCCGGCGAGCGCGGCCTTGCTGCGCCGAGGTCGCCGTGCCCATCGGCCCGGCCCCCTGCATCACGTTCGGGTTGCGGGTCCGCCGTCCTTCGGAAATACCGTCGAAGACGGCAGAAAATTGCCAAGGACCGGCGCGGCCCGTTGCAGTGCCATGAAAGCCTGCCTATATACCTCGGCGGAAAGACCCCACACGTCATAAGGTTCAAACCACCCAGGGGGTCCTGGCCGGCGCCGACGCCGGGCCGGCCGTATGACCCGCCGCGAAGAGGGATATCGCTATGAGTAAAGTGATCGGTATCGACCTCGGTACGACGAATTCGTGCGTCGCCGTGATGGAAGGCAAGACGCCCAAGGTCATCCACAATGCCGAGGGAAGCAATATTACGCCGTCGATTGTCGCGTTCACCGACTCCGGCGAGCGCCTCGTCGGCCAGGCCGCGAAGCGTCAGGCGGTGACGAACCCGCAGAACACGATCTTCGCGGTCAAGCGTCTGATCGGCCGTCGCTTCGACGATCCGATGACGCAAAAGGACATCGGCCTGGTCCCCTACAAGATCGTCAAGGCCGATAACGGCGACGCCTGGGTCGAGGCCCAGGGCAAGCGCTACAGCCCCAGCCAGATCTCGGCCTTCACGCTGCAGAAGATGAAGGAGACCGCCGAAGCCTATCTCGGCGAGAAGGTTACCCAGGCCGTCATCACGGTTCCGGCCTATTTCAATGACGCCCAGCGCCAGGCGACCAAGGATGCCGGCCGGATCGCCGGCCTCGAGGTGCTGCGCATCATCAACGAGCCGACCGCGGCCGCCCTTGCCTATGGTCTCGAGAAGAAGAAGTCGGGCACGATCGCCGTCTACGACCTGGGCGGCGGCACGTTCGACATCTCGATCCTCGAGATCGGCGACGGCGTGTTCGAGGTGAAGTCGACGAACGGCGACACGTTCCTGGGCGGCGAGGACTTCGACAAGGAGATCATCGATTACCTCGCCAACGAGTTCAAGAAAGAGCACGGCATCGACCTGCGCAACGACCGCCTGGCGCTGCAGCGCCTCAAGGAGGCGGCCGAGAAAGCGAAGATCGAGCTTTCCTCGTCGATGCAGACCGAGGTCAACCTGCCGTTCATCACCGCGGATGCAAGCGGGCCGAAGCACCTCAACATCAAGCTTACCCGCGCGAAGCTCGAAGCGCTGGTCGATCATCTGATCCAGAAGACGATCGAGCCGTGCCGCGCCGCACTGCGCGACGCCGGACTGAAGCCGTCCGAGGTCGACGAGGTCGTGCTCGTCGGCGGCATGACGCGCATGCCCAAGGTCGTCGAGACGGTGAAGCAGTTCTTCGGGCGCGAGCCGCATAGCGGCGTCAACCCGGACGAGGTCGTGGCCGTCGGCGCCGCCATTCAGGCCGGCGTGCTGAAGGGCGACGTCAAGGACGTGCTGCTGCTCGACGTGACGCCGCTTTCGCTCGGTATCGAGACGCTCGGCGGCGTGTTCACGCGCCTCATCGACCGCAACACGACGATCCCGACCCGCAAGTCCCAGGTCTTCTCGACGGCCGAGGACAACCAGACCGCGGTGACGATCCGCGTGTTCCAGGGCGAGCGCGAGATGGCCGCCGACAACAAGCTCTTGGGCCAGTTCGATCTGGTCGGCATTCCGCCGGCGCCGCGCGGCGTGCCCCAGATCGAAGTCACCTTCGACATCGACGCGAACGGCATCGTCAACGTGTCGGCGAAGGACAAGGCCACGGGCAAGGAGCAGGCGATCCGGATCCAGGCGTCGGGCGGCCTGTCCGACGCCGAAATCGAGCGCATGGTCAAG
>DASVCL010000003.1:0-98987 GCA_036381615.1 Alphaproteobacteria bacterium
GTAGCCGTTCAGCCGATCCTCGATGTGGAGCAGCAGGCTGTTGTGCTCCTCGTCGGGGACCACGCTGACGGTGCGGGCGGGCCCGCTCATCTGCGCGGCTATCGCCTCGAGCGCCTCGCGGTTTGCGAAGAAGCTCCTCTCGCGGACGTCGCGATCGAGCAGGCACTCGACGACCTCGCGCGCGAAGCCCCGCCGCTCCACCACCTGCATGTACTTCCGGTACGTGATCAGCCGGTGCAGCAGTTTCTCGAGATCGGGGCCTGAGAGCTCGGTCTCTCCGATGCGCACCGCCCGCCACTCGGTCGCGCGGTGGATCAGGTACGCCTCGAGCTCCCGGTCGTCCTTGATGTAGGTCTCCGAGCGTCCCCGCTTCGCGCGGTAGAGCGGCGGCTGCGCGATGTAGATGTGGCCGTGGTCCACGAGCGCCGGCATCTGGCGGTAGAAGAACGTGAGCAGCAGCGTGCGGATGTGCGAGCCGTCGACGTCGGCGTCGGTCATGATGATGATCTTGTGGTACCGCGCCTTCGCCAGGTCGAAATCCTCGGCACCGATTCCGGTACCGATCGCCGCGATCAGCGTGCCGATTTCGGCCGACGACAGCATTTTGTCAAAACGCGCGCGTTCGACGTTCAGAATCTTGCCCTTGATGGGCAGGATCGCCTGAAACACGCGGTTGCGCCCCTGCTTGGCCGAGCCGCCGGCGCTGTCGCCCTCGACGATGAAGAGCTCGGACCTGGCCGGGTCACGCTCCTGACAGTCGGCGAGCTTGCCGGGCAGCGAGGCCATGTCGAGCGCGCCCTTGCGCCGGGTCAGCTCGCGCGCCTTGCGTGCCGCTTCGCGCGCAGCGGCCGCCTCGATCACCTTGCTGACGATGCGCTTGGCGTCCGCCGGATGCTCCTCGAACCACTGGGTCAGGCGGTCGGCGCAGATGGCCTCCACCACCGGCCGCACTTCGGACGAGACGAGCTTGTCCTTCGTCTGGGACGAAAATTTCGGGTCGGGAACCTTGACCGACAGCACGCAAGTGAGCCCCTCGCGCGCGTCGTCGCCGGTCAGCGTGACTTTCTCCTTCTTCGCGAGCCCCGTCTCGTTCGCCACGTTGTTGATCGTGCGGGTCAGTGCCGCGCGGAACCCGGCGAGGTGCGTGCCGCCATCCTTCTGCGGGATGTTGTTGGTGAAGCACAGCATCGTCTCGTGGTACGCGTCGGTCCACTCCATCGCGACCTCGACGGTGATGCTTTCGCGCTCGCCGCGGATGTTGATCGCCGGATGGAGCGGAGTCTTGGAGCGGTCGAGATACTTGACGAAAGCCTCGATGCCGCCTTGGTAGAACATCTCCACCGTCTTCGCCTCGACGCCGCGCGCATCGGTCAGCACGAGCCTGACGCCCGAGTTGAGAAAGGCGAGTTCACGCAGACGATGCTCGAGCGTGTCGAAGTCGAACTCCGTCTTGGTGAAGATCTTCGGCGAGGGCAGGAACGTCACGCGCGTGCCACGGCGCCCCTGCGCGTCGCCGACGACGGCCAGCGGCGCCTCGGGTTCGCCGTTGCGGAAACGCATGAAATGTTCCTTACCGCCGCGCCAGATCGTGAGCTCGAGCACTTCCGACAGCGCGTTGACGACCGAGACGCCGACACCGTGCAGGCCGCCCGAAACCTTGTAAGAGTTCTGGTCGAACTTACCACCGGCGTGGAGCTGGGTCATGATGACCTCCGCCGCCGATACGCCCTCCTCGGGATGGATCTCCGTCGGAATGCCGCGGCCGTTGTCGACGACGGTCACCGAACCGTCCGAGTTGAGCGTGACGTCGACCTGCGTGCAGTAGCCGGCAAGCGCCTCGTCGATCGAGTTGTCGACGACCTCGTACACCATGTGATGCAGGCCGGAACCGTCATCCGTATCGCCGATATACATGCCGGGCCGTTTACGCACGGCATCGAGGCCGCGGAGGACCTTGATCGATTCCGCGCCGTAGCTTTCGGCACCCGCATCGACTTTGGGTTGGCGAGAGGTATCGTTCATCGTGGTGTCAGCGTCGCATCAAGTACACGGAAGAATTGGGCACGCCCGCGCAAGCCCGCGAAGAGTTCGTCGTCCGTCCCGGTAAGCCAGGCCTGCGCACCGAGCGCCGCGATCTCGTCGAACAGCGCCGCGCGGCGGGCGCCGTCGAGATGCGCGACGACCTCGTCGAGCAGGAGCAGCGGCGGCTGGCCGCGCTCGACGATCAGTTCGCGCGCCACGGCCAGAATGATCGACAGCAGGAGCGCCTTCTGCTCGCCGGTCGAGCACTCGGCCGCCGGACGGTCCTTGGCGGCGAAGCGGACGGCGAGATCGGCACGGTGCGGCCCGGCACTGGCGCCGCCGAGCTGTGCGTCCGCGCTCCGCGCGCCAGCCAGTGCGGCCCTGAGCCGCTCCTCGGCGGCGAGCGCCGGCATCTCGGCGAGCCAGTCGTGAACATCTCCGGTCAGCGCAATGGCGGCGCTCGGAAACGGACCGATTCCTTCCGCCGCGGCACGATCGAGGCGGGCGGCGACCGTTGCGCGGGCGGCGGCGATCGCGATGCCGTGGCGCGCCATGCCGTCCTCCAGCGCGTCGAGCCAGGCCGGATCGGCCGATCCCTCGGCGAGGAGACGGCTGCGTTCGCGCAGGCAGTGTTCATACGCGGCGACGCGGCCGGCATGCTCGGGATCGAAGCCGAAGACGAGGCGGTCGAGGAAACGTCGACGCGCGGACGGCCCTTCGAGAAACAGGCGATCCATGTCGGGCGCGAGCCACACGACGCTGAGAATGGCGGACAGGTCCTTCTGATGCGCCGCCGTGCCGTCGATGCGCACGCTGCGGCGCTCGCCGCCATCGCCCTCCCGGCCGGTGCCGACCGACCGCATCCCGAGCGACGTCTCGAGCATTGCCGCGACGGCCCAGGGCCCGCACGACGTGCCGTCGGCCGCGCGACGGTCCGGCTCCGCCAGTTTTGCCCGGCGCAGGCCACGGCCCGGGGCAAGGAAGGACAGCGCCTCCAGCAGGTTGGTCTTGCCGGCCCCGTTCGGTCCCGTGAGGACGACGGGTTCGCGCCCAATATCGAGACGCAACCGGGCATAGCAGCGGAAGTCCGACAGCGTCAGCCGCGTGACGGCGGCGATGCCGCGATCCGTTGCGACGTCGCCGGCCGTACCGGGATGTATGGGGCGAGGTGCGAGTCCTGCCACGTCCGGTCCCGCCCTAGACCCGCATCGGCATGAGCACGTAAAGCGCGCTCGTATCGGTCACATCCTGAACAAGTGTCGGCGACGCCGCGTCGGCCATGGAGAAGCGCGCGCCCTCGCCCTCGATCTGCTGGGCGATGTCGAGCAGATAGCGTGAGTTGAACCCGATCTCGATGGGGGCGCCGGTATAGCGCACCTCGATCTCCTCGGTCGCGCTTCCGGCATCCGGGCTCGTCGCCGACAGGGTGATCAACCCCTTGCCGATAGCGAGCTTCACGGCGCGCGACTTGTCGGTGGAAATGGTCGAGACGCGATCCACCGCCGCCGCAAAATCGCGGCAGTTCACCTCGAGCACCTTGTCGTTGTTCGTCGGGATCACGCGCTCGTAGTCCGGGAACGTGCCGTCGATCAGCTTCGACGTCAGAATCGCGTTGTCGAAGGCGAAACGGACGCGCGTCTCGGACAGCCCGACCGATACCGAGCCCTGCGTCTCGTCGAGCAACTTGCGCAGCTCCATCACCGTCTTGCGCGGGACGATCACGCCGGGGATTTTCTCGGCGCCTGCGGGCAGCGCCATCTCCATGCGCGCGAGCCGGTGCCCGTCCGTCGCGACCGCGCGCAGGACCGGCAGGCCGTTGCTCTGCCCCGCATGAAAATAGATGCCATTCAGGTAGTAGCGCGTCTCCTCGGTCGAGATCGCAAACCGCGTGCGGTCGATCATGCCGCGCAGATCGGCCGCCGAAAGCTCGAAGCCGTGCTGCAGCTCGCCGCCCGCCATCTTCGGGAAATCTTCGGCCGGAAGCGCGGCAAGGGCGAAGGTCGAGCGCCCGGCCCGCAGCGTCACCTGGCCCTTGTCCCCGGCGGCTTCGAGGCCGATCTGGCTGCCCTCGGGCAGCTTGCGCACGATGTCGTAAAGGGTGTGTGCCTGCACCGTCGTCATGCCGGTGCGGCTGACCTCGGCGGGGACGCTCTCGACGATGGCAATGTCCATGTCGGTCGCGGTCAGCGACAGCTTGTCCTTGGCGGCCTCGATCAGCACGTTCGCAAGGATCGGAATGGTATTGCGGCGCTCCACGACGCTCTGCACGTGGCCCAGGGCCTTGAGGAGCGCGGTGCGTTCGATCGTCAATTTCATGGCGCTGAGTGACGTCCTTTTGGTTGTAGAGGGCCCCGGTCATCCGGCTGCCCGGCGGGCTTCCGGACCCCCCGGAAACCGCCCCCCGCACGGCCGCCGGCGGACGCATCCGGCTCGGCCTTCCGACAGGAGTGTCAGTATACCAGAAGGGATTGAAATTTAAACGGATTTCCACGTCATAAGGTGGGAAATCCGGGGCCGTTTTCAAGGGGTTGAGCGCGCCCTCGGGCGGGGTTTGGCGAGGCTCGTCTCAAGCACAATTTCGACGGCACGGCGAAGCGTGGGGAACTCCATCGATGCGAGGCGGCCAAGCTCGTGTTCGCCGCCGCGCGCCAGCATCTCGGCGACCTGCGCCCGCAGATACGGCAGATGAACGAAGCCGCACGGAACGCGGGGCGAGGTCGCCCGCAGAAAACGGTACATGGCGGCGTTGCAGAGGTACGTGCCCGCGGTGCTCGACAGCCGGGCGGGGATACCGTGACTGAGCAACGCCTGCCGGATGCGCGGCAGGTCGAGCCGCGACCACAGCGCCGGCCCGGCCCGCGGATCGAGCGCCTCCGCCTCGACGAGACGGCCGGCGTTGTCCGGGATCTCGAAGGCGGCGAGGTTGAGCGCGACCCGCTCCAGACGAATGACGGGCTCGCCCGCCGCAAGGCCCAGATTGACGATGACGAGCGGGTCGACTTCGTCCAGGACCGCGGCGATCGCGTCATCGAGGCGCGCGAAATCGACCGGCAGGATGCGGCCGACGATTTCGACGCCACCGACGACCGCGCCGTCGAGCCGCCGCGCCAGTTCGGCAGAGGGGTTCAGGCAGTGCCCGGCAAACGGCTCGAAGCCGGTCACGAGGGCGACCCCGGATCGCCGCCGCTTGCGCCGGGCCGAACTCATCGGCGTCCGTCAACGGCGGGGTTGGCGTCGGCCATTCGGAGGAACCGGAGCGGGCCGACGCCCTTCCCGGCTCATGCCTCGAGCATGCGACGGAGGAGCTCAATGTCCTCCGAGAAGCTCTGGTCGGTCGCGCGCAACTCCTCGATCTTGCGAACGGCGTGCATCACCGTCGTGTGATCGCGGCCGCCGAATTTGCGGCCGATTTCCGGCAGCGAGCGCGACGTCAGCTGCTTGGCGAGATACATCGCAACCTGCCGTGGACGCGCCACCGCCCGGGCGCGCCGCGGGCTGTGCATGTCGGCGAGGCGGATCGAGTAGTGCTCCGCAACGCGCTTCTGGATTTCCTCGATCGTCACGCGGCGGTCATTGGCGCGCAGAAGATCGTGAAGGACCTCCTGTGCGCTCTCGAGCGTGATCGGGCGGCCGACGAGCTGGGCGTGCGCCACGATGCGGTTCAGCGCGCCCTCGAGCTCACGGATGTTCGAGGTAATCTTGTGCGCCAGGAACTCCAGCACCTTCGGCGGCACGACGACGCCGAGCTGTTCCGACTTCGACTGCAGGATGCCGAGCCGAAGCTCGTAAGTGGTCGGATGGATGTCGGCGACCAGCCCCCAACCGAGACGCGAACGCACCCGCTCCTCAAGCCCCTCGAGATCGGTCGGGCTCTTGTCGGCGGAGAGGACGATCTGGCGGTTCTGGTCCACCAGCGCGTTGAACGTGTGAAAGAATTCTTCCTGGGTGGAGTCTTTTCCGCTGATGAACTGGACGTCGTCGATCATCAGGACGTCGACAGAACGGAACTGTTCCTTGAACGCCATCGTGTCCTTGAAGCGCAGCGCCCGGATGAACTGGTACATGAACTTCTCGGCCGAGAGATAGATCACCCGGCGCTGCGGATGCCTTCTGCGGATGTGCCAGGCAATCGCGTGCATGAGGTGGGTCTTGCCGAGACCGACGCCGCCATAGAGGAACAGCGGATTGAACGGCACCTTCGCCTCATCCGCGACGCGACGCGCGGCCGCCGTCGCGAACTCGTTCGACTTGCCGACGACCCAGTTCTCGAACGTGAAACGCGGATCGAGCGGCGCACCGAAATCCTCGCGATCCTCGGACGTCGCCGCCGGAGCGATCTCGAGCTGCGGCGAAGTGCGCGGTGCGATCTGCGTCACGGGACGGCCGCCGCGCACGGCTTCGAGACGACCCCCGGCCGACGGTTCGGCGCGCGGCGGGCTCGCCTGCACGACGATCTCGACGCTCCGGACCGCTCGGTTTTCCATGCTCCAAAGTGCCCGGATGCGATCCGCATAATGCGACCGCACCCAATCCCGCATGAAACGGGTCGGGACGGCGATTTTGATCTCGCCGCGGTCGATTGAAACGAGTGTCAGTGGTTTCAGCCAGCTCTTGAACGCGGCTTCGCCGAACTCTGCCTTGAGCTTACCGCGGATACGCGCCCATTGCGCGTCGATCGACGTATCCGTTTCCTGCGCCATCGTTCAGTCCTGCGTCCAAGGCAGTCCGGCTGCCTTCCAGCCCGAGACCGCACCCCGATGCCGGGCGGAATCGTGCGGTCCCTCAAATCCACCGGTCAGATTGTAACAACGACGATATCCGCGCGCCGTCATGGCGATCGCCGCGGCCTTCGAGCGGCCACCCGAACGGCAAATGAATATCATGGGAGCGGTCTTCGGCACGCCGGTCGCCTCGAGCTGCATCGCGAAATTCGGATTGTCGATCATGCGCGGAGTGGGATCGACAGTCCAGTTCTGCCAGGGTATGCGCACGGGTTGTTTGCGGATCGAAGAAAGATCGGGCAGACCGACGAACGACCACTCGGGCTGGGAGCGAACATCGACGAGAACGGCGTCCGCATCGCTTGACAGCAGGCTCCATGCCTCCTGCGGCGAAAGATCGCCCGCATACCCGCCCGTCGTTTCACCCGCCATCGTCTCGCCGCCCCTCTGCTGCGCCGCCGTGTTCTTTCGTCGCGTACGGCTGCAACATCCCCTAGCACTCACACCCTAACGACTCATTTCTCCGTCGCTCGTCTCCCAACACCTTCGGCATCGGGCACGAGCCCCCAGCGAGGACAATACGAAGACCGATTTCGCCCCCGAAACGCCTGACCCTGCTTTTTTCGTCGTGTGTCAGAGATGACGACCGTCACTTGTGCCTCCGAAATATTGGTTTCGACGATCGTCAAACGCGACTCTAGTCACCCCTCGCAGGATGCGCAACATGATCGAACGGGGAACATGAAAGAATCGTGAGCCATCGTTGCGTGCACGCCACGATATGCATGTGTGATCGAGAAACTCGTCTAGATTTTCGGAAACTTGGGGCCGCGCGCATCAACCGATGCGCGCACTGCACAAAAACCAAGGAGCAAAAAAGAGAACCGCCCGCGCACCTCGCGGCGCGCGGGCGGTTCTTAAATCTACCGCCGCGACTTCTAGTCTCGGCGACTAAAGCGCCTTGATGCGCGCGGAAAGACGCGACAGCTTGCGTGCAACAAGGTTCTTGTGCACGACCTTCTTTCCGACGCCGCGCATCAGCACCGGCTGTGCGGCGCGCAAAGCTTCCCGTGCCTCGTCCTTGTTGCCGCTGGCGATCGCCGTTTCGACCTTCTTCAGATAGGTCTTGATGCGCGACCTGCGTGCGCGATTGATCGCCGCGCGCCGTTCCGCCTGACGCGCATTCTTGCGCGCGGATTTCGTCTTGGCCATTGCCGTCCCGATCCGTCCGATTGTCGAGAAAGCGCGTTTATAGCCCCGGCATGCCGGGGCGTCAACGGCGCGCCCCTGCGACGGTTTACCTGTGCTTGAACTGCGGCTGGCGCTTTTCGACGAACGCGGCCATCCCCTCCTTCTGATCCTCGAGGGCGAACGTCGAATGGAACAGCCGACGCTCGAACCTGACGCCTTCGGAAAGGGTGGTCTCATAGGCCCGGTTGACCGATTCCTTGATCATCATCACGACCGGGCGGGACATCTCGGCGATCCGCTGTGCGGTCTTGACGGCCTCTTCGACGAGGTCGGCGGCGGGGACCACGCGGCTCACGAGCCCGGCACGTTCGGCCTCCGCCGCATCCATCATGCGGCCGGTCAAGCACATCTCCATGGCCTTGGATTTGCCGACGAAACGCGTCAGGCGCTGCGTGCCGCCCGCCCCGGGAATCGTGCCGAGGGTGATCTCCGGCTGCCCGAATTTCGCCGTGTCGGCGGCCAGGATGAAGTCGCACATCATCGCGACCTCGCAGCCGCCGCCCAGCGCATACCCGGCGACAGCGGCGATGATCGGCTTGCGGCACGTCGTGATCCGCTCCCATCCGTTGGTGATGAAGTCACGCAGATACGCATCCATGTACGTCTGGTCCTTCATCTCCTTGATATCGGCGCCGGCGGCGAAAGCCTTCTCGCTGCCGGTAATCACCACCGCACCGATATTGTCGTCCGCCTCGAACGCGTCCAGTGCCGCCCCAAGCTCCGTCACCAGCGGCGTCGACAGAGCGTTCAACGCCTTCGGTCGGTTGAGCGTGATCAGGCCGACGCGGCCGCGGGTTTCAACCAGAATGTTCTGGTAAGCCATCGATTGTCTCCAGCCGTTGATTCCCGGTTTCGGAATGCGTCGCCGGCTTTCATTCCGGCGAAATGAAGAAACGAACCATCAGGCGCCGTCCATCGGCGCCTTCACGGGGATCGAGAAACTCCAGACGAAGGGTTTCACCTTCGCGAACAAAACGGTCAGGGCCGGTCGCCCGCCAGCCGAGCTGGGGCAGGGTGCGCGCGTAGAAATCGCGCACCGAATCGCGCGCCACCGCGCCCTCGGCATAAGCCTCGATGATGCGCCCGGCAGGCGCGTCGAACACGACACCACGGTCCGCGAGCACGACAAGGCCCGGCATGAGCGGCATGTCCTCGATGCCGATGACGAAGCGATCGGCAGCAACCGCCATGCCACTCATCGCGACATACGCCCCCAGCACGACAAGGCTCAGCAGGTGCGACAGAACCCGTAGCATGGTGGCTCTCTAGCTCAGCGTTGCCGTTTCGGACAATAGAAAGTGGAACGCCCGCCTTGCACGATGCGCTTGACAAAACCGCGGCAGTCGCAATGGGGACAAGGCTGCCCCTCGCGATCATAGACGGCCCAGGCATGCTGAAACCAGCCGGCCTCGCCCGAGGCCTGGACGTAATCGCGCGCCGAAGATCCGCCGGCCGCAATGGCGCGTTGTAGAACATCCTTGATCGCCGCCGTCAACCGGACCGCGCGTTCGCCCTGCACGGTCCCAGCACAGCGCCGTGGCGAAATTCCCGATGCGTACAGGGCCTCGCATGCATAGATGTTGCCGAGGCCGGCGACGACCCGCTGATCGAGCAGCGCCGCCTTGATCGAGGTCGTGCGTCCGGCGAGCGCGGCAGCCAGAACATCCGGCGTGAACTGGTCCGACAGCGGCTCCGGCCCAAGGCCGGCAAAGCGCGGATCGGCGTCAAGCTCGCGAGCGGCCACAAGATCCATCAGGCCAAACCGGCGCGGATCGGAAAACCGGATCGTCGTGCCGGCGTCGGTGGTGAATTCCACATGCTCGTGCAGGCCAGGGTCGTCGGGCGAACGCGGTCCGATCACGAGCCGCCCGGTCATTCCGAGATGTATGACCAGAATGTCGTCGTCCGTGACCCGCCGGATTCCGGCATCGGAGCGTGCCTGGCCGTCCAGCCGCACGAGGATGTATTTCGCCCGCCGGTCGACCGAAAGGATGCGCCGGCCTTCGACGCGCTCCCGAAACCGTGTCGGGAACGGGGTCCGCAGATCCGCCCGGCGCTGCAGCAGGCGAACGAACCGCCGCCCGACCAGATGGGGGCGGATGCCGCGTACGACGGTCTCGACTTCGGGCAGCTCCGGCATGACCGGAACCTAGCCCAAACCGGTCGGCCGCGCTATGTTCCGCCGCATGCCGGAATATGGCCCCAACGACGGCGGCACGACGCACTTCGGATTCCGCGAGGTGCCGGAGGCCGAAAAGCCGCGCCTCGTCCGCGAAATCTTCGACCGGGTCGCGACGCGCTACGACCTGATGAACGATCTGATGTCGGCGGGCGTGCATCGTTTATGGAAGACGAGCCTTGTGCGCGACGTCGCGCCGCGGCCCGGCGAAACCATTCTCGACGTGGCCGGCGGGACCGGCGACGTGTCGATGCGGTTGCTCGACGCCGCCGGACGGCGCGCCAGCGTCTTCGTGTGCGACATGACGCCGGACATGCTCGCGATCGGGCGGGACCGCGCGCTCGACCGCGGCATTCTCGACGGGCTGCACTTCGTCGCAGGCGATGCCGAGAGGCTGCCGTTTCCCGACCGCAGCATCGATGCGTACACGATCGCCTTCGGTCTGCGCAACGTGACGCGAATCGACGTGGCCCTGGCCGAGGCCCGCCGCGTGCTTCGTCCGGGCGGCCGCTTCTTCTGCCTCGAGTTCAGCCGCGTCGTCCTGCCCGTGCTGGATCGGCTCTACGATCTCTATTCGTTTACGGTGCTGCCGACTTTGGGTGAGATCGTCGCCCGCGACCGTGCATCGTATCAGTATCTCGCCGAGAGCATCCGCCGCTTCCCGTCGCAGGAGAAACTGGTCGCGCGGATGACTGCGGCCGGGCTGGAGCGCGCGCGGTTTCGCAACCTCTCCGGCGGCATCGCGGCCATCCATTCAGCCTGGCGCCTGTGATGCTTCGCACCGTCCGCAACCTCGGCCGGCTTGCCCGGATCGCGGTGACGCTCGCGCGCTACGATGCGCTGGTTGCCCTTGGCGGCCCGGCCATGCCGCGCGCATTGCGGCGCTTCGTCGTCCCGCCGCATGAAAAGCACGAGCTTGCGCGTCCCGGGCAGCGTCTGGCGGCCGCGCTCACCCAGCTCGGCCCGAGTTTCATCAAGCTTGGCCAGGCGCTCTCCATCCGCGCCGATCTGATCGGCGAGACTGTGGCGGCCGATCTTTCCGAGCTGCAGGACCGTCTGCCGCCGTTTCCGGCGTCCCGGGCGCGCGCAACGGTCGTCGCGGAACTCGGGCGGCCGCTCGACGAACTCTTTCTCGATTTCGACGACCTGCCCGTTGCCGCGGCGTCGATCGCACAGGTTCATTTCGCGACGACAACGGATGGCACGGCCGTCGCGGTAAAGATTCTGCGGCCCGACGTCGAGACGCAGTTCGCGCGCGACCTCGATCTGTTTCTGTGGCTGGCCGAGTGCATCGAACGCTACGCGCCGCGTCTGCGCCGCCTCAGACCGGTCGAGGTGGTCAACACATTGGCGGAAACAGTACGGACGGAGATGGACCTGCGCCTCGAGGCCGCTGCCGCTTCCGAGCTGGCGGAGAACTTCGCCGGCGATCCGGACTTCCGGGTGCCGCGGGTGGACTGGCAGCGGACGGCGCGGCGCGTGCTTACGCTCGAGCGCATCTCGGGCCTTCCCGTCGACGAGCGCGAGGCATTGATCGCGGCAGGCCACGACCCGCAGGAGATCGTCGCAAAAGCCGCGCGGGCGTTCTTCAAGCAGGTGTTTCGCGACGGTTTCTTTCATGCCGACATGCACCCGGGCAACCTGTTCGTCGCTGCCGACGGCACGCTCGTCGCCGTCGACTTCGGGATCATGGGCCGGCTGGATCAGCGCACCCGGCACTATCTTGCCGACATGCTGGTCGGATTTCTCAATGGCGACTACCGGTCGGTCGCCGAGGTTCATTTCCGGGCCGGTTACGTGCCGGCGACGCAGTCGGTCGGCGCCTTCACGCAGGCCTGTCGCGCGATCGGCGAGCCGATCCTCGGACGTCCGCTGCACGAGATATCGCTGGCGCGGCTCCTCGCGCAGCTCTTCCAGGTCACCGAGCAGTTCCAGATGGAGACGCAGCCCCAGCTCCTTCTGCTGCAAAAAAGCATGCTGGTGTGTGAAGGCGTCGGCCGGCGCCTCGTGCCCGACGTCAACATGTGGAGCCTCGCGCGGCCGCTGATCGAGGAATGGATGGCGGCCAATCGCAGCGTCGAGGCACGGACCCGAAATGCCGTGAATGAAGCGCTGATGCGCCTCGAGGAGCTGCCGACCTTCGTCGCGAACCTGGAAAAATCCGTCGCCATGCTCGCCTCGGGCGGCGTGCGGCTCCACCCCGAATCGCTCGCCGCCCTGTCGCGGCGGAACCGGCGCGGTGCCTGGGTCTGGCCAGTGCTCGCCGGCAGCGCGGCCGTTGCGCTCGCCGTCCTGGCCTTCAACCTGTAAGCGCCGGCGGCGAGTTGCGCACCTTTCTGTACACCGCTAAGTTAGCCCCGAATCCTGGATGTTTCGCGCCCGCGGCGAACCTACGGATCAGGTGTTCATGCTGCGCGACAAGCGGATCTTGCTGATCATCTCGGGTGGTATCGCCGCCTACAAGGCGCTCGACCTGATCCGTCGACTGCGCGAGCGCGGCGCAGACGTCCGCTGCATCCTGACACGGGGCGGTGCCGAGTTCGTTACGCCGTTGTCGGTCGCGACGCTGTCGCGCAACAAGGTGTTCTCGGACATCTTCTCGCTGACGGACGAGAGCGAGATCGGCCATATCCGCCTCGCACGGGAGTGCGACCTGGTCGTGGTCGCGCCGGCGACGGCCGATATCATCGCCCGCATGGCAACCGGACTGGCCAACGATCTCGCCACGACGGTGCTCCTTGCGACCGACCGGCCGGTCCTCATCGCGCCGGCGATGAATTTCGTGATGTGGGAACATCCGGCGACGAAAGCCAACATCGAAACGTTGATCGGGCGAGGCGTGCGGATCGTCGGGCCCGCGGAAGGCGAACTGGCGGAAGGCGAGGTCGGCGTCGGCCGCATGAGCGAGCCGCTCGAGATCGTTCAGGCCATCGAGGCATTCTTCCGCAGCGACGCGATGCTGACCGGCCGCCGGGCCCTCGTCACGAGCGGCCCGACCTACGAGCCGATCGACCCGGTCCGGTTCATCGGCAACCGTTCGTCAGGCAAGCAGGGCCATGCCATCGCCGCCGCCCTCGCGAGCCTCGGCGCCGAGACCACGCTCGTGACCGGGCCGACGCGCCTGCCGGACCCGCCGGAGGTCCGCGTCATCCATGTCGAAACGGCCGAACAGATGCTGGACGCCTGTCGGGCGGCGTTGCCCGTCGACGTCGCGGTGTTCGCAGCCGCCGTCGCCGACTGGAAGGTGGTCAGCCCGCGCACCCAGAAGATCAAGAAGACTGGCGGCGAAC
Organism: Alphaproteobacteria bacterium; assembly: GCA_036381615.1. Classification (GTDB taxonomy): domain Bacteria; phylum Pseudomonadota; class Alphaproteobacteria; order CACIAM-22H2; family CACIAM-22H2; genus CALANV01. Next base: position 13,464 of record DASVCL010000003.1, read on the forward strand.
CGCCGGCCCTGATGCTGGCCGAGAACCCCGATATCCTTGCCGCGATTTCACATGAGCCGGAACGACGGCCCAAACTCGTGGTCGGCTTTGCGGCAGAGACGGAAGATGTGATCGCGAACGCCGTCGCAAAACGCAAGAAGAAGGGCTGCGACTGGATCGTGGCGAACGACGTGTCGGCAGGTACCGGCACCTTCGGCGGCGACACCAACACCGTTCACGTCGTCGATGAGCGCGGCGCCGAAACCTGGCCCGAACTGCCCAAGGAGGAGGTCGCGCGGCGACTGGCGCGCCGTATCGCCAGCCACCTTGCCGGGCCGCTGGCGTCCGCGAGCTGAAACGACGCACCGCATGACGCCAAAGCCCATACCGGTCGCGATACGGCGGCTTCCGCACGCGGATGATCTCGCGCTTCCCGCCTACGCGACGGACGCGAGCGCCGGCGTCGATCTGGCGGCGGCAGTCACCGAGAGCATCACCATCGCCCCGGGCGGCCGCGCGCTGATACCGACCGGATTTTCCATCGCGCTCCCGCCGGGATACGAGGCACAGGTGCGGCCGCGGTCCGGCCTGGCCCTCAAGCACGGCATCACGGTCTTGAACAGCCCCGGCACCATCGACGCCGATTATCGTGGCGAGATCGGTGTCATTCTGGCGAATTTCGGTGACGCGCCCTTCGTGGTGACCCGCGGCACACGTATAGCCCAGCTCGTCGTCGCCCCGGTCACGCGCATCGGCTGGGCGGAGGTGAACGAGCTGCCGCAAACCACGCGAGGGGCAGGCGGCTTCGGCTCGACCGGCACCCATGCGACGGGTGAAGATCGCGCCCGGAGGATGGAATAAAATTGGCGCCGCATCCCCCCCCTGCCGGTACCGGATGCGGGGCATGAACGGATCGATGCAGGAACGAAGTCGGCGGCGATGGAGCTGACGGACGCCCAATTCAGGCGCTATGCCCGCCACCTGATCCTCGACGAGATCGGCGAGGAGGGCCAGGCGAAGCTGCTTGCCGCGCGCATTCTCGTGGTCGGGGCCGGCGGCCTGGGTTCGCCGGCGCTGATGTATCTTGCCGCCGCCGGGGTCGGCACGCTCGGGATCGTCGACGACGATGTCGTCGACATGACGAACCTGCAACGTCAGATCGTCCATACGACCGACCGGATCGGGGTCAGCAAAGTCGACAGCGCGATCGAGACGCTGGCGGGCATCAACCCCGAGGTGCGTGTTATCCCGCACAAGCTGCGCTTGAAAGCGGCCAATGCGCTCGAGCTCGTGTCGGAATACGACCTCGTGATCGACGGCAGTGACAATTTCCCGACGCGCTATCTGTTGAACGACGCCTGTTACCTGGCACGACGGCCGCTGGTCGCGGCCTCTTTGCTGCGCTTCGAGGGGCAGCTGTCGACCTTCAAGGCCTACGACGGCAAGGGGCCGTGCTACCGGTGCGTCTTCCGCGACCCGCCGCCCGCCGACCTGATCCCCCGCTGCGAGGAGGCCGGCATTCTGGGCGCGGTCGCCGGTGTCATGGGTACGCTGCAGGCCGCCGAGGCGCTGAAGGAACTGCTGGGGCTCGGCGAAAGTCTCTCCGGCACGCTCGTGATTTATGACGCGTTCGGCACGCAGTTCCGGCGCATCCGGCTGCGCCGCGATCCGGCCTGTCCGCTCTGCGGCGAGTCGCCGACGATCACGGATCTGTCGCCGCACAAGTAGACGTGCCGCCTACAACATCGCGGCGAGGACGCGGTCCGGCGGCGAGTGTCCGTCGACGAACGTCTTGATGTTGATGATCACGCGCTCACCCATCGCGACGCGGCCTTCGAGCGTCGCCGACCCCATGTGCGGCAGGAGAACGACATTGTCCAGCGTGAGGAGCTTCGGATGGATTGCCGGCTCGTGCTCGTAGACGTCGAGACCGGCGCCGGCGATCTCGCGCGCCGCAAGACGCGCGGCAAGCTCTTCCTCGTCGATGACGTGTCCGCGGGAGGTATTGACCAGGAAGGCATGCGGCCGGATCAGCCGCAGGCGGCGCGCGGACAGCAGGTGAAACGTCGCGGGCGTATGCGGACAATTGATCGAGAGGATGTCCATGTGGGCGAGCATCTGGTCGAGGCTTTCCCAGTACGTCGCCTCGAGTTCCGCCTCGAGCTCGGGATGCACGCGCCGGCGATTGTGATAATGGATCGAAACGCCGAACGCACGGGCCCGGCGCGCCACGGCCGTGCCGATGCGCCCCATGCCGACGATGCCGAGCCGTTTGCCGCCGATCCGGGTGCCGAGCATCGAGGTCGGGCTCCAGCCGGTCCAGTTGCCGGCGCGGACGAGCCGTTCGCCCTCGCCGATCCGGCGCATGACCGCCAGAATCAGCGCCATCGTCATGTCGGCGGTATCGTCGGTAAGCACCCCCGGCGTGTTCGTCACGGTAATGCCGCGGGCGCGCGCCTCTTCCAGGTCAATATGGTCGACCCCGGTTCCGAACGAGGCGATGAGCTTCAGGTTCGGGCCCGCCTTTGCCAGCACCGACTTGTCGATGCGGTCGGTGACCGTCGGCACCAGGACGTGCGCCACGGCGGCGGCGGCAGCCAGCTCATCCGCGGTCATGGCGCGGTCGTCGAGATTGAGACGCGTGTCGAACAGCTCCATCATCCGCGTCTCGATCACGTCCGGCAGTTTGCGCGTGACGATGACGAGCGGGCGCTTCACCGGCATCGTCGTTTTCCTCCTGTGACCTCGGCGGGGCAAGGGGTAGCAAGTGCCACGGTGCCTGTCCAGGCAACGTCCGTGCATGACGGACTTCTCTGCCGGACCGCAATTCCTATAATCGCGTCCGCCGCAATCGCGTCATGCTTGCCCGCACGATCCTGCTCCTGAGCTTCCTCGCCGCCGTCGGCCCGGGGGCCGCGCATGCCCAGCCCCGGTCACACACCGGCGAATCGCTGCCCCTGCCCCGTTACGTCAGCCTGCGATCGGACGAGGTGAACGTCCGCACCGGGCCGGGCGTCCGCTATCCGGTCGAATGGGTATTCACGCGCCGCCATATGCCGGTCGAGGTGATTCAGGAATTCGAGCATTGGCGGAAGATCCGTGACGTCGAAGGCACGGAAGGGTGGGTCCACCAGAGCATGCTGTCGGGCCGGCGTTATGCGCTCGTGACCGGCGAGGTGCGCACCCTGCGGCGCCGGCCCGAGGCCGACGCCCCGGTGGTCGCCCGCGTCGAGCCGGGCGTGGTCGGGGAAATCGTCGAGTGCGAGGGACAGTGGTGCCGCATCGACGCCGGCGGCATCAGGGGCTGGCTCCCGCGCAACGAGTTCTGGGGCGTCTACCCGAACGAGACCCTGCGGTAAGGTCGTACCCCGGCGCCCTCGGCCTACGCGGCGAAATCCTCGACCAGCGCTGCGCGCATGGCCTCCGGCATCACGGCCATGTGGCTGTATTCCGGGTGGTCGATGCCGACAATGACCTGCGTGCCGGACGCACGGAACATCGCGATCTGCGCCGGACTGAACGGGAAATGCATGAAATGGACGGACGACGTCTTGCCGTCCGCCTTGGTCCGTTCGACATCGCCTTCCGGCACGCCACGGATCTGCTCGCCGCCGACGGTCATGAACATGTGCCGCTCGATCCCGCCGAGCCGCGCCAGCGTGCGCGCGCGGCGCACCGGATCCTCGATCTCGAGCATGACCGTCGCGACCAGTTCGTGCCCCTGCGGGATGAGGGGATTGTAGGCACGGAGCTCGTCCTCGATCTGGGCGTCGCCGCCCTTTTCGATGAACAGCATCTCGTGCACCTGATGCCACATGGTCTGATAGTTCTCGAAATAAAACGTTGCGAACGGGCCGACCTCGAACCGCCGACGCCGCTTGAGCGCAACCATGTTTTGGCGGAACGTCGCCCGTTCGCGGGCATACTGCTCCATCGGCATTATGTCGGCCCGGGTGATTTCGCGTTTGATGGTCGTCGTCATCACATCAACCCGTAGGATTTGGCGAGCAATTCGATCGGATGCACGGCGCGGGCGACGGCCGGCTTGCCCTCCTCGTCGAGGCGATCCATCCCCTGGACGATGTGCTCGCCGGCCAGCGGGCATTCGGATGCCAAATGCGCCTTGGCGTTCTTGATGGCGGTCCGTGCAACCGGCCGTCCGACCTTCAAGGCGGTCTCGAAATTCGCCTTCATGACGCCCCACGAGCCGCCGTGGCCCGAACAGCGCTCGATGACGGCAAGATCGATGCCGGGAATCAGGCGCAGCATTTCAGCACCTTTCTGACCCATGTTCTGAGCCCGGGCGTGACAGGCGAGATGCATCGTCACGCCACCGTCGAGCGGCTGCAGGCCCGGCGCCAGTCCATGCCGCTTCGAGATGTCGAGCACGTATTCGGCGACGTCGAACGTCGCTTTGGCCAGCTTCTTGACCTTCTCGTCTTCGGGCAGGATCAACGGCCACTCGAACTTGAGCATGAGCGCGCAGGAAGGCACCAGCGCCACGACGTCGTACCCCTCGTCGATGAGCGGCTCGAACGCGGCGGCGACCGCCCGGGCATTCTCGCTGACCTTCTCGATCTCGCCATGCTCGAGCTGGGGCATTCCGCAGCAGCGCGGATAGACGACCTTGGTCTCGACGCCGTTATGCGCGAGCACGGCGCGGGTCGCCATGCCGATCCCGGGATTGTTGTAGTTGACGAAGCACGTGGCATAGAGCGCCGCCTTGCGGCCGGCCTTCGCCGCCGGAGCGGCGGTATTGATCTGCACCGGCTCCTGCTTTGCCCGCACGGCGAACGTCTTGCCGTGAAACTTGGGCAGCTTCGCCTCGCGATGCACGCCGGCGATGCTCTCGAGTACGCCGCGCGTCATCCTGTTTTCGGTCGATGCCGCCCAATTCGCGAGCGGCGCGACTGCCGCTCCGATGCGGCCGTTGCGGTCCGTCTTCGTCAGCTCCCGCTCCGCGAACGGGACCTTGCCCTTGCGCGCCTCGATGGCGCGATAGCGGAGCATCAGGTGCGGAAAATCGACATTGAACTCGTGCGGCGGAACATACGGACACTTGGTCATGAAGCACATGTCGCACAGCGTGCAGGCATCCACGACCTTTTTGAAGTCCTCGCTCCTGACCTCTTCCATCACCTCGTTCGGCGTGGAATCGACGAGATCGAACAGCCGCGGGAACGAGTCACAGAGGTTGAAGCAGCGGCGGCAACCGTGACAGATGTCGAAGACCCGGCGCAGTTCCGCATCGAGCTTCGCCTCATCCCAGAAATCGGGATTGCGCCAGTCGATCGGATGGCGTGTCGGCGCCTCGAGGCTGCCTTCGCGCATGTCGTACGTTCCTTCGAATCAGATCAGAATCGACCTAGGCACGGCGGCGGCCGAACGGTTGGAGGAACGCAAGAACAACGGCTGACGCGGCGGATTTGCCGCCGGACGTGTCGCCTTGCGCCTCCAACGCCATTCGGCGCGCCGTCTCGTGCGCCGGACCGTCAGGCCGCTTAACGCAGCTCGTTCAGGGTCTTCTGGAACTTGCCGGCGTGAGACTTCTCGGCCTTGGCGAGCGTCTCGAACCAGTCGGCAATCTCGTCGAAGCCCTCCTCGCGGGCCGTACGCGCCATGCCGGGATACATGTCGGTGTACTCGTGCGTCTCGCCGGCAATGGCCGCCTTGAGGTTCTGTTCGGTCGTACCGATCGGCTCACCCGTCGCCGGATCGCCGACCTCTTCCAGGAACTCGAGGTGACCGTGCGCGTGGCCGGTCTCACCCTCTGCCGTCGACCGGAAAACCGCGGCGACGTCGTTGTATCCTTCGACGTCGGCCTTCTGCGCGAAATAGAGATAGCGCCGGTTAGCCTGGCTTTCGCCCGCGAACGCGGCCTTCAGGTTCGCTTCCGTCTTCGTTCCCTTCAGCTTGGGCATGGTCCTCTCCCCTCGTTGACACATGGAGTCGATACGACTCCATCTCACCTTCGCCGGCCGCCGGATCGGCGGTGGCTTAGCCCGTATATGCGCCTAGCCGGGGAGGGGTGTCAATACTCTAGATCAATTCTAGAGTAGAGCTGAAATCAAAGCGACGGCTATATTTTCATCGGGCCGGAAAGCCGGACGATGACGTCGACGCGGCGCACGGACGTGCCCGCCGGCGCGGCCGGAAGCGACGTAACATGGACCTGATCGCCGGGGATGTCCTGCAGCTCGCCCGTATCTTCGAAGAAGAAATGATGATGGTCGCCGATATTGGTGTCGAAGTACGAGCGCGTCGAATCGACGACGACCTCGCGCAGCAGGCCGGCCTCGGTGAACTGATTGAGCGTGTTGTAGACCGTCGCCAGGGACACGCGAACGCCCGCCCGCTGGGCCTCGGCATGCAGCTGCTCCGCCGAGACGTGACGATCGCCGCCGTCATAGAGAAGGCGCACCAGCGCGAGCCGCTGGCGCGTCGGCCGCAGGCCGACGGCCCGCAACCGCTCGATGGCCTGAGCAAAGGGTCGGTTCGCGCTCATATCAGAGCGTATATAGGCGACGGCTGTTATAAAATAAAGGGCCCGGCTGTGGATACTGGCCAACTTCTTGGAATAGCTCGAAACTGAGCGCGGCAACCGTCCGAGGTTGCAGACATGGGCCGGCCCCGATCGCACCGAGACCGGTACGACAGGGACCACCTCTACGGTTAAGATTTCCAGCCGCCCGCGTTCCCGCGGATGCGGTTAATCCCCGGTCTGGATCCGCTCGATGAGCTGGCGGACGGTCGGCACGAAGCCGTTCGAATAGAACGGGTCCTCCGCGAAGCGATAGGCGTTGTGTCCGGCGAACATGAGCTGCTGGTCGACGTCGCCGCCATGGCTGATGTCCTGCAGTGTCTTCTGGATGCAGAACGAACGCGGGTCCGCCTTCTTGCCCGTCGAGCCCTCTTCGTTCTGTGCCCAGTTCGAGAATATGCACGCCGAAAGGCACCCCATGCAGTTGATCTGGTCCGTCCGGATCTCCGCGGCCTTCTGCGGGGTGACGAAGATGAGGGTCGAGTCCGGCGTCCGCAATGGCTCCGTGAAGCCTTCACGTACCCAGCTTTCGGCCTTTTCCTTGTCGGTCTGGGTAAGATAGACGAGGCGTCCCCGCGCACCGACGGCGAACGGCGTATCGAGTTCGCCGACCGGGGTCGACGAATAGGGGACCTGCCGGCGCGAGCGCTCCTGCAGTTCCATGAGGAACTGATTGTTCACCGCGGACGAGTAGAAGCCGGTCGGCGAGAAGCGATGGAGCAATACGTCGCCCGCCTTGAGCGTGAGCAACTTGCGCTTCCACGCGTCGGAGATCGGGCTTTCCTTCGTCAGCAGCGGACGTGTCCCGAACTGAAAGGCCACGGGACCGACATCCGGATTATCCAGGAAGTCCTCCCATTCGCGCAGGAACCACACGCCGCCGGCCATGATGACGGGTGTCTGCTCGAGCCCGAACTCGTTCATCTGGCGGCGCAGCGCCACCACCCGCGGCAGCGGCGGCTCCGGCCGCAACGGGTCCTCGGCATTGGACAGGCCGTTATGGCCGCCGGCAAGCCAGGGATCCTCGTAGACGACGGCGCCGAGCCAGTCGCGAAACTTGTGGTAGGCGCGCTTCCACAGCGCGCGGAATGCGCGCGACGAGGACACGATCGGATAGTAGTAGACGCCGTAGCGCGCGCAGATTTCGGCGATCTTGTACGGCATGCCTGCGCCGCAGGTCACGCCATGGATCAGGCCCTTCGCCCCCTCCAGCACGGCGTGAAGGATGCGTTCGGCCGCCCCCATCTCCCACAGGATGTTCATGTGGATGCGGCCCTCGCCGCCGGCGATCTCGTAGGCGACGCGCGCCTGCGTGATCGCGCCCTTGATGGCGTAGGCGACGAGTTCCTCGTGCCGCTCGCGTCGCGTCCGGCCATAGTAGACGACGGGGATCAGGTTGCCGTCGGCATCGCGCGCGTCGGCGTTGACCCCGGAGAACGTGCCGACACCGCCGCAGCGCGCCCAGGCGCCCGAGCTCTCGCCGTTCGAGACGGAGATGCCCTTGCCGCCTTCGACCAGCGGCAGGCATTCACGGCCAGAGAGGATAAGCGGCTTCAGTGCCTTCACGTTTCCATCCACCAAGCATTTGTTCGGAGTTCTGATGTGCCGGACAACCTCATCCGCGCACAGGATCTACGCGCCGTGCCAGAAGCGCTCCTCAAGTGCCCTTATATAGGTATAGGCGTCATGGCCGCGAAACACCAGCGGGGATGGTGCAGCTGCCGCCGCCGCTCGACCGGACGTGGCCATTGCGCGCTCGCAGGTCACGCCGAGGCCTCTGCCCTGAGGCCGTCTGCAATCACCGCGGGCACGTCGGTGATGACGGCGTCAGCGCCCCAGGCAATCAACTCACCGGCACGCGCCGCCTCGTTCACGGTCCAGGTCAGGACGGCGAATCCCGCGGCCTTTATGTCGCGGAGCGTAGCCTCGGTCATATAACGTGCATTGGGATGCACGGCAGCGCAACCCAGCATTTCGGCTTGGCGCCGCCAATCGGGGGGAAGCCGGTCGACCAGATAGCCGCGCGGCAGCTCGGGCGCTGCGGCCCGGGCCGCCTGAAGCGAGTCGACGGAGAAGCTGGAGATGACCGGGCGGGGCGCATCGGCCGGCCAATGCCGTTTCACCGTTGCAACGGCAATCTCGGCGGTTTCGCGCTCGCGGCCGCGGCAAGGCTTCACCTCGAGATTGAAGCCCATTTCCAACGCGACAAGAAGCTCGAGCGTCTCGGCCAATGTCGGAACGCGTTCGCCGGCGAAACGGGGGTCGAACCACGCGCCGGCATCGAGGCGCCGGATCTCGTCGAGCGTCCGGTCGCGGACGGGGCCGGCTCCGTCGGTGGTCCGGTCGAGTGTCTCATCGTGCATGAGGATGGGCTGCGAGTCCGCCGTCAGCTTTACGTCGAACTCGACCCAGCGCGCCCCTTCGGCGTGGGCGCGCCGAATCGCGGCGAGCGTGTTCTCCGGCGCATTCGCCTTGGCACCGCGATGCGCGATGATGCGGGGAACGGCGAGAGTGGCCATCAGCTGTTCCTTCTCCCACACGTTCCGGCGCGGACTGCAGTTCCCATCATGCGGCGACAGGTGCCACGACTCAGGTCTGCGCCGCTCGCGGCTCGCGGGTCTTTTCCTTCTCGAATTGCTCCGAGATGTCCTCGCCCGTCACCTGATCGACGCGCTTCATCGACAGCTTCACCTTGCCGCGCTCGTCGAACCCGATCAGCTTCACCTTGACGCTGTCGCCGACCTTCACGACGTCGCTCGTCTTTTCGACGCGGCGCGGCGCGAGCTCGGAGATATGCACCAGGCCGTCGCGGCTTCCGAGGAAGTTCACGAAGGCGCCGAAGTCCATGATCTTCACCACCTTCCCGGTATAGATCTGGCCCACTTCCGGCTCAGCGACGATCCCCTTGATCCAGTCGATCGCGCGCTTCGCCGCATCGCCGTCGACGGCCGCGACCTTCACCGTACCGTCGTCCTCGATGTCGATCTTCACGCCGGTCGTCTCGGTGATCTCGCGGATCACCTTGCCGCCCGTGCCGATCACTTCACGGATCTTGTCCTTGGGAATCGTGAACGTCGTGATCCGCGGCGCGTTCTTGCTGATCTCCGCGCGCGGGGCGGTCAGGCCCTTGGCCATCTCCGCCAGAATATGCATACGGCCGTCGCGCGCCTGGGCCAGCGCCTGCCGCATGATCTGCTCGTTGATCGACGTGATCTTGAGGTCCATCTGCAGCGACGTGACACCGACCTCCGTGCCGGCGACCTTGAAGTCCATGTCGCCGAGGTGATCCTCGTCGCCGAGGATGTCGGAAAGCACGGCGAAGCCGTTCTCTTCCTTGATCAATCCCATGGCGATGCCGGCCACGGGCCGCAGCAGCGGCACGCCGGCGTCCATGAGCGCGAGCGACGAGCCGCAGACGGTCGCCATCGACGACGAGCCATTCGACTCGGTGATCTCGGACACGACGCGGATCGTGTACGGAAACTTCGCCTTGTCGGGCAGCACCGGGTGAATCGCGCGCCATGCGAGCTTGCCGTGGCCGACTTCGCGGCGTCCCGGCGAGCCGAGACGCCCGGCCTCGCCCACCGAGTACGGCGGGAAGTTGTAGTGAAGCAGGAAGTGCTCGCGATACTCGCCTTCAAGCGCGTCGATGATCTGCTCGTCCTCGCCGGTGCCGAGCGTCGCGGTTACGAGCGCCTGGGTCTCGCCCCGGGTGAAAAGGGCGGAGCCGTGCGTGCGCGGCAGGACGCCGACCTCGCATCGGATCGGACGGATCGACGTCGTGTCGCGACCGTCGATGCGGCGCCCGGTCGACAGGATGGCGTTGCGGACGATCTGGCTCTCGAGTTCCTTGAAGACGGTGGGGACCACCGCCACCTCGGCCGGATTCTCGGCCACGAGCGCGAGCGCCTTCTCCTTCACCGCCGCAATCTTCTCGTGACGAACCTGCTTCACCGTCTCCTGGTAGGCGGCGCGAAGGTCATCCCAGATCGCGGCCTTCAGCCGCTCGGTCACGGTCTGGATCTCGGCCGGAACCTCCGGCATCGGCCAGGGATCCTTGGCGCAGCGCTCGGCAAATTCGATGATCGCCTCGATGACCGGCTGGAAGTGCTGGTGGCCGAACATCACCGCGCCGAGCATGACTTCCTCGGGCAGCTCCTTGGCCTCGGATTCGACCATCAGCACGCCTTCCTGCGTGCCGGCGACGACGAGGTCGAGCGCCGAGCGCCCCATCTCGTCGATCTGCGGATTGAGCTTGAACTGGCCGTCGATGTAGCCGACCCGCGCCGCGCCGATCGGACCCAGGAACGGAATGCCCGAGATCGTCAGCGCGGCCGAAGCGCCGATCATCGCCACGATGTCGGGATCGTTCTCCATGTCGTGCGACAGCACCGTGGCGATGACCTGCGTCTCGTTGCGGAAGCCCTCGACGAACAGCGGACGGATGGGCCGATCGATGAGCCGCGAAACCAGGGTCTCTCTCTCGCTCGGACGGCCTTCGCGCTTGAAGAAGCCGCCGGGGATCTTGCCGGCCGCGAAGGTTTTCTCCTGGTAGTTGACCGTCAGCGGGAAAAAATCGACGCCCGGCTTCGGCGCCTTGGCGGCGACGGCGGTGCAGAGGACAACGGTGTCGCCATAGGACACGAGCACGGCGCCGTCGGCCTGACGGGCGAGGCGTCCCGTTTCGAGGACAAGCTTGCGCCCGGCCCACATGATTTCCTTGCGTGTAATCTCGAACATATCTTCCTTCCTTCCACGTACGTCACCTCGCGCCCCGGATGGACGCGCGGCGTTGGCGCGCGGCTCAGTCCGGATGACTGAGTCTGAACGCGCCTACACAGTCCAACGGACCTTGGAGCCCTGTCGGCTCTCACAGACTGGCCAGTGACAAGCAAGTGATCGGAGGTCTGGAGCGACGGGGCGTACGTATCTCCCCGTCGCCGATTGCAAAAGAACGCGCGCGCGGCTGTCGCCTCCGATCCGCGTGGCGTCGTCGAACATCGAGAGATCCGGTCGATCCGCACGGCCAGCGACTGTCTATACCGGGATTCCGGAATACCGGTCACGGCCGCTTACGCCTTCGGCCTAGCGCCGCAGTTCCAGTCTCTCGATCAGCGTCTCGTAGCGCTTGGCGTCCGTGCGCTTCAAGTACTCGAGCAGCCGGCGCCGCTGGCCGACCATCATGAGCAGCCCGCGCCGCGAGTGGAAATCCTTGTTATGCGTCCCGAGATGCTCGGTCAGATTCTTGATGCGCTCGGACAGGATCGCGATCTGAACTTCCGGGGATCCGGTATCGCCGTCCTTCGTGGCGAAGGCCTTGATCAGCTCGGCCTTGCGCTCAGCCGTAATCGACATCGTCAGCTCCTTCTGGGTCATTCACGACCCGGTTCGAGGTTGAGCACGCGCAGAGGGTGAAGCCGTCCGTCTTCGACCCGGGTCAGCGCAACGAGCCGGCCGAGCAGGGTGGCCGCAACCACCTTTCCAGCCGCCAGCGGCGCCGGGTCCGTCCCATCGTCGACGGGCCTCACTGCTACGCGCGGTATCGCGATCGACTGCCCCTGCCGGAGGCGAAGGCTGTCGGCAGCGGTCACGGCCAGCGCCGGGATGTCGTCCAGCGCGGTCTCGACCGCTTGCAGGTACGCGAAAGCGGCCGGACTATGCCCCAGCGCCTCCAAGTTTTCCAGTGGAATTGCCGCCGCTTCGGTAAACCGGCCGACCACCGTCCGGCGCAGCATCGCGACATGTCCCACTGTCCCGAGGGCTTCGGCAATGTCCCGCGCCAGGCTCCGGATATAGGTGCCTTTGCCGCATTCGACCATAAATGTGGCGTGGTCCGGGTCGGGAATATCGACCAACTCCAGCCGATGGATGTGCACCTGCCTGGCCGCCGGGGTTACCACCTCCCCCGCCCGGGCCCGGGCATAGGCCGGCTTGCCGGCGAGCTTGAGCGCCGAATAGACCGGCGGCACCTGCATGATCGACCCGGTGAAGGACGGGATCGCCGCCGCGATCTCATCCGCGCGCGGCCGGCGCTCGGAACGGGCGATGACGGCTCCTTGGGCGTCGTCGGTGTCCCTTGCCTCGCCCCAGCGGATCGTGAACCGGTAGGCCTTGTCGGCGTCGATGACGTGGCTGATCAGCTTCGTCGCCTCGCCGAATGCGAGGACCAGCACGCCGGTCGCGAGCGGATCGAGCGTCCCGGCATGGCCGGCCTTGGCCGCGTTGAACAGGCGCCGCGCCCGGCCGAGCGCTGCCGCGGAGCTGATCCCGGCCGGCTTGTCCAGGACCAGCCAGCCGTCGACCCTGTCACCTTTCCGTCGGGTCATTCTCGTCCTGCCGGTCGGCCAAATCCCGCCGGACATCGGGCCGCCGCAGGGCCGCGTCGATCCGGGTGGCGTGTTCGAAGGAGCGGTCGGCGACGAACTTGAGCTCCGGAGCGTAGCGAAGCTGCACCAGCCGCGCGACCTCGCCCCGCAGGTAGCCGGCCGCGCGATTGAGCGCCTTGACCACGATGTCGACGCCGCCGCCACCGAGCGGCAGCACGAAGGCCGTCGCATGCTTCAGGTCTGGGCTGGCCCGCACCTCCGTAACCGTGATCGACGCGTCCTGCAGATCGGGATCGCGAAAACGTGCGCGCGACAGCACCTCGACCAGGGCGTGCCGCAGCTCTTCGCCCACGCGAAGCTGGCGCTGGCTGGGACCGGTCGCCGGTTGCTTGTCTGCGGTTCGTCGAGCCATGAACGGTTTCCTATGCTGCAGTTGCCGCCGGTCGCGCATCCCCTGCCCGGTCGGGAGCGCCACAGACGACGCGGCGGTTTGTCCGGGCATGGCCATGGGCCGCGCCATTCATGTAGGCACCTCGGGTTTGCATTATCGTCACTGGGTCGGCCCGTTCCATCCCCCGGGAACGCGGAGCGGCGCCGATCTCGGCCATTACGCCCGGCACTTCGCGGCTGCGGAAATCAACGGCAGCTTCTACCGGATGCCGTCCGGGCATACGCCTGCGACATGGCGAAAGTCCCATCCGACCGCGACCGGCGTGACCGAGCCTCGGAACGAGGCTCGGCCTGACCTGGCGGGGTACGCTACAGGGCGCGCGCCACCGACTCCATCTCGAAGCACTCGACGACGTCGCCAACGCGGATGTCCTGGTAGTTCTCGAATGCCATGCCGCATTCGTAGCCTTCCTGGACCTCGCGGACTTCGTCCTTGAAGCGCCGCAGCGACTTGAGCGTCCCTTCGTGGATGACGACGTTGTCGCGCAGCAGACGCACCTTCGCACCGCGTCGCACCACACCCTCGGTGACGCGGCATCCGGCAACCTTGCCGACCTTGGAGATCTCGAAGACCTCGCGGATCTCGGCGTTGCCCAGGAACCGCTCCTTGAGCGTCGGCGCGAGCAGGCCCGAAAGCGCCGCCTTCACGTCATCGATGATGTCATAGATGATCGAGTAGTAGCGGATCTCGACGCCGTCGCGACGCGCGATTTCGCGGGCCTGCGGCGAGGCGCGCACGTTGAAGCCGATGACGATGCCGGCCGATGCCTTCGCGAGCGCGATGTCGCCCTCGGTGATGGCACCGACCGCGCCATGCAGAACGCGTACCGCAACCTCCGCCGTCGACAGTTTGGTCAATGCGCCGGTGATCGCTTCGAGCGAGCCCTGCACGTCGGTCTTGACGACGACGGCAAGCTCCTTCGCGGTGCCCTCGGCAATCTTCGAGAACATCTGCTCGAGCGTGCCGCGCGCCGATGCCGCCGCCCGCGCCTCGCTGCGCTTGCGCTGACGGAACGCGGTGATCTCGCGGGCGCGCGCCTCGCTTTCGACCACGGCGAACTCGTCCCCCGCCGACGGAGTGCCGTTGAGCCCGAGCACCTCCACCGGCATCGACGGCCCGGCGCTTTGCACCTCGCGACCCTTGTCATTGATGAGCGCACGCACCTTGCCCCATTCGGGGCCGGCGACGAAGATGTCGCCACGCTTCAGGGTTCCGCGCTGGACCAGCACGGTCGCCACCGGGCCGCGCCCGCGCTCGAGCTTGGCCTCGACGACGACGCCCTGTGCCGGCCGGTCCGGATTCGCCCGAAGCTCGAGGATCTCGGCCTGGAGCAGGATCGCCTCCTCCAACTTGTCGAGGTTCATCCGCTTGAGCGCCGAAACCTCGACCCCGAGCACGTCGCCGCCATAGCCTTCGAGCGCGACGCCGTGCTGCAGCAGATCGCGCTTGACGCGCTCCGGATCGGCATCCGCTTTGTCGATCTTGTTGATCGCAACGACGATCGGCACGTTCGCGGCTTTGGCGTGGTTGATCGCCTCGACCGTCTGCGGCTGGATGCCGTCGTCGGCCGCAACCACGAGCACCACGATGTCGGTCACCGAGGCGCCGCGGGCGCGCATGGCGGTGAAGGCCTCGTGCCCCGGCGTGTCGAGGAACGTGATCTGTCGCCCCGATTTGAGCAGGACCTGGTATGCGCCGATGTGCTGCGTGATGCCGCCGGCCTCGTGCTTGGCGACGTCGGTCTCGCGCAGCGCGTCGAGCAGCGACGTCTTGCCATGGTCGACATGGCCCATCACGGTGACGACCGGCGGGCGCGGCTGCATCGACTCCTCGGCGTCGGCGCCACCGCCGATTCCGAGCTCCACGTCGGATTCCGCGACGCGTTTCACCTTGTGCCCGAACTCGTTGACGACGAGTTCGGCCGTATCGCCATCAATCGTCTGATTGATGGTCGCCATGACGCCCATCTTCATGAGCGTCTTGATGACGTCGGCGCCGCGTTCGGCCATGCGGTTGGCGAGATCCTGGACGGTGATGACCTCCGGAATCACGACCTCGCGAATGATTTTCGGCGCCGGTCCCTGCTGCTTGAGGCGCTGACGCTCCTTCTCGGCACGGCGGCGCATCGACGCGATCGAGCGGACGCGGATCTGCTCGTCCTCTTCAAGCGCCTGGGACAGCGTGATCTTGCCCTGGATGCGACGCGGCTCCTCCCGACGAGGAGCGACCGCCGGACGTTTCGGCGGCGGTGCGCCGGCGGCACGGCGCGGACGCACCTCTTCCTCGTCTTCGATCATCGGGCCGAGCTTCGCGGCCGCCGTGCGGCCCGACTCCTCCGCGGCCTTGCGTCGCTTCGCCTCCTCCTCGGCGGCGACCCGGCGCGCCTCTTCCTCGGCCTTCCGCTTGGCCTCTTCCTCGGCCTTGCGCCGGAGCGCCTCCTCGAGCTGGCGCCGCTCTTCCTCCTCGCGGCGGCGCTGCTCTTCCTCGGCGCGCCGACGCTCTTCTTCGGCGCGTCGGGCCACCTCGGCGTCTTCGCGCCGCTTCGCCTCGATATCCGCGCGCTTCGCATCCTGCAGCGCCCGCGTGCGCGCTGCCCGTTCCTCTTCGGTCAAGGCACGCAGCACCTGCGGCCGCTTCGCCGGCGCCTGCGGGGCGGACGGCGCGCCGGCCGGACGCTCGGCCGGCTTGGCCGCGTCCTGCCCGCCAGCCTGCGTTGCGGACGTCGTTCCGAATGTCCGCCTCTTCTTGACCTCGACCTGCACGGTCTTCGTACGGCCGTGCGAGAAGCTCTGCCGCACCTGGCCGGTCTCGTGCGACCGCAATTCGAGCCGCCCAGGCCGCGCGAGACCGAGGCGCTTCTTCGTGTCCTGTTCCTTCGTGTCCGTCATTACCTGTCCGTCGTCAAACGTGCTTCGTCTTCCACTGCGGTCGCTTCAGGCCGAAACCCGGCAAGTCGCGCCGCCTCGCGGCAGAACTTCTCGGCGATCCGGCCGGGCCCCAGCGCGGCGTGGGCCGTGTAGTCGCGCCCGAATGCCGTTCCGATTTCCTCGCCCGACAGGATCGATACGATCTTAACGTCGCCGGCCAGGTGCCGCAGCTTCCGCCGACCATCCGCCGCACTCTCGGCCGCCTCGACCAGAACGGCGACCCGCTGCCGTTCCGCCCATTCCCGCACCTTCTCGAACCCGGCAACCGCCTGGCCGGCGCGCCGCGCGAGTCCGAGATAATCGATACACCGCCGCGCCAGCAGCACCGCGATGCGATTCGCAAGATCCGGCGCCGGCGCCACCGAGGCGCGCGCCGCCCTCGCGAACAGATTCTTTGCAACCGCCCCCGACACTATATCGCGACGCGACGTGATCCACAAACCACGCCCCGGCAGGCGCTCCTCGAGATCGGGCACGACCTCGGCCGGACGGCCCGGTTCGCCGGGCCGGACGACCAGCCGGATCAGGAGATCCTTGGGGCCGACGGCTCCGGTGGCGAGGCAGCGCCGCTCCGGCTGACGCGCTGCCGCGCCGTCGTCGACTGCTACAGTGTCGTCGAGGGACGCCGTCACGCCGTCTTGCTCTCCTCCGCGGCTGCCTCGTCGGTGAACCAGTGCGCCCGTGCTGCCATGATGATCTGGTTCGCACTGTCCTCGTCGATCTCGTCCTTGCCGACGATGTCGCGAAGCTCGTCGCTGGCGAGATCGCCGAGATCATCGAGCGTCTTGATGCCCTTTTCGCCGAGCTTGACCAGCATTGCCGGCGTCAGCCCGTCGATTTCCGCGACCTCGGGCGCCACGCCCAGTTCCTGATAACGTGCCGTCAGCTTCGCGTTCTGCTCCTCGAGCCACGCCTCCGCGCGACGCTTCAGCTCACCGGCGATGCTTTCGTCAAAGCCCTCGATCGACGCGAGATCATCGAGTTCAACCAGCGCGACGTCTTCGACCTTGGTGAACCCTTCGGTGACGAGCAGGCCAGCGATCACGTCATCGACGTCCAGCGCCTCGACGAACAGGGCGGTGCGCGTCTTGAATTCCTCCTGACGGCGCTCCGACTCCTCCTGCTCCGTCAGAATGTCGATCGCCCAGCCAGTCAGCATCGAGGCAAGGCGGACGTTCTGGCCACGCCGGCCGATCGCCAGCGAAAGCTGGTCGTCGGGGACGACGACCTCGATGCGGCGCGCTTCCTCGTCGAGGACGACCTTCGACACTTCGGCGGGCGCGAGGGCGTTGACAACGAACGTCGCCGGATCGGGCGACCACGGAATGATGTCGATTTTCTCGCCCTGCAGCTCGGCCACGACGGCCTGAACACGGCTGCCACGCATGCCGACGCAGGCACCGACGGGATCGATCGAAGAGTCGTTCGAGATCACCGCGATCTTGGCGCGGCTTCCGGGATCGCGGGCGACCGCCTTGATTTCGATGATACCGTCGTAGATCTCCGGCACCTCCTGCGCGAACAGCTTCGCCATGAACTGCGGATGCGTCCGCGACAGGAAGATCTGGGGACCGCGGGTCTCCTCGCGTACGTCATAGATATAGGCGCGAACGCGATCCGAGACCTTGAAGGACTCGCGCGGAATGCATTCGTCGCGACGCAGGATCGCCTCGGCCCGGCCGAGATCGACCGTCACGTTGCCGAATTCGACACGCTTGACGATGCCGTTGACGATTTCGCCGACACGATCCTTGTATTCGTTGTACTGGCGCTTGCGCTCGGCCTCGCGCACGCGCTGCACGATCACCTGCTTGGCGGTCTGGGCGGCGATGCGGCCGAAATCGATCGGCGGCAGCGGATCGATGATGTAGTCGCCGAGCTTCGCATCCGGATTCTTCGCGACGGCCTCGGCGGGGGAGATCTGCGTCGCCTCATTTTCGATGGGGTCCGCGACCTGCCGATACCGGAGCAGCTGGATCTCGCCCGTTTGCCGGTCGATATGAGCGCGGATGTCATGCTCATGACCGTACTTGGCGCGACCGGCCTTCTGAATTGCCTGCTCCATCGCTTCGAGCACTTGCTCGCGGTCAATCGCCTTTTCGCGCGCGACGGTATCCGCGACCTGCAGCATCTCGATCCGATTGTATGCGGTTGTGCGTTCCATCTTCTCGTCTCTCTCTTAGCGATCACCTGTCGCGCCGAACGCCCATATGGCGCACAGGTCAGTGAGCATGCGGCGGGTTCATTGCCGCGATCAATTCATCCGTCAAGACCAGCTTCGCACGCGCGATACCGCCGATCGGAAGCTCGACTTCCCCCTCTTCGACCGCCAGCCGGACCACCGCGTCGTCCGCGGCGACGATGCGCCCGGTGAAGCGCCGGCGCCCGGCGACGGGTTCGCGCATCTCGACCCGCGCGATGTGACCGGCAAAGCGCTGATAATCCTTTGGCCGGACGAGCGGACGATCAATCCCCGGGGAACTGACCTCGAGCGTGTAGCTCGTCGCGATCGGGTCCTCGACATCGAGCTTGGCGGAAAGAGCGCGGCTGATTGCCTCGCAGTCGTCCAGCGTCATCGGACGGCCGTCGCGGCGTTCGGCCATGACCTGAAGCGTCGGCCGATGCGTACCCGACATGACGACGCGGACGAGCTCGTAGCCCATGCCGTCAAGCGTCGGCGCAATCAAGGCTTCGAGCGAACTCTCACGATCCATATGGTTCTGCCGTCTCGGCACCTCAAGTGGAAGAACGACGCCAACAAAAAAGTGGGCCGTTTGGCCCACTTTTTTGTTGGCGCCGGCCTATCGGCCGGTCTCATGCTTTATTGGCCGGGACTATACCTGCTTGCCTGCAGGACGCAAGTCCTTTGGCAGGCAGGGGTTTGCGCCCCCGCGCGCAACCGCCCCGGCCTAACCGACGCGTCCGAAACGCAAGTAGACCGGCCGCCGCCCGGCGGCGATCGCCTTGCGCTCATAGCGTGTTGCCGGCCAATCGGGCGGCCGGACGCGCCAATCCGCCGGCCCGGCCGCCTTCCAGCGGAAGGCCGGATGACCGGTCAGGCGTTCCAGCAGCCACGCCAGGTAATCGGCATCGTCCGTGGCAAGCCTGAGTTCCGCCCCCGGCGACATGATGCGCGCGAGCGCGTCAAGAAACGGCGATGCGATCAGCCTTCGCTTGTGATGCCGGGCCTTGGGCCACGGATCCGGGAACAAGACGAAAACGCGCTCGATGCTGCTGTCGGGCAGATGGGGCAGCAGGGCCCGCGCATCCCCGGGCCAGATCCGCACATTGCCCAGCTCGAGCGACTGTACCTGGCCAAGCAGCGAGACGACGCCGTTGACGTAGGGCTCGCAGCCGATGAATCCGACCTCCGGATGAGCTCTCGCCTGGGCGGCCAGATGCTCGCCGCCGCCGAAGCCGATTTCGAGCCACAGGCTCGATACCGCCCGGTCGAACAGGCTGCCGGGGTCGAGGATCCGGTCGGTCGGCGTAATCGCCAACCGCGGCAGGAGGTCGGCGATCAGCGATTGCTGACCGGCCCGCAAACGACGGCCGCGACGGCGGCCATATGTCTGGATCAGGCGAGGCTTGTCAACGTGGGAGGCCATCGTCGTCCGGAGCCCTAAAACGACGGGGGCGGGCCGTCCGACCCACCCCCACCGAACAGCGTCAGACCGCAGCGCCGGCTCAGGAAAACGCCGACTTGAGATCCTTCACGAGGTCGGTCCGCTCCCACGAGAAGCCGCCGTCCTTTTCCGGCTTGCGCCCGAAATGGCCGTACGACGACGTCCGCGTGTAGATCGGCTTGTTGAGGCCCAGGTGCTCGCGGATGCCGCGCGGGCTGAGATCGACGAGTTCCTGCAGAACCTTGGACAACTTGGCCTCGTCGACCTTGCCGGTGCCCTGGGTATCGACATAGACCGACAGCGGGCGCGACACGCCGATCGCGTATGCCAGCTGGATCGTGCAACGATCCGCAAGCCCTGCGGCCACGACGTTCTTCGCAAGATACCGTGCGGCATAAGCGGCCGAGCGGTCGACCTTGGTCGGATCCTTGCCCGAGAAGGCACCGCCACCATGGGGCGCGGCGCCGCCATACGTGTCGACGATGATCTTTCGGCCCGTGAGGCCGGTGTCGCCGTCGGGACCACCGATCACGAAGCGGCCCGTCGGATTGACGTAGAAGTGCTCCTCGTCGCACATCCAGCCGTCGGGCAGGACCTTCATCACATAGGGACGCACGATCTCGCGGACCTCGTCCTGATCGATGCGCTCGTCGTGCTGTGTCGAGACGACGATGGCCGTTGCACGAACCGGCTTGCCGTTGACGTATTGGAGCGTCACCTGGCTCTTGGCGTCGGGTCCCAGCAGCTTTTCCTTGCCCGAATGCCGCGCCTCCGCCATCAGGCGCAGGATGTTGTGCGCGAACTGGATCGGCGCGGGCATCAGCTCCGGGGTCTCGTTGCAGGCATAGCCGAACATGATGCCCTGGTCGCCCGCGCCCTCGTCCTTGTTGCCGCGGGCATCGACGCCCATCGCGATGTCAGCGGACTGGCCGTGGAGATGGACCGAGACCTTCGCCTTTTTCCAGTGGAACCCCTTCTGCTCGTAGCCGATCTCCTTGACCACCTTGCGGGCGATCGCCTCGATCTTTTCCGTCTTTACCTTGCCGTCCTTCCCGACCAGGGCGCGCGGGCCGCGCACCTCGCCGGCGATGACGATGCGGTTGGTCGTCACCAGCGTCTCGCAGGCGACGCGCGAGTACGGATCGGCCGCGAGGAATGCGTCGACGATCGCGTCCGAGATGCGGTCGCAGACCTTGTCGGGATGCCCCTCCGACACCGACTCGCTGGTGAAGACGAAATCGCCCTGGCGCACGGATTTTCCCTCCGGAACTCGATTGATGCAGCGCTGGAACTGGGTGCCGGCTCTCGCACCGCCGGCCGGCTCTTGTGACAATCTTTCCAGACCGCGTCAATACGGAACAGGGTCGGTCACAGCGAATCGCAGTGGACTACCACGGATAGAACGGGGACGAACGGCGGCGAATCACGTCGCCCGGCGCCCGAACGCGGCGACGAGAAGCATCAGCCCGGCAAGGCAAAAAACCGTGATATCGCCGAGCCGCGCATACGGTGTCGCGGCGATCGCCCGCGGGAGATCGGAATCGAGCACGCCCGTCTCGCCCAGGCCCAGATGCGCCGTCACGCGCCCATATGCATCGACCACCGCGGAAATGCCGTTGTTCGCCGAACGGACGAGCGGCAGCCCTTCCTCGATCGCCCGGAACCGCGCGGCGGCAAAATGCTGATAGGGACCCGACGATATGCCGAACCAGGCATCATTGGTCAGATTGAGAAGCCAGCCCGGACGCTCGTCGGGAGCCGTCACCGCACCCGGAAAGATCGCCTCGTAGCAAATCAGCGGGCTCGCGTCGGGCAAGCCGGGTAGCCGGACGGTCCGCGGTCCCGGCCCGGACGAGAAATCGATCGTGCCGGCCGTGATTTTCGCAAACCCCAGGATACTGCGAAGCGGAACGTATTCGCCGAACGGGACGAGGTGGAACTTGTCATAAGAGGCGACGATCTCGCCGCTGCCGTCGACGGCATGCAGGCTGTTCCACAGGCGGATTTCGCCGCCCGCATGCCGCTCGACGCGCGGCGCCCCCGTGATCAGAAGACCGCCGGTGGGCGTGAAGGCGGCGAGCGCCTGCCTGAGCGCCGCGTTGTCGGTGAGCGAGAACGGCGTCGCCGTCTCGGGCCAGATGATGTGCGTGCGCCCTTCAAATCCAGGCCCGCGGGTAAGCACCATCGTGTGTCTCAGGTGCCGCTCCTTGAGAACAGGATCCCATTTCAGCGACTGGGGAATGTTGGGCTGCACCAGACGCAGATGGACGCCGGGAACGACGCCTGCATCGGACTGGCTCAGCCGGACGGCGCCGCCGACGGCGATCGCCACGAACAGCACCATACCGATCATCGTCGGCGCCCAGCGGCGGCGTGGACCGCGCCCGGCGATCGTCGCCGGCAACGCGCAGAGGGCCACGGTCACGAGGCCGAGCCCGTAGAGTCCGACCAGGGCAGCGGCCTGCGCGACCATCGGGGTTTCGGTCCAGACGGTCCCGATCAGGTTCCAGGGAAAGCCGGTCAGCACATGGCCGCGCAGCCACTCTGCTGCGGTCCAGGCGACGGCGAAGACGAGAATCCGCGACCAGTCCGCCGCCCTGGCGAGATGAAGCCCGACGGTCGCAAATGCCGGAAATATCGCGAGACCGGCGGAAAGCCCGAGGACCGCGAAGGGGATCATCCAGCCGAACTGGACGGGGTCGACCAGCAAGGCATGCGCGATCCAGTAAAGCCCGGTCGAAAAATGACCGAGGCCGAACCACCAACCGATCTCGAAGGCGCGGCGGACGGCGCGCCGCCCCGTCTCTTCGATGCCGTCGACCAGCCACACGAGACCGGTGAGCGCGACGACCGCCGCGGGAAGAAGATGTATAGGCGGCAAAGCGGTGGTCGCGATGGCCCCCAGCAAGACGGCGAGACCGGCACGGCGCCAGCCCGCCAGGCCGCGGACGGATGCCGCCAGGCGATCGATCAGGCCCGTAGCCGGACCGGCGCTGCGGTCGGCGGATTTCGGATTCGGCGCGGGGCTCACGCGTCTAGGCCTGATCCGGCGCGTCGGACCTGGCCGGGCGGATGCGCAGACGTTTCAGCCGCCGCGGGTCCGCCTCCAGCACCTCGAATTCGAATCCCGATCCGTGCGAAATGATTTCGCCGCGGGCCGGCAGGTAGCCGGCCCGGGCGACGACGAGGCCGCCCAAGGTATCTATATCCTGCTCGCGTTCCTCTTCGCGCAGGATCGGCCCGACCCGTTCCTCGAAGTCCTGGATGGGCAGGCGCGCATCGACGATGAAAGTCCCGTCGGCCTGCGGAATCAGGCGCGGTCCGTCGTCGACGTCGTGTTCGTCCTCGATCTCGCCGACGATCTCCTCCACGAGATCTTCGATCGTGACCAGCCCGTCGACCCCGCCGTATTCGTCGACCACCAGGGCCATGTGCAGGCGCGTCTTGCGCATCTCGAGCAGGAGATCGAGAACCCGCATCGACGGCGCCACGAACAGGACCTTGCGAACGATGTCCTCGAGCCGGAAATCCTTCTCGCGTCCCCAGTAGGCGAGAACGTCCTTGATGTGGACCATGCCGAGCACATCGTCCAGGGATTCGCGAAAAACGGGCAGGCGCGAATGGGCCTCGCGCGTGATCACCTTCATGAGATGCGCGAACGAAACGTCGTGCGCGATGGCCACGATGTCGGCACGCGGCACCATCACGTCGTAGGCGGTAAGCTCGCGCAGCTTGAAGACATTGGCGATCAGGGTCCGTTCCTGCGTGCCGATCGGCGCCGGCGGCGTTTCGCCTTCCTCGATGATCTCCTCGATCGTGTCCCGCAGCATGGCTTCCGCCTCGCGGATGCGCAGACGATCGCGAATCCATTTGAGAATGCCCCCGGACGGCGCCGGTTCGGTCGTGGTTCGATTCATGCCAGCTGCCTGGACTCCGCGTAAGGATCGGGTATGCCGAGCCCTTCCAGTATCCTGGTCTCGAGCGATTCCATGCGTTCGGCTTCCGCCGGCTGCTCGTGATCGTAGCCGAGCAGATGCAGGACGCCGTGAACGACGAGATGCGCGAGATGCGCGAACGCGGTCTTGCCTTGGCCGGACGCTTCGCGAAGCACGGTCTCTCGCGCGATGACGACGTCGCCGAGCAGCACGGGCGCGCCGGGCGGCGTTGGTCCGCCGGAGGCCGGGAAGGACAGCACGTTCGTCGGCTTGTCCTTGCCCCGGAATTCCCGGTTCAGGCGCCGGACGATGTCGTCGTTGGCCAGATAGACGGTCAGCTCCGCGGGCCGCGGCGGTGCACCACCGGCAGCCAGGGCTGCCGCCGCTGCGGCGCGCGCGCACGCCCTGGCACGCGGCACGGACCGCCGCCACGCCAATGCGTCCTCGGCCTCGACCTGAACCACGATCCTGTATCCTGGCTGTCGCGGCGGGCCGGACGACCGCGACCGAAGCTTCATCATGTCGCGTCCGTCGGTCCCCGCCGGGCATCCCGGTCGCGGCTGCCGCGCGCATCATAGGCCCGCACGATCTCGGTGACGAGCGCGTGCCGGACAACGTCCTTTTCGGTGAACTGCACGAAGCCGATGCCGGCCACGTCGCGAAGCGTCTCGACCGCGTCGAGCAGACCCGATCGCGTTCCGCTCGGCAAATCGACCTGGCTCAGATCGCCGGTCACGGCCATCCGGCTGTTCTCGCCAAGCCGGGTCAGAAACATCTTCATCTGCACCGGGGTCGTGTTCTGCGCCTCGTCGAGGATCACGAACGAGTGGGCGAGCGTCCGACCGCGCATGAACGCGAGCGGGGCGATTTCGATCTCGCCGCTCGCCAACCGCTTCATCACCTGCTCGCCGGGCAGCATGTCGTGCAGCGCATCATAGAGCGGTCGCAGATACGGATCGACCTTCTCGCGCAAATCGCCCGGCAGGAAACCAAGCCGCTCGCCGGCCTCGACCGCCGGCCGCGACAGGATGATCCTGTCGACCTTGCCCGCGGTCAGCATCTGAACCGCGGCCGCGACGGCGAGATAGGTCTTGCCGGTCCCTGCCGGTCCCAGTCCGAACACGAGCTCGCGGTCACGCAGCGCCTTCAGATAGTCGGCCTGCGTGGCCGTGCGCGGCGTCACGTGACGCTTGCGCGTGCGGATCGTCAGGTCGCCCCTGTCGAACAGGTCCAGACTCTCGCCGGTCGTCTCGGCGGCCTCGGCCATGCGGACGGCGGCATCGACCTCGCCCATGTCGACATCGAGGCCGCGGCGCAGCCGGTCATAGAGCGCGAGAAGGGCATCTCGCGCCGCCTCGCGGCCCGAATGCGGTCCCTGGATCGCGATCCTGTTGCCGCGCGACGAGAGCCTGACACCGAGCTTCTGTTCGATGCGCGCCAGATACCGGTCGTGCTCGCCGAACAGAAGCGGCAACAAGGTGTTGTCGTCGAACTGAAGGAGAATCGGCGCGTCGGCGCGCGCTGGCGATTCCTGACTCAAGCGGACATCCTCGCTGGGGCCGTTCCGTCCGACATTGCCGTGCCCGCCATGCTGTTGGCGTGCACGGCGTCGATACGGACGGGCACGATCCGGCCCAGCCAAGCGTCCGGACCGTTCACATGCACGGCCTGCATATAAGGGGATCGGCCGACGAGCTGGCCTTGGTAACGTCCGTGCCGCTCGAGCAGGACCGGAAGCGTGCGTCCGGCGCAAGCCTGATTGAACGCGTCCTGCTGCGCCCGCAGGAGGTCCTGCAGCCGCTGCAAGCGCTCTTCCTTCACCGGCTCGGGCACCTGCCCGTCCATGAGCGCGGCCGGCGTGCCGGGGCGTGCGCTGTACTTGAACGAGAACGCGCTGGCGTATCCGACGTCGCGGACCAGCGCGAGCGTCGCCTCGAAGTCCGCATCGGTCTCGCCCGGGAACCCGACGATGAAGTCGGAGGAAAGCGCAAGGTCCGGCCGCGCCGCACGGAGCCGGTCCACGATCCGACGGTAGTCGTCGGCGCTGTGCCCGCGATTCATGGCCGCCAGGATCCGATCGGATCCGGACTGGACCGGAAGATGGAGGAACGGCATGAGCTTTTCCTCCTCCGCGTGCGCGGCGATCAGGGCGTCGTCGACGTCTCGCGGATGCGACGTCGTGTAGCGGATGCGCTCGAGACCAGGAAGCGCCGCGAGACGACGGACAAGTTCGCCCAGACCGATGCGGGTGCCGTCGGAATCAACGCCGCGATAGGCATTCACGTTCTGGCCGAGCAGCGTGACCTCGGCGGCGCCGCCGTCGACGAGGCGCTGCGCCTCCGCCAG
Organism: Alphaproteobacteria bacterium; assembly: GCA_036381615.1. Lineage (GTDB taxonomy): Bacteria > Pseudomonadota > Alphaproteobacteria > CACIAM-22H2 > CACIAM-22H2 > CALANV01. Next base: position 39,595 of record DASVCL010000003.1, read on the forward strand.
GATCTCGCGGACGGGCCGTGAATACTCGGCGCCGCGCGTATACGGCACGACGCAGAACGTGCAGAACTTGTCGCACCCTTCCTGAATGGTGAGAAACGCGGCAGGTCCCTGGGGTGCGGCCGCCTCGGGCAGACTGTCGAATTTCGGCTCGACGGGAAAGTCGGTATCGAGCACCGCGCCGGCCCCGCGGCTCACGCGGGCGACCATCTCGGGAAGGCGATGGTACGTCTGAGGGCCGAACACCATGTCGACGAATGGTGCGCGACGGACGATCTCCTCGCCTTCCGCCTGCGCGACGCAACCGGCAACCGCGATAAGGGCATTGCGGCGCTGCTTGATCGGCCGCAGGCGGCCGAGCTCGGAATAAACCTTTTCCGCCGCCTTCTCCCGGATATGGCAGGTGTTCAGAATGATGAGGTCCGCCTGATCGGGCAGCTCAACCGGACGATAGCCGAGCGGCGCCAGGACGTCCGCCATGCGAGCGGAGTCGTAGGCGTTCATCTGGCAGCCATATGTCTTGATAAAGAGGCCCTTCAAGCGCGCCGGTTGGCCTGGCGGCATATCAGTCATCACGGCTGAAACGTAGCATCCCGTCCCCCTCTGTCAAGGCGAGGCCAGCGCAGCCGAAGCCGCGGCGACCGCGCACGATGCGTCGCGCCCGGCATTCGCCAGCGCCAAACCACGGGCGATCTCGCGTCCGCAATGCTCGGCAAGGCTCTTCCTGGACCCGAACTGGGCAAAGCTGACGGGCTCGTGGAAGTGCAGCGTCACGGTCAACCGGCCCAAGCCGAGCAACTGCCAGGCATGGGGCGCCAGATCCATGTCCCCATACCATGCCACGTAGGGGCGCCAGGAGCGGCCGAGCGGCATTTCGTCCAGACGCGTGTAGGCGATCGTGACGGGCTGCACGACGACCGGCTGTCCCCCCACGTCATGCTCCGCGACGCTGAACAGCGAACTCTTGAACGGCTTGATGCGGTTGCCGTCGCCGCTGGTGCCCTCGGCGAACAGCACCAGATTATCGCCGCATGCCAATCGGCGCGCGACCTCGTCGCGCTCGCTCCGGACGCCGGCGGCGCGGCGATCCACGAACACGGTCTGCTGCAGCCGCGCAAGCCACCCGAAGAGCGGCCATCCCCTCACCTCGCGCTTGGCAATGAACGAGACCTCCAGGACCGAGCCGAGGACGGGAATGTCCATATAGGAGACGTGGTTCGCGACGAACAGAGTGGGACGCGCGGTCGAGATCTTGCCGCGCACGTCGACGCGTATGCCGATCATGCGACAACAGAGGTTGTGATAGCGGCGCGGCAGCGTCGTCGCAATGCGCGACCCGACGGCCAGCGCGATCGCCTGCACCGGCATCAGCGGAAGCGTTATGGCCAAGTACGTCAGGATGCGCGCCAATGCGCGAGCCGGTGACCCCGTCATGACACTCAGGATTCAGTACCGACGACCTGACGCTGATAATGATTGAAATACTTCTCGGTCACGCGGTCGGTAACCACGATGATGCAGACATCGGTCGTATTGAACTGGTGATCGATGACGGCACCATTGCCGACGAGCCCGCCGAGGCGCAGATACCCCTTGATCAGCGGCGGAAGTGCGGCGACGGCAGCACGGGCATCGAGCTGCGCCACGGCCGCCTCGGGATCGACATCGCCGCACGGCAGAATGTTCATGTCGACATAGCGGTCGGGCAGTGCCTGCACGCGAAGCGAAGGCGGCGCCAGATGATAATGATAGAGATATGAAAGCGGGACGGCCAATGCCTGGGGATCGGTTCCAGGCAGGCTGGCGCAGCCGAACATCAGCTTGATGTCGTGCCGAAAAACATAGCTGGCGATGCCGCGCCAGAGCAGCTGCATGGTCGGGCGCGTGCGATACGCGGCATCGACGCAGGAGCGACCGAGCTCCAGAATCTCGCCGGGAAACGCAAGGAGCGGCGCGATATCGAATTCCGTCGCCGTGTAGAAGCCCGAGTGACCCAGCGCGACGCTCCGTCGAAGCAATCGATAGGTACCGACGACGGCTTCGGCGCCGGTGCCGCGATCGTGGTCGATGACGAGGAGATGGTCGCAGTACGCGTCGAAATCGTCGCGGTCACGCCGCGCCGCTGCCGTGCGCGCATCCGGCCGTGCCGACATTTCCTCGTAGAACACGCGATAACGCAGGGCCTGGGCCGCGTCGATCTCCGCCTCGCTGTCCGCGATGCGGACCTCGAGCGTACCCGCGCGCAAGGCGCCGAACCCGGGGGCTGCGGCGACGCTGCTCTGCTTCGGATCGGTCGCGGTGCCGCGGCCGTGTGTCATTGCCGCGCCGTTTTTCGGGCCGTACGCAGCGGTGTTCCATAAAGCTCGAGCCGATGCCCCACCAGCTCGTAGCCCAGCTCTCGCGCGATCTGCCGCTGCAACTCCTCGATTCGCTCGTTCTGGAACTCGATGACCCGCCCGGACTCGACATCGATCAGGTGATCATGATGCACCTCGGGCGCCTTCTCGTAGCGGGCCCGTCCGTCGCCGAATTCGTGCCGATTGAGGATTTGAGCCTCCTCAAGCAGCCGCACGGTCCGGTACACGGTCGCGATGCTGATATGCGGATCGATCTCCGTTGCGCGCCGATAGACCTGGTCCACGTCCGGATGATCGGTGGCCTCGGACAGCACCCGGGCTATAACCCGGCGCTGCCCGGTCATTTTCAGCCCCTTCTCGATGCACAGGCGCTCGAGCCGCGAGATCGGAGCGGGCGTCTTTTGCCGTTGGCGGATGCTCATTAGCCAAAAGTATAGACGAAAGCTTTGCGTCCGCCTACCCACGTGCGCACCGGGCGCACCCCCGGGGGCGGCCGGGGATCAGCCGCGCCGGCGCTTGGCCTTCGTGCCCAGACCGAGCTCCCGCGCGAGCTGGCTGCGCTGCTTCGCATAGTTCGGGGCGACCATCGGGTAATCCGGCGGCAATCCCCAGCGCTCACGGTACTTGTCCGGCGTCATGTTGTAGGCCGTCTTCAAATGCCGCTTGAGCATTTTGAGCTTTTTGCCGTCCTCGAGACAGATGATGTAGTCCGGCGTCACGGACTTCTTGATCGGAACGGCCGGCTCCGGCCGCGGCGGCTCCTGCGTCCCCGTGCCGATCGTCGATAGCGTCTGGAAAACCTGCTGAATCAGCGCGGGGAGATCCGCCAGCGGCACGGTGTTGTTCGAAACGTGGGCGGCGACAATTTCCGCGGTGAGCGAAAGTACGTCCGGTTGCTTGGCTGCTTCGGGCATCCACACACCTGGTGTTCAGATTTAAATAGTGCATATCCAATAGATCCGTGGAATGCAACAACAGAACTTTCCGCGTTTTTATTCAAAAGACAGAAGTTTGATAATCTTCGACAGACGCGCTGCCCGGCCAACCAGATCAAGACGGCCGCATCGTCCGCCGTTGGTCTATCGCAGGTGCTGCAGCGGCGGCAGAAGCCGGCGAAGTGTCAGCGCGGTGACCGATCCGCCGTTCCGCGTTCGATAGTAGTCGGGGCGCTTGCCGACCATCGTAAAGTCGTGCGCCGCATAGAGCGCTTGCGCCGGCAGGTTGTCTTCCGCGACTTCGAGAAACAGGCGGCGCGCGCCCGATGCGGTGACATGCCGGGTGACTTGCGACAGAAGCATCGTCGCGATCCCCTGTCGTCGGAATCCCTCCAGCACGCCGATCGAAAGCAGCTCGGCCTCATCGGCTGCCACGCGCGCGATGGCGAAACCGGCGGGCGTAACCTCGGCCCCGGCGCTCGCATCGGTCGGCGCAGCGAACGCGATCCAGGCCCGCACCCCCGGCGAGCTCAGCACCTCGAGCATGGATTGCGCCGACCAGCAATCCTCGAAGCAGCCGGCATGAAGAACGGCGAGAACGGGGACGTCGGCGATGCCCGCCTCACGCAACTGCGCGCACGCGATCATGCCGGGCTCCGTGCGGGCGATAGGGGACGTGCCGCCGGCGGATGGATGTAGAAAGGACGAACGGGATCGCGCGTGGCCGGCCGGGATGCGGCCAACGCGGCCACGACCCGGGCATCCGGCCGGCCGGGCGCGTCCGCGACGGTCGCGGGCCGGCCCCGCGCGATGAGGGCCCTGGTGATGATTTCGGCCGCGTCGCCGACCACGACGAAAGGCGCGCCGTCGGGTGCGCCCGCGGCGAAGTCATCGGCCATCATGGCGATCGCCGGGCCGAGCGGTACGAGGTCGGCGTCGAAGATCTGCAGGAAGGGCTCGGCACGTTTCGAGTCGATCGCGGCAAGCACCCGGTGACCGCGGCGGGCATCCGGCGCCATCCCCGCCGCGATCGCTTCGAGCGTCGTGACCGGGATGACCGGGCGCTGCACGGCAAGGGCAAGCCCCTGCACCACCGCCAGTGCCGCCCTCATGCCCGTAAAATGGCCGGGACCGTTGGTCACGGCGAGGCGGTCGAGGGCCTCGAAGTCCAGTCCGGCCCGCGCCATGACCCGATCCAGCATCGGCACCATCGCTTCCGTGGCGTTGGCGCCATGCGGTGCGGCCTCGTACGCAAGAATACGACCGTCGGCCCAAACCGCCGCCGAACAACCTCCGGTCGCCGAATCGAGTCCAAGAATTCGCATGCACCGTCTCGCCGTCCAGGAAACCCGATGCTAAAAACGCCGACAGCCAGCCCGGACATATTTACCGCCTTCGCCAGCCGCCATGACACTCGTTCGCGTCGCGCCGCCCGACTTCGATGTCGTGCTCGATCTAGCCTACGCAACGCCGCACAATTTTACAGGAAAGCCAATCTATCGGCGCGCCGAAGCCTATCTTCATCCCGTCGCGGCTGAACATCTGGCCCGGGCGATCCGGCTTGCGGCGGCGCTCGGTCTTCGCCTCAAGATCTTCGACGCTTTCCGCCCGTCCGAGGCGCAATGGATCATGTGGAACCATACGCCGGACCCGGATTTCCTGGCTGACCCGAGACGGGGCTCGCCGCATTCGCGTGGAGTCGCCGTCGACCTGTCCCTCGTCGACGCCGCGGGCCGGGAACTCGAGATGGGAACGCCATTCGACTCGTTCACGCCCCTGTCGCACCATGGCAATACGTCGGTATCGGGCGAGGCGCAGCGCAACCGGCTGCTGCTGCTCGGGCTGATGACGGCGGCGGGCTGGGATTTTTACCGAAACGAGTGGTGGCATTATCAGCTGTTCGATCCGCGGCGCTTTCCGGTCCTGTCGGATTCCGTATTGTCGCCCGGGCTGATGTCCCCATGAAACGGCGCGCCGGTGCGCCTGTCGCGACCGTTCCCGGCTTCGGCTCACACGATCTTGCAGACCTCGTCGAACTCGAAGCGCGGTCCCCGCGGCCGCAGACCCGAGTGGTCGCCGTAACCCAGGTTGCAGAGGAAGTTCGACTTGTATCGCCCGTCCGGGAAGAACGCGGCATCGACCCGCTCATTGTCGAACCCGGACATCGGACCGCAGTCGAGCCCGAGCGCCCGCGCGGCAATCATCAGATAAGCGCCCTGCAGGCTTCCGTTGCGCAGGGCCGTCGTCATCGCGACAGACGCCTTGTCGGGCCCGCTGAACGCCTGGATCGCCCGCGGATTGTGCGGACTGAGCCGCGGCAAATGCTCGTAGAAGCGCGTATCGTACGCCACGATCGCACAAACCGGCGCCGCCATCGTCTGTGCCACATTGCCCGGATCGAGCGCCGGTCTGAGCCGCTCCTTCGCTGCATCGGATTTGACGAAGACCACGCGCATCGGCAGGCAGTTGCCCGAGGTCGGGCCCCACTTCGCGAGCGCATAGACCTGCCGCAGCAATTCATCCGGGACCGGCTTCGGCAACCAGGCACGATGGGTGCGCGCATGCCGAAAGATCAGATCGAGAGCGTCGTCCGACAGCTGCCGAATCATTGCACCGCCAAAACAAGCTGATCCGGCCGCGGCCGGAGATCACTTCGCGAGACTGGCCTCGAGACGGGCAGTGCTCGCCTCGAGTCGGGCGGTACTAGCCTCGAGACGGGCGGTATCGAAAGCTTGGAGCTTGTTGCTTCGAATGATACCCCGAACGTCGCGGACATAGGCGAGCTTGCGTTCCGAATAGCGTGTCAAGTAGAGGGCCAGCTCGTAGCCGTCGAGGTCGGCCCCCTGGGCGCGCATTTCCGCCCGGCGTTTCCGAAACTCAGTGTAGGCCCGATGCGTATTGAGGTTGAGGGCATAGGCTTCGACCGCCGCGGCGAGGCTCGGGAACTCGCGGACCGAACCGATCGTTGGATCGGTCTCGTCCTTGAATACCATCTGCCCGAACATGGCATGGCCACGCTGGGCAACCCGGCTCGTACCCCAGCCGGTTTCAAGCGCAGCCTGCCCCAGCGCCAGCGCCGGCGGAATCACATCGACGCGGCGAAACAGCTCGTCGAGATCGCCGTCGTCGACGCCATAGCGGGCCGCGAGCGCGGCGAGCCATTTCATCTGGTCGGGCGGAACCGGCAACGACTCCTCAAGCTGACGCCGAATCTCGAGCGCACGCATGCGATCCGACCGAATCCGCTCGTTTTCGGCGAGCAGCAACGGCAGCATCATCTTGATGAAGAGCGATTTGCGCAGCTCGATCGAGTCGAGGCTGGGAAGATCCTGCGGCAGGCTCCGCAGAATCACGCGCGGTACCACGCCGCCCGCGCCCCGGACGGCGTCCAGCGTATAGCCCCGCGCTACGAACTGTTCGTAAAGCGAAACGGCACTGAGGACGGCCGGCTGTGACACCGGTGCAGCAAGGTTCGGCGTGGCCGCAACTGCCGCGACGACGCGCTCCGAAGCAGCGGCGACGCGCTTTGAAGCAGCAGCGACGCTTTCCGAAACCGCTGCGACGCGCTCGGAAACGGTCGGTGCCGCCTTCGTCGGATCGGGATCGATCCGCATCTGTGCCGGACCGACGGCCAAGGCACCGGCGAGCGCAAGCATCGCAGCGCTCCCCCCGAGCCACGCGCGTCGCCTTTGATCGGCCGCCGCCATGCGTCGGTCAGTCGAACCTATTTAGACCTAACCGGGCCGCCTCAGGCGACGGCCCGAACCTCGACCACTTCCGGGATGTAATGCCGCAGCATGTTCTCAATCCCGGCCTTGAGGGTTGCGGTGGAACTCGGACAACCCGAGCAAGATCCCTGCATGTGCAGGTAAACGACCCCGTCTTCGAAGCCCCGGAAGATGATGTCGCCACCATCCTGGGCAACGGCCGGCCGCACACGCGTGTCGAGAAGTTCCTTGATCTGGGCGACGATCTCGTCGTCTTCGTCCGTGGCTGCTTCAGCCGCGACGCCCTCGGAAATCACAGGACGTCCCGAGGTGAAATGCTCCATGATGACGCCAAGGATCGATGGCTTCAGGACGTGCCACTCCTTGTCCGCCGTCTTGGTCACGGTGATGAAATCCGAGCCAAGAAAGACGCCGGCCACGCCCTCGATGCCAAACAGCCGCTCGGCCAGCGGCGAGCGAGTCGCGCTCTCCGCGTTCGGGAAATCGGCCGTACCCGATTCCATGACAACGCGCCCCGGCAGGAACTTCAGGGTCGCGGGATTGGGCGTCTGTTCGGTCTGAATGAACATGGCGGAGGTCTCCTGCTCGTCGCAATTGACAGCCACGCGTCAGTAAATGGCTTGTTAAGGGATCGGCGTCAACCCCTCGCGGCTCCGCATGCGTATCATGATACCGCCAATCACATCGCAATTTTCGCGTTCACTAAAATAAGTTGTGCATATTAACCAAAACCATGCCTGAAGCCGACGCAAGGGCGCCCCAATCGCAACGGACTCGCACGCCGGCTTCAGCGCCGGGCGGATGGTTTACGCCGGTCCGGTCCATCGCGCGTGATCACCCGCCGGCTCTTACCGAGAAAACGGTGGACGATGTCGCGCGCTGGCTGCTGGGGCCGGCACGTTCGATCCGGAGTCCCGGCGAACTCCTGGACCAGTTGAGCTGGCGCATGCTGGCGGCAGGACTGCCGGTCGCCCGCACGACCTTCCACATCGGCACCCTGCATCCGCAATTCCTCGGCGTGTTCTGCCGCTGGCAGCGGGCGACCAGACGAACCGACGAGGCGACGATCGCCCATGGCGTGCGCGAGACCGAGGCGTATCTCCGGAGCCCGCTGCGCGGCGTGCTCGAGCGCGCCGAGATATTCCGACAGCGACTCGACATCGACGAGACCGGCTTTGCGTTTCCGATCCTGACCGAACTGAGGGAGCAGGGGCTGAGCGACTATGTCGCGATGCCGCTCCGATTCTCGGATGATCGGGTCGCAGCCGTCACCTGGTCGACCGACCGCCCGGGCGGCTTCAGCGACACCGAGATCGAGCAGATCCGCAGCCTGCTGCCGGTCCTCGAGCTCTTGATCGAGATCCAGGCCCTTCGGCGAATCGCCGCCAATCTCCTCGATGTCTATCTGGGCCATCAAGCCGGTCAGCGGGTTTTGAGCGGCGCCGTAACCCGCGGCACGGGCGAAACGATTCGCGCGGTGCTGCTGTATGCCGACTTGCGCGGATTCACGAATCTGTCGGACCGTCTGCCGGCCGAAGAAGTGATTGCGATACTCAACGCCTATTTCGAGAGAGTCGTCGCCGCGATCCACGCGCAGAACGGCGAAGTCCTGAAGTTCATCGGCGACGGTCTGTTTGCCATCTTTCCGATCGAGGACGCCGCCTTCGCGTTCAATGCCGCGCGCCGCAGTCTCGACGCCGCCCTCGCCGCGTTCGCGGCGCTGCGATCCTTCAACGAGACCCAGCATCCGCAGGTGTCGCTGCGCATGGCGGCCGCCCTGCATGTCGGCAGCATCGTCTACGGCAATATCGGCGGCGAGGATCGCCTGGACTTCACGGCCATCGGTCCGGCGGTGAATCTCGTCGCCCGTCTGCATCAGCAGTCGAAACGGCTGGACCGTTCGCTGCTGATGACCCGCGAATTCGCGGATGTCTGCGAACGGCCGCTCGTGTCGCTCGGCTGGCATCCGCTGCGCGGCCTGAGCGAACCCCAGGAAGTGCTGACCCTCGCCGACTGGGCCGACCCGCTCAAGTAAGGGCGTCGACCTCGTCGTCGGTGAGCGACCCCGGCACGATCGTCAGGGGAACGTGGAGCTTGCCGGAAAACTTGCCGGTCAACGCCGTAACCAGGGGCCCGGGACCGCCGGGACCGGTATCGGCGCCGAGCACGAGAATCGAGATGCTCGGCTCCTCGTCGATGAGCCGCAGCAACTCTTCGCGGACATTGCCTTCGCGGACATAGAGGATCGGCATGTCGCCGGAGAGTTCCTGCACCATGGCGGAGAGTTCCTGCAGGCGATGCTCGGCCTCGGCGCGCCGCTCCTCGCGCATGATCTCGCCGACGCCCAGCCATTCGGCCTCGGCCGGCTCGGTCACGTAGAGCATGGCGACGCGTCCGCCGGTGGCCCGTGCCCGGCGCGCGGCGAACCGGAGCGCGACCTTGAGCTCCGGGCTCTCGTCCACGACGACCAGGAACACACGCTGCGTTTGCTTCTGACGCTCGCCCATTCCGATCTGTCCGATCCAGCCTCAAACCTTGCGCGAGACCGCGCCGGCGGCCCAGCCGGCGAAGGCCGCCAGCAGGACGGCCGTCAATCCATACACCGCCGCGTGCTGATGGGCAAAAACGAACACTTCGGCGCCGATACCCGTCTTGCTGACGAACATCGGCGTCGTCTGCGCCGCCACAACCTGTTTGTCGCGGACGAGGAGGACCTCCGCCGTATACGATCCGGGGGGCACGTTGGGCGGCAGATAGATACGCGTGCGGAACAGACGGGGGCCCAGGAACGAAACACGCCCGACCTCGGTCGAGTAGAACTCCTGCGCCTGCTTGTTGCGCACCAGTCCGGCGCGGAACTCGGCCAGCCGGTCGGGATCGAGGCTGCGTTGGGGCACGATCCGGAGCTGGTCCACGCCGATCTGATGACGCGCGCGCAACGCCGGCGTCGTGATTTCATCGAGCGGCCGGCTGGCCGCGAGCCGATAGAATGACGGCGCGCCCGTGAACGTGACCTGTTCGCGGTTCACCCAGATTCCGGCGATCCGCGCCTTGCGGCGGACGATCGTGGGGCTTTCCGGGCCGCGCAGGATGACGATGACGTCGCCCTCGCCTTCGGTCGCACCGAACAGCAGGACATCGGTACCGGCGAAACCGGTGGTGATCGCGATCAGATGTTCCGAAAGATCGGCGACGAGCGGCTGCGCGCGCACATCGGCGCCTGCAAATCCGAGAAACGCCAGGACAAGGGCGAGAGCGCGTCTCATTGGTTGGCCGCAGAGCCGATGGCGTTATTCCTCGTCTCGATCGAGAACAGGTCCTCGGGCGGCGCGACGAGATCGTAGGCGAGCTGGCCCGCCACGCCGAGGACCAGAACCGCCAGCAGAACCCGCATCTGTTCAGCACGCAGCTTGGCGCCGAGACGCGCGCCCAGCGGCGCGGCGACGACGCTGCCGACCATCAACACCACCGCCAGAATGATGTCGACCGTCTGGTTGGCATAGCTCTGGAGGAACGTGACGTTCGCCGCGACGAAGATGATCTGGAACTGCGATGTTCCGACCACCACCGACGACGGCATGCCGAGGACGTAGATCATCGCCGGCACGAGCATGAACCCGCCGCCGACACCCATGATGCCCGACAGCGCCCCGACGCCGAACCCGATGCCGGCGGGAACGAGCGCGCTGATATAAAGCCGCGAGCGCGGGAAGCGCATCTTGAGCGGCAGGCCGTGGATCCACGTGTGGTGATGCAGCTTGCTGCGCATGACGCCGGCCATGCGCGCGCGCCGCTGCCAGGCCCGCGCCGACTCGACCAGCATCAAGGTGCCGATCGTGCCCAGAAGCAGCACGTAGGACAGCGCGACGACGAGGTCGATCTGGCCGATGCGCCGCAACAGCGCGAAAAGGCCGACGCTGGCGGCGGATCCGACGAAGCCGCCGAGGAGCAGGATCGCGCCCATGCGGAAGTCGACGCCACGGCGCCGCAGGCCGGAGAGCACGCCGGAAACCGACGGCGCGATCACCGTATTGGCCCCGGTCGCCGCGGCTACCGCCGGGGGAACGCCGAGGAAAATCAGTAACGGCGTGACCAGGAACCCGCCGCCCACCCCGAACAGACCTGAGAGGAACCCGATCGCAGCACCGAGGCCTATCAATACGAAAACGTCGAGCGAAACTTCAGCGACGGGAAGATAGACGTGCATGTCGCGCGATGGCTTTTTTAGATGCTTTTCGTCGGATCCGGATCGTGCCCGCCCCGCGCCGACCCGTCGGGGACCATCGGGCTCCGCCCGCGATCGTCGGCGGCCATGCGGACGCCGCCGGCGACGACTTGATCCCCTGCCGACCCGATCAGACCGGACACCGCTTCCCCCACCCCCATCGTGCGCCGGCCCCGTCGGCCCGCACGTCGGAGTACGCAACCGGTGTCGGATCGGCATCGCTCCGGGGGTCATCCGAAGTCTTCATGCCGAAACGACGGCTATCGGATACGGTCTATTCCCGCCGTACAGCACCGCCGCGGCGCCCTTCAGCCTTTGGCCGTCCGGCGCACAACGCCGAAATCACTTTGCGCCCGCGGCCCGGATCTCTGCAAGAAAATACCGCGGTTCTATGGCGATTTGCTTAACGTCAAACCGTCTAGGGGCGGAGCAGGCCGACGATGTCCCGGATACGACGGAGGTTCTCCTCGGCGATGGCGTTCGCCCGTTCGGCGCCTTCGCGCAGGATGGAGTCGACATAGCCGGGATCCGCCATCAGGCGCTTCATTTCGGCCCCGATCGGCCCCATTACGGCAACGGCCGCATCGGCCAGCGCCGTCTTGAATGTGGAGAACTGGGCGCCGGCGAATTTCCGGACCGCTTCCTCGAGCGTCAGGTCGGTAAGCGCGGCATAGATGCCGAGCAGATTTTCAGCTTCGGGCCGGCCCGCGAGCCCACCCGGCTCGTCCGGCAGAAGGTCCGGGTCGGTCTTCGCCTTCTTGATCTTGTCGGCGATCGCCGCCGCATCGTCCGAAAGGTTGATGCGCGAGTAATCCGACGCATCGGACTTGCTCATCTTCTTGGTACCGTCCCGCAGCGACATGACCCGGGTCGCCGTGCCGAAGATCTGCGGCTCGGGCAGCGGGAAGAACTCGATCCCGTAACGCCGGTTGAAGGCGCCGGCGATGTCACGGGCAAGTTCCAGATGCTGCTTCTGGTCCTCGCCGACCGGGACATGGGTCGCCCGATACAGCAGGATGTCCGCTGCCATGAGAACCGGGTACGCGTAGAGGCCGAGTCCGGCGTTCTCGCGCTGCTTGCCGGCCTTTTCCTTGAACTGCGTCATCCGGTTCAGCCAGCCGAGCGGGGTCATGCAGCCGAGCAGCCAGGCCAGCTCCGTATGGCCGGGCACCATCGACTGGTTGAAGATGATGCAGGATTTCGGGTCGATGCCGGATGCGATATAGGCCGCCGTCACCTCGCGCGTATGCGCGCGCAGCTGCGCAGGATCCTGGGGAATGGTCAGGGCATGCAGGTCGACGACACAAAAGATGCACTCGAAATCCCGCTGCAGCTTGACCCAGTTGCGGATCGCGCCGAGATAGTTGCCGAGGTGCAGATTGCCGGTGGGCTGAATACCCGAGAAAATCCGATTCATTGGTGTGTTCCGGAAGCAGCGGCGGGTGTTATGGCCGCTCCGGCGTGCCTGGTCAACCCGAGGCGCGCCGCAACGCCGGGCGATGCCGGCGGACGCCCCTCAACTTCTCTGGAACAACCGGCGCGCCTCCTTGAGGTCGACGGCCCGGACGACCAGAGCCGTCGCCGCGAACGTCGCGAGCCCGAACAGAATCAGTGCGCCGAGCGCCGACGACCGCCGGATCATCCCGGCCGCGAGCGATGGTTCGAATGCCGGCAGCACCGCCCACAGGACCACGGCCATCAGCGCCGCCGCCAGCAGCACGCGCGGCGCCCGCCGACGCAACTGGCGGTCAGGAGCGAAGTAGCCGCGCCGGCGTAGCGCGGCGGCGAGCAGCCCGACATTGAGCCAGGCTGAGACGACCGTCGCGAGCGCGATCCCGACATGTGCGAAGAGCTGCATCGCGGCGAGCGCCACCGCCGTATTCACCACGACGCATCCAACCGCGATCTTGACTGGTGTGCGCGTATCCTCCCGCGCATAGAAGCATGGCGTCAGGACCTTGATCAGGACATAGGCCGGCAGCCCCAATGCATAGGCGGCGAGCGCCGCCGCCGTCGCGCGGACCTCGGCGGCGCCAAAGGCGCCGCGCTCGAACAGCACGGCGATAATCGGCCGATCGAGCACGATCAGGGCGGCAGCCGCGGGAAGCGTCAACAGAAGCGCCGCCTCGAGCGCGCGGTTCTGCGTCTCCACCGCCGCCGCGTGCTCGCCCCTGCGTACCTGACGGGAAAGGACCGGCAGGATCGCGGTGCCGATCGCGATGCCGACCACCGCGAGCGGAAGCTCGTAGATCCGGTCGGCGTAGTAGAGAAACGAGACCGCGCCGGTCGGCAGCAACGAGGCCAGCATGACGTCGATGAGCAGGTTCACCTGGACGACGCCACTGCCGAGCGCCGCCGGAAGCATCAGGACCAGCAGTCGGCGGACCTCCGGCGTAAGGCGCGGACGCGGCAGGGACAATCCCATGCCGGCACGCCCGCAGGCCCATGCGAGCCAGACGAACTGTACCACCCCCGCCGCGGCGACACCCCAGGCCAACGCGTGGCCGCCCGTCGGCAGACGATGCACGAGGCCGATCAGCGCGCCGATGAGGCACAGATTGAGCAGAATCGGCGTGGCCGCCACGGCCGCGAACCGGTCGAGCGAGTTGAGCACGCCGCCCTGCAGCGACACGAGCGAGATGAACAGGAGATAAGGAAAGGTGATCCGCGTGAATTCGACGGCCAGCCGGAACTTCTCGGGATCGCCGGCAAAGCCGGGCGCGGCCAGGGTGATGAACCACGGCATCCCGGCCTCGATCACGACCAGGAGCACGACGAGAACGCCGAGCAGGACAGCCAGCGTATCCTCGGCGAAAAGGCGTGCGGCCGTGCGCCCGGCCGTCGCGATCTTGCCGGCAAACATCGGGACGAAGGCGGCGTTGAACGCGCCTTCCGCGAACAGGCGCCGAAAGAAATTGGGAAACTTGAACGCGACGAAGAACGCATCGGCCACCGGTCCCGCGCCCAGATAGGCCGCGACGAGGACATCCCGGACGAAGCCGAGGACACGGCTGACCATGGTGTAGCCGCCGACGGTAGCGATGGAGCGGAAGAGAGCCATTGACGCGCGTCGAAAGATGGACGGGCCCTTGCGCCCGCCCGGCCTTCGCCCGGACACGAGGCGCTTCTCGAAACGGCGCCATACCTACCCCATCGGCGGGGCGAAAAGAAGGCGTCCGGACGGCGGCTTCTGCGTCGCGCCGGAATGTGTTACCGGACTGCCGCCGGGGCCGGCGACTTAAGACACCGCGCCGGGTCGGACGTTGCCCCGCGCCGGCGCGACAAGACCTGCCGATCCTCCGGCCATGACCGATCCGTTCGACAGGAGGGCCGACATGCGTTCGATCCGAGTCCTTCTCGTCTTTTGCCTGCTGCTCGTCGGTGGCGTCGGTGCGGCCGACACCGCGTCACCCTACGCCGGGCAGGAGCAGCGCGAGATCAAGGCGTTATCACCAACCGAGATCGAGGATCTGCTCGCCGGCCGGGGCATGGGTCTGGCCAAGGCCGCCGAGCTCAACGGCTACCCTGGTCCGGCGCACGTGCTCGAACTCGCCGATCGTCTCCGGCTCACGCCGGAACAGCGGACGGCCACGCAAGCGCTCTTCGAGGGGATGAGCCAGGACGCGCGCCGGCTGGGCGCCGCCATCGTGGCCGCTGAACGCGATCTCGAGCGCGGCTTCGCCGAGCATCGCCTGGACGAAGGCGACCTGCAGGCCCGGCTCAATGCGCTCGGTGCACTCCAGGCGGAACTGCGCTTCGTGCATTTGCGCACGCACTTGGCGCAGGCCGCCCTTTTGACGCCGGCGCAGATCGCCCGCTACGACGCACTGCGCGGTTATGACCGAATGGAAGCACCCGCCCGCCATGGGAAACACGGATCCCACGGGGCACACGGTTCGCCCCAGTAGAGCGGCACCCGGGTTGTTTCGCGCGTAACGCGTCAGCGGCGCGTCCGGCCCGCCGCGTCACGCGCCGCGCGTTCTGCCGCGTCGCGGTCGCGGACCGCACGATCGTGCTCCAGCCGATCCCGGCGCAACGCGTCATCACGCATCATGTCGCCGGCCCGGTTGGGCGGGTCGCCGGGCAATGGCGGCGCCGCGCCGAGCGGCAGACTTGGCCGGCTCGGCCGGAGCAGAAGGTCGCGGTTGGTCCTCTCGAGCTGATCGCGTGCCGCGCGGGCGGCGCGGTCGCTTTCGACACGATCGCGTTCGGCACGTTCGTACCGGTCCTGCAGCCGCCGTTCTTCGGCTTGCCCTCGCTCCAGGTTCGGTCCCGGTTCGCGCCACGGCTGTGCCGCCGCTGGAAGAACGGCGACGGCCATCACGGACAGTGCAACCAGCAAAGCAAGCTTCACGGCATTCACCCGATGTAAAGGGCGTTGCCGATTCAACCGCCGCTGTGCTCTTGCGTTCCCGGCCTGAGTCCATGGGAACGCTGCAGCAGTCCGAGCCATGGCGACCAGGCGAGTTGCGTGAACGCGAGCCACCCGTGCCACCACATCGCCGGCGCCATGCCGAATGCGGCGAGCGCCGCCGGCATCATTGCATCGCCCAAGGCGGCAAAGGACGGGTCCGCCCGCATGCTGATGGTGATGTACTCGGCGGCCTCGTGCGCCGGCTTGCGTCGCGTCATCTCGATGTCGAGGCCGGGCAGTCGGGCAATTGCCCTGATTTCATCCATCCTGGGTGACCTCATCCGGCTGCCGCCGTCGTCCGCGCAATCCGCCGCGGGCGTACCGGGATGTGGGACTTGTCCTTCGCATCGGGATCGGCGAGTGCCGCAAGCAACCGCTCGCGGATCCGCTTCAGCTTGTGCTCCTCGTCGATTTTGTGCCCGAACACGTCCTTGACGTAAAACACGTCGACCACGCGTTCGCCGTAGGTCGCGATCTTCGCGGTACCGATCGACAGTCCGAGTTCGGTCAGCGCATTCGTCACCTCGAAGAGCAGGCCGGGCCGGTCGCGGCCATTCACTTCAATGACCGTGTGCGTCGCCGATGCCTTGTTGTCGATCAGCACGCGCGGCGGCACGGCGAAGACGCGCGCGCGGCTCTGAACCCTCGGCCGCTTGGCAAGCGCGTCACGCAGTTTCAGCCGGCCCGACAGCGCCTGCTCGATCAGGGTTGCGAGTTTCGCCAGACGTTCGGGCTTGTCGAACGCGGCCCCTGCGCTGTCCACGGACGGCAGCGTCTCCTGGATGAGAAACGTGTCGAGCGCCATGCCGTTCGCCATCGTGAAGATCTGCGCCGCCACGATGTTCGCGCCGGCAAGCGCCATGGCGCCGGC
Organism: Alphaproteobacteria bacterium; assembly: GCA_036381615.1. Classification (GTDB taxonomy): domain Bacteria; phylum Pseudomonadota; class Alphaproteobacteria; order CACIAM-22H2; family CACIAM-22H2; genus CALANV01. The sequence continues at coordinate 56,122 of DASVCL010000003.1, forward strand.
GATTCGGCTGAACAGGCCGGGATGGTCGGCGGTGTAGATCGTGATCTCCGTGATTCCGCGCGCGCGATCGATACGCGTATCGAGTGAGATTGGCGCCTCGTCCCGTTCGGCCTGACGGATGAAGCGCGCATGCCGGGCCTGCGTCGCAGTGTCGACCGAAAGCCAGTAGGCCGGATAGCCGCGGGCATAATGGGCGACGATGTCCTCGTCGGGCCAGTCGGCAAGCTCGGTGCGCAACGCCGATTTTGCCGCCTCGATCCGCATCTTGGCGCTGTCCGCAAGCACCGTGCCGGACATCGCCTCTTCGGCCCGATCGTAGAGCTCGCGCAGCAGCGTCGCCTTCCAATTGTTCCAGACATTCGGCCCCACCGCGCGTATGTCGGCCACGGTGAGACAGAGCAGCAGCCGCAACCGCTCAGGGGACTGGACGAGATCCACGAAGTCGTGAAGCGTCTGCGGGTCCTGGATATCGCGCTTGAAGGCGGTGTTCGACATCGCCAGATGCCAGCGGACCAGCCATGCGACCGTCTCCGTCTCCTCGTCGCTCAGGCCCAGGCGCGGCCCCAGCCGCAGCGCGATGTCCGCGCCCAGAACCGAATGGTCGCCGCCGCGCCCCTTGGCGATGTCATGGAGAAGGACTGCCACATACAGCGCGCGGCGCGACTGGATCTTGTGAATGACCTCGCTCGACAGCGGCAGCTCGGACGCAAGCTCGCCATTCTCGATGCGGTGGAGAATGCCGATCGCGAAGATCGTGTGCTCGTCGACCGTATAGACATGGTACATGTCGTGCTGCATCTGCGCGACGACACGGCCGAAATCCGGCACGAACCGGCCGAACACACCCGCCTCGTTCATGGCCCGCAACGTGCGCTCGGAGTCATGCCGGTCCGTGAGCATCTCGAGGAACAGCCTGTTCGCCTCCGGATCCGCGCGCAGCCGTCCGTCGATCAGCTTGAGATTCCGGCGTATCAGCCGCAGCGCGTAAGGGTGGATCTCCAGATCATGCTCCTGCGCCACGCGGAAAATGCGCAGAAAGTTGACGGGATCGTCGGCAAAGGCGCTGTTCTTGGAAACCGTCAGGCGGCCGTTTTCGACGGCGAAACCTTCGAGCCGCGGGCGGGCGCGCCGCATGAACGACGGCAGCGGCAGTCGCGAGAGGCTCAGTCGCGGCTTCTTCTCGGCCTCGATCTCCAGCGCGGCGCAGAAGATGCGGGTCAGGTCGCCCACGTCCTTGGCGACGAGGAAGTAATGCTTCATCAGCCGCTCGACGCCGCGCGTCCCGCGATGGTCGGTATAGCCCATGCGGGCGGCGACCTCCGGCTGGACGTCGAACGTCAGCCGATCGTCGGCGCGCTTCGTGACGTAGTGCAGGTGACACCGGACCGTCCACAGGAACTCCTGGGCCTTGGCGAACTTCGCGGCCTCCTCGCTTGTCACGACGCCCTTGACGACGAGTTCGTCGACCCGCTCCACCCGATGAATGTATTTCGCGATCCAGAACAGGGTGTGCAGGTCGCGCAGGCCGCCCTTGCCTTCCTTGACGTTCGGCTCCAGCACGTAGCGGGAGTCGCCCATCCGGATGTGCCGCTCGTTGCGCTCGGCAAGTTTGGCGGCGACGAACTCCGCCTCCGAACCCTTGACGATTCCGGTCAGGAACTGCCGCCGGAAATCGGCATAGAGCTTGTCGTCCCCCCACAGGAACCGCGATTCGAGGAGCGCGGTGCGGATCGTCATGTCGTCGCGCGCAAGGCGAAGGCATTCGTCGACCGAGCGTGTCGCGTGTCCGACCTTCAGCCCCAGATCCCACAGCATGTAGAGAATGAACTCGACGATCTGCTCGCCGCGCGGGGTCCGCTTGTACGGGTGCAGGAACAGAAGATCGACATCCGAATGCGGAGCGAGCTCGCCGCGCCCAAAGCCGCCGACGGCGACGATCGACAGCCGCTCGGCCTGGGTCGGATTGGCGATCCGGTAGACATAGCGGTCGGCATAATCGTGGATCAGCCGGATGAGCTGATCGAGCAGGAAACAGCCGGCACGGACGGTTTCGGCGCCGCTGGCACGACCCTCCTCGAACCGCGTTCTGATCTCTGTTCGGCCGGCGGCCAGAACCGTCTTCAGCGCCTCGAGGCATCGGGCGCGCCTGGCATCCAGCGTCAGGTCCTCATCCTGCGCGATGGCATCCAAAATCGCGCCGACACTGCGACGATCGATGATCTCGCGCTGGTTGACGACCTGCTCCATTGGAACTGCCGAGATAGGCTCGAACGTTAACTGCCCGGGTAACGATCATATCGCGGGCCGGCGGCCACGGATACGACCTCGTCCCCAACCAAAAAGATGGAGAACGCATGCGTCTATTCCATCGGCTCGTCGTCGCTTTCGGTGTCGTGGCCTTCGTCCCGGCATGTGGAGGCGCGGGCGGCCGGGTGAGCGAGCCGACGATTACCGCCGAGTTCGTACGCGCACCGGCAGGTACTGCGGAGTCGGCCGTGCAGATCATCGCGACCGGGCGACAGCCGTTGACGAGCGCACTCCTGATTACCCCTTCGGGAACGACGCCGGCCAGCCTGATCGAGCGCGAAGCCAGCCCGCCCGTCGCTTATGGTGGCGGCCCCGATGTCGGTGTCGGCGTGTTCGGGGGTAGCGGCGGCGTCGGCATCGGCACCGGGATTTTCCTCGGCATTCCGGTCGGCGGCTATGACAGGCCCGTGGAGATCGTCCGCAGCCGGGCAACGATTCCCGTCTCGGATGTCGATGCCTACCGGCAGAACTGGCCGCAATCCGTCATCCGGATCACGTTCGGAACGGAACCGTCATCGACCACCACCGACGTCCCTGCGCCGGCCCCGGGGGTCGAGTAGAACCATGCACCGGATCAATACGCCGCATCGCGCCGCAGACGGCCCTTCGAAGGTGGCGGCGCCGAGACCGAAGATCATCGACCGGTTCGCGCGGATCGCACGCGCGGCGGCGCACCAGCTGGGACATCCCCTGACCTTCGCGGCCGCGATCGGCGTGGTCGTGCTCTGGGCGGCAACCGGGCCGTTGTTCGGCTGGTCGGATACGTGGCAACTCGTCATCAACACGGGTACGACGATCGTCACGTTCGTGATGGTGTTCCTGATCCAGAACACCCAGAACCGGGACAACGAAGCCGTTCAGCTGAAACTGGACGAGCTGATCCGCACTACGGCACACGCCCGGAACCGGTTGCTGAACCTCGAGGAATGCTCCGAGGCGGAGATCGAGCACCTTCGGCGCGAGTTCCAGCGGCTCGCGGAAAAACGGCAGGCGGCCCAGGCGCGACTGGACGAGGCGATGGACCGTCGGCATTCCGAACATCAGGCGGGCAGCACGCACCACGGGCCGCGTGAGCAGTCCCGGGCCGGCGATTCAAAATGTCCGCGTGACCGCTAGCCGCGGTCGAGCAGCGATTTCAACCGGTAGAGCGCGTCCAACGCCTCGCGCGGCGACATCTCGTCGGGATGGATGGCGCGCAAGGCCTCCTCGACGACGGATGGTGCCGCCGCCTGCGCCTGGGGAAGACCGCCCTTCGGACGCACGGCGCTGAACAGCGGCAGGTCTTCGGCCAGCCGGCTTACCGCGCTGGTATCCGCGCCGTTTTCCAGGGTTTTCAGCACCTGTTCGGCACGCTCGATCACCGCCGGCGGCAGACCGGCCAGTTTCGCGACGTGAATGCCGTAGGACCGATCGGCCGCGCCGGGCACGACCTCGTGCAGGAACACGACGTCGCCCTGCCACTCCTTGACCCGCATCGTGTAGCAGGCAAGTCCGGGGAGCTTGCCCGCGAGCGCGGTGAGTTCATGATAGTGGGTGGCGAACAGCGCGCGGCACCGGTTCACCTCGTGCAGATGTTCGACGCAGGCCCACGCGATCGACAACCCGTCATAGGTCGCCGTGCCCCGGCCGATTTCGTCGAGGATGACGAGCGAGCGCGTCCCCGCCTGGTTGAGGATCGCCGCGGTCTCGACCATTTCCACCATGAACGTCGACCGGCCGCGGGCAAGATCGTCGGCGGCGCCGACGCGGCTGAACAGCCGATCGACGACACCGATATGTGCACGGTCGGCGGGGACGTAGGACCCGATCTGCGCCAGGATCGCAATGAGCGCATTCTGACGGAGAAAGGTCGACTTGCCGGCCATGTTCGGACCGGTCAGCAGCCAGATGCGCGCCTCGCCGGTGCGATCAGCCCCCGATCCGTCCGCATCCGCCGCGAGACGGCAATCGTTCGCGACGAAGGCGGCGCCACCGGCGCTGGCAAGGGCCGCCTCCACGACGGGGTGACGCCCGCCGACGATATGGAAGCTGAGGCTCTCGTCCACCTCGGGGCGGCAGTAGCGACGCTCGACGGCGAGATCGGCAAGGGCGGCCGCGACGTCCAGGGCGGCGATCGCCGACGCGGCGCGCACGATCGCATCCGCATTCGACAGAACGTCCGTCGCGAGTTCGTTGAAGATCTCCATCTCGAGGGCGAGCGCCTTGTCGGCCGCCGACATGATGCTCTGTTCGAGCTGGCCGAGCTCCACGGTCGTGAAACGCATCGCGCTCGCCAGAGTCTGGCGGTGAATGAAAGCCGGGTTGCCGGCGAGTTTGTCCGCGTGCGTCGGCGTCACCTCGATGTAGTAGCCGAGGACGTTGTTGTGACGAATCTTCAGGGATGGGACCTTCGTCTCGGCCGCATAACGCGTCTGCAATTCCGCGATCAGCCGGCGGCTGTCATCCCTGAGACGTCTGAGCTCGTCGAGCCGCTCCGAATACCCTGCCGCGATGAAGCCGCCGTCGCGCGCATCGACGGGCAGCTCCGCGGCGAGCGCCCGGGTCAGCCGCTCGACGAGCGGCGCATGGTCTCCGAGATCGCGGGCGCACGCGTTGATCCCGGCTGGCGTACCGGCGAGCCCTGCCACCGTGAGACACGATCGAATCCGGGGAATCGACGACAGACAGTCGCGTATGGCGGCAAGATCACGCGGGCCACCACGCCCCAAGCCGATCCGGGACAACGCCCGCTCGACATCCGGCAGGCCGCGCAGAATCTCGCGCAGCTCGTCCCGCCGCCGGGCATCGTCGACGAAGAAGCCCACCATGTCGAGACGCGCCTCGATTGCACGCGGGTCCGTCAGCGGCGCGGCCAGATGCTGGGCGAGCCGGCGCGCCCCCGCGCCGGTCAAGGTCCGATCGATCGTCGCCAGCAGCGAACCGCGGCGCTGTCCCTCGAGCGTCTGTTCGAGTTCGAGATTGCGACGCGTGGCCGGATCGATTTCGAGAAAGCCGCATTCGGCGACGCGAATCGGCGGCTTGAGCCGCGGCAGCCGTCCTTTCTGCGTCAGCTCGACATAGTCGACGAGACTGCCGCCCGCGGCGAGTTCGGCCCGCCCGAACGCACCGAAACCGTCCAGCGCCTTGACGCCGTACATGGCCTCGAGTCGCCGCCGGCCGTTCTCGCTGTCGAACCGGACCGAGGGCAGCGGCGTGAGTGCGCCTTTCCAGTCGTTCAGCTGAACCTTGACCTCGTCGCGGGCGAGCAACCGGTCGGGCACGAGAATTTCGCCGGGCGCGACACGGGCGAGCGCGCTGGCAATGCCGGATGCGGCCAGCGGTTGCAGGAAGAAGTCGCCCGTCGACAGGTCGAGCCACGCAAAGCCAAGGGCGCCGTTCGACTCGGCGAGTGCCGCGAGATAGTTGTGCCGGCGCGCATCCAGCAGCGTCTCTTCGGTAAGGGTTCCGGGCGTGACGATGCGGACCACGTCCCGGCGGACGACGGCCTTCGAGCCACGCTTCTTCGCTTCCGACGGATCCTCGAGCTGTTCGCAGATGGCGACGCGAAAACCGTTCCGGATGAGGCGCTGGAGATAGGCTTCGTACGCGTGCACGGGCACGCCGCACATCGGGATTTCTTCGCCGAGATGCTTGCCGCGTTTGGTCAGCGCGATATCCAGCGCCTTCGCGGCGACGACCGCGTCGTCGAAGAACAGTTCGTAGAAATCACCCATCCGATAGAACAGAAGGCAGCCGGGATGGGCGCGCTTGACCTCGAAATACTGCGCCATCATCGGCGTGACGTCGGCATCCGCCGCAGCCGCGCGCGCCGGCGCGGCCGAATCGATATTGCTTCGGGCGTCGTGCATTGGTGCGCCACTTATTGCGCAGCCGGCCCGTTGTTCGCAAGCCGTCGCGGCCGCTATCTATGTTGAACCGATAAGCGGGAGAAAACGCATGAAAAAGACGAATTTCGCCATCGTCGGCCTCGGCATGGCGGTCGGGCCGCACGCGAAGAGCTTTCTCGACCTCGCCGACCGGGCGAGCGTGCTTTACGCCTATAGCCCGAGCCTGGCGCGCCGGCAGGCGTTCGCGGCAAATTTCCCGTTCCCGCTTGCCGACAGCCTCGACCGGATCCTGAACGACCCGGCGGTCGATGTCGTGAGCATCCTGACGCCGCCCAATACGCACCTGGAGCTGGTCAGGCAGTGCGCGGCGGCCGGCAAGCACGTTCTGCTCGAAAAGCCGCTCGAGATCACGCTCGAACGCGCCCGCGAGCTGGTCGACACCTGCCGGCGTGCCGGGGTGCGGCTGGGCGTAATGCTGCAGCATCGCTTCCGCCCCGCCGTGATGCGCCTGTCCGAGGTCCTGCGCACGGGTTTGCTGGGCGAGATCGCAGGCGCCAGCACGTCGATCCGCCTGTGGCGGCCGCAAAGCTATTACGACGTCCCGGGCCGCGGCACCAAGGCACGCGATGGCGGCGGCGTGCTGCTGACCCAAGGCATTCATACCTTGGACGTGATGCTGAGTCTGGCCGGGCCGGCCGTCGAGGTCATGGCCTATGCGACGACGTCACCGCTGCACCGGATGGAGACCGAAGATCTTGTGGCCGGCGCAATCAGGTTCGCGAACGGTGCTCTCGGCACGATCGATGCGACGACCGCCGCCTTTCCCGGCTTTCCGGAACGGGTGGAGCTGATAGGCCGCAACGGCACGGCGATCCTTACCGGCACCGCGCTCGACGTATTCTGGCACGACGGCCGCACGGAGCACGTCGAGCCCGACCCGAGCCCCGGCGGCACCGGCGCCGACCCGATGGCGTTCCCGAACGACTGGCATCGCGCCCTCATCGCGGACTTCATCGATGCCGTCCAGACCGGCCGCGAGCCGCGCGTGAGTGGCGCCGTGGCCCTGCATGTCCATTACCTGATCGACGCAATACTGCAGTCGGCCGCGGAGAGGCGGCCCGTGCGGCTTCTGACCGACACCTGACCGCAACCCCGGTTCAGGCAGGCCCTGGGCGATCGTTGTGACGCGGCGGTTTCTCCCTCCATCTATTCGGTACGGAAGCGGCAATCACAAGATGTGGCAGCGACGGTCCGGAATAGCGCCCCGCTTCCGGCGGCATCAGATCGACACCACCGATCTGCAGTTGGTTTTCCGGCAAAGATTCGACAACCCTAACCAGAAAACCTGTTATAAAATGCGGTACGAGTCTGAGGCTTATGCCATCTGGGGGGACGGGGTATGCCGCGCGATCTGTGGGACATCGGCCGCAAAGTTGCATACAATCCGAGCTGGGGAAAACGCATCCTCCACTCGTCATTCGCCGATCCATTCCGACGCAAGTCGGTTTCCCGGATCGGCACGATGGTAATCAAGGGCGCGATCACGTTCATCCCGGTGCCCGCCATCGCGAAGGACATCATCAGCACGGCCGTGGAAAAGGGGCTCCAGTTCGCGCGCAAAAGCAGCTTGAATACAAGAAGAACAAGCACCAGACCGGCGATATGGCCCACAAGGTCAAATGGGGCTGGAAGGACCTCGACCTCGAGGACATGGACCGCTACCGCTGGAAGGTAAAGCATGCCGCAGACATGCTAAAGGAAGCGGTCGATACGTTGATCCAGAACGCCCCGGTAACCGCTTCGATCTGCAACGACGTCGTGCGCGCCATATCGAAGAAAGAGTATCTGGACAAGCGGATTCAGAAGATCCGGGAGCAACTCGAGATCACGACGCAGCTCTGCACGTTGACGGATCAGTGGCTGACGCAGATCGAGCAGTGGGTCCAGACCAACAACTATCAGGAAATACTCGAATCCTTCGCCAGGGTGGCGCAACAGCTTCCGGACAATGATGAACAGCACATGAAGTGTGACAAGGAGTATTGCGCCCACGGCGACAAGGCCCGGTTCTGGGATAAAAATCCGAAACTCACCGCCGGGGTCGCCCTCGTCACGAAACATCTGGTTGATTTCGCGCCGGGCCCGCTCAACAAGGACACCTACAGCAGCGACCACTACACGAAGGTCGACTAGATCAGCCGCGCGCCAGCCCGCCGTTCGCTTCCGGGACGTTCAGGCGACGCTCGCCCGCTGCTCGAACCGGGTGGCGCCAATCGCAGACAAGCTTTTCCATCAAGGCCCTCGCGCCGGGCCTGGCCGGCGCGAGGGCCTTGCTCTTTGAAGGCCATGATCTTTTCAGAGTCCCTTGCTGGGTGATCCGGCGGCGATTGGCGCGTTATTGACCTGCCCGACGTCAAAACCGGCAGGCAATAACGGCACGATGCAAGAGCTGACGCAGAGCTTCGCAACCCTGGCCGCCGGCCGTCATCCGGCCTTCTGCGCGCCGCGCAATGCGGAAGCGCGGATCTGGCGCTATCTCGATTTTCCGAAACTCGTCTGGTTTCTCGACTCGCAGCGGCTGGCGATGCCGCATTGCCGGATGATGGAGGATCCGTTCGAGGGCACGACGCCGGAAGGGCTCCTGAGACGACTGGAAGCCCGGATTGAGGCGGCCAGCGAGGCCGCGCGCCAGACCTTGGAACGAAATCTCGGACGGCTGCGGGAGCTGGCCGCCGACCTTAAGGGCGGCTACTTCATCAGTTCGTGGCACATGAACGACGTCGAGTCGGAGGCCATGTGGAAGCTGTTCAGCTCCCCCAACGACGGAGTGGCGTTGGTGTCGACCTACGCGCGGCTGCGAGCGGCCCTGCCGGATTATGTCGGCATCGGGCTTGTCCGCTACATCGATTACACGGCCGAGACGCTCCCCGGACTCGACATGTTCCATTGGGTCATGCACAAGCGGAAGAGTTTCGAGCATGAGCGCGAAATCCGCGCGGTCGCGTCCTGGCACACGCCCGATGAATTCGGTGGCGATCAGATCCGCGCCCAATCCGACGCCTATGGGTATTATCCCCGCGTCGACGTCGCGGCGCTCGTTACATCCGTATACGTCCATCCGCTCGCCCAGGACTGGTTCGTGGATCTCGTCCGGCGAATTGTCGTGCGCTTCGAATTCGACTTCCCCGTGTACCGGTCGGAACTTTCGGCAAAACCCCTCTTTTGACTTCATCGCGCCGAAACTTTTGGCGTGGTGGAGTCTTCATCCGCTTTGACGGCGTCACAGCCGGGCCCTTAACATGACGCCAAAGCCTTAGGGCCTTTGGGGAAACGCCACTTACGGAACTTGACGATGACCACGACCGCCCATGTCACGGAGGAAGATGCCCTCCTGTTCCACTCCCGCGGCCGAACGGGCAAGCTCGAGATCAGTCCGACCAAGCCGCTGACGACCCAACGCGATCTGTCGCTGGCGTATTCCCCGGGCGTCGCTTGGCCGTGCCTTCGCATCGCCAAGAACCCGGATTTCGCCTACGACTATACCGCGAAAGGCAATCTTGTCGCCGTGATCTCGAACGGCACGGCCGTTCTGGGATTGGGCGATTTGGGCGCCGTCGGCGCCAAGCCCGTCATGGAAGGCAAGGCGTGCCTGTTCAAGCGCTTCGCCGACGTCGACGCCTTCGACCTCGAGATCGATACCAAGAACGTCGACGAGTTCGTCAACTGCGTCCGCTTCCTTCACCCGGCGTTCGGTGGCATCAATCTGGAGGACATCAAGGCGCCCGAATGCTTCATCATCGAGCAGCGCCTGCGCGAGCTCCTCGACATCCCGGTATTTCATGACGATCAGCACGGCACGGCGATCGTCGCCATTGCCGGCTTGATCAATGCACTCGACCTGACGGGACGCGACCTCAAGACGATCAAGATGGTCGTCAATGGGGCGGGTGCCGCCTCGATCGCCTGCGTCGAACTGTTGAAGTCGATGGGCCTGCCGCACGACAACGTCGTGCTGTGCGACACCAAGGGCGTCATCTACAAGGGCCGCACCGAGTCGATGAACCAGTGGAAATCGGCCCATGCGGTGGACACCAAGGCACGCACGCTGGCGGAAGCGCTGGAGGGGGCCGACGTGTTCTTCGGGCTTTCCGCCAAGGGCGTCGTCGACCGTAAGATGGTTCAGTCGATGGCCGACAAGCCGATCATCTTCGCGATGGCGAATCCCGACCCGGAGATCACGCCCGAAGAGGCCAAGGCGGCACGCCCCGACGCGATCATCGCGACGGGCCGCTCCGACTATCCGAACCAGGTCAACAACGTCCTGGGGTTCCCGTACATCTTCCGCGGCGCGCTCGACGTGCGGGCACGCACCATCAACGATGCGATGAAGATCGCCGCCGCCGAGGCCCTGGCCACGCTGGCGCGCGAGGATGTACCGGACGAGCTGGATGCCGCTTATGCGGGCCGACGCCTGCGCTACGGGCCCGATTACATCCTGCCGGTGCCGTTCGACCCGCGCCTCATCTCGGTCGTGCCGGCCGCGGTCGCGAAGGCGGCCATGGACACGGGCGTCGCACGCAAGCCGATCCCGGACATGAAGGCATATCGCCGGCAGCTGTCGACCCGGCGAGATCCGACGGCGGCGATGCTCGACCTCACCTACGAAGAGGTCCGCAACAATCCGCCGCGCCGCGTCGTGTTCGCGGAGGGCGAGGAAGAGAAAGTAATCCGCGCCGCCGTGGCGTTCCGCAACGCCGGCTATGGCACACCCGTGCTGGTCGGACGCAGCGAGCGGATCGAGGCGACGCTGAAGGCGATGGGCCTGTCCAGGATCGCCGACCTCGAGATCCACAACGCGCGCGTGTCGCAGAACAACCAACGCTATACGGAGTACCTGCACGCGCGCCTGCAACGGCAGGGCTTCCTGTGGCGCGATTGCCAACGGCTCGTCAATCAGGACCGCAACGTATTCGCCGCGCTGATGGTCGCGTGCGGCAATGCGGATGCCATGGTCACCGGCGTCACGCGCAGCTATCACGTTGCGCTCAAGGACGTGCGCCGCGTTCTGCCCGCGGCGCCCGGCAAGCGCGTCATGGGTCTGTCGATCGTGATGGCACGCGGTCATACCGTGTTCATGGCGGATACGACGGTTCATGAACGGCCGACGCCGGAGGAACTGGCCGACATCGCGATCCAGACCGCCGCCAAGGCTCGCGCGCTCGGGCACGAGCCGCGCGTCGCGTTCCTTTCATTCTCCACCTTCGGCCAGCCGCCGCTCGACACGCTGGCATCGGTCCGCGCGGCAGTGACCGAACTCGACCGCCGTCAGGTGGATTTCGAGTATGACGGCGATCTCAGCGCCGAGGTGGCGCTCGACCATCATCTGATGCGGACGCTCTATCCGTTCTGTCGGCTGTCCGGCCCTGCCAACGTCCTGATCATGCCCGGTCTGCATTCGGCGAACATTTCGAGCCAGCTGCTGCAGAAGCTTGGCGGCGGTACCCAGATCGGGCCGCTCCTCGTCGGCCTGTCCAAGCCGGCGCAGATCGTTCAGATCGGCGCCAGCGTCGGCGATCTTGTGAACATGGCCGTGCTCGCCGCGCACGAGGCAAACATCGCCGCGCGGGACTGATCGGCGACCGAAACCAGACGGAAGGTGATGCGGGCTGGGCGGCGATCAGGCCGCGCGACGGGTCTGCGCCCGCTCGATCATCACCCGTAGCTTCGATTCGAGCTGCTTGGGCGTGAAAGGCTTGACGATATAGGCCGAAACCCCGGCGGCAACCGCCGCACGGATGGCATCGGCATCGGCATTGCCCGTAACCATCAGAAAAGGGATGTCCGCGTCGACCGCACGCACCCGCTGCAACAGTTCGAGGCCGCTCATCTCCGGCATGACCCAGTCGCAGACGATCATGTCGATCTTGCCGGAGAAGACGGCCAGGGCATCGGGCCCGTTCTCTGCTTCCGTGACGTCGCGAATTCTCATCTGCCTGAGCACCGTGCGGATCAGCTGGCGCATGACGGGCTGATCCTCGACGACGAGCACGCGCAGCTCTTCGGGTTGGCGCATGATGCTGTTCCAGGGACCGGGGACCGGGTTCTCCTATCAAATGCCGTGCCACGCGTGACGACCCGATTTTTGCCGGAGATTCCGGGAGCATCGCCTGGCGCCCCCGGCGCAGGTCGCAAAATGCGACGCACGGCGCCAGCCGTGTCGCAAATTGCGGCGCGGAAGCCGCCATGCGGCCGCCGCATCGACAGATTTTCGGTCAAAGGGCGGCCGGACCTCCTTCCAGAACGACCGCGGAACGACTATATATTGCGCCGCAATAAGGACCGGGCCGAACAGGCGGGCTCGGTCCTTGCTTGTTTGGCGCCTGCAGCCCCGATACCGAGCATGGATCTGCGCAATATCGCCATCATCGCCCATGTCGACCACGGCAAGACCACTCTCGTGGACGCGCTCCTGCGCCAGTCGGGGACGTTCCGCGAGAACCAGCAGGTCGCCGAGTGCGCGCTCGACTACAACGATCTCGAGCGCGAGCGCGGCATCACCATTCTCGCCAAGTGCACCTCGGTCGAATGGAAGGGGACGCGCCTCAATATCGTCGACACGCCGGGCCACGCCGATTTCGGCGGCGAGGTCGAGCGAATCATGTCGATGGTCGACGGCGTCGTCGTCCTGGTCGACGCGGCCGAGGGCCCCTTGCCGCAGACGAAGTTCGTGACGATGAAGGCCCTGGCCAAGGGACTCAAACCGATCGTCGTCATCAACAAGGTCGACCGGGCCGACGCGCGGCCGCATGAGGTTCACAACGAAATCTTCGATCTGTTCGCGGCGCTCGGCGCCAACGACGAGCAGCTCGATTTTCCCACCCTGTTCGCCTCGGGGCGCAACGGGTGGGCGGCCGAAAGCCTGGAAGCGCCGCGCGAGAACCTGGCGCCGCTGTTCGATCTCATCGTTCGACACGTGCCCCCGCCGACGGTCGAGCCGGACCAGCCATTCGCGATGCTGGCGACGACGCTCGAATACGACCCCTATCTCGGCCGCGTTCTCACGGGTCGCATCCACAGCGGCACGGCCAGGCTGAACATGCCGGTGAAGGCACTGTCGCGCGAGGGTCAGTTGCTCGAGGACGGACGGCTCACCAAGCTGCTTGCCTTCCGGGGGCTCGAGCGCGTGCCGATCGAGCAGGCCCAGGCCGGCGACATCATCGCGATCGCGGGTCTTACCAAGGCGACGGTGGCCGACACGATCTGCGATCCCGCGGTGACGGCGCCGATTCCGGCGATCCCGATCGACCCGCCGACGCTGGCCATGACGTTTTCCGTCAACGACTCCCCGCTCGCAGGCCGCGAAGGAACCAAGGTCACCACGCGCATGATCCGCGAGCGCCTGATGCGCGAGGCGGAGGGCAACGTCGCGATCCGCGTGCGCGAGACCGAGGACGCGGATACGTACGAGGTTGCCGGGCGCGGCGAGCTTCAGCTCGGCGTGCTGGTCGAGACCATGCGCCGCGAGGGTTTCGAACTGTCGGTCGGCCGGCCGCGGGTTCTGCTCAAGACGGATCCGGCTTCGGGCCAGCGCCTCGAACCCATCGAGGAAGTGCAGATCGACGTCGACGAAGCCTATGCCGGCGTCGTCGTCGAGAAGCTTGGCAAGCGCCGCGGCGAGATGACCGACATGCGCCCGTCAGGCGGCGGCAAAACCCGCATCACCTTCCTGGTGCCGACGCGCGGCCTGATCGGCTATCACGGCGAGTTCCTGACCGACACCCGCGGCACCGGTATCATGAACCGGCTGTTCCACGGCTATGCACCCTACAAGGGGCCGATCGAAGGTCGGCGAAACGGCGTATTGATCTCCAATGCGGAGGGCGAGGCGGTCGCCTATGCGCTGTGGAATCTCGAGGAACGCGGCGTGATCATGATCAATCCGGGGGACAAGGTGTATCCGGGCATGATCATCGGCGAGCACAGCCGCGAGAACGATCTCGAGGTCAACCCGCTCAAGGCGAAGCAGCTCACCAATATCCGCGCGGCGGGCAAGGACGAAGCCGTGCGCCTGACCCCGCCGCGGATCCTGACCCTCGAGCAGGCGATCGCTTACATCGCCGACGACGAGGTGGTCGAGGTGACGCCGAAATCGATCCGGCTGCGCAAGAAGATCCTCGATCCGCATGCCCGCAAACGCGCCGAGCGCGCCGCCGAGGCGGGCTGAGCGTACGATCGGTTTGAGGCGATGAATCCCTCCCGCCTGCTCCGGGCGGGAGGGATTTTCGCTTGCGGTGGCTAGAGTGCCGCCTCGGCCTTGCCGCGGACGTGCACCCCTTCCCGGATCTCCTCGACCATCTTCCGGCAGAACGCCGGCAGATCGTCCGGCCTGCGGCTGGTCACCAGCCCGTTGTCGGTGACGACCTCCTGATCCACCCACTTCGCGCCGGCGTTCTCGAGGTCGGTCTTGAGCGACGGCCACGACGTCATGGTCTTGCCCTTGACGGCACCGGCCTCGATCAGCGTCCACGGTCCATGGCAGATCGCCGCGATGGGTTTCTTCGACTGGACGAAATGCCGGATGAATGCGACCGCCTTCGGGTTGATGCGGAGCTGATCGGGATTGGCGACGCCGCCCGGCAGTACCAGCGCGTCGTAATCATCCGCGCTGATCTGATCGAGCGTCTTGTCGACGTCGATCTGGTCGCCCTTGTCGTGATGCCTCATGCCCTGGATCTTGCCGGCTTTCGGTGCGACGACATGCGCCTCGGCACCGGCATCCTTGAGCGCTTTGAGGGGCTCGGTCAGCTCACTTTGCTCGAACCCGTCGGTCGCGAGCACCGCCACCGTCTTCCCCTTCAGATCCTGCGCCATGATCCTGCCTCCATTCCTGTCGCTTGCTCGCAGCGCAAACGCCTCGAGGCCGGCGCGGTTCCGGAATCAGCCCACGGCGCGGCAATTTCCCCGCCAAAAAGAACCGGCGCCGTTTACAATCGGTGAATGCCCACGCCCGATAAACGGGAGCGACATGAAGACCTGGATTGAATCCCTTGCCGTCTACCGCGAGCCGCGCATGCTCGCCGTCCTGTTCATGGGGTTCTCGAGCGGGCTGCCGCTGCCGCTCACCTTCGGCACGCTGTCGTTCTGGCTGGCCGAGGCCGGGGTCTCCCGGACCTCGATCGGCCTGTTCGCGCTGATCGGGATCTCGTACAGCTTCAAGTTCCTATGGTCGCCGTTCATCGATCGGCTGCCGCTCCCCGTCCTTACCCGCCGGCTCGGCCGGCGCCGCAGCTGGGCGCTGCTCATCCAGGGCCTTCTCGCCCTTGCCATCCTCGCCCTCGGCATGACCGACCCGAGAACGGAACCGGGGCTGGTTGCGCTGTGCGCCGTCATCGTCGCGTTCCTGTCGGCGAGCCAGGACATCGTCATCGATGCGTTCCGCATCGAACTGTTGACGGCGGAGGAACAGGGCGCCGGCGCCGCCGCGACGCAGTGGGGTTATCGTTTCGGCATGATGGCGTCGTCCGCCGGAGCGCTCTATGCGGCGACATTCGGCGGATGGAGCTTCGCCTACGCCGTGATGGCGCTGCTGATGGGCGTCGGCATGGTCACGGTGTGGCTGACGGCCGAACCTGCCGGCTCCGTCAAGGCGCTCGAACCGATGCCGGGCGACACGGCGGGCGCCCGCGTGGCCGCCTGGGTCCAGCGCGCCGTTTTCGCGCCTTTCGCCGATTTCATGTCCCGGCCCGGCTGGATCGCCATCCTGGTTTTCGTCGTGCTTTACAAGTTTGGCGACGCGCTCGCGGGCGTCATGGCGAACCCGTTCTACGTGGCGATGGGATTCAGCAAGATCGAGGTCGCGAACATCAGCAAGGTGTTCGGCGTCGTCGCGACGCTTGCCGGCCTCGCTGCCGGCGGTGCCGTCGTGTTCCGGTTCGGCCTTTACAGGAGCCTGCTTATCTGCGGCGTGCTGCAGGCCATCTCGAACCTGATGTATGCCGTACAGACCCTGGCCGGCCATGATGTCGCGATGCTGACCGTCACCATCGGCATCGAGAATTTCACCGGCGGCATGGGCTCGGCCGCGTTCGTCGCCTATCTGTCGAGTCTGTGCAACATCGCATTCACGGCGACGCAGTATGCCCTGTTGTCCTCACTGGCGACGGTCGGCCGAACGATCCTCTCATCCTCGGGTGGATGGCTCGCCGATCAGCTCGACTGGTTCGTCTTCTTCGTGCTTACGACGGGCGCAGCGCTGCCCGGGATCGTGATGGTCGTCTGGCTCATGCGCCGCTTCCCGCTCGGCGCCTCGCTGCCCAAACCGGGGCTCGCCTTCGACGATTGAGACGATCGTTCCTGCCGTGGGGCCGAGTTGACCGGCAGCGGCTGCCGCCGCATCCTCAAGGCAACGGCCAGGCCCCGGGGAGCGACGGCGATGCGGATCGGTGTTCCGAAGGAGATCAAGAGCAACGAAAACCGCGTCGGACTGGTTCCGGCCAGCGTGCGCGAGCTGGTCCGTCATGGGCACAGCGTCGTCGTGGAGACGATGGCGGGTTACGGCATCGGGTTCGACGACGACGACTATCGGGCGGCCGGCGCTCGGATCGTCGACAACGCCGACGACGTGTTTGCCGGCGCCGAGCTGATCGTCAAGGTGAAGGAGCCGCAGCCGGTCGAGATCAAGCGCCTGACCGAGCGCCATACGCTCTTCACCTATCTCCATCTCGCCCCCGATCCGGCGCAGGCCAAGGGGCTGATGGCGTCCGGCTGCACGGCAATCGCCTACGAAACCGTCACCAACGACCGCGGCGGCCTGCCGCTGCTCGCCCCGATGAGCGAGGTCGCAGGCCGCATGGCGGTACAGGTCGGTGCCCACTGCCTGGAAAAGCCGCAGGGCGGCGCGGGCGTGCTGCTCGGCGGCGTGCCGGGCGTGCAGGCGGCCAAGGTCGTGATCCTGGGCGGCGGCGTATCCGGGACCAATGCGGCGCGAATGGCGATGGGACTCGGGGCGCACGTTGTCATCATCGACAAGTCGCTCCAGCGACTCTACGAGCTCGACCTCCAGTTCGGCTCGCAGCTTCACACCATCTATTCGACGCACGATGCCATCGAGAAACACGTCGTCGAGGCAGACCTCGTTATCGGAGCCGTGCTCGTGCCCGGCGCGGCCGCACCCAAGCTGGTCAGCCGTGACATGATCAGGCGGATGCGGCGCGGCTCGGTGGTCGTCGACATTTCGATCGACCAGGGCGGCTGTATCGAGACCAGCCGCCCGACCACGCATGACGCACCGACCTATGTCGTCGACGGCATCGTGCATTACTGCGTGGCCAACATGCCGGGCGCGGTGCCGCGAACCTCAACCTTCGCGCTCAACAATGCGACCCTGCCGTTCGTCCTCGCGCTCGCCGACAAGGGCCCGATGGCGGCGCTCGCGGCCGATCCGCATCTGTTGAACGGCCTCAATGTTCACCGCGGCCGCATCACGCACCCGGCCGTCGCCGAGGCGCTCGCGCTCGAACACGTCCCGGCATCGCGCGCCATCGCGGCGTAACGAAAGCGCACCGGACCGCCGACATGAATCGGGCGGCGTGATTCCGGCCGGCGTCGGGCGACCCGAACGTATCACGGCCGACTATTTCGTAGGGCTTGCGGAAGCGAGGCCGGGATGACTCAGATCAAGGCCGGATTTCCGTCGGGATACTAACTCCGCCGCGGAACCGGTCGTCGCCGCAGATCGTGAAACCTCATCAGTGAGGATACGCATGTCGATCCGAAACCTCGACGCGATCTTCAAGCCGACCTCGATTGCGTTGATCGGCGCCAGCAAGCAGGAGCGGTCCGTCGGCGCGGTCGTCGCGCACAACTTGTTCAATGCGGGCTTCGACGGGCCCATCATGCCTGTCAACCCTCGATACAAGGCCATCGAGGGCGTGCTGAGCTATCCGGATGTCGCCAGCCTGCCGATGACGCCCGACCTGGCGATCATCGCGACGCCGCCAAACAGCGTGCCGGGATTGGTCCGCGAACTCGGTGCGCGCGGCACGCGGGGCGTCATCGTGATCACGGCAGGTTTCAGCGAGCTGGGTACGACGGAGGGCGCGGCGCTGGAGCGCGAGATGCTGGAAGCTGCAAAGCCGCACCTGCTGCGTATCATCGGGCCGAACTGCCTCGGCGTTCTCGTGCCGCGCCGTGGCCTCAATGCCTCGTTCGCGCATCTGCACCCGCCGGCCGGCGACATCGCTTTCGTCGCGCAGTCGGGCGCGCTGCTGACGGCCGTTCTCGACTGGGCGGCACCGCGCGGGATCGGGTTCTCGCATCTGGTCGCGCTCGGCGACATGTCCGACGTCGATTTCGGCGACATGCTCGACTACCTCGCCCAGGATCCCGATACGCGGGCGATCCTGCTTTACCTCGAGACGGTCACGCATGCCCGCAAGTTCATGTCCGCGGCCCGATCGGCGGCCCGAATGAAGCCGATGATCGCCATCAAGGCAGGACGGCACGCGCAATCCGCGAAAGCCGCCGCGTCGCATACCGGCGCACTCGCCGGCGCGGACGAAGTATTCGACGCGGCATTCCGGCGGGCCGGCATGCTCCGCGTGTTCGATCTGGACGAGCTGTTCGATGCGGTCGAGACCTTGGCCGCACCGCCGCCACTGCGGGGCGACCGGTTGGCGATTCTCACCAACGGCGGCGGCTTGGGGGTGCTCGCGACCGACTCGCTGCTCGACCTCGGCGGAAAGCTGGCGGAACTGTCCGACCAGACGATCGCGCGGCTCGATGCGGTTCTGCCCCGGATCTGGTCGCGCGGCAACCCCGTCGACATCATCGGCGACGCGCCGGGCAAACGCTATGCCGATGCCCTCGAGATCCTGCTCACCGCACCCGAGGTGGATGCCGTGCTGGTGCTGAATTGCCCGACTGCGGTCGCCTCCAGCGTCGAGGCGGCGGAAGCGGTCGTCGCCGCGCTCGGGCCGAAGCCGCGTCCGGTCCTGACGAGCTGGATCGGCGGTGCCGCTGCGGGCGGGGCACGCCGCCTGTTCGCCGCACGGCGGATTCCGACCTACGAGACGCCGGACAAGGCCGTGCGCGGCTTCATGCACCTCGTCCGCTATCGCCGCAACCAGGAAATGCTCATGCAGGTCCCCGCCTCGGTGCCGGGCGAGTTCGAGACGAACCCCGCCGAGGCGCGCACCGCGATCACCGCGGCGCTGAGCGAGGGTCGCGAGTGGCTGTCGCCGGCGGAAGTGCGCCATGTTCTTGCCAGCTACGGCATTACGGCCGTCAAGAGCCGCACGGCCGGCACACCCGAGGAGGTCGCACGATGCGCCGTCGAGATCGGCGGACCCGTTGCGCTCAAGATCGTCTCGCCGGACATCCTGCACAAATCCGATGTCGGCGGCGTCATGCTGGACCTTGCGACCCCGGACGAAGCGCGCGAAGCCGCGCGGGTGATGATCGATCGCATCCGGCGCCTTAAACCCGGGGCGCGCATCACCGGCTTCACGGTCGAGGAAATGATCCGCCGCCCGCATGCGCACGAGCTGATCGTCGGCATGGTCGAGGATCGCCAGTTCGGCCCGTTCATCCTGTTCGGGCATGGCGGGGTCGCAGTCGAGGTGATGCGCGACAAGGCGGTGGCGCTGCCGCCGCTGAACATGGCCTTGGCACACGAGCTGATGTCGCGCACGCGCGTCTTCGACCTGCTGAAGGGTTACCGCGACCAACCGCCGGCAGCGCTGGACGAGATCGCGCTGACGCTCGTGCGCGTGTCGCATCTTGCCGCGGAACTCGACGAGATTGTCGAGATCGACATCAATCCGCTGCTGGCGGATCCGCAGGGTGTGATTGCGCTCGATGCGCGCATACGGGTACGGACCCCGGCGGGCCCGCGCGGCGCGGCGCGGCTGGCGATCCGTCCCTACCCCAAGGAGCTGGAAGAGGCGATCGATCTGCCGGACGTCGGCAAGGCGCTGCTGCGTCCGGTGCGCCCGGAGGACGAGCCGGCGTTCCACGCGGCGTTTGCGAAGCTATCGGACGAAGACGTTCGCATGCGGTTCTTCGCGCCGCTCAAAACGCTGCCGCGGGACATGGCGGCCCGGCTGACGCAGATCGACTACGATCGCGAAATGGCGTTCGTTCTCGAACAGCTCTCGGACGGCGCCGTGATCGGCGTAGGCCGTCTCGTGGCGGACCCCGACGGCCGCAAGGCGGAGTTCGCCGTCATTGTCCGCAGCGATCTCAAGGGTCGCGGGATCGGCCGCCTGCTCATGACGCGGATTGTCGATTACGCGCGCCATCGCGGTATCGGCGAGCTGTTCGGCGACATCCTTCGCGAGAACACGGCGATGCTCGCGCTGATGCAGGAGATGGGGTTCGAGATCGTGGACCTCGAGGAGACTGAAGCCATCCTTCGCGCGCGAATGGTGCTGTCGGCGCCGGCCGTACGCACCGACGCCGCGAGTTGAAAGAATCGGCGGCGCTCCGCCGAATACCCCCCCCCGCGTCCTGTGTCAGCTGCCGATCGGGCCGCCGTCCCGCTTCGTGATCGCGATCACTGACGGGCGCGGCGGCATATCGTCCTTGAAATCGGGCCATCGGGTCGATGGCCTTTCGAAGGACGAATCCTTCTCGTCCGCGGGATGCTGGATGGCGAGGAACAGCGTCGTCCCATCCGGCGTGAACTCGGGCCCGCAGATCTCCGCGCCGCGCGGGGCGGTGAAGAACAGGCGCGTGATGCCGCGCCCCGGGCCGCGCGTATCCGCCGCATAGACGCCATCGCAGAACCCGGCAACCTCGCCCTGCCCATCGGTCGAGATCCAGATGCGCCCTTGCGGATCGAATGCAATGTTGTCCGGACACACGACCCAGCCGTTCGCCGACACCGGGCCGTGATAGCGCGCGCCGTGCGCGGTAAGTGCGGGGTCGCCGCCGATCAGGAAGAACTCCCACCGGCAGGTCGTCGCGGCATGGTCGGGTTTTCCATCCACGCGTGGCGGTACGATCTCGATGATCTGTCCGAACTTATTTCCGGCCCGCGGATTGGCGGCGTTCACCTTCTCGCGCGCGCTCGCCTTGGGGTCGTCTGCTGCCTTGCGCCATTCGTTTTGGGTGAGCACGACATAAACGTGGCCCGTGTGCGGATCGGGCTCGATGTCTTCGGGCCGGTCCATGGGCGTCGCGCCGACGAGATCGGCCGCGCGCCGCGCCTCGATGACGACATCGGCCTGGCTGCGGAAGCCGTTCGCCGCGGTGAGGGGTTCCTCGCCGTATACCAGCGGCAGCCATGTCATCGTGCCGTCGGCGTCGAAGCGCGCAACGTAGAGCGTGCCGTGATCGAGGAGGTCGCGGTTGGCCGCGCGGTCCGCCGGATTGAAGCGGTCCCGCGTGACGAATTTGTAGACATACTCGAACTGCTCGTCGTCGCCGGAATAGACGGCGACTCGGCCGTCGTGGCTGAGTGCGGTGGTAGCGCCCTCGTGCTTGAAGCGGCCGAGCGCGGTCCGCTTGACCGCCGGCGCGGCCGGATCATAGGGATCGATTTCGACGATCCAGCCGAAGCGATTGGGTTCGTGCGGCTCTTTCTCCAGATTGAACCGCTCGTGCCAGCGGCCCCAGACATGCCACCCCTTGCCGTTGATGCCATAGCGTTTGTAGGCACTGGCCTCGGGTGAATTATCCGGACTGCCGATGAAATAGCCGTGGATGTTCTCCTCGCCGCTCAGCACCGTGCCCCAGGGCGTCTTGCCGCCGGCGCAGTTGTTGAGCGTTCCGATGACCCGGGTCCCCGTCGGATCGGCCGATGTCTTGAGCCGCGCATCGCCCGCCGCCGGCCCGGCAATCCGCATCTCGGTACTGAGCATCGTGAAACGGCGATTGTAGGGACTGTCGGTGACGACCCTCCAGCGGCCGTTCTGCCGCCGTACCTCGACGACCGTGTGCCCATGCGAGGCCATCTCCACCTCGGCCTGCGCCCGCGTGACCTTTTCTTCGGGATTCCTGGTGAGGCTCGGCCACATCAGTCTGGACGTGGTGTGCTCGTGGTTCACGCAGAGAAGGCCCCGCTCTGCGTTGCCCGATCCATAGGGCAGCGGCATGAAGGCGATGAAATCGTTGTCGTAGCCGAATTGCTTCAGTTGCGCGGCCGCACTCTGGTTCGCGACGTCGAATGCGGGCGCGTCGGCGGTCACGGGATCGCCCCAACGCAGCAGGACCTGGACGTCATAGCCGGGCGCGACGTGATGGTCCGCGTCGAAAACGTGCGCAATCTCGGTGAAGGTCAGGGAGGAGCGTGGCCCGGCACCGGCGACCGCGCGCGTCAGGGCACCGGAGCCGAACAGCCCGAAGGCGGCCGTCGCCGCAGCACCTCTCAGCACATCGCGACGCGTCAGCCGCCGCGCGATGACGTCTCTGAGCCGCTCCGAATCCGAAGGATTGACGCCGATCTCCCCGTCGTCGGGCGCCGCGTCCGGCGCTTGCCGATCCTGTATGGCCATCGCGCTTCTCCCCTGGCACGGTCCGCGCGGGAGCACGTTTTCGGGAGGAATCTAAGCGCGACGCCGCAACGTGGCTAGGCCGCTTGGGGCTGCCTACTGCACCATTTCGTCGAGCGCATAGCCGGCCGAGCGAACCGTCCGGATCAGGTCGGTCTCGTTAGGACCGTTGATCGCTTTGCGCAGACGCCGGATATGGACGTCGACCGTGCGCGGCTCGACATAGATGTCGCGCCCCCACACTGCATCGAGAAGCTGCTCGCGGCTGTAGACGCGCCCCGGCCGCTCCATCAGGAAGCGCAGCAGCCGAAACTCCGTCGGCCCGAGATGGATCGGGCGGCCGTTGCGCGTCACACGATGCGACGCCAGGTCCATCACGACGCCCGCATAGGTAAGGAGATCGCCCGCCGTGGCCGGGCGCGTGCGCCGCAGGACGGCCCGGATCCGGGCGATCAGCTCGCTTGGGCTGAACGGCTTGGTGATGTAATCGTCGGCGCCATCCTCGAGGCCGCGGATCCGGTCCGATTCCTCGCCGCGCGCGGTCACCATGATGATCGGCACGTCCCGCGTGGCGGGCTTGCGGCGCAGCTGCCGGCAGACCTCGAGCCCCGAGATCAGCGGCAGCATCCAGTCGAGGATGATCAGATCCGGCTTCGCGTCGCCCACGGCGACCAGCGCCTCTTCGCCGTTCGCGACGGCGGAGACCTTGAAGCCTTCCTTTTCCAGATTGTAGCGCAGAAGTTCGATCAGCGCGGTCTCGTCCTCGACGATCAGTACATGGGGTTTCATGCGCCGGAACCGCCGTTTTCAGGTCTGACGATCGTGAAGCTCGTCGCATCGCTCTTGGGTCGCGCCGTCCGCAATTGCGTGCCGCGAACGAGGAAGTGGATCGTCTCGGCGATGTTGGTGGCGTGATCGCCGATACGTTCGAGATTCTTGGCGATGAACAGCAGGTGTGTTGACGCCGTGATGTTCCGCGGATCCTCCATCATGTATGTCAGAAGCTCGCGAAACAGGCTCGAGTACATGTCGTCGAGCTCCTCGTCACGGTTCCAGACATCGATCGCCTTGTCGACGTCGCGCGCCGCATGCGCGTCGAGGACGTCTTTCACCATCTGCTGGACGACGCGCCCCATGCGCGGAATCGCGTGGATCGGGCGCACCGGCGCCATCTGCGACAGCGCGATCGCGCGTTTGGCGACGTTGGCCGCGTAATCGGCAATGCGCTCGACGTCGCTCGCGATCCGAAGCGCCGCGACGACGCTGCGCAAATCTCGCGCCATCGGCTGGCGCAGCGCAAGCAACGATATCGCCTGGTCGTCGATTTCGCGCTCGAGGTTGTCGATCTTCTGGTCACTCTCGACGACACTTGCGGCAAGCTCCGTATCGCGCTTGACGACGGCGTCGATCGCGCTCGCGATCTGCGCTTCGGCAAGCCCCCCCATGCGTCCGATGAGAGTGGTCAGCCGGTTGAGCTGCTCGTCGTAGGATTTGACGATATGTTCATCCGCCATTGCCCGCCTCGCTCCCACCGCCGAGTTCAGCCGAACCGGCCGGTGATGTAGTCTTCGGTCTGCTTCTTGTTCGGATGCGTGAACATCGCGGTCGTCTCGTCGAACTCGACGAGTTCGCCCATATACATGAAGGCAGTGTAGTCGGCCGTACGCGCCGCCTGTTGCATGTTGTGCGTGACGATCACGATGCAATAATCTGATTTCAGTTCATTAATCAGCTCCTCGATCTTCGCCGTGGAGATCGGATCGAGCGCCGACGCCGGCTCGTCCAGCAGCAGGACCTCGGGCTTCAACGCAATGGCGCGAGCGATGCAGAGGCGCTGCTGCTGGCCGCCGGAGAGGCTCAGGCCGCTCTGGCGCAGCTTGTCCTTGACCTCGTCCCACAAAGCGGCGCGGCGTAGGGCCAGTTCGACGCGCTCGTCCAGCTCCGACCGCGACAGCCGTTCATACAACCGGATGCCGAAGGTGATGTTGTCGTAGATCGACATCGGGAACGGAGTCGGCTTCTGAAACACCATGCCGATGCGTGCGCGCAGGAGGTTCACGTCCTCGCGCGGATCGAGGATGTTGCGGCCGTGGACCAGCACTTCGCCGGTCGCGCGCTGCTCCGGATAGAGCTCGTAGATGCGGTTGAGGACGCGCAGCAACGTCGATTTGCCGCAGCCCGACGGGCCGATGAATGCCGTGACCCGCTTGTCGTAGAGCGGCAGGCTGATCCCCTTCAGGGCCTCGAAGTCCTTGTAGTAGAACCGGAGATCCTTGATCTCGACCTTGACGTTCGGTGCCGCGGCCGAGGTACCGTTCGCCCCGGCGCCGTTCGACGCAAGCCGAGGCTTCGTGTCGATGTGGCCGTGCATGGCTGCCGTCCTGAATGCTGCCGTCATTGCTTTAGAGTGCTCAGGTTTGCGAGTACGCGCGCCGCGACGTTCAGCGCGAGCACGAATACGGTGATGATGAGGGCGCCGCCGAGCGCCAGTCGCTGCCAGTCCTCGTACGGGCTCAGGGCGAAATGGAAGATGACGACGGGCAGGTTCGCCATCGGCGCATTGAGATCGGTGCTCCAGAACTGGTTGTTGAGCGCGGTAAAGAGGAGCGGCGCGGTCTCGCCGCTGATCCGCGCCACCGCGAGCATGACGCCGGTCACCATCCCCTGCGCCGCCGCGCGATACGACACCATCGTCACCACGCGCCACTTGGGCGTGCCGAGCGCGGCGGCCGCTTCGCGCAGGCCGCCCGGCACGAGAGTCAGCATGTCTTCGGTCGTGCGCAAGACGATCGGGATGACGATGATGGCGAGCGCCATTGCACCGGCCCACCCCGAGAAGTGCCGCATCGGCACGACCATCACTTCGTAGATGAACAGTCCGATGATGATCGACGGCGCGCTGAGAAGGATATCGTTGATGAAACGAACCACTTCGGCCAGGCGGCCCTTGCGGCCGTACTCGGCGAGATAGGTGCCGGCAAGCACGCCGATGGGGGCGGCGACCAGCGTGGCGATGCCGGTCATGACGAGGCTGCCGAAGATGGCGTTGAGCAGGCCGCCGTCGCTGCCGGGCGGCGGCGTCATCTGCGTGAACAGGCGAACATTGATCGCGGTGATGCCGTGGCTGACGAGCGTCCACAGGATCGCCGCCAGCCATACGATCCCGAGTGCCGCGGCAAGCATCGAGATGGTCATGGCGGCCGCGTTGATGAACCGACGACGCGCATAAAGCTGCATGGTTCAGCTCCCGGCCCGCTTCTGCAGGCGCATGAGGAGGAGTTTCGACATCGCCAGCACGATGAACGTGATGACGAAGAGAACCAGGCCGAGCGCGATCAGCGACGACGCATAGAGATCGCCGACGGCCTCGGTGAACTCGTTGGCAAGCGCAGCCGAGATCGTGGTGCCGGGCGCCAGCAGCGACGCGCTGATGCGGTGCGCATTGCCGATGACGAAAGTTACCGCCATGGTTTCGCCGAGCGCTCGCCCGAGTCCCAGCATGATGCCGCCGATGACGCCGACCTTGGTGTACGGAAGCACGATCTTCCAGACCACTTCCCAGGTCGTCGCGCCCAGACCATAGGCCGATTCCTTGAGGATCGCCGGCACGGTCTCGAAGACGTCGCGGATGATGGCCGTGATGAACGGCAGCACCATGATGCCGAGGATCAGGCCGGCCGTCAGCACCCCGATACCGAGCGGCGGCCCGGCGAAAAGGGCGCCGATGACCGGCAGCTCGCCCAGCGTGTCGACAAGGAAGGGTTGCAGTGTCGACTGCAGGAACGGCGCGAAGACGAACAGGCCCCAGATGCCGTAGATGATGCTGGGTATGCCGGCCAGCAGCTCGATCGCAATGCCGAAGGGGCGCTTGAGCCAGGCTGGGCAGAGTTCGGTAAGAAAGATCGCGATCCCGAAGCCGATCGGGACGCCGACCAGCATGGCGATCGCCGAGGTTACGAGGGTGCCGTATATCGGCGCGAGCGCGCCGAACTCGTCCGTTACCGGGTTCCAGGCCTCGCTCGTCAGGAACCCGAGCCCGAAATGCCGCAGCGCCGGCAGCGCACCGTCGACCAGTGTCAGCATGACGGCGCCGAGCAGGATGAGAACGAACGCGGCAAAGAACGTCGTCGTTCCGCGAAAGAGCGTGTCGAGCGCCGCCTGGCGCCGCGTCCATCGGGCGGCTCCCTGCGGCGTGTCGATCGTGCGGGTGATGGTCTGCATTGACGAGACGGGCGAACGGGAGCAACCCCTTCCGCCACAGGCCTTTTGTTGAGGACGTTACGTTACATCGACGGGCCGTTCCGGACCGGCTGGCCGTCCGGCCCCTTGACCGATCGCCAGGTGTTCTCGATGAGCCTGACGACGTTGTCCGGCATCGGGACGTAGTCGAGGCTTTCGGCCATCTGATCGCCGTTGCCGTAGGCCCAGCCGAAGAAGTCCAGGACCTGCTTCGCCTTCGCCGCGTCTTCCTGCTGCGCGTACAGCAGGATGAACGTGGCGCCGGTCATCGGCCAGCTGTTGGCGCCGGGCTGGTTCGTGAGCGTGAGGTTATAAGCCGGGGTGCTCGCCCAGTCGGCATTCGCGGCCGCGGCCTGGAACGTCTCGCTGTTTGGCGACACGAACCTGCCGTCGCGGTTGGCGAGCTGGATGTAGATCAGCCGGTTCTGTTTGGCGTAGGCGTATTCGACATAACCGATCGCGCCGTCGGTGCGGCCCACGGTCGCCGCGACGCCTTCGTTGCCCTTGCCACCGAGACCGACCGGCCACTGCAGCGAGGTGTTGACGCCCACCTTCTGCTGCCATTCGGGGCTGACCTTCGCGAGATAGTCCGCGAAGATGAACGTGGTGCCGGATCCGTCCGAGCGGTGAACGACGGCGATCGCCTGGTCGGGAAGATCGATGCCCGGATTGAGCTTCGCGAGCGCCGCGTCGTTCCATTTCCTGATCTTACCGAGATAGATATCGGCAAGCACCTCGCCGGTGAGCTTGAGCTGGCCCGGCTGCACGCCCTTCACGTTGACGACCGGCACGACGCCGCCCATTACGGTCGGGAACTGGATGAGTCCGGACGCCGCCAGATCGTCGGGCTTCAGCGGCATGTCCGTGGCACCGAAGTCGACGGTCCTGGCCCTGATCTGCTTGATGCCGCCGCCGGACCCGATCGATTGGTAATTGAGACCAATGCCGGTCTTCGCCTTATAGGCTTCGGCCCATTTGGCATAGATCGGATACGGGAATGTCGCGCCCGCGCCCGAGATGTCGGCGGCCTGCGCGCCGGAGAACAGCAGCACAGACGCAGCTGCCATTGCCGCCATACTGCGCACGATTCGTGTCGATACGATACTCATACGACCTCCGTGACCATCGGAGAATTCCGATCGGGCTTCGGTCGAACCCGCAGCGATGAACCCGCGCCATCGCCGCAGCTGACCCTACGGCGGTTCGGCAACACGAATACTACCGATCGGCGACAGTTTTATGACAGTCGGCGAAATTATAAACATATGATATAAAAGAGAAATTCGCCGGGGCGCACCGGTGTGCGTCCCCGTGCAGCATACAGAAGAGCAGGCTTGGCTACGCACCGACCGGCAGCGACGCCAGCGTGGCGGACGGACCCGCCGGAAGATAGACGGTGAAGACGGAGCCGCGGCCGGGTTCGCTGTCGATGGCCAGGGAGCCCCGGTGCCGGTTGACGATGTGCTTCACGATTGCAAGCCCGAGTCCGGTACCGCCGAGTTGACGCGAGCGTCCGGCGTCGACGCGATAAAAACGCTCGGTCAGACGCGGCAGATGCTCGCGCGGAATGCCCTCGCCCTCGTCCGCGACGGCAACGGCGACGAACGGCGCCGCGACGCCGGTATGGCCTGCGCGGCGCTGGACGAGCTGCGCCGTTACGCGAACGCTGGTGCCCGGCCGGCCGTACTTGACGGCGTTGTCGATCAGATTCTGAAACACCTGCGCAAGCTGATCGGCATCGCCCGTGATTGCGGGCACGTCGGCGGCGATGTTCGTGACGATCGACATGTTCTTGGCCCGGGCCTGCAGCAGCAGCGCTTCGACGACACTGCCGATGAGCGGGCCGATTACAACCCGTCCGGTCGGCAGCGTGTGCTCGTTTTCCTCGATCCGCGACAGCGATAGCAAATCGTGCACGAGCCGCGACATGCGCGTCGCCTGATCGTGCATGATGCCGAGGAAGCGGTCCTGCGCCGCGGGATCGTCGCGCGCGGGGCCGCGCAGCGTCTCAATAAAGCCCACCAGCGTCGTGAGCGGCGTGCGCAGCTCATGGCTGACATTGGCCACGAAATCCGCCCGCATCTGCTCGGCGCGACGAATCGCGGTCACGTCGTAGAGGGCGAGCAGGATGGTGACGTCGGCACTGGCCTCGGCGGGCAGACGGACCGCCCGCGCCTCGAAGTGGCGTTCGATCGGACCGGGCATCGAGAAGCTCGCCGCGCGCAGATCCTGCCCCGCCTGGACTTCGTCGATCATCTCGAGCACGCCGGGATCGCGCAGTACGCCTTCGATCTCGCGCGCGATGATGCCGTCGCCCAGGAGTGCGCGCGCCGCCGCGTTCGCACGGCGAATGCGGCGGCCGGCATCCATCAGGATGATCGGCGCCGGAATCGCATCGAGGATTGCGGCATTGACCGCGGCGGCCGCCCTCAGTTCCTCGCTGCGCACGCGCCACTTGCGGTTCAGGCCGACCACGGCCGCAGTGAGTTCGGCGGCGATCCCGGACGTTCCAGGGGTCACGCGCTCGGGCGGCTGGCCGCCCATCATGTGTTCGATCTGACGGCGCAGGACTTCGAGGCCGGCGAGGTGCCGATAGACGATCGCCGCGAGAATGCCGGCGACCGCAACGGCGGCAAGCAACGCGGTCGACCACCCGAGCACGCCGCCCCAGGCGAGCGCGACGACAAGAACGCCGGTCGGCGCCGCGAGGAGTGCGGTAACGGCACAGAGCCGGCGGAACGGAATGCGGCGCATCGATGCCGCCGATACAGGCCCGGGGCCCGGCCCGTCAAGCCGTACCTGCCCGGGGAGATACCTCGTCGTGCGGACGAGAGCAGGCGGCCGGCTCAGTGCCGGTGGGGATCGAACCCGAGCTTGCCCTTGACCAGATTGCGCAACGACACTTCCGGGCGCGCGCCGAAATGGGAGATCACCTCAGCCGCCGCGATCCCGCCGATGCGGGCGCAGGTCTCGAGGCCGTGCCCCTGCGTCAGGCCGTAGAGAAAGCCGGCCGCATAAAGGTCGCCCGCGCCGGTCGTGTCGACGACCTGTTCCACCTTCTCGGCAGGCACGGCCTGAACCTTGCCGTCGTTGCATACGACCGAGCCCAGCGCGCTTCGTGTCAGCACGACGATCTTGTCCTTCCGGACGCGCACATGCGAGAGCGCGTCGTCGAAATCCTTGGCCTGGTAGAGCGAGATGATCTCGGCCTCGTTCGCGAACAGGACGTCGACGTGATGCTCGACGAGGTCGCGAAACTCGGCGCGATGGCGCTCGACGCAGAACGGGTCCGAGAGCGTGAGGGCGACCTTGCGGCCGGCGGCATGGGCTGCCCGCATTGCCTTGCGGAAAGCTTCTTTCGCCGCCGGCTTGTCCCACAGATAGCCTTCGAGATAGGTGACGCTCGCCGCGGCGATCATGGCTTCGGAAATGTCGTCGGGCCCGAGCTCCACGCACGCGCCGAGATAGGTGTTCATCGTGCGCTGGGCATCGGGCGTCACGAAGATCAGGCAGCGCGCCGTCGGCGCGCCCGATGTCAGGGCGGGCGTGGCGAACGTGACGCCGGCGGCGCGGATATCATGCCGGAACACCTCGCCGAGCTGATCGGCCGCCACCTTGCCGATGTAGCCGGCCCGGCCGCCCAGCGAGGCGAGCCCTGCCATGGTATTGGCGGCCGACCCGCCCGAGCACTCGATCGCCGGCCCCATGGCCGCGTAAAGGACCTCGGCGCGCGCGGCATCGATCAGGGTCATCGTCCCCTTGTTGAGGCGGTTGCCCGTCAGGAAGTCGTCATCCGCCTTGGCAAGCACATCGACGATCGCATTGCCGATGCCGACCACGTCGAAATCGGTCTGAACCATGAAAAATCTCGTGAATTCACGGAAAGGTCGCGGCCAACCGCCGTTGCGCCAGTATAACTTCGCGGCGGCGCCGTGGACAATGAAGCCTGATGAACGGCATGTTAACCATGATTTAAAAGAATCGGTTTACCAAATCTTCTGGTTTTCCCGGGGCTGCCGGCCGGTCTGACGATGTTTTCCGCCTTTGCCAAGGCCCTGGCACAGTTCGGGGATCCAGCATTCCGACGGCCCCTCGTCACGGGCCTGGCCGTCACCGCCGTCCTGTTCGCCGGCTTATGGACAGCAATATGGTTCGTCTTGGCGCATACGAGGCTCAGCGACGTCGGCTGGATCGAGGTCGCGGTCGACTCGCTCGGCGGACTGGCGACCGTCATTCTGACGTTCCTGCTGTTTCCGGGCATCGCGGCGGCGGTCATGTCGCTTTTCGTCGACGGCATCATCGCCGCGGTCGAGGCGCGCCATTACCCGCACTTGCCGCCGCCGCGGCATCCGTCGCTTGGCGAACAGATCGGTCTTGCCGGCCGCTTCGGGGCGGCGGCCGTCGCGCTCAATCTGATCGCACTGCCGTTCTATCTGATTCCGGTCGTGAATGTCTTGGTCTTCTACGGCGTGAATAGTTATCTTCTCGCCCGAGAGTATTACGAGATGGCCGCGCCGCGGCGGCTCGGGGCCGGTCCGCGCCGGACGCTTTGGCGGCAGCGCCGTCCCGTGTTCATACTCGCGGGGGTCGTCATCGCCTTCGTTTCGACACTGCCGCTCGTCAATCTGGCGGCGCCGGTCCTTGCCGCCGCCGCGATGACGCATCTCGTCGAGCGGTATCGGCAATCCGCGCCGCGGACCGGGCAGGCCCACGAGGCCCGGTCGTGACGTGAACGACGCAAACACGAACACAACGACCACGGAGTCCGGATTGAGCCAACCGAAACCAGAGAGGGCATAGATGTTCCGCCGCAAGAAAGACGAGTTCGATAAACCCAGCACGACGCCGGCGAGGGAGTCGGCCCCCGAGGCCGCCGTCGCGCGCACCGTCACGCCGCCCAATCCGGCGCCGACCTTCGGCGGCAGCGGTATCCTGAAGCCGACTGCCACGGTCGCCCCGGCTGCCCCGGTTGCGACGCCCCGCGCCGTGTCGCCCGCGGCCCCCCGTGAGAAACTTGGAGGCGAGTCCGAAGTGAAGAAGACCGAAGAAAAGAAGCTGACCGTCGGCCCCGAGATCGTCCTTTCGGGCCAGATCACCTCGTGCGACCGGCTGGTCGTCGAAGGCCGCGTCGAGGCGTCCCTGTCCGACAGCCGGGCGATCGAGATCGCCGAGTCAGGCTTCTTCAAGGGCACGGCTGAGATCGACCACGCCGTGATCGGCGGCCGGTTCGAGGGAACGTTGACGGTGCGCG
The DNA here is from genome assembly GCA_036381615.1 of Alphaproteobacteria bacterium. Lineage (GTDB taxonomy): Bacteria > Pseudomonadota > Alphaproteobacteria > CACIAM-22H2 > CACIAM-22H2 > CALANV01. The sequence goes on from DASVCL010000003.1 coordinate 88,239, forward strand.
AGCGCCTGACGATCCGTTCGACCGGACGCGTCCAGGGCAAGATCCGCTACGGCCAGATCGAGATCGAGCCGGGCGGCGAGATTTCGGGCGAGGTGCAGGTCGCCGGCCGGGCGCCCGCAGGTCTGAAGGCGGTGCAGGATGCGCCCAAGCCGGCGGTGACCGGCCCGGCGTTCCCGGGCGAATCCAAACTCGCCTGAGGTCGAGGCAACGGCGTGGCGGCGAGACCCGCTCACAGCGGCAGGTCCCGGGTCTGGCTGATCGGCATGGTCAGCCTTCTGGGATTGGCCGCGTGCGAGACGCTATCGCTGCCACCGCCACTTGCGTCCGGCGCGGGCATCGCCCCGCACCAGGCAGATCACGTCGAGCCCGGCATGGCGGCGGCGCCCGTCGAACCTGCGGCCGTTCAATCGACGTCGGGCGACGAGGCTGCCGATCCGGTTCCGCCGCAGACGGCGGCCATTGCGCCGTCACTCCCGTCCCGATCGCACGCGCCCGAACGGCTGATCGGGCTCTCGCGCGAGCATCTTCAGGACCTGCTCGGGCCGGCCGCGTTCGTCCGGCGCGACGGGCCTGTGCAGATCTGGCGCTATGCCGCCGAGCGCTGCTTCCTGGACGTATTTCTCTATCGCGAAGACACGGGTCTTCGCGTTCATCACGTCGATGCCCGTTCGCGTGACGGGTCACGCATCACGACCGCCGAGTGTTACGGCCGCCTGCTCGACGCGCGCGGCCCTCGAACCGGTTGAGCCGGCAACGGCGTCATCGAGAGCATCTCGGCCGCCGGCGTCTTGTCCTTGTAACCGCACAGGTCGCGTATCGGGCAGGCCGGGCAGTCCGGCCTGCGTGCCTTGCACACATAGCGCCCGTGCAGGATCAGCCAATGGTGCGCGTGGCGCCTGTAGCGGTCCGGCACGATCTTCTCGAGCTTCTGCTCGACCGCGAGCGGCGTCGCGCCGGGGGCGAGCCCCGTCCGGTTGGCGACGCGGAAGATATGCGTATCGACGGCGATGGTCGGTTCGCCGAAGACGACGTTGAGCACGACATTGGCCGTCTTCCGGCCGACGCCCGGCAACGCCTCCAGATCCTCGCGACGCCGCGGCACCTCGCCGCCATACCGTTCGACCAGGATGCGCGAGAGCGCCATCACGTTCTTGGCCTTGGTATTGAACAGGCCGATCGTCTTGATGTGTTCCTTGAGGCCGGCCTCGCCGAGCGCCAGCATTTTTGCCGGCGTATCGACGATCTCGAACAGACGGCGGGTCGCCTTGTTGACGCCGGCGTCGGTCGCCTGCGCCGACAGAACGACGGCGACCAGCAGCGTATAGGCATTCCGGTACTCGAGCTCGGTCTTGGGCTCGGGCAGCCGCTCCGCGAGACGACGGAAGAGATCCTCGACCTGGGCCGGTTTCATGGCGTTGAATGTTGCGGACGCGGCCGTGAAAATCCAGCCCGATCCGCCGTCTCCTCGCGCCTCGCGGGAGGCCGGACACGGGCACACGTTTGACCCGGAACTTGCGGGCTGGCCGGTCGACCGTCTCTATGCTTTGATTCCCAGGTCGCCGAGGAAACGACATGGCCCCCGGACCGGACGACCGCGACGCCGTACTCGACCTGGTGCTGCGCCCCCATCGCAGCCTGTCCCCGGCCGGATTCCGGGCCGTGATGGCGATGGTGGCCGGCTTCAGCTTCGTTGCCGGAATCGTGTTCTGGTCGCTCGGCGCCTGGCCGGTGATGGGATTCCTGGGGCTCGAGGCCCTGCTCGTCTACATCGCCTTCAGGGCGAGCTATGCGGAAGGGCGGATCTACGAGCGCATCCGGCTGTCGACCGATTCGCTCGTGATCGAACGCGTGAATGCGGCCGGCCGGCATGAGTCGTTCTCGCTGCAGCCGTATTGGCTGCGCGTCGAGCTCGCCGACGAGCCGGCGCCCGAAAATCACCTGCGCGTCTGGAGTCACGGGCGTGCGTACACGGTCGGCGCCTTCCTGCCGCCGGAGGAGCGGGCCGAAGTCGCCGGCATCCTGCGTGCGGGCCTGGCGCGGATCCGGTCGCCCTAGATCATTCAGCCCTGTAGACGCCGACGAGCAGCATCTCCACGTCGCGCCCGGTCACCGTCAGCGGCAGGACCAGCCGCGCCATCACCAGGGAGAAGAACTGGACTGAACGCCGTCGCGAGATGGCGAGCGGAACGGCATGCCTGACCACGTGCCCGTACTCGGCATGGATCACTTCCTGCACCGAGGCGGCGAGCGAGCTTACGCATCGGCCGGTGAGGTCGCGGTTGAAATAGGACGCGAGTACCGAGCCATAGACGCGGTACCTGTAGTCCGCGCCGCCATCGATCACGTCGATCAGCATCAGGTTGCCGAGCCACGGCCGCAGATTGAGCACGTCGATGTCCCGCCGAAACGGCATGGTGCGCCCGGCCCGGCAGCGATCCCAGAAGGCGTAAAGGTTGCGCAGGCTTTCGGGCAGCTGCTCGATCCCGACCGCGTCGGGCGGCGTGACCAGGACCGGGTTCACCATGCTCATAGGCCGAGCACGTCGCGCATGCCGTAGAGGCCGGGCGGCCGGCCGCGCGCCCACATCGCGGCCTTGACCGCGCCGCTCGCATAGATTTGACGGCTCGCCGCCTTGTGCGTGAGTTCGAGCCGCTCTGCCGGCCCGCAAAACATCACCGTGTGATCGCCGACCTCGTTGCCGCCGCGCAGCGCCGCGAAGCCGATCGCGCCGGTCGGGCGAGCCCCGGTATGCCCGTCGCGGCCACGGACCGCAACATCGGCAAGCCGCACGCCGCGACCGCGCGCGGCCGCCTCGCCAAGCGCCAGCGCGGTACCCGAGGGTGCATCGACCTTGTGCCGATGATGGATCTCGAAGATCTCGATGTCGAACTCGGGTCCGAGCCGCGCGGCGACCTGCTCGGTGAGGGCGAACAGGAGATTGACCACGAGGCTCATGTTGGGCGACCGCACGATCGGCGCGCGTGTGGCAGCCTCCGCAATCGCGTCGTCCGCGGCCTTGTCGAGCCCGGTCGTGCCGATCACGAGCACTTTCCCTGTCTGCGCCGCGAGACGCGCATGTGTCGTCGTCGCCGACGGGGTCGTGAAGTCGATCACGGCGTCCGCGGCCGCGAACAGCGCCCCGGCGTCCGCGGAGACTTTCACGTTTGCCGTCCCGATCCCGGCGACCTCGCCGACATCCCGCCCGATCAGCTCGCTGCCGGGTGCCTCGGTTCCGCCGGCGATGGCGCAACCCTTCGTGCCGGCGATCTCGCGCACGAGCATCCGGCCCATCCGGCCGCCGCAGCCGACCACCCCGATCCGATAGGTCATTCGAAGTTCCCCCTCGCGACTTGAGTTCGTGATTGAACGCAAGGCCCCGGCAAAAACAAGCTCAAATGTTGAGGCGCTTGAATATCCGTTCCGGAATGTTGCGGATGATCGCCATGATGCCCCACCAAAAGAAGGGCACGTAGAGTTCCTCGCGACCCGCCTTCGCGGCCTTGAGGCACGCGCGCGCAACCGATTCGGGCGAAGCGACCAGGAAGAGGCCGGGCAGACCGAACGTCATCGCCGTGTCCACGAAACCGGGCTTTATGGTCGTGACCGTAACGCCGGCCCGATGAAGACGAGCCCGCAAGCCCTGCAGATAGACGGAGAGGCCGGCCTTCGCCGATCCGTAGACGTAATTCTTCAGGCGGCCGCGGTCACCGGCGACGGACCCGAGTGCAACGATCCGTCCGCGCCGTTGCGCTTCGAGGATGGGGGCCGCGATCTGGAGGAGGTTGACCGCGCCTGCGTAGTTCACGGTGATGGCGCGCAACGCCAGCGCCGGATCGCGGTCGATGTCGGATTGGTTCGGCATGAGGCCGAAGGCGAGAAAGAGATTGAGCGTGCCGCCCGCCGCAGCCTCGCGGGCCGCCTCGATCAGTGCGGCGTGTCCCGCGAGGTCGGCCGCGTCGAAGTCCATCACGTGGACGCGCCGGCCCGTCCGAATCGCGATGTCGGCCGCCGTCATGTCGAGGTCGGCGCGGTCGCGCCCGGCGAGCAGGATGTCGGCCCCGTCCTGGGCAGCCGCCCGCGCGAACGCCCGCGCGATCGCCGACGATGCGCCGAGGACGAGCCAGGTTTCCGGGGCGGCGGTCACGCGCTGCCTCCCCGGCCGCGGGCGGCCTTCAGGCCGAGGCGGCGCGCAAGGTCGGAGGTAAATGTCTCATGCGGGTCCACGCGTGCCAGGACCGCCCTGAACTTGTCGATTTTCGGATACATCGCCCGCAGCGACTCCGGCGAGAGCAGCGCGTCCTTGGCAAGATAGACGCGCCCGCCATTTTCGATGGTGATCCGCTCGAGCTTCCGCAGCATCTCCTCGGCGCCGTTGCGCCGGGGGAAATCGAGCGCCAGCGTGAACCCGCGCATGGGAAAGGACAGATGGCCCCGCCCTTCGCGCCCGAGCGTCTTGAGCACGGCAAGAAAGGATGCCCCGCGGCCGCGGCCGATCTCGGCGAGCAGCTGCCGCAGGCCGCCGGCCGCCGTGGCGTCCGGCAGCACGCATTGGAACTGGTAAAAGCCGCGCCGCCCGTAGATGCGGTTCCAGTGATGGATGGCATCAAGAGGATACAGGAACGTGGCGAACGGAACGGTTCGCTGCCGCCCGCCCGCCGGCACGCGGCGGAAATACAGCTCGTTGAATGCGCGTACCGTCCAGGGGTTCAGAACGAATTCGGGAAGGTCGAAGGGAATGGCGCGGGCACAGACGGGCGCGCCGGCGGCGACGCCGCCTGGCGGTGCGAATTCCGCCGTTTCGAGAATGCCGCGGCCGGCATCGGCACCCGTCGCAAGTGCATCGATCCACCCGACCGAGAACGTCGCCGCATCGCGCACGCGCGCGAAGGCCGCGAGGAAGGCATCGAGATCGCGCATGCGTTCCTCGCGCACCACGACGTGGGCGCTCGCTGCGGGCAACATCCGAAAGCAGATCGCGCGCATGATGCCGGTCAGGCCCATGCCGCCGACCGTCGCCGCGAAGAGGTTGGGGTCGGCCTCCGGCGATATGCGCCGGACCGTTCCGTCCGCCAGCAGCAGGTCGATCCAGCGCACATGGTCGCCGAAGCTCCCGTGGCGGTCGTGATTCTTGCCGTGCACGTCGGCGGCGACGGCGCCGCCGATCGTCGCGAACGCCGTGCCGGGGCTGGCCGGGGGCATGAAGCCGCGCGGCAGGAACACGTCGATGAGATCGCGGAACGTGACGCCCGGTTCGACGACGACCTCGCCGGTCGATGCGTCGAAGGACAGGATGCGGTTGAGCCGCGCCGTCAGGATCACGCGACCGCCGGTATTGAGGGCGGCATCGCCGTAGGAGCGCCCGCCGCCGAAGGCGATGATGCCGTCGCCCGAAGCCTCGGCAAGCGCCGCCGCGATCTCCGGCTGACGTTCGGGGCGGCAGGCGCGGCTGCGCGCCACGATGACGCGCCCCCATCCGGTCAGATCCATCTCTTTCCAGTTCACGGCTCTCACCCGTAGATCAGGGCGCCGAAGACGATGATCCAGCCCAGCACGGCGATGATCAGAAAGCGATCGGTCAGCGCGATGTCGGTCGGCGACCCGGACCGCTGCTCGACCAGCGTGATCTGGAGATAGCGCAGCACGCCGGCGATCACGAATGGCGCCGTCAGGTAGAGCCGGTCGGTTCCATAACGGGCGATGACGGCGCTGTCGGTCGTATAGATCAGATACGAGACGAGCAAAGCCCCCAGGATCATCGCCAGCGCCGTGTCGATGAAGCGCAGATTGTACCCCGCCAGACTCGGCCGGTGGTCGTGGGACATGACCTTGGCGACGTCGTCGCGGCGTTTCGCCAGCGCGAGAAAGAGCGCCAGCAGTCCTGTGCAAACCACGATCCAGACGGTCGGATCGACATCGATCGCGGCGGCGCCGGCGTCGACGCGCAGCACGAACCCGGCCGAGACGATGAGGACGTCGAGCAGCGAGATGTGCTTGAGCCAGAAGGAATAGAGGAGATTGAGCGCCAGATAGAGGACGGCGAACTGCGTGACCGCCCAGGGCAGCAGCGTCAGCGCGACGGCTGCCGCCGCCGCAACGAGCAACCCGCCGAGGACCAGCGCCGTGCCTGGCGCGACTTCGCCGGCGGCGATCGGACGCTTGCACTTGACGGGATGCAGTCGATCCGCCTCGCGGTCCGCATAGTCGTTGATGACATATACGGCACTGGAGAGGAGACAGAAAACCAGCACCGTCAGGATGACAGCCGCGACGGGTTGCGGCGCCCAGGCGGGCGGCGTGAAGAACAGGGGCGCGCCGACGAAGGCGTTCTTCACCCACTGCCGGGGCCTCATCAATCGCAGGAGGGCGTCAGGTTTGGTCACGGCGCGCACCTGTACGGAACGAACGGCGATGCAAAACGGCTTGCGCGTACATTAGCCGACGCGGGGCGCGAGGGAACAGTGAAGGTTGGCGCGGATGGTGGCTGGAATAACGCCCGCGTCTGCCCCGTCATTCCCAAGCCGTCCGGTTTGGACTAAAACCCGGCCGGCCCCAAACGGCTTCGTTTCGAACAGTCTTGGACAATCGCATCATGCGCACCGGCCCGGACAAGACGGGTCATGCATTTTCCTTGCGGGTCGTCCAGTTCCTGACCGTTGCGGTGGCGACCGTGCTGCTGGCGCTTGCCTTCCGGCCGGCCGAACACGTGTTCGACATGCCGCTGACCGAGGATGGATATTATTCCCTCAGCGTCGCCCGGAACCTCGCCGAGGGACGGGGGCCGACGATCGACGGGACCAATCTCACCAACGGTTTCCAACCGCTGTTCACCATCATCGAGAGCGCGGCCTTCGCCCTTGCCCGCGGCGATACCGTCTCGGCGATGCGCCTCGTCCTCGCCTTCGCCTGGTTGTTCCATGCCGCCGGCGCGCTCATGATCGCGTTGGTTGCGCGCGATGCATGGCCTGCGGTTCATGGCGAGGCGGAGCGCGCGAGCCGCGGCTGGCTCGCGGCGTTCCTCTATCTCGCCGCGCCCCTCATGCTCAACCACGCCTATAACGGGCTCGAGACCGGCTGCGTGATGTTCCTCTATGCGGCCTGTTGGCGATGGATGCAGACCGAACGCGACGAGGGCTGGGGCGGCCTTGCCGTCTTCGGCGTCCTGATCGGCCTGATGGTGCTCGCCCGCATCGATGCCGCGTTCATGGCGCTGGTGCTCGGACTCAACGAATTGCGCCGCAGCCGGCGGCGCGGCTTCGGCACGATGCTGGTCCGCGGCGCCCTGCTAGGTGGTGCTGCATTCGTCATCTCGGCACCCTGGTGGCTTTACAATCTCGTCCATTTCGGCTCGCCGATGCCGACGAGCGGAACGGCACAGCAGGAATGGGCGTTCGAGTGGATCCGTCTCGAGCATGCGGAGTGGGCGCTTCGGCTGGTCCTGATGCCGTGGCTGTTTGTCGGCGCGCACGAACAGACGGTCGGCGTGTGGGTTCCGTGGGCGTTCAGCCCGACGGGCGAAATCCGGATCACCGCGATCGGGGTCGTCCGCGGCGTGCTGCTCGCGGGCCTTGCCGTTGCCGCATGGCACTGGTGGCGGCAGGGCGCCGCCGCCGCGGAACTTGCCGAGGCCGGGCCCGCGCAGCGACGACGCACGCGCCGGACGCTCGAGTTTGCCGCATGTCTCGGCGCCGCGCTGGCGGCCCTTGTCGTCTACTACATGCTGTCCTTCGTCGCGTACTGGTTCTATTACCGCTACTTTGCGCCCGCCGCGCTGTTCGCCTTCGTGGTCGTGCCGATCATTCTCGGCCGGGTGTTCGCGGGCATCGCCCGACCGGCCGTGCGGACGATCGCCGGATTGGTCGTCGTCGCACTCGCGGTGCAGATCGCGACGCTCACCGTGCTCGCACGGGCCGGCCGGGGTCTTGGCGGCAACACGGTCTATCACGACCAGGTTGCGCTCGTACGCCAATACGTACCGGACGGCGATTACGTCGCCGCCGGACAGTCGGGTACGCTCGGCTTCTTCCGGGACCGCGTCGTCAACACCGACGGCAAGGTGAATCGCGCGGCACTCGCCTATCAGGACCATATGTGGGACTATCTGCGCGAACGCGACGTGAAATGGTTCGTCGACTGGCCGCATTACGTGCAGAAGTATCTCGGCGTGCCGATCGTCGGACCGGGCGACCGGCCGGCGGCGCAGGCCAATGGTTGGCGCCTCGTCGCCGAGCGCAATGACTTTTACCTGTACGAATATGTCGGCACCGGGGTCCAACGCTGACCCTGCGCGGCACCGCACGATGGGCAAGGGCCGTCAATGAGCGCGCCTCGGCCGAACGGCGTGCCCGACGCCCAGGTTCGGATGACGCGGCCGACGGACCGTCTTGAAGAGGTCGTGCGACTCCCTCGCGACGGCCTCGGCTTGCGACAGGGCTAGGGACGCCGGTCGCGCCGCAGCGCGTGAACGAACGCGGCGAACTCGAACCATGGCCGCTCATTCCAGAAGCGGGAGGCGCGTCCCGAGGTCGACGGCAGGACGAACACGGCCATGCCCTCCCAATCCGGCTGACGGCCATATGTCGGCCCCTGGCGGCCATCGAATCGGCGCGCGGCGTTGAGGCCGTTGAAGCCGATCGCACGCGGCCGCAGCCGCAGCATCTGATCGCAAAAGCGCGGCACGTCGTAAGCCGCGTCCGGGATCTCGTGATCGGCACCGAAGGCGGTCTTTACGACGTCGGTCATGCCGAGGCCGAATCGCGGCAGATCCCGGAACGCCGCCATGTCGAAATCGGCCGGCACGAGCCCGGTCTGCTTGAGCACGGGCCACAGCTTGTTGCCGGGTCCGGAATAGGGGATCCCGCGCCGGGCGGCGACCGTGCCGGCCGCGGTGCCGCAGATCACGGCATCGAGGCCGGGCGCGAGGACGTCGTCGAGAACGTCGCGCGGCCGCCCCCGACCGTGCTTCAGTCGCGCAGGTCCTCGAAGAATTCCTTCACCTTGGCGAAGAAGCCGGTCGATTCCGGGCTCGTATCCTTGGGGTTGCCGCCCTTTTCGAACTCGCGCAGCAGCTCCTGCTGCCGCTTTGTCAGGTTGACCGGCGTCTCGACGACCGCTTCGACGAACATGTCCCCCCGCGTGTTGGCGCGCAGCACGCTCATGCCTTTGCCGCGCAGGCGGAACTGGTGGCCGGTCTGCGTGCCGGGCGGCACCGTGATGCGCGCGCGGCCGCCATCGATCGACGGCACCTCGATCGTGCCGCCGAGTGCCGCCGTCGTCATCGGGATCGGCACACGGCAATAGATGTCGGCGCCATCGCGCTGGAAGAACCGGTGCGGCGCGATGCTGAGAAAGATATACAGGTCGCCCGGCGGCGCCCCGCGGACCCCGGCCTCGCCCTCGCCGGCGAGCCGTATGCGGGTGCCGTCCTCGACGCCGGCGGGGATGTTGACGTTGAGCGTCCGCTCGCGGCGCACCCGCCCTTGCCCGCCGCAGCTCTTGCAGGGCCGCTCGATGACCTGACCCTGCCCCTGGCAGGTCGGACAGGTCCGCTCGATCGTGAAGAATCCCTGCTGCGCGCGGACCTTGCCGTGGCCGCGGCAGGTGCCGCAGGTGACCGGGCGCGAGCCGGCATCGGCACCCGTGCCGCCGCATGACTCGCACACGACGAGGGTCGGCACGCGGATCGTCGCGGTCTTGCCGCGGAAGGCCTCCTCGAGCGAGATCTCGAGATTATAGCGCAGGTCGGCGCCGCGGCTCGGCCCCGTTCCGGCGCCGCGCCGGCCGCCCATGAATTCGCCGAACATCTCGTCGAAGATGTCGGCAAAGCCGCCCGCGCCGAAGCCGAAATCGAAGCCCTGATGAGCCCGGCCGTTGCCGCCGTTCTGGAAGGCGGCATGGCCGAAGCGATCGTAGGCCGCCCGTTTCTGCTCGTCCTTCAGGACGTCGTATGCTTCGTTGATTTCCTTGAAACGAGCTTCGGCCTTCTTGTCACCCGGATTGCGGTCCGGGTGATACTGCATGGCGAGCTTGCGGTAAGCCTTCTTGATCTCGTCGGCGGTGGCCCCGCGCGCAACTCCAAGAAGCTCGTAGTAGTCCTGCTTCATCTCGACCGTCAGCTGTCAGACGAGAGGAGGTAGAACGCCGCGCACTCTGCCCGCATTCTACCCCCCGTCCGTTTACCGGTCGCCAGTTCCAGACGCTTTAGGCTGAGCCGCCCTTCTTCGAGTCGTCGACTTCCTCGAAGTCGGCGTCCACGACCTTGCCGTCGCTGCCGCCGGTGGCACCCGCGGTGCCGCCACCGGCCGCTCCGCCGCCCTCGGGACCGCCGCCCGTGGCGCCGCCCTGGCTCGCCTTGTACATCGCCTCGCCGAGCTTCATCGACGATTGCATCAGCGCCTGCGTCTTCTGCTGGATCGCGGCCGCATCGTCGCCGTCCATCGCCGACTTCAGGGCGGCGATGTCGGCTTCGATCTGCGAGCGCGTGGACGCGTCGACCTTGTCGCCGTGCTCCTTGAGGTTCCGTTCGGTTGTGTGGATCAGGCCGTCCGCATGATTGCGCGCCTCGACCAGCTCGCGACGCTTCTTGTCCTCGGCCGCGTGCTGCTCGGCCTCCTTGACCATGCGCTCGATTTCGGCGTCGGACAGGCCGCCCGACGCCTGGATCCGGATCGCCTGCTCCTTGCCCGTGGCCTTGTCCTTCGCCGACACGTTGACGATGCCGTTCGCGTCGATGTCGAAGGTGACTTCGATCTG
>DASVCL010000004.1:0-50917 GCA_036381615.1 Alphaproteobacteria bacterium
ACAGCTTCCAGGAAATCGATGAGGGCGCGCTCGAGGGCCGGAATCTCGAGCTGGTCTGGGTCGCCGATCCGATCGACGCCTTCTTCCTGCATATCCAGGGATCGGGCCGGGTGCGGCTCGCCGACGGGTCCACCATCCGCGTCGGCTATGCGGCGCAGAACGGGCATCCCTATCTCGCCATCGGACGGCCGCTGATCGACCGCGGTGCGATCCCGAAGGACAAGGTCTCGATGCAGTCGATCCGCGCCTGGCTCGCCGCCAACCCGGACGAGGCCGAGCGGATCATGTGGCTCAACGCGTCTTACGTCTTCTTCCGGGAACTGGAGGGCGAAGGCCCGCTCGGCGCCCAGGGCGTGCCGCTGACGCCGGGCCGGTCGCTCGCCGTGGATCGGCGGCACATCCCGCTCGGCGCGCCGATCTGGCTCGACACGACGCTGCCGACCGAGGGCACGCCCCCCTTCCGCCGCCTGATGGTGGCGCAGGATACGGGCGGCGCGATCCGCGGACCGCTGCGGGGCGACGTTTTCTGGGGTCATGGATCCGACGCCGCCGAGCGGGCCGGGCGCATGCGCTCGACGGGGCGCATGTGGATCCTCCTGCCGCGCGCCGACGCCGGCCCCGTCGCGGCGGCCGAACAGCCGCGCTCCGATTCGACGCGGCGTCAATGACGGCGCGCGGCGAGGCTTGCCTTGAAGGGGGCCGACAGCCATTAATAGCTTCGCCAAGGAAACCCGCGGGCGGGCGACGGATCGTGGGCGGCTTCGGATTTCGTCACGCGAGGGTTTGACCCGGCGATGACGAGCGCCAGGCGCATGCATGCCGTCGCGCCGTCGGGCCGGCAAGCAGGATTCAAAGGACGAACGCATTGAGCTCCTCTTCCTCGCCATCGCCGCGGCCGCGTGTCGGTCTGTTCGTCACATGCCTCGTGGATTTCTTCCGGCCCTCGGTCGGATTCGCGGCCGTGAGCCTGCTCGAGGCGGCGGGCTGTGTGGTCGAGGTTCCCGAGGCACAGACCTGCTGCGGCCAGCCCGCCTACAATTCCGGTGATCGCGCCGACGCCAAGGATCTGGCGAAGCGCACGATCGCGCTGTTCGAGAACTTCGACTACACCGTCGTGCCGTCAGGCTCGTGCGGCGGCATGATCAAGGAGCATTATCCCGAACTCCTGCGCGACGAACCCGACTGGGCGCGTCGCGCGCGTCAGCTTGCCGCGCGGACATACGAGCTGGTGTCGTTCCTGCACGACGTGCGCGGCGTGCGCAACGTTCCGGTGCGCTACGACGGCACCGTGACTTATCATGACTCCTGCTCGGGTCTGCGCGAACTCGGCATCAAGGACCAGCCGCGCGCGCTTCTGCGGTCGATCCCCGGCCTCAAGCTCGTCGAACTTCCCGGTGCCGAGGTCTGCTGCGGTTTCGGCGGCACGTTCTGCGTCAAGTATCCCGAAATCTCGGACAAGATGGTCGCGAACAAGGCCGCCGACGTGATCGGAACCGGCGCCGACACGCTGCTCGCCGGCGACATGGGCTGCCTCCTCAACATGGCGGGCAAGTTGAAGCGCCTGCGCCTCGAGGAAGGCGCGCGCCCGGTGCGTGTGCGGCACGTCGCCGAGGTCCTCGCCGGAATGACGGACGAGCCGCCGATCGGCGAGGGCCAGGACAAGGGCAGGGCGTGATGCAGCCGACCTCGCACAGGTTCAAGGACAACGTCCGCGGCGCCCTTGCCGACGCCGCGCTGCAGCGCGCGCTGGGTTTTTTCGATTTCGGTCAGGCCGGACTCGCCGAACGGCGACGGCAGGCCGTCGCCAAGCTGCCCGAGTTCGAGGCGCTGCGCGAACAGGCCAAGGCGATCAAGGATCACACCCTCGCGAATCTCGACTGGTATCTCGAGCGTTTCGAAAAGAACTGCACGGCGGCCGGCGGGCATGTGCACTGGTGCCGGGATGCCGAGGAGGCGCGTCAGACCGTGCTCGACATCTGCCGTCGCGTGGGTGCCCGCACGGTGACGAAGGGAAAATCGATGATCGGCGAGGAAATCGCGATCAACGATTTCCTTGCGGCGAACGGCATCGAGCCCATCGAAACCGATCTCGGCGAATACATCGTGCAGATCCGGCACGAGGCGCCGTCGCACATCATCGCGCCTGCGATTCACCTGACCAAGGAGCAGGTCGCCGCCTCGTTCCGCGACACGCACACACAGTTCGATCCCGCGCGGCCGCTCGAGGAGCCGCGCGCGCTGCTCGACGAGGCGCGCGGTGTGCTCCGCCAGAAGTTCCTGGATGCCGATGTCGGCATTACCGGCGCGAACTTCCTCATTGCCGAGACCGGCAGCTCGGTCATCGTCACCAACGAGGGCAACGGCGACCTGACGCAGCTCCTGCCCAAGGCGCATATCGTCCTGGCCAGCCTCGAGAAGGTCGTGCCGACGCTCGAGGATGCCGCGACGATCCTTCGCGTCCTCGCGCGGTCCGCGACCGGTCAGGAGATGTCGGTCTACACCACGTTCTCGACCGGCCCGCGGCGGCCCGGCGATCTGGACGGCCCCGGCGAATATCACGTCATCCTGCTGGACAACGGCCGGAGCCAGCTCCTCGGCACCGAATTCCAGGAGATCCTGCGCTGCATCCGCTGCGGCGCCTGCATGAACAACTGTCCGGTCTATGCGTCGATCGGCGGACATGCCTATGGCTGGGTCTATCCCGGGCCGATGGGCGCGGTCCTGACGCCCAGCCTGCTCGGCATCGAGAACGCCCGGGACCTCCCGAACGCCTCGACGTTCTGCGGACGCTGCGAAAGCGTGTGCCCGATGAAGATCCCGCTGCCCAAGCTGATGCGGCACTATCGGGAGCAGGAATACGAACGCCGGCTCGCGCCGGCGACCGCCCGGATGGGGCTTGCCGCGTGGGCGTTCCTGGCACGACGTCCGGCGCTCTATCATTCGATGGCACGCCTGGCCGCGGACGTGCTCGGACGCCTCGGGCGGCGGCAGGGCAGCTTCTTCAACCTGCCGCTTGCGACCGGCTGGACGGCAACGCGGGACATGCCGGCGCCTCAGGGCGGAACGTTCCAGGCCCAATGGCGCGCGCGTCAGCGGGGCAAGGGACGCCGATGAGCAACACTCGCACCCAGATTCTCGACGGCATCCGCCGATCGCTCAAGCGGGGTCCGCTCGATCAGGCGGCGGCGCGCGCGCTGGAGATGCGGCTCGAACGGCCGCTGCGCGGTCCCGTGCCGGCACGGACGCGCGGGCTCGACCGCGACGGCCTGGTCGAACTGTTCGAGCGCCTGGCGCGCGAGGTGAACGCGACGGTCGTCCGGGTCCGCGATCTCGACGCCGTGCCCGACGCGGTCGCGGATTTCCTGGCCACGCACAATCTTCCCGCCGACATGGCGATGGCGCCCGACCCGCTCCTCGACCGGGTGCCCTGGCACAAGCGGCCATTGCTCAATCTGCGCCGGGGGCGCAGCCACGGCCAGGACGCCGTCGGCCTGTCGGCCGCGTTCGCCGGGATCGCCGAAACGGCGACCCTGATGCTGGCCTCGGGCGCGGACAGTCCGTCGACCCTCAACTTCCTGCCGGAGACGCACGTCGTCGTGCTTCCCGCCGCGCGCGTGGTCGGGCCGATCGAGGACGCGTGGGATCGTCTGCGGGCGACCCAGCCGGGCGAACAGCTGGCGGGACCGACCATGCCGCGTACGGTGAATTTCATCACCGGACCGTCGCGTACCGGCGACATCGAGCAGAAGATCCTGATGGGGGCGCATGGGCCGCGCCGCCTGCACATCGTGATCGTCGAGGATGAATCTGCCGGTGCGCAACCGTGAGGCACGCCCGGTCCAGCCGACGGCGGAGGAGCGGGAGCTGTTCCGCGCGGTTCTGCGCGACGTGCAGCCGTTGCGCGCACGCGGCCGACATGTCCGGGATCGGGCCGCCGATATCGCCGCGGCCGGCGCGACGGATCGGCCGGCCGCGGCGGTGGGCAAAGGCGAACGGCACCCGGGTGGCGGCCAGCCGGTTGCGAAGCCGGCGGCCGCGCGTCCGGAACCGAACCCGGGGCTCGACCGGCGAACCGCGATGCGGCTCCGCAGGGGCGACATTCCGATCGAACGCCGCCTCGATCTCCATGGCATGACCCAGGCGGACGCACACGCCGCCCTCGATCGCTTCGTCCGCCGGGCCTGGGCCGACGGCAAACGGATGCTTCTGATCATCACCGGCAAAGGCAGCGTCATCGCCGGCGGGGGCGTGCTGCGGCGATACGTTCCGGGTTGGCTTACCGCCGGCGAGCATGCGGCGCGCGTGCTGAGGATCGAGACCGCACGGCCGCAACACGGCGGAAGCGGCGCGTATTACGTGCTGCTGCGCCGGAATCGGGGCGCATCATGACCCCGTTCGGTGCAAAAGTCCGCGAACTCAGGCGCAAGAAGGGTGTGACGCTGAAGCAGATGGCGGGCGCGCTGGAGCTGTCCCCGGCCTATCTGTCGGCGCTCGAGCACGGGCACCGGGGCCGTCCTACGCCCGCCCTCGTCGTCCAGATCTGCGAGTATTTCCACCTGATCTGGGACGATTACGAGGAAATGCACCGTCTTGCCCGACTGTCGCATCCGCGCGTCACGGTCGATACCAGCGGCCTTTCGCCCGAGGCGACGGAGCTTGCCAATCTGCTGGCGGAGCGGATCGCCGAATTGGACGGGGAGACCATCAAAGCCCTCCGCAACCTTTTGCTCGTCAGGGCGGATCGACGGTTCCAGTCCGCTTCTGTGACCAGATAGGGATGGCGGCGCGCCCTGTCATGAAGATCGACGCGCGAAACATCGCCGGATTTCTGAAGCGTCCCGACGCCGCCTGCCGCGCGATCCTCGTCTATGGCGAAGACGGCGGTCTGGTCCGCGAGCGTGCGGAAACGCTCGCGCGCACGGTGGTCGCGGATCTGTCGGACCCGTTCCGCGTGGCCGAACTTTCCGGCGCCGATCTCGTCGATGATCCGGCACGGCTCGCCGACGAGGCGGCCGCTTTGTCGTTCACCGGCGGGCGTCGTGTCGTCCGCGTGCGTCACGTGGCGGCGGCGCAGGGCAAGAGCATCGCGGACGCGTTCGGCAGCTTTCTCGAACATGGCACCGGGGATGCGCTGGTGATCGTCGAAGCCGGCGAACTCGACGGCCGGTCGCCGCTCCGGAAGCTGTTCGAAAGCGCGCGCAATGCGGCGGCGATCGCCTGCTACCGTGACGAGGGCCGCGACCTTGCGGGCGTGATCCGCGCGATTCTGGCCGAACACAAGGTCACGGCGACGCCCGATGCGCTGACCTGGCTTGCCGGCCGGCTCGGCGCCGACCGTGCCGTCACGCGCGGCGAACTCGAAAAGCTCGCGCTCTATGTCGGCGCCGGACGGGAGGCGACGCTCGAGGACGCGCGCGCGGTCGTCGGCGACAGCGCCGAGATCGACTTCGACGACATCACCAATGCCACGGCTGCGGGCGACGTGCCGGCGCTCGTCCGCGCCTTCGACCGGCTCGTGGCCGAGGGCATCCCGCCGATCCCGATGCTGCGCGCGGTGCAGCGTCATTTCATGCGCCTGCATCTGTGCGCCGGCCTGATCGCCAAGGGCCAGGATGCGGAGAGTGCGATGGCGGCCCTGCGGCCGCCGGTGTTCTGGAAGGAGAAGGACGCGTTTCGCGGCCAGCTCCGCCGCTGGCCGCTCGACCGGCTGTCGCTCGCCCTCGAACGCCTCCTCGAGGCCGAGATCGCCTGCAAGAGCTCGACCCAGATCGTCGAGGCCGTCGCGTCGAACTGCCTCATCGACCTCGCCCAAATGCCCGCGCGCCCGGCACGCACCTGACGCGGCGACGGGCGGGAGATCCAACCCGTGCAACACAAGGACCGAACGACATGCTGGTCGTCATCCCCGATGTCCTGACCTCGGACGAAATCAAGAAAATCAACGCCGTGCTGCGCCCGGATCACTTCCTGGACGGCCGTCTTACGGCCGGCGGCCGGGCGGCGTCGGTCAAGGCGAATCTGCAGACCGACGTGAAGGGCGAGGCGACCAAAGAACTGCAGCAGATGATTCACGCGGCGTTGATGCGCAATTCGACCTTCGTCACGGTCGCAGCACCCAAACGCATCCTGCCGGTACGGTTCAATCTCTACAAGCAGGGGATGTACTATGGCGATCATGTCGACAATGCGCTGATGGGCGGCACGCCCGGCGAACCCGACATGGTCCGCGTCGACATGTCGTTCACGCTCTTCATCTCGCCGCCCGACAGCTATGACGGCGGCGAACTGATCATCAAGACCGGCTATGGCCGGCATTCATTCAAACTGCCGGCCGGGCACATGATCGTCTACCCGACGTATTTCTTCCACGAGGTGACGCCGGTCACGCGCGGCGAGCGGCTCGCCTGCGTGAGCTGGCTGCAGAGCATGGTGCGCGACGTGACGAAGCGCGAAGTGCTGCTGGACCTTGCGCTCGTGTCACAGATGCTGGCGAGCAACGCGCCCAACGCCCGCGCGAGCGCGAGCGACCTCCTCGACAGGGTCCGCAAGAATCTCCTGCGGCTCTGGGTCGAAAACTGACCGGGCCGCCGCAGTTCATCCCCGGCCCGTCGTTTCGGCAGGAACGGCGAATCGCGGCGCGATGTACTTCTCCGGCGCAGTCGAAGATCGTCCGCGCAGACGTGGGTCGGGATCAGTTTCGACCGGGAAGGAAAGACGGCCGGTGATCTGCTTCAGGACGTTCGAGGCACGCCGCTCGACCGGCCGGCC
Organism: Alphaproteobacteria bacterium; assembly: GCA_036381615.1. Lineage (GTDB taxonomy): Bacteria > Pseudomonadota > Alphaproteobacteria > CACIAM-22H2 > CACIAM-22H2 > CALANV01. Next base: position 6,769 of record DASVCL010000004.1, read on the forward strand.
GAATGGATCCGCCTGCGCCAGGCAGGCGGATCGTCAAGGCCGCGCCATGTCGATCCGAAGCTGGCGCGCGCGGGTCAGGATGGCGTTTTCGAGCTCGGTCGCGGTCTTCGCCTCCACCGCGACATCGACCCAGTTGCCGTTGGCGTCGCGCCGCTGCCGGAACACCGCTGCCTTGATGCCGTCGGCCCGCAGCTGACGGCCGAGAATGTAGATGTTCAGCTTGATGCGCTCGTCCGGCGTCTCGGGCGGGGTGTACCAGTCGGTGATGATGACGCCGCCGAACGGATCGGCCGAGGCGAGCGGCATGAACGAGATCGTGTCGAGCGAGGCGCGCCACAGGAAGCTGTTGACGCCGATGCCGCCGCCGCCCGGATCCTCCGGCTGGCTGCTGCCGCCGAACAGGCGGAAGCCTTCCGTGCCGAACACGCCTTCATAGGTCTTGCTGCTGCCGGTCGGGTCCATGATGCCGCCGGGCTTGCGGTCCGGGTAACTGTACTCCCTGGGCGCATCGCAGCCCGCCAACGCGACGGCGAGGAGCGCTCCCGAAACCCATGCGAGGGTCCGGACCGGACGGGCGTTGATCGCGCGCATGATGTCGACCTGACCTGATATGAAGTGGCGGCGCGTCGCGGGAGATAATACGCCGCGCCTGTACTTTGCAACATTGGACTGAATTATGGGGCAGGTCGGGTTCAATTTCCGATGGCGCGGCCGCAAAAAAGGCCCGGTTGACGCCCCAATGGCCGAGTTTCCCGAGATGTTGCCCGCAACGGATCCCGCCCCGGAACGACCACGTCGGCCTCGAGCGGTCGCCGAACCGGCAAGACCGAAAATTGCGAGGCCGCATCACCATGTCCGTCCGGGCAAATGCAGGATTATTGTTGTATATCAATGTCTTGAACGACAAAGTTATAATTTTTGAGCGACCTTGCCCGCTATCACCCTGTGACACAAAAACAACACTGCGCGATTTTCAGCACAATTTTCCGCCGGCTTGCTTGACCGTCGCGCATGCTCCGTGAAAAAACTTCACCGCCTAGAGATTAGGCGCAGTCTGGCCGCAAGGCCGGCTAAGCACAACCAGAGGGGTAATCGTATGAAGAAATATCTGTTGGGGACGACGGCGCTGGTGGCGGCCGGCATGTTGGCCACGGCCGACACGGCTTCCGCGCAGACCAAGGTCCAGCCGGTCCAGGTTTCGGTCGGCGGCTACTTCTATTCGTATTTGGGGTGGGTTGATCAGGATGTCGACGGGCCGGTCGCTGTTGATCAGCAGACCGACGCCGAGATCCACTTCAACGGCCGTACGGTGCTGGACAACGGCCTGACGGTCGGCGTCCGCGTCGAGCTTGAGGCGAACACCGAGAGCGACCAGATCGACGAGTCGTACGCCTTCGTCGAGGGCGCGTTCGGCCGCATCGAAGCGGGCACGATCAACAACGTCGCCTACCGGATGCACTACAAGGCGCCGGACGTGGGCAAGGGCCTCGTCGCGAACGAGGGTAACTACCCGAACTGGATCCAGAACATTACGTCCTCGTCGTTCAACGACACCGCGCTCGGCCAGACCTCGCTGCGCGCCGGCGACAACGACTCGGACAAGATCAACTACTACACGCCGCGCATCGCGGGCTTCCAGCTCGGCGTGTCGTACATCCCCGAGATGTCGCAGGACCGCAGCACCACGATCGCGCGTGACGACTTTACGTACAACACCGGCTGGTCGGCCGGCATCAACTACGTCCAGTCGTTCGGCGCGTTCGACATCGCGGCGTCGGCCGGTTATCTGACCTTCGAAGCGCCGGAGGGCACCACGGCTGACGACCTCAAGGCCTTCAGCGCGGGCCTGCAGGTCGGCTTCGGCGGCTTCAAGGTCGGCGGCAGCTATGCCCAGATCGAGGATGGCGTGCAGGTGAGCAACGCCAACATCACCGCCACGACCTTTACCGGGTCCACCGTCCAGAACGATGGCCAGAGCTGGGACGTCGGCGTGTCGTACACGTTCGGTCCGGCGGCGGTCAGCGTGAACTACTTCCACGGCGAGAACGAGCCGGTGGCGGGCGGTGGCGACGACGAGTGGACGCTGTATCAGCTCACCGGCGTCTACACGCTCGGGCCGGGCGTGCAGCTCCAGGGCACGCTCTTCCGTGGCGAGTTCGAAGCCGCCAGCGGAGAGGAGAACGAGGGCACTGGCATCATCACCGGCCTGCTGCTCGTGTTCTAAGAAGAACAGCAAGCTTGGAACTGCGAAGGGGTGGCTTCGGCCACCCCTTTTTCTTTCCGTCAACGCCCCCTCAGCGGGGACCGCGCGCCCACCACATGTCGCGGTAGGCTTGCTCGACCGCACGGGCGAATGCAGTCCCATCCAGGAGCGGCGAGCGCCGCATGCGTTCCCGCATGGTCTCGCGATAGAGCTTGAGCCGCGCCCGATCGGCGGCGAGTGCCGCGGCGCGCTGCACGTAATCGGCGCGCGACGTCGCGATCAGCTCCGGCAGACCGAGATGCGTCAGCAGGCTCGCGCCGACCCGGCCGGCATGCCGATGCCCGGCCAGCGTGACGACGGGCACACCCATCCACAACGCCTCGCACGTGGTCGTCGTGCCGTTGTAGGGGAATGGATCGAGCGCGATGTCGACCATCGCATAGGCCGCCAGATGGTGGATAACGTCGTCGCGCCAACGGAGGATCTCGACCCGGTCGGGTGCGACGCCCTGCGCCGCGAAGAGCGCACGAAAATGTTCGGCGACGTACGGATCGCTTAGACCTTGCGCCTTCATGACCAGGCGCGCATCCGGTACCGCGCGCATGACCTCGGCCCATGTCGCCACGACCGCGGGCGTGATTTTTGCGGCATTGTTGAACGAGCCGAACGTGATCCGGCCCGCCTCGACCGATGGCGGCGGAACCACCTCAGGCGCATCCAGCGCCGGCGCGTAGCAGAGAAAGCAGCGGTCAAGCCGCACCAACGATTCCACATAATGCGCGTCGGTCTCGCCGACCGGATCTGCAATGCCGTCGGTCAGGCGATAATCGATGGTGGACAGTCCCGTCGTCGCCGGATAGCCGAGCCAGGATGCCTGTACAGGCGCCGGCTTGAGCGCGAAGACGCCCAGCCGATTACCGGTCGTATGGCCCGCGAGGTCGATCAGAATATCGATACCGTCTCCACATATCCGGGCGGCGAGATCGGCATCGGACATGCCGACCGTATGCCGCCAGCCCGTGAAGAGCGGCCTCAGCGCGTCGGTCACGTGATCCGGGCGATCCACCTCGGCATAGGCGAAGATCTCGAACCCGTCGCGGTCATGGTTCGCGATCAACGGCCCCAGGAAATAGGCGCAGGAATGAAGCCGCAGGTCCGGCGACACATAGCCGATGCGGAGTTTCGCGCCGGCACGGCGGACCGGCGCCATCGGCTTGACGCCGCGCGTCACCAGCCGCGCCCACGCAAGACTCTCGGCCAGGATGTCCTGCCCCGACGCGGCGTCGTCATACAGCATGCTCACCGCCATCGCGGCGCGTGGACCCGGTTCGTCCGGCCACCGCTGGACGGCGGCCTGCAAGACCTGCTGTCCCTCGGCATGTCGCCCCGATGCAGTGAGCGTCAGGCCGAACTCCCGGACCACCGCTGGCGATCCGCCTGATTCGATCGCGCGCCGATAGGCCGCGGCGGCATCGCCGATCCGTCCCTGGCAACGCAAGGCCGTGGCTTGCTGAAACCACGCCTCCGCGTTCGCGGCGTCGACGGCCAGGACGGCCTGCGCCGCGGAAATCGCATCATCGTGTCTCCCGAGACGGTTGCGGATGGCCGCAAGACGAAGATGCGTCTCGACATGCGCGGGCTTGAAGCTTGCCGCCCGCTCGTAGAAGTCAGCCGCCTCGGCAAACTTGCCCGACCGGTCCAGCGCGTTACCCAGGTTGAACAGAGCCTCCGCTGAGCGGGGATTGAGTGCCGCCGCCCGCTTCAAGCATTCAACCGCTTCGTCCACGCGGCCTTTCCGCAGCAGGGCATTTCCCAGGTTGATATGCGCCTCGACGAAGTCCGGCCGCGCCGCAATCGCCTTTCGGTAACCCTGAATCGCTCCGTCGATGTCGCCGTCGTCGCCGGCAAGAGATGCAAACCCGAACTCGACGTCGGGATGACCGGGCGCGAGCGCGCGGGCCTTTTCGTATGAAGCACGGGCAGCGCTACGATCGCCCGTCTCGCGCTGCAGATGGGCGAGATTGAGCCACGCGGGCATGAAGCGTGGCTCGAACTGCGTCGCGCGCCGGAAATGCCACAGGGCGTCCTCGCGTTGTCCGAGGTCCCGCCGCACGACGCCCAGACCATTGTGGGCCGCCGCGAACGCCGGCTGCCGCTTGAGCGCCCGTTCCAGCGCCGCTGCGGCGTCCTCGAGCCGCCCCTGGGCATGACGCACCAGACCCAGATTGTAATGTGCCTCCGCATAGGCCGGTCTGAGGCTCACCGCCCGGGAAAAGGCCTCGGCCGCATCATCGAGACGGCCCAACACCCGCAACGCCTCGCCGAGGCTGTTCTGATACTGGGGATTGGCTGGCTGTGCCGCGACGGCGCGCGAAATCAGCGCATGGCCCTTGTCCGGCATGCGCGCGGCAAGAAACACGAGCCCGAGCAGATGGAGCGCATCCGGGTGCCCGGGTTGAACCCGCAGCACGTCCTCGTAGATGCGCCGCGCCTGATCAAGACGCCCCGCCTGATGATGCTGGACCGCCGTTTTCAGAAGTGCCGAAACGTTCATCGAGTCCTTCGACGTTCGAGCCATGGCCGCGACGGCTCCTCGGAAACGGGCATCGCCAGCTTCGCCGCAGGTTCAGGCCGGGGTGCGACCGGGCCCATGAAGTCGAGCGACAAATCGTTCATTTGCGAGGCCAGGCACACCTGCGCTAAGAGAGCCGGGCGAGCGCCATCCGCCCAGTCTTTTCCTAGCCGATGCAGAACATCGCCGCAAATCTGAGCGCCGTCCGTGCCCGCATCGCCGAGGCGGCCCGCGCGGCCGGCCGGAACCCGGACGACGTCACCCTCGTGGCGGTCGCCAAGACGTTCGGGCCCGAGGCCGTCGAGGCGGCGCTCGCGGCCGGCCAGCGCGTGTTCGGCGAGAACCGCGTCCAGGAGGCGCAGCGCAAATATCCGGCGTTTCGCGAGCGGTTTCCGGATCTGGAATTGCATCTGATCGGGCCGCTGCAGACGAACAAGGCCCGCGAGGCGGTCGCGTTGTTCGACGTCATTCAGAGCGTCGATCGCCCGAAGCTTGCTGCCGCGCTCGCCAAGGAAATGGATCGGGCCGGACGGCGACCGGCGTGCTTCATTCAGGTCAACACAGGCGAAGAGCCCCAGAAGGCGGGAATTCCGCCGGGCGATGCGGACGCCTTCATTGACGAGGCGCGGCGGCACTACGGGCTACCGGTCGAGGGCCTGATGTGTATTCCGCCGGTCGACGAATCGCCGGCGCTGCACTTCGCGCTGCTGCGCGAAATCGCACGGCGAAACGGGCTCTCCAAGCTCAGCATGGGCATGAGCGGCGACTTCGAGCTCGCAATCCGTTTCGGCGCGACCCATGTCCGGGTCGGGAGCGCCATTTTCGGCGAGCGTCCGCCGCCGCCGATCGAGTCCGACCGAGGCGGCGGCGCCTGATTTTCGCGGATCAGGTCATGTCCGCGGCGAGGGTCCGGTCGCCCGAATCCGAGTCCGCGTGCACGCAGACCCGATCGTCCGGACCGGCGGCAGCCAGCAGCGCCAGCAGCGTTTCCCGCGCCAGGCCGATGCAACCCTCGGTCGGGCCGCCATCCTCGCGCGCGAGATGCATGAAGATGGCGCTGCCCGCGCCGGGCACGACCGGATCGTCATTGTGGCCCAGCACGACGACCACGTCGTAGAGATGATCGTCGCGCCAGAGCCGTTCGGCACTGGCAGGATAGGGCAGGCGGACCATACGGTTGTACGCGGGGTCGTCCGGCGCGTCGCACCAGCCGTCGTCGGGCGCGATCGGGGCGCAGGGAAGCCTCGTCACCGGCGCGGTCACGCGATCGGGCCGATAAAGCACGCGGCGGAGGACAAAGCAGCCGACCGGCGTCGCGCCGTCGCCCTCGCGCTTGTCCAAGCGCACGCCGCTGCGTCCGAGCGTGCAGGGAAACGTTCGTCCCTTCCAGGACAGGGTGCCTCGTCCGACGGCACTGCAATGGACGTCGATCTTCATCCCGGCGATCTTAGGCGCCTCTAATGGGATACGTCGAGGCGGGTCGCCGTCTGTCCAAGGCGCTGCATCGCGCGATACTTGTCGAGTCCGCTGAGCATTGCCGACGCGAACCAAGCCGAAGGCGCGTCGGTACGATGCGCGGCATCGGCCAGGTCCGCTGCCGGGACCGATGCCGGCACCGGTGCGTGCGCGAGGTCGGCGCGAATCGGGTACGTGCCGGCGGGCAGGGGCGACGTCGCCGGCAGACGCCGGCCGGCATAGGCCTGATAGAAGGCGAGGCTTCGACCATGCGTCGGCCGCACCCTTGGGGTCGCGTCGGGTCCCGGCCCGGTATGATGCACCGGCGCCGCGATCGTGCCGCCGTCGGCCGTCGTGCCGGTGTGCGACGGCATCGCGTCCGCCGTCACGTCGGGTCGATCCGGCATTGTCTCCGCCACCGTCGTGGGGGTCGTCGCGGCCGCGGGCGGCGCGTCGTCCGACGGCGTGTCGGCCGATGCCGCGAGGGCCGTTGCGTTGCCGGCCGGTTCCTCGGCGACCCCGAACATTGCCACCATCTGTTCGCCGAGGTCGGCGCCCTTGACCTGTTCGACTGCAGCGTTGAGCACGGACGTGAATAATCCGATCGGTCCGCCATAAAGGGCACCGCCGATCGCGCGCGCCACGGGGTGGATCGTTTCGCCGGTGATCCAGCGATAGATCGACGACACGATCGGGATGTGCTGGAACGGGTTCAGAATCGACAGCACGTCGCTGAACGACAGGCCATCCGCCGCCGCGGCTCCGGTGGCGGCACCATGCGTCGAAGCGGCGGAGACGGTGCGATCCTGACCCGACGGGCCGGCAGGCAATATCGCCGATGGCAACAACGGTACGTTCATCGTCATCCGACCTGCAATCCGGGTGCCAACATCTTTTCGACCGAGAACAATGGGTTAGCCGAGGCGGTGCGGCACTGCGGCAAATTTTGCCGCCCCTTCTTGCCGGACTGCGGCCGCGGATGGGCATTTGGATCGGCCGACGGCGTGTCCCGATACGCACGTCATGCGCATCGGCAAGGGGGCCTGATGAAAACGCCTCGCGCCGCATGCCCGTCCACCGGCAAGGGGCGCCGGTGGGCGGTGAACCTTTCGATCCACGACGACGTTCGCAAGGCCGCGAAGCGACACGACATCGACGCCCCGCGGATCGCGGGAACGTGCATGGCAACAGGAAATCGCAACGCGGGCGCAGCGCGTCTGGGTCGAGGAGAATGGTGCCATCGAGACGTACGGTTTGCGGCGCCGAGGCTTGGGGTACCGGTGATGCGTGGCGCGGATTGATCGCCGGCGTGACCTCCATTAAGACCACGGGGTGCGCGGCGACAGGTTGCGTCGCATCCGATCGGGGGAAACGATGAAAGTCTATCGCGACTACGACCAGGCGCAGCTGGATGCCCAGTACAATCTCCGGGCCCGCTTCACCGACCATCCCAAGTTCATCGAGCAGTGGCAGAAGCTGGGCGACGCCGAACGGGCGAAGCCCGGCTGGCAGCTCGACCTTGCCTATGGGCCGACGCCGGCCGAGCGTCTCGATCTGGTCACGCCGAAGCTGCCGACCGGCCAGCGCGCGCCGCTATTCGTGTTCATCCATGGCGGCTACTGGCAGAACCTCGACAAGCGGGACGGCGCTTTTCTGGCGCCCGCTTTCCTCGATGCCGGCGTCGCCTTCGCCTCGATCAACTACGCGCTCGCGCCGACCGTCGGCCTCGACGAGATCGTGCGCCAGGTGCGCGCGGCGATCGCCTGGCTGTGGCGCAACGCACCTTTGTACGGGTGCGACGGCGGACGAATGGTGATCTCGGGACACTCGGCGGGCGGACACCTCGCGATGATGCTCGCGGCGACCGACTGGACCCAACTCGGCGGACTGCCGGCGGATCTCGTCAAGGGCGCGATCTCGGTCAGCGGCATCTACGATCTCGAGCCGATCCGTCTCTCCTACCAGAACCCGGTCCTGAAGCTTGACCATGGCGCCGTCGCGCGGAACTCGCCGCTGGGCCTGCAACCCCGGACCGGCCGTATCATCCTGACCGTCGGCGAGAAGGAACCCGAGGAGTTCCAGCGCCAGCAGGCAGAGTTCGCGGCGGCCTGGGCGCAGAAAGGGGCGAAGGTCGAGGTCATCCCGGCCGCCGGCCTCCATCACTTCGACATCCTCGAGAAACTCGGCGATCCGACGCACCCGATCGGCCGCGCCGCATTGGCGCTGGTGAAGGAGGTGTGAGGGTCCTGGCTTCGTTCCTTCGACGGGCTTTCCCCGGGCGTATCGGGGACTGAGCCCGTCGAAGCACGATGTCCGCACCACGCGGCGCCTTTGACGTCGCGTCTTTATGAGACAACGCCTCGTCGGGCGCGTGTTGTCCGCATTCAGAAGCCGCGGGATACGGCGAACGTGAACCGGCCGTCGCAGGTCCCCGTCAATCCAGATCCCGGGAAGCATTCGTCGTCGTCGATATCGGTTCCGACATAGGCAAGGGTGAGCGTGAATCCTTCCACCGTACCCGAAACGCCGACGAGCCAATCAGTATAGTCCGGCGCGGCGAAGCGCCCATTGTTCTCGATGCTCTGATGGCCGACATGGCCAAGGGCCGCGATGTCGAAGGGGAGGAACGGCAGCGGCACCGTCGCCTCGGCGCTCCAGTAAATGCCTTCGCCGGTTTCGCTGAAATAATCGTCGGCGTAGTTGACCGCGCCGGTGACGAATGCGGCGCCGAAATCATAACCGAGTTTGGCCACGACCTCGGTGAAGTCATAGTCGAACGCCGCGGACGGGCTTGCCTGCGGGTAGACATAGCGGATGACACCCAACTGCCAGAGGACGCCGCCGATCTCGCCCTTCGCGCCGCCATAGAGATCGAATTCGGCGCTTGCCTTGTCGACGCCCGGACCAGACACTTCGTCGAAATCGACGTTCGACCCGAAGATGCCCGCGTAAATGCCGATCTCCGGTCGGAACATGTAGGCGTAGTCGAGCGCGCCCTGGACGGCCGGGCCTTCGTCGGTTTGGGAAATTCCCCGAAACACGTAGTCGGTCGTGAAGGTGACGGACCCCGTGAAATCGCCGGGAATGAGTTTTCCGTCATCGTCCTGGGCCAGAGCCGCGGGTGCCGCGAGGAGGGCGCCCGCAAGGGCCATGGCGGTCAGTTTTCCGATCTGCATTGTTCGCCTTTCTCAATTGGATGCGGGCGGCCTTCGTGCCACCCGGGGGTGCAACGGTCAGCGCGTTACAAGAACCGAGCCAGTCGAGGGTCGCCGAGAAACCCGTTAAATATCAGTCGCTTAAAACTTGGGGCTGGGAGCCACAGGTCGTTCGCCATGCCTGTCGGCGAGGCAGGACGTCAAAATGCGTGCAACTTGCCGGTGCGATGCGCCAAATCCCCCTCAACCGCATCGGTCCGGTCGTTTGGCGGCGGCGGCTTCAAATGGTAGAAGCAGCGACATGAGCCGCCGTCGGAAAATTCTCATCATCGACGACGACGCAGCGTTGCGAAGCTCGCTTGCCGAGCAGCTCGCGGCCGAATACGACACGGTCGAGGCCGCCAGCGGCGCCGATGGGCTCGATGCCGCCAGGACCAAACAGTTCGACATCATCCTGCTGGACGTCGGCCTGCCCGATCTCGACGGCCGCGAAGTCTGCCGCCGGATGCGGTCCGCCGGCGTGACTGCGCCGATCATCATGCTGACGGCGCTCGCCGGCGACAGCGAGACGATCGAGGGGCTCGATGCCGGCGCCAACGACTACGTGACGAAGCCATTCCGGCTGGGCGTCCTGCTGGCGCGGCTCAGGGCGCAGCTGCGGCAGCACGAGGCGTCCGAGGACGCCGTCTTCACGATCGGCCCCTATACGTTTCAGCCGGGCGCCAAGCTGCTGATCGACACGACCTCGCGCCGCAAGATCAGACTGACCGAAAAGGAGACGGCGATTCTGCGGTATCTCTATCGCGCCGGCGCAACCCCGGTCTCGCGTGAAACGCTGCTCGGCGAAGTCTGGGGCTACAACGCCGGCGTCAACACCCATACTCTGGAAACGCACATCTATCGCCTGCGCCAGAAGATGGAACGCGATCCGGCCAATGCCGAGATCCTGACGACCACGGCCGGCGGCTACCGCCTGGTATGCTGAGTTGACGGGCGGACCGGTGGACGGCGCTTCGAGCGAATTCAGCGTGCGGTTCTGGGGGGTCCGCGGATCGATCCCTTGTCCCGGTCCCGACACCATGCGCTACGGCGGCAATACGTCGTGCCTCGAGGTCCGATGCGGGGAAAAGCTGCTGATCTTCGATGCCGGTACGGGGCTGCGGCCGCTCGGCGCGCATCTCGACCGACAGGGGTCCATCGATGCCGACCTCTATCTGACCCACACGCATTTCGACCATGTCTGCGGCCTTCCGTTCTTCAGTCCCGCCTATTCGCGCGAGAGCCGGCTGAGTCTGTGGGCGGGGCACCTGCTTCCCGACCACACGCTCCGCTACGTCCTCTCCGAGATGATGATGGAGCCGCTGTTCCCGGTGCCGATCAGCATTCTGGGCGCCGACATATCGTTCCACGACTTCCGCGCCGGACAGACGCTTTCGCCGGCCCCCGGCATCACGCTGCGGACCGCGCCGCTCAACCACCCGAACGGTGCGACCGGCTATCGTATCGAATATGGCGGCCGGTCGATTTGCTACGTCACCGACACCGAACATATTCCGGGCAAACCGGACCAGCGCGTCCTCGACCTGATCGCCGGCGCCGACATCGTCATCTACGACGCGACCTATACCGACGATGAATTTCCCCAGCGTTGCGGCTGGGGTCACTCGACCTGGCAGGAGGGCGTGCGTCTCGCCACTGCCGCCGCCGTCGGCACCTTGGTCCTGTTTCACCACGACCCCGATCACGACGATGCGTTCATGGACCATGTTGCTGCGGCGGCGGAAGTCGCCCGTCCCGGGACCATCGTCGCCCGCGAAGGCATGGTCCTGAAGCCGTGAGCCGGCATGTCCGCGCGCGGTATTGGCGCCGTGCCTTCCTGACGATCGCGACGCTCGCCGGCCGGGCGCGCGCGTTCATCATTCCCTACCGGTACGCGGATCAGGTGAAGCCTCCCGCGAGTTATCCCGCCCTGCTGCCGCTCTTCGAAGCGGCGGCGCCGCGGTTCCGTGCCAATCTCGAGGTCGCCGCGCGTCATCTCCCCCGATTGCTCGAATTCGCCAATGCCACGCCGCCCGAGCCCCGGTTCGAACAGGACTGGTTCCCGCGGCTCGATGCCGTCATGGCCTATACGCTCGTCCGCACGCTGCGGCCGCGCCGCATCGTCGAGGTCGGTTCGGGCCACTCGACCCGCTTTCTCGTCCGTGCCGTGAAGGACGAGGGTATCGATACCCACGTCACGGCGATCGATCCCGCGCCGCGGGCCGCGCTGGACGGCCTTCCGGTCGAATTCATCCGCATGACGGTCGAAAAGGCGGGTGCCGCGCCGTTCGCGTCGCTCGGGGCGGGCGACATGCTTCTGGTCGACTCGAGCCACATCCTGATGCCCGGCAGCGACGTCGATTTCATCCTCAATACCGTCCTGCCGGCGCTCCCAGCCGGCGTCCACATTCACTTCCACGACGTCTTCCTGCCCGACGGCTATCCCGCCGACTGGGCCTGGCGCGGCTATAATGAGCAGAACGCGCTGGCGGTGCTGATCACGACCGGCCGATACCGGCCGATCTGGTCGTCACATTACGTGTTCCGCTACATGCAGGGCGACCTCACGGCGGCCGGCCTCGGCCGCCTGAGGCTGCCGGATGGCGCCCGCGAGTCCAGCCTTTGGCTGGTCAAGGCGTAGCGGCGCTACTTGTACGGATCGGCCGCGTCGCGCAGGCCGTCGCCGAGGAAGTTGAAGGCGAGAACGGTGATGATCACCGGAACGACGGGGGCGAGCAGCCAGGGATAGAGCGCGACGACGTTGATGTTCTGCGCTTCGGTGAGCAGCACGCCCCAGGATGTGATCGGCGGCCGCAGCCCGAGACCCAGGAACGACAGCGCCGTCTCGCCGAGGATCATTGCGGGAATGGAAAGCGTCGCGGACGCGATGAGGTGGCTGGTGAAGCTCGGCAGCAGATGGCGCGCGATGATCCGCCGCGGGCTGGCGCCCATGAGAACCGCGGCGGTACAGAAGTCCTCCTCGCGCAGCGCGAGCAGCTTCGAGCGCACCGCGCGGGCGAGACCGGTCCAGTCGATCAGGCCCAGGATCAAGGTGATGCCGAAGTAAACCCAGAGCGGATTCCAGGACACCGGCAGCGCGGCCGAAAGCGCCATCCACAGCGGCAACTCGGGGAAGGAGCGGATAATCTCGATCACGCGCTGGACCAGATTGTCGATCCAGCCGCCGTAATAGCCGGCAAGCCCGCCGAGCGTTATGCCGAGCACGAAGCTGATCGTGATGCCGATCAGGCCGACGGTCAGCGATATGCGGGCGCCGTAAAGCAGGCGCGAAAACATGTCACGTCCGAGCCGGTCGGTGCCGAGCAGGAACAGCGTGCCGCCCTCCGCCGGACATACGAGATGCAGATCGCCCGGCACGAGTCCCCAGAAGCGGTAGGGATCGCCGCGGCAGAAGAAGCGCAGTCTCTGGATCCGTTGCGGATCCGGCGTGTAGACCCGCCGCAGGGTGTCGAGCTCGAGCCGGTAGTCGAGGCCGTAAACGAACGGCCCCACGAACGTGCCGTCATGGAACAGATGGACCCGTTGCGGCGGCGCGTAGATGAAGTCCGTGTGCCGGGTATGAAGGCTGTAGGGCGCCAGAAACTCCGACACGAGAATCATCGCATACATCACGATGAGAACGACGCCCGACGCCACCGCCACGCGATGCCGCCGCAGCTTCCACCACATCATCCGCCACTGCGAGGCCATGTAGTAGCGCTCGAGCGCGGGTGTCAGCCGCTCGGATTCGCTCGGATCGAACGGCGCCTCGCTGACGTAATGCGGAAGCTTCGCGTCGTTCATCGCTTTGCCGTCCCGTGCAGCCGGATGCGCGGATCGAGAGCGGCCAGCGCGAGGTCGGAGATGAATACGCCGAAGACGACCAGGACGGCCTCGATCATCAGGAACGAGCCGGCCAGATACATGTCCTGGCTTTGCAGCGCACGTACGAGCATCGGACCGTTCGTCGGCAGCGACAGCACGACGGAAACGATGGCCGCGCCCGAGATCAGGTGCGGCAGCAGATTGCCGATATCGGCGATGAACGGATTGAGCGCCATCCGCAACGGATACTTGAAGAGGAGCCGGCGCGGCGGCAGCCCCTTGGCGCGCGCGGTCACGACATACTGCTTCTGCAGCTCGTCGAGCAGGTTGGCGCGCAGGCGGCGGATCATCCCCGCCGTGCCCGACAGGCCGATGACGATCACGGGAATCCACAGGTGCTCCGCGATCGATCCCAGCTTGCCCCACGACATCGGTTTGTCGAGGTAGTACGGATCCATCAGGCCGCCGATCGAGGTTCCGAAGGCGACGTTCGCGACGTAGAGCAGCAGGAGCGCCAGCAGGAAGCTCGGCGTTGCCAGGCCGAAGAACCCGACCAGCGTCAGAACGTAATCCCCCCACGAATATTGACGGGTTGCCGAGTAGATCCCGATCGGAAAGGACACGGCATAGGTGAACAGCACCGTCGCCACGGCAAGGATGATCGACATGAGCATACGATCGCCGATCACCTGCGTGACCGGCATGTTGTACTCGAAGGACCAGCCGAGGTCGCCCTGGAGCATGCCCAACATCCAGTGTCCGTACTGCTCGATCGGTGGCCGGTCGAGCCCGTAATGCTCGCGCAGGAATGCGATTCTCTCGATATTCGCGCCCTCGCCCTGCGCCTGCAGCTCCATCATCATCGTGCTGAGATAATCGCCGGGCGGGAGCTGGATGATCGTGAACACGATGGCGCTGATCGCGATCAGCGTCGGAATCATGATCAGAATGCGCCGCACCAGATAGCTCAACATGCGCCGCCACCCCCGCTCATTGCACGCCTGCCGCGGCGGCGCTCTCGAACCAGAACGTGTCGGGCCGGTAGATCCCGAAGAACGCGCCCGGATCGAAGTTGTAGATGCCTTCAACCGGAACGTTGCGCAGCCGGTTGGAAACGACGACCGGTTGCTTCACCGCGGCGATCAGCCCGATCGTGAAGACTTGGTCCGCATGAATCGCGAGGATGCGGTGCCAGATCTCGGTGCGTTCGGCGCGGGTCGCCGCGCGGCGCCACGCGTCGTTGAGCCGCGCCAGCTCGCGTGCCGCCGGCTCGTCCACGGGAGTTCCGCTCGCCCCGCCCGTTTCCGCGTATTGGCCCCATTTGGGCCATTGCAGCTGCTGCTGCGACGTCGGCGTGAGTTCGTCCGGCGGCATGATCGCGGTCGGAATGCCGTTGTCCAGCCCGGACCAGATCGACATCACGGTCGCGCCCGAGAAGATCCGATTCCGGAACATCTCGCGTTGCGAGGGTCGGGCGAAGAGCTTTATGCCGGCCCGCAGCCACGAATCGTGAACCAGCTGCAGCACGTCGGTCTGTTCCGGGTCCTCGCCGGCGGTGTCGACGATGATCTCCAGCGGCCGACCGTCGGGCAGGAGTCGAACGCCCCGGCTGTCGCGGCGGGTGAGGCCCAGCTCATCCAGGAGCCGGTTTGCCTGCGGCAGATCGAATTGCGCGAACGCCTCGCGATAGTCCGGCCGGTAAAGCGGACTTGCGGGCAGCACGGTGTTCTGCCCCTCGAGTGCCAGGCCGAAATAAACCACCTGGTTGATTTCATGACGGTTGATGGCAAGCGACAGCGCGCGGCGGAAGCGCACGTCGCGGTTCAACGACCGCCACACGGGATCGCTTGTGTTGAGATTGGGATAGAGCGCCAGATGCGCGCCCTTCGCCGTACTCCACAGATGCACGGTCAGGTCGTTCCGCTTGGCCGACTGCCGCAGGAACGTGAAATCGCTGAACGACAGGTTCCGCGCCTGCAGATCCGATTCGCCGGCGCCGGTCTTCGCCGCGATCAAGCGGCTGTCGGCCACGATCGCGATCACCCGGTCGATATAGGGAAGCTGACGCCCGTTCGCGTCGATGCGGTGAAAATAGGGATTGCGGACGAACAAGAACCGGTCCGCCGGCGGATGCGTCTTCAGGACCCACGGATCCAGCGTCGGCAGGTCGGGGTTGTCGTTGCGGTACTGGTTGTCGAGCCGGTTGTGAAGATGCGCCCAGTTGCGCGTATTCGACTGCCTGACCGCCTTGGCCAGCTTCTCGGGATCCGCATAGCGCGCGTGAAACGCCTTCAGATAGTGAGCCGGCCGGTAAATGTAGAGCGGTGCTGCCGCCGCGAGCGCGGGCAGGAAATAGGGATTCCGGTCGGGCCATTCATAGCGGACCGTATAACGGTCGGGGATCGTCACGACGGGGGCGTGGCCGCCGACGATCAGCGCGCGCGGCGGGCCGGCGGGCGAAAGCTCCGGATTGTTCGCCACGTCCTCCCAATAGTACCGGAAGTCCTCGCTCGTGAACGGATGGCCATCCGACCAGCGATGGCCAGGCCGCAGCTTGAACGTGAAGACGCGCTCATCCTCGACCAGTACGCTTTCGACGAGGTCGGGGATGATCTCGAGGTCCGGCGTGTACGTCACCAGCCGTGTATAACCCTGGACGGTCAGCAGGCGCGTGTCCTGCGGTCGCGCGATCAGGATGTGCAGGTCGCCGCCGTGACGCCCGAGCGTGAAGTCCGGCCGCTCCGGCATCACCGTGAAGGGTACGTCGGGAATGCGTTCCGTCACCGGCGGCAGCCGCCCGGCGTTCACTTCGCTCGCGAGGAACGGGCTTTCGATGACGGTCGCGGCTCGTGTCGCGCCGGTCGCGACGAGGACGAGAAGGAGCCCGAGGCCGAGGCGGCGCGTCATGCGGCCTCCGCGGCCCGAAGAAGCACGGCCGGATCCGTGTTGCGATGGGCGCGGACCCAATGTCCGTCGCCGACGTCGATCAGGTCCGCCTGGGCCGTGCCGTCGAGCGTGAACGGTGGCGGCCATGCGCGGGGGTCCGAGGCACGGCCTTCCGTCAGCAGGCCAAGGTCGAGCGGCCGGTCCGGATCGGGTTCCGGTACCGCCGCGACGAGCGCCCGCGTGTAGGGATGAACAGGGCGCCGGAACAGAGCCGCGCGCGGGGCGATCTCGACGAGGCGACCGGCACACATCACGGCGATCCGATCGGCGACGTAGTTGACCACCGCGAGATTGTGCGAGACGAAGAGATACGTAAGCCCGAGCCGTGCCTTCAGATCCTTGAGGAGGTTCAGGATCTGCGCCTGGATGGACACGTCCAGTGCGGATACAGGTTCGTCGCAGATCAGCAGCTCCGGCTTGAGGGCAAGCGCGCGCGCGATGCCGATGCGCTGGCGCTGACCGCCCGAAAAGCTGTGCGGATACCGGTTGAGGAAGCGTGGATCCAGCCCCACGAGGCGCATCAGCTCCCAGACCATTTCCTTCCGATACGCTGCGTCGCCGATCCCGTGGATCAGCAACGGCTCGCTGATGATGTCGAAGACGGTCATGCGCGGGTTCAGGGAACCGTACGGATCCTGGAAGATGAACTGGATCTTGCGCCGGAACGACGGAAGCTCGTCCGGGGGCAGCGCGAACACGTCGCGCCACGCGCCGCGCTCGTTGAATGCAACGTTGCCGGAATCCGGCGTCAGCGCGCGCATGATGATCTTCGACAGGGTCGTCTTGCCGCAACCGCTCTCGCCGACCAGGCCGAGGCATTCGCCGCGGCAGATGTCGAAGCTGACATCGTCGACCGCAAGGATCGAGGCCTCCTTGCCGGCCCCGAACCAGCCGCTCTTGCGCGTCGAAAAGGTCTTGGAGACATGGCGAACCGACAGGATCGGCTCGCCGGGCACATGCGCGGCGTTCTCGGCCGGCGTCAGCAGATGGCCCGTCTCGGGCTTGATCTCGCGCAACGGAACGAGCCGCTCATCGCTTGCCATCTCGAGACGGGGAACCGCCCGCAACAGCGCCTTCAGATAGGGATGCTGCGGCCGGCGGAATATGTCGTCGCGGTTGCCCGCTTCCATGACGCGGCCGCGGTAGAGGACGACGATCTCCTCGGCAAGGTTCGCGACCACGCCGAGATCGTGCGTGATCATCAGGATCGCCATGCCCAGCTCCGCCTGGAGGTCCCGAAGCAGCTTCAGGATCTGCGCCTGGATCGTGACGTCGAGCGCCGTCGTCGGCTCGTCGGCGATCAACAGTGCCGGACGACAGACCAGCGCCATCGCGATCATCGCACGCTGGCGCAACCCGCCCGACAGCTCGAACGGGTAGGTGTCGAGGGCCTTGCGCGGATTCGGGAATCCGACATGGGCGAGCATGTCGACGATGATCTCGACGCCTTCCTTCCTCGAGACGCGCCGGTGCAGATGCAGCGCCTCGCCGATCTGGTCGCCGATGGTGTGGAGCGGCGACAACGATGTCATCGGTTCCTGGAAGATGATCGAGATGCGACCGCCTCTGATCGCACGCATGGCCGCGCCGTCGGGGTCGAGCCGTGCAAGATCGGTGACCGCACCGGGTCGCTGCGGATCGGCAAAGAGGATTTCGCCGGCGCGGATCCGTCCGACCCGCGGCAGGATGCCCATGATTGCCTGACTGATCACCGACTTTCCCGATCCCGACTCGCCCACCAGCGCGACGGTCGAACCCGGACGGATGCGGAAGCTGACGCCGTCGACAGCGCGGATCGTGGCATCGTGAATGCGAAATTCGATCGCGAGATCGCGAACGGTAAGGAGGTCAGGCATCGACATGGATGCCGAGCGCACCGAGATTCGCGCGCGTCGTCTCGGAGACGCGTATGCCGCCGGCGCGCGCCGCCGCGGCGACATGCCGCATCACCTCGTCGAATCCCTCGAGTGCCGAATCGATGCGGATCGTGCCGCCCTCGGCGCCGCCCGTGCCCTTGAGCGTCACCTGCATCCAGCCGGACGATCGATCCGATCTTGTGGAATAGTAGCTGACCCGGACTGCCCGTAAATTGCGCCATGCGAGCGCGACCCGCCAGGGCGCGTCGAGGAAAATGCCGTCCGGCGACAGCCGGATCTGCACAACGCTGCGTTGCCAGGTTCGGAAGGCGAACACCAGAAAAAGCACCGCAAGCGGCACGAGGATCAGCTGGGCCGCGGAGTCGATCGGAATGGCGAGCGCCGGACCGGCAGTCAGAGCGAAGCCGCCCGCGGCGCGAACGTAATCGCCGGTCAGGGAGTCGCGGGAATAGCGATAAATGCTCATGCCGACCCGAACGCTTCGGCGGCCCCGACAAATCGTACCGCCGCATGGGCGCGCAATGCGGCCAGCAAAGCGTCGAGAAAGCGCCATGCAACCTCATCATGCGCGAGGTGATGGCTCAACAGGCCGGTCGGTTCGGCCGCATCGACGTCGCCGCGCCGCCGCGCCTGCAGATGGTTCAGCATGAGCGTCAGGCAGATTTGCTCGCCGGCGAAGCTCCGTGTCGTCCAGTTCATGATATCGACATGCGTGTTGATCAGCGCCAACCCCGCAATCGGCCGCTTTCGGGGTCCATAGGTCGACAGGCCGCTGTAGCCCGCCTGCGGCAGCGCAGCCGCGAGGTCCGGTGCGATACGGTTGTGCGGCGGGACGAGGACCTCGATCGCCTTCGGCCCGAACAGGCGGCCGATGATGAGCCGGCCGCGGGCGAGCTCACCCAGCATGAAGGGGACGGACCGATCCGGTCCGAACTCGGCCTTGGGCATCCCGACGGGGGCGTAATTGGCATGCGCCCATCCATGCTGCAGGATCACGACGTCCGGTTCCGCCGCGAGGCGATCGGGGAGTGTCGTGTCGGCGCGCGCCGGAATCACTGCGAGCCCGACCGGAACGTCGTGATGCCGTCGCAGTGCCAACAATCTGTCCAACGCAGGCGTTGCGGTAATGGCATCATCGTCGCGCCACCAGAAGGTTGCCGTCCGTCCGCGCCGCTTCCATTCATCGAGCTCGTGCAAAAGATCCTGCCAAGTGCTCACGCCTGCACGCTCCGTTCCGCCAGCCAGGCCTGAACCAGCCGAGCCGTCGTCGCCGCACCGTCGCGCCCCACCCAGCCCGCTTCCGGGCGCGGCATCTCGGCCGCGACGTCAACCGCGCGGGCCAGGGTGGATGGGGTCAGTTCGGCTTCGTCGACGACCTGTGCCCATCCGTGACGCCGCAGCGCCTCGGCGCGGAGCTTCTGCTCCGTCTCCCCTGCGGCCGCGAACGGTACGAACACGGCGCGCGCGCGGGCCGTCAGTACGTCCATGACCGTATTAT
This sequence comes from Alphaproteobacteria bacterium, assembly GCA_036381615.1. Taxonomy (GTDB): domain Bacteria; phylum Pseudomonadota; class Alphaproteobacteria; order CACIAM-22H2; family CACIAM-22H2; genus CALANV01. Next base: position 26,339 of record DASVCL010000004.1, read on the forward strand.
AGCCGGCCTGCGAAACCGATACATGGCAGCGGGTCAATAACTGGCGGAAATCCTTGCGGGCCGGCTCGATGATGCAGCCGGCGCCGGCTTCCCGTAACAGGACGTCACGCGCCTCCGCATCGAGGCGCGATCCGACCAGCAGGCGCCAGCGCCGGTTGCCCAGCTTGCTCAGGGGTATCGCGGCGACCGCCGCGCGCAGCAGCCCGGCGCCGACGGCGCCGCCGCCGGCGGAGACGATCACCTCGTTCACGCCGTCCTCGCTTGGCCGGACGTCGGGCGACCCGTCCCCGTCGACATATCCCGTGTAGACAAGCTTGTCCGCCAGACGGCTTTCCGGAAACGTCGCCGACAGCGGAATCAGCTCGGGATCGCCGTGGATCAGGACGCGGTCATACCAGGATCGGACGCGCTCGATCACCAGCTCCACCTTTCGCGGATCCGACTTCTGCACGAGGATGTCCCGGATCGAGGAGAGAATGAGCGGACGGGGCGAGAATTTGTGTGCAGCCTCGAGCAGCGGAACGAGCTCGAACGCAAGCGCGCCGCGGCCGAATGGAAACAGCTCGGTCACGAGAACGTCGGGCCGGAAATGCTGCAACCGTTCGAGCAGCAGTTCCCGGCGCATCGCCTTCCATGCGTCGTCGATCGGCCTGCCATGCTCGTCGACGAGCGTGCTGAACGTCGCGTCGAGCGCGCGGACCGGTGGCAATTGGACAAGCCTGGCGCGCCCGAGGTTCAGATCGGCGATCGGCATGCCGCCTGACATCAGCTCGACGGCAAAGCCCCGACGCGCCAGTTCGGCCGCGATCGCCGCCGCGCGGCGCAGATGCCCGGAGCCGAGCAGATGCTGGACGTGAATCAGCACGCGCGCCGTCATCGCGGGACCAGCGGCACGTTGAGACGGTCGACGGCCGGCCGCCCGTCCGGATCCAGCCGGAACAGGTGCACGGCGTGCAGATCGAGCTCGTCGGGCGGCGCCCCGACCATGTTCCATCCGGTCGCCTGCGCATAGACGGCACGGATCACGCCGCGATGGGTGATCGCGAGCGTCGACTGCCGACGGCCGGCGATCTCCGCCATCAGCGGCATGATCCGGACCTGGACATCGTGCGGACTCTCGCCGCCGTCGGGACGGAAATCGAGGCCGCGCGCTTCGTTGGCGGCAAACGTTGCGCCGTACGTCGTCCTGAGCTCGGCCAAGGTTCGCCCCTCGAAACGACCCCAATCCATTTCGATCAGACGCACATCCGGCGATGCGACGAGGCCCAGGCCCGCGGCCGTTTCCAGACAGCGGCGGAGCGGCGATGAGAGAACGCGAAAACCTGCAACCGGCGCGGGCAGCGCCAGGCGGGCGAGACCGGCACGGCTTTCGTCGAGCAGGGACACGTCGGCGCGGCCCTGCATCCGGCCGGTCCGGTTCCATTCCGTCGGCGCATGCCGAAGCAACGCGAGAAGGGTCATCGGGCGTCACCGACCACTGTGCGAAGGATACGATCGAGGATCGCGCCGGCCGCGTCGATGTCGTGCGCCGCGGCGACCTTCGCCAGGGCGGCCCGGCCAAAGCCATGCCGGCGATCCCGATCTGCAAGCAGCGCCCCGACCGCGTCGGCGAACGCATCGGCATCGCCGACAGGAACGAGCAACCCGGTCTCGCCATGTGCGACGATGGTGCCGACGCCGCCGCTGGCGCCGGCGACGACCGGCAGACCTGCCGCCTGCGCCTCCAAGAGTGCCATGCCGTAGGCTTCGTTCACCGCCGGCCAGACGAACAGGTCGGCGGCACCGAGCATCTGCGCGTGGCGATCGGCCTCCAGAAGGCCGGCGAACGTCGTTCGCCGGCGAAGCGGCGCCAGCGCCGACTCGACGTCGCCGCGTGCCGGACCGTCGCCGATGATCAACAGACGCCAGGGTCTGTCGGTCAGACGGCCGAGCGCGTTCGCGAGCAGCCGGTATGAGGCGAGCTTGTCACCGAAACGCATCATCGCCACGGTGATGAGCCAAGGTTCATCAACGGGCAGCGCGAAGGCGCGGGCGATGTCACGCCGGCTCGCTCCGCGGGCGCGTTGCGCGGCGACATAGGGCGCGGCATCGAGAAACGGCTTCAGCGAATACAGGCGACCCGGGTCGGCAAGATGGGGCCGCACGCCCGCGTCGTCGACCGGATTCAGCGACACGACCGCAGCGCTCCGCGCCAGGGCGGCGAGGACCGCCGCGTGTCCGGCCGCCCATGGGCCATCGGCGCGCTTCGCGGCGACAGAGGCCTCTATCGCGACATAGGGTATGCCCAGCCGGCTCGCGACGTTGGGCCCGATCCAGTCCGGCGCCTTGTCGTACAGATGGTACGTGATCCAGACGTGCGGCTGCCGGGAGATCGGACGGCTCTGCCAGCGCCGGACCAGCCGCGCGGCGAGTTGCCCGCCGAGCGCGGCGAGACGGCGCTGCCGGACGATGTCGCCGTCGCGCTCGAAGCTTCGCAATCGCGCCGCAAGCTCCACCTCGTGACCGGCGCGCAGGAGCGAGGCGGCGAGCAGTTGCGCCATCCGCCGGTCACCGGAGGGAACCGGATGGTCGGGCGGCTTCAGGGGTGCGTAGAACGCAATGCGCATCGACGTTCGGGGAGCGATGCCGGACCGGCCAGACTTGATGCGAGTCGGGCGGCGATCCGATCGATTCCGCGCTCGAGCGGAAAGTCGCGCCGGACACGGATCTCGCCGGCCCGGCCGAGCCTGTCGCGGAGGTCCGGATCGACGATGAGTCGGCGGAGCGCGGCAGCCAGTGCCTGCGGCTGGGCGGGTGCGGCGAGCAGGCCGGTGACGCCGTCGGCGACCAGCTCCGGGATCGACGACACGGCGGTCGCCACCACGGGACAACGCTGGCTCATTGCCTCCAGCAGCACGTTCGGCACGCCATCGCGGTCGCCGTCGGGGGTGACGCGACTCGCCAGAACGAACAGATCCGCCTCGCGGTAGGCATTGCGGACCACATCCTCGGTCTGCGCGCCGCGCCATGTTATGCGCGCCGACAGTCCGAGCCGTTCGGCCTGTCGTTTCAACGACGGCAGCAACGGGCCGCCGCCGATATGCACGAAGCGCCAGCTCAACGCCGACGGAAGTGCGGCCAGGGCAGCGAGCAGGTCGTCGTAGCCTTTCTTCGGCACGGCGCGGCCGACCGAGAGCAGGATGACCGGATCGGTCGACCTCGAGCCGTCGCGACCCGGCCGCTCGCCGGCATAAGGTGGCATCCGGCTTTCATCGATGCCGTGATAGACGAGCTCGACGTCGTCAGGCCGGGACGTCAGGCCCGCCAGATGATCACGGCCGGCGCGGGTGCAGGTGACGGCCCAATCGGCGCTTTCGAGCTTCTCGCGTTTTTCCCATTCGGGCGACGTCCAGATGTCCTTGGCGTGGGCCGAAACGCTCCACGTCAGGCCGCGGATCAGCGCGGCATAGCGGGCCACCGAGGCCGGCGTGTGCAGGAAATGCGCGTAGAGGTGTCCGACGTCGTCCGGCATCTCGGCGGCAAGGACGAGGGCCTGTCCGAAGCGACGGATCCGGTTCGGCGTCGGATCGCGGACGAGATCGCGCAGCCATACGCTGCGCGCGGCGCGGTAGCCATCATGCCGGCGCGCCTTCGCCCAACCCCTGAAGACGCGCGCGGGTTCGCGCCAAAGATATTCCGGAAGGTAACGGACCGGTGCAGCAATCGTGCGTGCGACATCGTGGACCTTGGAGTCGGTCGGCCGCCGAAGCGAATGAATTCGAAGCGCGAAGCCGCGCTGCTCGAGCGCGCGCAGCTCCTGTGCGATGAACGTCTCCGACAGCCGCGGCCAGCCCTTGACGACGACGCCGATCGTCGCCGGCGGCGGCTTGCAAGCGACGCCGTGTCCGAATTCGTCCGATCGCGCCGGTTTTTCCATCGACGGTGCGCCTTTTTGCGAAGAGCGCTTTCGAAAATGCGCGCGGAATCGATCGACTCAGAGACTCGTCGCCAGCGCCAGCTCGGCGCGGCTCGGCACCTCGGCAGACAGCCAGCGATCGACGAGGCGTCCAACGTTTTCCAGCCCGTCCATCAGGCCCGGCACCGCCATGTCGGAAGGTAAAGGCTGCGTCGGCAATCGGCGCAGCGCCTCGGCCATCAGCCGGGCATCCCGGCGGCCATCGTCGGGCAGCATGCGAAGAAGGCCGAGCTGCTCGGCGCGGCTCGCCCGAATGTACTGTTCGAGCCGGGGCGCCGTGCGAGGGACGACGATCGCACGCTTGTCGAACGACAGAATCTCGCAGAACGTGTTGTACCCGCCCATCGCGACGACCCCGGCAGCCCGTGACATCAGCGTCTCGAGATGCGCGTCGAAGGTGATCACGTCGACGCGGTCCAGGCGGCGCGCACGCTCCATGAATTCCGCCTGGTGCTCGGGCTGCATGAACGGGCCCAGCACGACGACGGCACGGTGGGGCAGACCGCGGTCGTACTCGTATGCGCGCAGAACCCAATCGACCAGGATATCGCCGTCGCCGCCACCGCCTGCCGTCACCAGCACGAACGGTTCCGTCGGCAGTTCGTCGTGGCGAGTGCGCTGCGTGCGACTCGGCACCGTGCGCGGCAAATAGCCCGTGAACGTCATCTTGCGACGGACGACCTGCGGCAGGCCGATGCCGGCCAGTGGATCGCAGATCTGCGGCAGCCCATAGACCCAGATCTCGTCATAGAGATCGCGCAGGGCCGGCACGACGTTCTTGCGTCGCCACTCCGGCTCGAGCAGGACGGGATCGTCCATGACGTCGCGCAGGCCCAGGACGAGCGGGACGCCCTTCGACTTGAGCATGACCAGGGTATCGGCGACCTCGCCACGCAGGCCCAGCGGTTCCTTGTCGACCAGGAGCAAGTCCGGCCGGAAGGCCTCGGCCGTGTGCCGGATGATCGAGGCGCGAATCGCGATCGTCTGCTGTATGTCGATATGCAGATTGAGCGGCGTATATTCACCGTTGCGCAGCTTGATCACGCCCGGCACGCGGACGAAATCGACCCGCGCCTTGAAATCGAAGCTTCCGATGATCGGCGAGCCCGACAGAATCAGAACCGACAGGTCCTTGTTCCGTTCGACCAGCGCATGCGCGATCGCCCGGCATCGGCGCAGGTGCCCCAATCCCATCGTGTCGTGGCTGTAGATGAGGATACGGGCCCCACCGCGCTTCATGGCATCGACCGTGGTGCTCAAGGGCAGCCCCCCTTCTGCTGAGCCAGGCCCACCCAGGTCGAATATCTCACACGTCTTCGCGGGCCAAAAAGCCACGATTTCGTGACGTTGCCTCGCTCTCCGTGACGATCCGCGCAAACGTGCTCATCCCGCTGACAACATGGAGGTTTCCGAGGCGCGCAATTGTTTCTGAGTAACTCTTCCGTAGAGGTTACCGACAGGGAAGCCGGGTTCTCGGCAGACGATCGGCGCAACGACATGAATGCTCGACCTGGAATGTCATCCGGTTGGAGTGACCGACAATCGCGGAAGCGCCACGTGGGATGTCGACGAGAAGGTTCCGCGCACGAACATGTCGGTACGGAATCGCCGGATTGCAACCGCCGGCAGCAAACAGACAAAGGGCATCACCGCCTGCGCATGCAAATTCTGCAGTCCACATGCGCAAGATTGCGGAGCCGGCGGCGTTCAGTCGTACATATCGTCAGATGAAATCCGATCGTGCGAGGCGCAGGCTTCCGGCGAGACGGCGTGTGCCGGTTTGCCGCGACGTTCAACGCTTTCGCATCAACGGCTGTCGTGACGCGAGTCGAATTGCAATGCTGCCATGCCCCGGTCTCCCGAACCTTGACGCGCGATGCTTCCCGCCACTCGATCGGGGCGCATGTCTCGGCGAAGCCGCCCGGCATCCGGTCGAACGCGACACGGATCGGCCAAAGCGACACGCGTTGCAAATTCGGTATTCCTCGCGGGCTCTGGTTCGCGTCGCCCATCGCGGCTAGATTCGGGATCCAGGTCCTCGTCGACGCGAGTGGCGATCAGAGGCCGCACAAGCTCCATGGAATCGAACCTCTACCGCTTCGTCCTGAAGTATGCGCCGCGCCAGACCGCGATCGTCTGTCTGCTCACACTCGCTTCGCTGCCGCTGTATTACCTTTCGCTCGAGGTGCCGAAGGACATCTTCAACCAGGCGATCCTCGGCAAGACCGACTTCCCGACCGAAGTCCTGGGCGTGTCATTCGGCAGGGTCGAGTATCTCTTCCTTCTCTGCACGCTCTTCCTTCTGCTCGTCGTCGGCTACGGCGGCCTCAAGCAGTACGTGAACACGCTCAAGGGCCGGCTCGGCGAGCGGCTGTTGCGGCGGCTGCGTTACGAGCTCATCTCGCGCGTCCTGCGGTTTCCGCTGCCGCATTTCCGCAAAGTCTCCGCCGGCGAGATCATTCCGATGGTAACGGCCGAGGTGGAGCCGCTCGGCGGCTTCATGGGTGACGCGATCGCCCAGCCGCTCATCCAGGGCGGCACGCTGCTGGTGATCGTGACGTTCCTCTTCGTTCAGAATCCGGTGATCGGCCTTGCAGCGATTTCGCTTTACCCGCTGCAGGCATACCTGATTCCGAAGCTGCAGCGGCGGGTGAACCAACTCGGCAAGGAACGCGTGCGGGCGATGCGCAAGCTGTCGGACCGGATCGGCGAATCCATCGCCGGCGTGCAGGAGGTTCGCGCGCACGGCTCGGCGGCGTGGGAGCGTGCCGATTTCTCGGATCGTCTCGGCGTCATCTACCGGATCCGGTTCGAAATCTATCAGCGCAAGTCGCTGGTGAAGTTCCTCAACAACTTCCTCAACCAGCTCGTGCCGCTGCTGTTCTATTCGATCGGCGGCTATCTGGTGATCCATGGCGATCTGACCGCGGGTGCGCTTGCGGCGGCGCTGACGGCACACAAGGATATGTCGTCGCCCTGGAAGGAGCTGCTGGATTACTACCAGCAGCTGCAGGATTCGCGAATCAAGTACGAGCAGGTCATCGAGCAGTTCATGCCGGAAGGCATGCTGGACGAAACCCTGCAGGCCCCAATCGAAGGACCGCTGCCGCGCCTCGACGGCGCGATCGAGTTGAGCAACGTCTCGCTGGTCGAGGACGGAAACGCGAAATGGCTGGAGAACGTGACGTTCAGGATCGAGCCCGGCGAACACGTGGCCTTCGTCGGTCCGGCCGGCGGCGGAAGAGACGTCGCGGCGATGCTGATTGCGCGGCTTTACCGCCCGACGGCGGGCCGGATCACCGTCGGCGGCCAGGACCTTCTGTCGATGCCGGAAGCGGTTACCGGCCTTCGCGTGAGCTATGTCGGGCCGACGGCGCACCTCTTCGCGGCAACGATCCGCGACAATCTTTGCTACGGTCTGCGCCAGCGGCCAGTCAAGCCGCGCGAACGCGACCCGGGCGATGAGCGCCAGCGCCGGCGCTGGCTGGCCGAAAGCGCGAGAGCCGGCAACCTCGCCCTCGATGTCGAGGCCGACTGGATCGACTGGAGCGCGGCCGGCCTGTCGGACGGGCAGTCGCCGACCCAGTTTCTGGTCGAGATTCTGTCGATCGTCGACCTGATGGAGGACGTCTACCAGGTCGGTCTCCGCGGGACCATCGATCCGAAGGCGCGCCCCGACATCGCCGAAAACGTGCTTCGTGCCCGAACGGCGCTGCAGGCCCGCATGACGGATCCCGAGCTCGCGGCCCTGATCGAGACATTCCACCCCGATCGGTACAACGCGAACGCGACGCTCGCCGAAAACCTCCTTTTCGGCACGCCGGTCGGTCCGGCGTTCGATGTCGACCGCCTGGCCGAAAATTCCTATGTGCTGCGCGTGCTCGACAAGGTCGGGCTGACCGAGGATCTCGTGCGGATCGGCCGCGAAGTGGCGGCGACCATGGTCGAAATCTTCGCCGATCTCCCGCCCGGCCATGAGTTCTTCGAGCAGTTCAGCTTCATCTCGTCGGACGATCTGCCCGAATTCCAGGCGCTGCTTGCCCGCATCGATGGTCACCACGACATGTCCCCGGCCGATCGGGGTCGACTCCTGTCCTTGCCGTTCAAGCTCATCGAGGCGCGCCATCGCCTCGGTCTCATCGACGACGAACTCAAGGCACGCATCCTCGAGGCGCGCCGTGTCTTCCGGGACGATCTTCCCGAATCCGCGCGCACCGCGATCGAGTTCTTCGAGCCGAACTCGTACAATGCCGCGGCGACCTTGCAGGACAACATCCTGTTCGGGAAGATCGCCTATGGCGAGGCGCGCGCGGCACAGCGCGTCGGCCGCCTCATCGTCGATGTTCTCGACGAGCTGAATCTGCGCGAGGCGGTGATCGAGGTCGGCCTCGATTATTTCGTCGGCGTGGGCGGTGCGCGCCTATCGCAGGCGCAGCGCCAGAAACTGTCGATCGGACGGGCACTGCTGAAACGCCCGGACATCATCGTGATCAACGAAGCGACCACGATGTTCGAGGCCGCCACGCAGGCGCGACTGATGGATGGAATCCTCAAGGCCTGCGAAGGGCGGACCCTGATCTGGGTGCTGCACGATCCGACCCTGGCGAAGCGCTTCGATCGTGTTCTCGTGTTCGTCGACGGGCGTCTCGCCGAATCGGGCGGCTTCGGCGACCTGCAGCGGCCAGGGACCGCCTTTACCGAACTCATCGCCGCGGCGTGACGGACAAAACGGACAAACGGGGAAGGCCCATGTCGATCAAAGAGGAAGTGGAGGTCCTGCGAGGCATTCCGTTGTTTGCGAAGCTCGAACCCGCGAAGCTCAAGCTTCTTGCCTTCACCAGTCAGCGTCTGACATTCGCGCCCAGTCAGGCCCTGTTTCACCAGGGTGATCCGGGCGACGCCGCCTACATCGTCCTCGAGGGCGAGGCCGAAGTGCTGATCGATACGCCGCAGGGGCCCGTCAAGGTTGCCGAGATCGGCCGCCACGCCGTCATCGGCGAAGTCGCCATCCTGTGCGACGTTCCGCGCACGGCGTCGGTGGTCGCCAAGTCGCGCCTCGTCACCCTTCGCATCGACAAGGATTTGTTCTTCCGGCTCGTGAACGAGTTTCCCCTGATGGCCGTCGAGATCATGCGCGAGCTTGCCCGCAGGCTGGAGAAAACGAACGAGCAGCTGCGACGCGCCGTCAGCCGGACGATGGTGTGACCCGGTATGAACAGGCATGAGCCGTCTCGACAGCTTCATCTGCCGACTTGAGGCACAGCGCGCCTGTCTCAATTGGGCGATCGACGCGATCCGCGACCTGCCGGGGCCGGTCTTCGAGCTCGGACTCGGCAACGGCAGGACCTTCGACCACCTCCGTTCGCGTTTCGGCGGAAGTCGGGAGATCTTCGTATTCGATCGGCAGCTCGCCGCGCACCCGGCCTGCATCCCCGACCGGAACCATTTTTTCCTGGGCGATTTTCGCGAAACCCTGCCTGCAGTCGTGGCGCGATTCGCCGGGCGGATCGCTCTCGTCCATGCCGACATCGGCTCGGGCGACGCGGCCGCGACGGCCGCGCTCGCGCGGTGGCTCGGGCCGGCGCTCCAGCCGGCGCTGTGCGAGGGGGCGATCGTGTTGTCGGATCAGCCGCTCGATGTCGGCCGGTCGCCGCTTTCGTTGCCGCCGGGCGTACCAAAGCACCGCTATTTCATCTACGGACGGCGGCGCGCCGTCCGCGCCTGAGCCGAACCGACGTCAAACGGCAAGGTCGAGCACGATCGGCACATGGTCGGACGGACTCGGCCAATCGCGCGCCGACTTCAGCACATGCACGGCGCGGATATTGGCTTTGAGCTCGGGTGTCACCCAGGCATGGTCGAGCCGGCGGCCGCGATCCGATGCGCGCCAGTCGCGATTCCGGTAGCTCCACCACGTGTAGATGCGTTGCGGCTCGGGGAACAGCAGGCGGGTCGCGTCGACCCACTGGTGCGCTGCCTGCAGCCCGGTCAGGAGCTCGACCTCGACCGGCGTATGACTGACCACGTCGAGCAACTGCTTGTGCGACCATACGTCATTCTCGAGCGGCGCCACATTGAGATCGCCGACGAGAACGCGCTTCATGCCGCGCGGTTGCCGGCTCCAGAACGCCTGGAGTTCGCGCAGGAACTGCAGTTTGTGAGAAAATTTCGGGTTAAGCGCCGGATCCGGAATGTCGCCGCCCGCCGGGACATAGACGTTGTGAAGCTCGATTCCGCCCGGCAGGGTGGCGTGCACGTGCCGCGAATCGTCCTTGTTGCACCAGTGCAGTCGCCCGTGATCGGCCAGGGGCCGACGCGAGAGGATGGCCACGCCGTTATAGCCCTTCATGCCATGAAAGCATTGGTAGGGATAGCCGGCCTTTTCGATCGCCTCGCGCGGGAAGTGCTGATCTTCCGTCTTGGTTTCCTGAAGGCAGATCACATCCGGATCGGCGATACGGATCAGCTTGTGCAGCAGCTTTATCCGCAGCCGGATCGAATTGATGTTCCAGCTCACGATGCGCAAGCCGCCGCGTCCGGGTGCCGGCGGAAGAGAATTGGAGGCATAGGGCGACGGCGCGGCAGGCGCCGTCACGCTGCGTGGCCGCCCGGCCGCACTGGAAGCCTTGGGCATCTACATCGATCCGGTGAGCAAGAAACGCCGAAGAAACCGGGGTTTTTGTGCCCTGTCGGCCGGGACGCGGTCAAGCCTGCGTCGCGGCGGCCGGACCCGCAAAAACGAAGCGCCCGGCCGGGGGGAGACCGGGCGCTCGGAAGCTCCTCATCGGAGCCCGGTGGGCGTCAGGGGAGCCGCCCACCGAGCGGTCGTTCCTTTCGGGACAACCGCCTCTGCCGGATGAGATGGTGACGGGCCGACGCAAAACAAGCCCCTCCTGCAAGCGACGGAAATGACCGTTGCCGACATACGATCGGTGTCGTCGTCGGGCTATCGCACCGCTGCGCGTCGGCGTGCGCGGTCGCGGGCAGCCTCGCCGAAGGCAGCGAAGATCGCGCGCGACAGATCGTCGGTCGCGATGTGCCATTCCGGGTGCCATTGGACGCCAAGGCCAAAGCTCTTCGCCTCGGCGACGCGGACCGCCTCGATGACGCCGTCGGACGACGTCGCTTCGACTACCAGGCCATCGGCAAGGCGGTCGATCGCCTGCGAATGCAGGGAGTTGACGGCCACCTCGTCCGTGTGGGCAAGCCCGGCCAGGAATCCGCCGGGCACCAGCCGGACCGAATGCGCGAAGGCATAGCGCTTCTCATTCGACTCGTCATCGGGCGCACGGTGATCGGCCCGGCCGGGCAGCTCATGAACATGCTGATGCAGGCTTCCGCCCAGCGCGACGTTCAGTTCCTGATGGCCACGGCAAATCGCAAGGAGCGGCAGGCCGTCCCTGATCGCCCGGCGGATCAGCGGAAGGGTCGTCGCATCGCGCGCCGGATCCTGCAGCGTCCCTGGCCGCGCAGGCTCGCCGCCGTATCGCTCGGGCTGCACGTTGCTCGGGCTGCCGGTCAGCAGCAGCCCGTCGAGTCGCGCCACGATCGCGTCGAAATCCGTTCGCGACGCCAGCGCCGGCAGGATCACCGGGGCACCACCGGCCCCGGCGGCCACGGCCTCGACATACTGGGCGGCGGCGCCATGCACGATATACCGATCGACGAATCGCGTGCAGGCGGTTACGCCGATCAGCGGCACCGGATCCTGCATGGGCTCACTGCGGGAAGTTCGGGTCGGTGAACCGGAACAAGGCCGGATCGAGCGGAATGTCCACTTTGGGCTCGATCAACGCGACGCGGGTCACGTTGCCTTGGGCGTCGACGACCTGCCAGTTCGACAGAGCGAACGGCCGCTCGCCGAAAACCAGCGTCAATTGGCCGGCATCGGGATCCTTTGTCTGGACCAGCGTGACTCTCAGACTGCCCGGGCCGCGTTCGACCCGCGTGACCGTGACATCGCCCGACAACTGGATCTTCTCGCGCACCAGCAGGCCGGCCGGCGTGCTGTTGATCGGCAGGTGCGAGACCGTCCTGAGATCCTTGTCATAGTGGATCAGGAACGTGCCGTTCGCGACCAGAAGGATCGGTACCGGCGGGTCGTATTCCAGCCGCAGGCGCCCGGGCCGGGACAGGTAAAACGTGCCCTCGGCCGTTCCGCCGGCATCGGAGATCTGCAGGATGCGCGCGCGCAGCGTCCGCACGCCATTGAGATACTGTTCGACGCGGGCGAGATCGGCCCGATCTTCGGCTGTGAGCTGTGCGGGCGTGGGTCTGTTTGCGGACGCGCCGGATGTACCGACCGACCAGACGGCCGCGGCAACGGACAGTCCCAAGAGGGCGCGACGGCTCAAACGTGTCAAAGACATGCCGAAAACATAGGGGTTCGACCACGTCAGGGCAATGACCCGGGTCGATCGGGAGCCGTCGCATCCCAAGCGGATGGCTCCGGTCTCAGCGATCCGGCCGATGGGCCCCGCCGTCGAGATGGTCGCGCAGGATGCGGATGTTGCGCAGATTGGCCTTCCACCAAGCGTCGAACACGTCGCCGGCGACCGGGACCGAACCCAGGACGGTCTCGAACGCAACGTTGGCAATCATGCGCGCCAGCGCAGGGGCCGGCACGCCAAGCCGCCACCCCTCGTAGACGATATAGGCGGACAGTGCCGCGCCGGCCACGTCGCCGATGCCCGGGACGAGACCGAGGAGCGCATCGAGCCCGAACCGGAACCTCGTGCCGGGCATGCCGACGGATGCGTCGAGCGCCCAGGCCAGCCGTTCAAGCCGACGCAGGACGGCCGCCTCATCGCCGGAAGCATGTCTTCCTTGCGCGCGGCGCCGATCGTCGCGATACGTGTCTCTCGCCATCAAGGCTGCTTATAGCCGTCATCGGCGCCGCCGGTCGAATGTCGACATGCCATATTCGATCAAGTCCGGCGCTCGTCGGCGACAACCTCGACGCCACCGGTACCGTCGACCATTCCAAAATCCGGGCTCGGCCGCCGACGTCTCCATTTCGGTGCCGGTGCGGGCGATCACGTCGCAAGCCTGCGCGCTTGCTCCTGCCTCAGATCGCCCGTCAGGGCGTCATGGCAGGGCGGCGCCGTCGATCCGGGCCAAGATGTGGCGAGATCCTGCATGCGCCGGCAAAAGCGGGGCGCGTCTTCGCACGCCCCCCGATTTCGCCGCAGATTACTTCGCCTTCTCCTGCGTCCACTCACCGGCCCGCTCGACGTCCCGACCCATACCTTCCATCGTATTGCAGCCGACGAGGGCGAGGGCAGGCGCAACCAGCACCGCCGCGAGGACGAGAAGATTGATCACGCGCTTCATGCAAGGAACTCCCGGAGGTTTACGTTCCGCCGATGCAGCTCGGCAGGCGGGATAACGTCGCGCTCGATAGGGGGTTCCGGAACGGCCGCGCTCGAGCGAGCGTGGCCGTACGTTCGTTCCGCGCTTGCTCAGTTGTTGTAGTCGCCTTTGGGCGCAAGGACCTCGCGGCGCCCGACGTGATTGGCCGGGCTGACCACACCCTCCGCTTCCATCCGCTCGACGATGCGCGCGGCACGGTTGTAGCCGATCTGCAGATGACGCTGGATGAAGCTGGTCGAGCACTTCCGCTCGCGCGCGACGAGGGCGACGGCTTGGTCGTACAGCGCGTCGCTGCCGCCGCCCTCGCCACCGCCGGCGCCGCCGCCGATCGAAGCCAGGGCGGTTTCGTCCTCGGTGACTTCCTCGACATAGGTCGGCTCGCCCTGTTCCTTCAAGAACTTGACGACGCTCTCGACCTCGCGGTCCGAAACGAAGGGGCCATGGACGCGGGTGATGCGACCACCGCCGGCCATGTAAAGCATGTCGCCCTGGCCGAGCAGCTGTTCTGCACCCTGTTCGCCCAGGATCGTGCGGCTGTCGATCTTCGACGTGACCTGGAACGAGATTCGGGTCGGGAAGTTGGCCTTGATCGTGCCGGTAATCACGTCGACCGACGGACGCTGCGTCGCCATGATCAGGTGGATGCCGGCGGCGCGTGCCATCTGCGCGAGGCGCTGCACCGCCCATTCGATGTCCTTGCCGGCGACGAGCATCAGATCGGCCATCTCGTCGACAACCACGACGATGAAGGGGAGCGGCTCGAGGTTGAGCGGCTGATCCTCGAAGATCGGCTTGCCGTCCTCGTCGAAGCCCGTCTGCACCTTGCGCATCAGGACCTCGCCCTTCTTTCTCGCCTCGGCGAGCCGCGCGTTGTAGCCGGTGATGTTGCGCACGCCGAGCTTGGACATGGCGCGGTACCGGTTCTCCATCTCGCGCACGGTCCACTTGAGGGCGACGACGGCCTTCTTCGGGTCCGTCACCACCGGCGCAAGCAGATGCGGGATTCCGTCATAGACCGACAGCTCGAGCATCTTCGGATCGACCATGATGAACCGGCAGTCCTGCGGTGCCAGCCGGTACAGGAGCGACAGGATCATGGTGTTGATCGCGACCGATTTGCCCGAGCCGGTGGTGCCGGCGATCAGCAGGTGGGGCATGCGCGCGAGATCGGCCGCGACCGGCGTTCCGCCGATATCCTTGCCGAGGAACAGTGTCAGCGCGCCCGGCGCATTGCCTTCCTCGGCAGCCAGCAGCTCGCGCAGATACACGGTTTCGCGCGTGATGTTCGGCAGCTCGATGCCGATCACGTTGCGTCCCGGGATCACGGCGACGCGCACCGATACCGCGCTCATCGAGCGGGCGATGTCGTCGGCAAGCCCGATCACGCGGCTCGTCTTGGTGCCCGGGGCGGGTTCCAGCTCGTACAGCGTCACGACCGGGCCCGGCCGAACCTTTACGATCTGCCCCTTCACGCCGAAATCGTCGAGGACCGACTCGAGCAGGCGCGCGTTCTGCGCGAGCGCGTCCTCGTCCACCGCCGTGCCGCGTTCGTTCGGCTTGGGCATGGCAAGCAGATCCAGCGGCGGCAGCCGATGCTTGTCGTTGCCGCGAAGATCGAGTGCGGTCTGCTTCTTTGACGCGGCCTGTTTTTTCGGGGCCTCCGCCGCCGGACGACGGGCCACCAGATCGGCCGGGGGCGGGCGGCGCGGCTCGGCGGGCTCGGGCGGGATCTCGTCCTCCGGCACGTCGGGCTCGTCCGCCGTTGCGTCGTCGAGGCTCGGCTCGCGCCGCAGGCGCCGCGCGGCCTGCTTGGCCCTGGCGCGCCGTTCCGCGGGGTCGCCCGGTTGCGGACGCCATGCGGCCGCGCGCCGGATCCCACGGGCGGTAAGGCCGGCTGCAAGGGCGCAGAACCGTCCCATTGCCTGCCACTCGCCCCAGGTGATGGCGAGCGCGAACAGCAGGGCGCTGATCGATAGCGCCGCAGCCAGCACGCCGAACGCGTCGGGTCCAAGTCCGACGGCGTGGCTGAGGGCGACCGTCCCGGCCAGGAAGAGGTGTCCGACGGCGCCGCCGAGCCCGGCGCTGAACGAGCCCGTCCAATCGTCCGGGACGGGAACGAATGCGAGGGCAAGGGCTGCCAGCACGACCGCCAGCGGCAACAACGCCACACGAACCCACCAGAGCGGAAGGTGATGGACGCGGATCAGCCGCCAGCCCCATGCGGCCAGTGCCGCCACCGGCAACGTCGCGCCAAGACCCAGCGTCTGCAACAGGATGTCGGCGAGCGTCGCTCCCCAGCGACCGGTGAGGTTGCGCACCGGCGCGTCGGTGGCGTGGCTCCACGACGGATCGGCGGGCGAATAGCTGAGCAGGGCGAGGGTCAGGAGCACACCGAGGCCGATGAGGAGCACGCCGGCCGCCTCGATCAGCCGCCGCCGGAGCATCGCCCACGCGCCGTCCGGCAGGAGACCACCCTTTGCCGTTCGCGATACGCCG
Organism: Alphaproteobacteria bacterium; assembly: GCA_036381615.1. Taxonomy (GTDB): domain Bacteria; phylum Pseudomonadota; class Alphaproteobacteria; order CACIAM-22H2; family CACIAM-22H2; genus CALANV01. Next base: position 42,162 of record DASVCL010000004.1, read on the forward strand.
GCCACGCCTCGCTCCTTCAGCCGGAACCCAGGACCTTGGCGATGCGCGTCAGCGCCGCTTCGGTCGTCTCGACATCGTGGACGAGAGCCACGCGAATGTAGGGTTGCCCGATGTTTCGACCGGATGCATCGGGTCGTGTGACATAGGCGCCAGGCAGGACCTTGATCGCGGCCTCCGACCACAGTTTGCGCGTCGCCGCCTCGCCGTCCCCGACCTCGAGCCAGAGATAGAAGCCGCCATCGGGACGGTAATAGCCGAAGCGTCCGGACAGCAACCGATCGGCAATGTCGTACTTCGCGCGGTAGACGGCCCGCGTGGCTTCGACATGCGTCTCATCGCGCCACAGGGCGGTCGCCGCCTCCAGCGTGGCGAGCGGCGTGGCGGCGCAGCTGTAGGAGCGCAGCCGATTGAACAGCTTTATCGTCTCGGGCGCGCCCACGGCGAAACCGGAGCGCAACCCCGGCGCGCTCGACCGCTTCGACAGCGTGTGAAACACGATCAGATTGTCGAGGCCGTCGCCCAGCGCCGCCGCTGCCTCGAGCGCCCCGGCCGGCGGCGTATCACCGAGATAGATCTCGGCATAGCACTCGTCGGACACGAGCATGAAGTCCCACTGCCGCGCCAGCGTCAACGCCTTCTTGAGATAGGCGAGATCGGCGACGGTGCCCTGCGGATTGGCCGGCGAACACAGATACATGATCGCGGTCCGGCGCAGCGTCGCCTCGTCGAGCGCATCGAGGTCGGGCAGAAATCCGGTCTGACGCGTCGCCGGCATGAAGACCGGTTCGGCGCCGGCCATGACCGAAGCGCCGTAATAAACCTGGTAAAACGGGTTCGGCATCAACGCGACCGGCCGGGCAGCTCCATTGCCGCGGTCGGGCGAGACCGCAAGCAGCGCTGCCAGAAACAGGCCTTCGCGCGAGCCTGCGACCGGCGCGATCTGACGCTCGGCGTCAATGGCGCCCGGCTTGAGCTTGTAGCGCCGCGTGAGCCAGTCCGCGCAGGCCGCCCGGAACTCGGGCGTACCCCCGACCGGCGGGTATCGGTTCCAGGTTTTGGCGCCGCGGTCGATGATCTCGGCCACGAATGCGGGCGGTTGGTGCTGCGGCTCGCCGACCGACATGACGAGGGGCGGGATGTTGGCCCGTGGCGCGACACCCGCCAGCAGCTCGTTGAGCCGCTGGAACGGATAGTCGTTGAGCAGGTCGAGCCGACTGTTAAGCATCCGGATCCACGCAGCATTCCTGCCGCGCTGACCCGTTCAGCGCGCAGTACAAATCGAAAACAATCATATCTCTGCCGTTCTTAATGTACAAGTCGAGGTAGCGGCAAGACCCATGATGTAGCGGCTACGGCCAAGCCGCATCACAAGATCGCCGAGTCGCCCGAGTCGCAGAAACAATTCAGGAACAATCGGTCCGATTCGTCACACAAATACGCCAAGGGCGCCCGAAGGCGCCCTCTTTGGGTGACAGTTCCGCCACACGAAGATCAGTCCTCGTCCCGCTTTTGACGGTCATACAGATACCCGGCGCCAGCGCCGGCGGCACCGCCAAGTGCCGCGCCGCCAAGCATGCTGTTGCCGGTCGCACCCCCGAGCACGGCCCCGGTACCGGCCCCGATGCCGGCCCCTGTCACGGTTCGCCGCTGCGTATCGGACATGTTTCCACAGCCGGCTGTGGCAAGGCCGAGCGCCGCAAGCGCGGCTATCGTGAAAGGTTTCATGGCAAAGCTCCGTTCGATCCGTTGAACCAAGGCGCGACGCGGAATTCGCGTCAGCCGTCCCGTCCGGCGAACGGCGTGCGCAACTGACGGTTCCTGCAGCCGCGGTTGCGGGCCTGGCAAAAAAGGGGGCGGCCGAAGCCGCCCCCGAGATCAGGCTCGAGGTGAGCCGGGCGCAGCCGCCGGGTCTCTCCTACTGAACCGCCTCGCCGTGCAGCGCGAGATCGAGCCCGTCACGCTCGGCCTCCTCGCTGACGCGCAGCCCGAGGACGGCATCGATACCCTTGAGGATCACGAAGCTCACGATGGCGGTGTAGATGACCGTGACCGCGACGCCGTAGATCTGCAGCAGGAATTGACCGGGGTTGCCGTAGAGAAGGCCGGGATAGCCGCCCGGCGTCGAGGCCGAGGCCGACAATTCGCCGACCGCGAAGATGCCGGTCAGCAGCGCGCCGACGATTCCGCCGACGGCGTGGACGCCGAACACGTCGAGCGAGTCGTCGTAACCCAGCAGCTTCTTCAGGCTCGTCGACGCCCAGAAGCAGAGGATTCCGGCGACCACGCCGATGACCAACGCCCCGCCGGCCATGACGAAACCCGATGCCGGCGTGATGGCGACGAGTCCGGCGACCGCGCCCGAGATGATCCCGAGTACCGACGGCTTTCCGCGCGTCACCCATTCCGCGAACATCCAGGCGAGCGCCGCGGCGGCCGTCGCGATCTGCGTGACGGCCATGGCCATGGCGGCGCGGGCGCCGGCGCCGACCGACGACCCGGCGTTGAAGCCGAACCAGCCGACCCACAGGAGTGAAGCACCGATCACCGCCAGGGTCAGGTTGTAGGGCGCGAAGTTGTCATGCCCGTAGCCCTTGCGCTTGCCGAGGACGATTGCCGCGACCAGCCCGGCGACGCCTGCGTTGATGTGGACCACGGTTCCGCCCGCAAAATCGAGGACGCCCCAGGCGAACAAGAACCCGTTGGGATGCCAGACCCAGTGCGCGATCGGGGCGTAAACCAGGATCGACCAGATGCCCATGAACCACAGCAGCGCCGAGAACTTCATGCGGTCGGCGAAGCCGCCGCAGATCAGGGCGGGCGTAATGATGGCGAAGGTCATCTGGAACATCATGAAGAGCGGCTCGGGGATCGTCATCGTCGCCGCCCCATCGAGCCCCTCGCCGAGCGTGAACGGCGTGTCCCACGCCAATGAAGCGAGCAGGAAGCGCGACAGATCGCCGACATAGGCGTTGCCGTTGCCGAAAGCGAGGCTGTAGCCGATCACCATCCAGACGATCGTGATCAGGCAGCAGATCGCGAAGCTTTGCATCATGGTGCTGAGCACGTTCTTCTTGCGCACCATGCCGGCGTAGAAGAGCGCAATGCCGGGCACCGTCATCATCAGGACCAGCGTGGTCGAGGTCAGCATCCACGCCGTGTCGCCGGTATCTATCGTGGGCGCGTCCTGCGCCATCGCCTCGTTCGCACCGAGCAACGCGGCGCCGAACGCGCTCGCCAGCGCCGCCCACCTGCCCCAACTCCTCATTTCGAATCTCCTTCGGTTCGCTGCACCTCGACGGTGACCGTTGGGTGGGGCATCAAGAATCGTGCCATGCAAATCAGGCGGGTCGGCCTCGATCCGTGCCGCATGGAAAGGTTTTTGTTGGCTGGGCCGCGACTTTGCGGCGCTGGATCCTTCGTTCATCAGACCCGCGGCCGCGGATTGACCGCTTTTTGGGCAAATCGCCGCCCCCGGCGGCAGTTGCAAGCGCTGTCCCAATCCCTGGACGGCGCGCGACTGTTCAAACGATGAGCAATCACCGAATCAGATTGCCCCGGCATTGAGCTCGCCCGTTCCGGATCCGCATCGCGAAACCGATGCCGCCATGCCGGGGCCGTCGGCGGGGACGGTCTGGACACGGGCCCGGGCCGCAGGCCATGTTGGGCCATGTCGCCCGCTAGACCCGATCAACCCGACCTCACCCTCGCCGCCGACGTCGTGATCATCGGCGGCGGCCTGGTCGGCCTTCCCTTGGCAATCGCGTTCGGCCAGGCGGGGCTCGATGTCGCCGTCGTCGACCGCGAGCATCCGGCCGTCGCCGCGGCCGATCCTTTCGATGGTCGCGGCTCGGCCATCGCCTGGGGCTCGGCGCAGGTCCTGCGCGGGCTCGGCCTGTGGCAGCGCCTGGCGCCGCACGCGGCGCCGATCCTGGACATCCGCGTCTCGGACGGCGAATCGCCTCTGTTTCTGCACTATGATCACCGCGACCTCGGGGCGGATCCGCTTGGCTATATCATCGAGAACCGCTTCACGCGCCGCGCCCTTTACGCGCGCCTGGCCGAGCTGCCGAATGTCAGGCTCGTCGCGCCGTCGTCGGTACGGTCGATCGAGCGCACGCGCGGGTATGTCCATGCCGAGCTCGAGGACGGCACCCGGATCGAGGCGCGTCTTGCCGTTGCCTGCGACGGGCGCGAATCGCCGATCCGGCGCGCCGCCGGCATCCGGGTGACGCGTTGGAACTATTCCCAGACCGGCATCGTCTGCTCGATCCGGCACGAGCGGCCCCATCGCGGTGTCGCGCATGAACGGTTCCTTCCGGCCGGTCCGTTTGCCGTGCTGCCGCTGCCGGATTCGGAAACGGGGGCGCATTATTCGTCGATCGTATGGACCGAACGGGCGGACCTCGCACCGGCGATGATGAGGCTGAACGACGACGAGTTCGCCGCGGAAATCGCGGCGCGCTTCGGCGACACGCTCGGCGCCATCGCGGTCGCCGGTCCGCGCTGGGCCTATCCGCTCACGCTGTTGCAGGCGGAGCGCTATACCGATGTGCGGCTCGCGCTTGCCGGCGACGCCGCCCACGTCATTCATCCGATTGCCGGGCAAGGCCTGAATCTGGGCCTGCGCGATGTCGCGGCGCTCGCCGAATGTGTCGTCGATGCCCGGCGGCTGGGCCTCGATATCGGGGCTGCCGACGTGCTCGGCCGCTATGAACGGTGGCGCCGCTTCGACAACCTGACCCTCATGGCCGTCACCGACGGACTCAACCGGCTCTTCTCCAACGACATCGGGCCGATACGGCTTATGCGCGACGTCGGCCTGGCGGTCGTCGATCGGCTGCCGGCGGTGAAGCGCTTTTTCATGCGCCACGCGATGGGTGTGGTCGGCGACCTGCCGCGACTGCTGCGCGGCGAGGCGCTTTAGCGGCGGAATATCTTATCCGGCCGGCTTTCTGGTGGCGCGCGGGTCGCGCGACAGCCCTTTCGCCTCGAGCGCGGCCAGGTATTCCTGCCAGATGCGGTCTTGGTTCTCGCCCAAATAGCGCAGGTACTGCCAGCTGTAGATCCCGGTGTCGTGCAGATCGTCGAACTTGATGCGCACTGCGTAATTGCCGACCGGCTCGATGCCGATGATGCCGACGTGCCGGCGCCCGGCAACGATCTGCTTTTGGCCGGGACCATGTCCCATGACTTCGGCGGACGGGCTTTCGACGCGCAGAAACTCGGCCGGATAGCTGAAGACGCGTCCGTCCTCGAATTCGATCTCGAGCGTCTTTTCCGCCTGCTTGAGGCGGATTTCCTTCGGCCAGTGTTGCGTTTCGAACTCGCTCACGGCTCATTCTCGTCGAGCTTGCGGGCCTCGTCGATCAGCATGATCGGTATGCCGTCGCGAATCGGGTAGGCGAGCCCCGCCTGCTCGCTGACCAGTTCCTGGCGCTCGGGGTCGTAGCGCAGGGGGCCTTTGGTGAGAGGGCAGACGAGGATCTCCAGCAGTTTCGGGTCGACGCCAGAGCCTTTCGCAGCCATTTGACACCCCTCGGTGTTGAGCCGCCGGCCGTCATCGCCGGGGCGGTCCGAGTCATGCCGCATGTCGCAGGCGGGATCAATGCTTCGCCGACTCGCCGTCGGGTCGGTCGAGGACCGCCATTTCGAGTATCGCGATCAATGCGGCGGCGCGCGCGGCCGGAGTCTCGCTCTCGAGCAGGGCCTGTTTCTCCTGCGGGCTGAACGGGCAGGCCATGGCGAGTGTCGTCATCAGGCGGCCGTCGGGCGTCTGCTCGATCGCCTCCCAGTCGGCCGTGATGCCGTGGATCGCGAAGTATCGCCGCAGCGCGCCGAGGAGACGCTGACGATCGATCGCCGGGTCGCCGTCGTCGGCCACCAAGTCGTTCTGCCAGCGGGCGAAATCCGGCGTGACGCGCCGGTATCCGCGAACCGTCGCGAGTTCCTCGACGACCGAGAACCGGCAAATACCCGCGAGCGTGATGAGATAGCGTCCGTCGTCCGTTTCGCTGAAGGCCGTTATCCGCCCCGCGCAGCCGACGGAATAAAGCGCGGGCGGCCTTCCCGGCTGCTCCGGCTCGGTCGGTTGGATCATGCCGATCAGACGCCCCGGCGTGGCCAAGGCATCCTCGGTCATGGCGAGGTAACGCGGCTCGAAGATGTTCAGGGGCAGGCGCGCGTGCGGCAGCAGGAGCACGCCGGTGAGCGGAAAAACCGGAAGCACCCGCGGCAGCTCCTCGAGCCTCGGCCGGGTGCTGCGCGGCGTCATGGTCGCCGGCTGTCAGGCGAACATCAGAGACGAAAGCCGCCGTCGTCCGCTCACGGTCAGGGGGTGGGTGGGGCCGAGCGCTTCAAAGAATTTGAGCAGCTGCTTGCGTGCGGCCTCGTCATTCCATTTACGGTCGCGCTTGAACAGCTCGAGCAGCTGGTCAACCGCAGCCTCCTGCTCGCCGCCGCCGAACAGGGCAAGCGCGAGATCGAGGCGCGCCTGATGGTCGGTCGGATCGCGCGAGACACGTTCGCGCAGTTCGGACACCTTGGCGCTGGCTTCGGCCGTCTGTTCGGCAAGGTCGAGCGCCGCCCGAACCTGCTGTACGTCCGGGTCGTTCGCCGCCTCCGGCGGCAGCGTATCGAAGATCTGCTTTGCCTGTGCCGTATCGCCCGCCAGCACGTAGCAGCGGGCGAGCCCGGCGCGTGCGCTGACATTCTGCGGCTCGCGCGCCAGAACCTGCGCGTAGAGCGCACTGGCCGTTCCGACGTCGCCCGCGGCAAGCGCCGCCTTTGCCTGTTCGATGGCCTGGGCGACCGGCGACGTCCCACCACTGACAGCGGCCAGCCGCTGCACGAACTGCTTGATCTGGCTTTCGGGGATGGCGCCGACGAAACCGTCGACGGGCCGGCCGTTCCGGAACGCGAATACCGCCGGAATCGACTGGATACGCATCTGCTGCGCGATCTCGGGGTTCTCGTCGATGTTGATCTTGACCATCCGGACTGCGCCGCCGGCATCGCGCACGGCACGCTCGAGCGCGGGGCCAAGCTGGCGGCACGGGCCGCACCAGGGCGCCCAGAAATCGACGATCACGGGGACCTGGCGGGACGCCTCAATGACATCGGTCATGAAGCCGTTGATGTCGGTTTCCTTGACCAGGTCGGCGCCGCCATTGGCGCGGCTGGCGCTCAGAATGGGTTCCATGACGTTATCTCTTCCATTACGCCGAAAGGGGTATCGGCCGGACCGGCGCCCGAAAGCTCGTCCGGCAATGGGCTCGTTCCCTTACATGGCGGTTTTCCGGCGGCAAGACAACCCCGTCACGGATCAGCCCCGGCGTCTGCCTCATGCAGGGCCATGCGGATACCGGGCTTGCATTTGGGGTGGAAGCCCGTATATTCGGCGCACTTTTTCGATCCGGTCGCCGATCATCGGCGCGGACGCCCGCGGGAGTAGCTCAGGGGTAGAGCATCACGTTGCCAACGTGAGGGTCGCGGGTTCAAATCCCGTCTCCCGCTCCATCTTTCAACACACCGACCTTCACAAGAACTTGCGCAAGGGGGCTCGACGTCGAGTCCGCTGCCGTCCTGTTGCCTTTCGAAGACAGCTCGGCGCTGCCAAAGCTTGATCCAATCGGCTCCCGCGGCGAGGCAGAGGATGCCGGGAAAGGATCAAGCGGTCTTGTCATAGCGGGTTGCGGCGGCACGTCACCCTATCAGTCGACCCACAGGTCCTCGACGAGACGGCGGCGGGCATGAATCCAGGCAGGGTGTGCCACCGGGGCCCCGGTGCGTTGTGGCGGAATCGCCGGCCGCGGCGTCGGTCCGGATGATCTCCGCTTCTCAAGGGCGCTCCCGGTCCCGATCCTTTTCGGCGGGAGGGACATGTGTACCTCCCATCCGCCCGATCCTGAACGCGACTACGGTGTTGCGAGAAACACCTGGCCTTTGTCGATCTCGGCGGTCACTTCGCGCCGGGGGCCGAACTCGACCGCATAGGTCGTGTAGCCGAAGTCCTTGAAGAACCGGACGGCGTCCATGAGGTTCAGGTTCTGGCGGTGCCAGTAGCTCGGTTCGTAGAGGAAGAAGACCTTCGGCCGGAACGTCGCGATGGTGTTGCGGGCACCTTGCAGCACGTTCCACTCCTCGCCCTGCGCGAGAAGCTTGATCACGTCGAGCCGCGGTACCGGATTCTGCGCAATGAAGTCGTCGAGAGCGAAGACGTCGACCTCGATCGACGAGGTCTGACGCCCGATGTTGTCGACATAGAAGCTCGCATTCGCGAAATTGCCGATCGTCTCGTCGTGGAGGAAGAACGTGCGCTTTTCCGTTCGCGCGGAGAGCGCCGCCTGCCGGCAGTCGACGAAGTGGAGCCCGTTGAGCGCCAGGTTGCGCTTGAGGCGCGCAAACGGATGTGGATCCGGCTCGAAGCTGACGACCTTTCCGGACGGTCCCACCCGGTTCGCCATGATCACCGAGTGCATGCCGATGTTGGCGCCGATGTCGAACGCGACGTGGCCCGGGCGCAGCATGCGGTTCAGCAGCCTGCTGATCTCGGGACGGAACGCACCGTAGAAAAAGATATACCACTCCAGAAAGGACTGGGTGTCGACGTTGATCACCAGCCCGTCGTCGTAATCGACGATGCTGCGGATCGGGTTGGCGTTGCCCGGCGGATGCAGCTTGCGGACGAGCCAGTCCGTGCCCTTGGGATGAAAGCGTCGCGTAAGCCAGGCGACCGCGTGGATCAGTTCGTGGGGGAG
>DASVCL010000005.1:0-31516 GCA_036381615.1 Alphaproteobacteria bacterium
TTTGCTGCTGGCGCCAGGCGAGATTCCCAAGCAGGCTTTCGTCCACGACTGGTGGGCGTATATCGTCGTCAGTGCCTTTGGCACCGTCGTTTTTGACCCGGCGCCCAGCCTTTACTACCGTCAGCACGGGGACAACGTAACAGGTGTCGGTGCGACGCCACTTCAGCGGCTGTTCCGTAAAATCAGGCGCCAAGTCGCCGGCGGTTCGCGCGGCGTGATACCGGCGCAAGTAGCCGAGTTCCGACGCTTGTATCGGGATCGGCTGACCGCCGCACACCATATGGCTCTGGAACGGATCTGCGCGATCCACACAATTCGTGGCCGCCTCCAAACGGCGCTGGCGCCGTGGCGTTGGCGACAGACTCTCCTAGATGATGTCGCATTTCGCGCCCTTTGTCTGCTTGGGCGAATTTGACCGATCCGGGCAGCAGGCTGCCTTCCATGCTTGTCATGTCGCGTGCCGCCAGCTGCGGAGCAAACGCTTACCGGCGTGCACGGCAAGAGACATAAATGAGCGGATGGCCATTGCCGTCATTGGCAGGGCACGCAGATCCGCCATCAAGGACGCGATTTCGTTTTCGACCCGGTAGCGCAGCGTCTCGGGGAGAGGTGAGGTATCCGTGGCAGCTACCACGCCGAGACCGTAAGGAATTTCATGCCGAAGATTGTGGACCAAAGACTGGCGGAAGTGGAAATCGGCCAATGGAAGGAGAGATGTTGCCTCCCCTGCGGCTAGAGGGGCGATCGCGATCTCGTGACGCAGGATACGCGCCGCAGCCTCGAAAAGGCGAAGCTTTGCACGCAAGTCGCCGCGAAGATTTGCTGCAACGATGCCGGCGTAATACAAGGCGCAGCCGAACCAGGCCGGGAACCGTGCATTGTGCTCTTCGAACGTTTTCGTGGCGAGGGCAGGGCCGAGACTCGGTTCAACCACGCTCAACCCGTACGCTTCGGCCGCCACGGCTTCGAGTTCGTCGAGCACCGCACTGGCTTCCTCGAGATTTCCGGCATTCACGAGTTCCTTAAAGAGCCGGTAGAGGGCACCTCCGCGGACATGCAGGTCGGCGTTCGTCGCGAGCGTGCGCAGGTACTCAAGATAATGCGACAGTGGCATCGCATCCAGATTCGGTCTCGGAATGGCTCGTCCGCTTGCCCACGCCAGCAGCCGCTCATTGCGCTCGATGACATGCATATGTGGAAACCCTGCATCCTTCAGAAGTTTCTCGAGCGCCGTTTTGGATACGAGAAAGTAGTGCAAGCCTGGCGACAGGGCGCTTAGCACCATGATACGTTCCTGTCCGCCAGCCGCTTCCCGAGCCGGCGAGATAAAGTCCGCGGACGGAGTGGTCAGGATCAGGACGCCGTCGGGCTTCAAGGCCGACTTCAGTTCCGCAACGAATGCCGATGGGTTCCTGACGTGTTCTATGACTTCGGAGCTGAGGATGATGTCGAATTTGTCACCCTTTATGGCCGCGCATGTCGCCAAATATTCGTGGTACATTTCGACGCCGAGCAGTTGGCGGCCGATTTTTCCGTATCCGGCTACTTCAAGGCCAACCGCGCGACCTCCGCGCATGCGCGACCAGTAATCGACGGCGTAACCAAACCCACACCCGACTTCGAGCATCGACGCGCCCGCAGGAACGGGAATGGCATTCAACGGGCGAATCATAAAGTCGATGCCGGCACCGATTTGAACGTAGTGCTTCCAGAAGGCGTTTTCGGCCTCATTGCTTGAATATCCGATCACCGTACTTTCGCCCTCGTAAAACAAGGATCGGCAAGAGGCGCAACGGTTCAGACGCAGTTTCCCGGGCGGATCTGGCGATACATCGACTTCCAGAACTCGAACCGACTGCGCTCCGCCACATACGGGGCAACGTCCGCGCCCCGGTGCCAACTCGCTTTTCTCGAATTCAACACGAATTGCCATCGGTCATTGCCTTCTTCGAATGGGGAAAACCGCTTCGTGCCGCGATCGTGATCCGTTGCGGCCGGTTATTACCCCGCTGTTCCAGCTCATCAACATCGAGTTCGGAAAGAGTGTGGGGCGCGACAGAATTGGCAGCGGCATTCACTATCACCGATTGTACCAGAAATGACCATCACTATGCCACCAGAATACCGCTAGATATAGTACGCCCCTGGGACAGTGGGATAAGCCTTGCGCGCAGGGTTGGATCGGCGATACGGCTGCCCTCATTCTTATGTTCTTCGTCATCTATCACACGCTAACCGAACGCTTTGTCCGGGCGTTCGTCGTCTGGCTCGCGCTGCTCATGATGGGAGGTAAAGCGGCCCTCGGCCTCGCTGCACTGTCGGTGCCGATTACGGCGATGGCGTCAGCGCGGCCGGCGCGATCTGGGCGATTCTGTTCGTTCTCGTCCACCAAACGGGCGCATGGCTGCTGCCGGGCAACATACAATTCCATTGGCTCACGCTCATGATGGGCATCATCAGCATGTGGTTGCCAGAAACGCGCCGGCGTCCCCGACCCGCCGCGCCCTCGAGCGGGGATGCGGCGGTCGTGGGCTGCGTACACAAGTGAGTAACCGCGTGAAGCGATTCGTCCGACCCGAGATCTTTCTGGTCGCCGTCAACCTGCTCTGTGCGATCGTCGGCGTCGTCCAGACATTGGTCGTAGCCGCGTTGCTCGGCGCGCCGGCCTACGCCGTCATAGGCATCCTCGTTGCCATAGCCAGCTTGATCGCGAACTTCTGGGATGTTCGCCTGTTCGACCTGGCGATGCGACTGCTCGTTCAGGCGCCGCCGGACGGGCAGGATCCGGCGATCTACCGCAAGAGCGTCGCCCAGCTCACTCTCGCTTTCAGCGCCGCCATTGTTTTGCTCGCGGCGGCGACATCCATGCTGGTCGCGACTTTTTCGGTCCATCTCTTCGTCGATCAGCCGGTCGCGCTCCGCTGGATCGTCGCGCAGGCGATGCTGACGGCCACCGCCAGCCTTCTCGGCACGGTGTTCGCCCTGCAGCGGCTGACAGAGCGGTTCTATGCGTTTGGGGCCGCCCGGATCGTCCATCAGATCCTGGGATCCGGCGTCATTCTTGGCAGCATCTGGCTGTTTCCGAATCTGGATGGCTATTTTGCAGGGGCGATTGCCGCCGCATTCGGAAATCTGGTTGGCGCGCTCGTCGTGCTCGACTGGCTCTGGGCAAGCCGTCATGGTGTGCGGCTGATCTCCCGTGCTTCCGGGCTCGCATTTCCGGCGTATCGGCAGAACTGGCGCTTCATCCTGGGCGGAACGGTCATCGGATACGGCAAGATGATCCATCGCTGGTCCGACGTCCTCATGATCGGCTATTTCGCCAGCGACCAGGTCACGGGCGTCTACCGCCTGGCCCGTACCGTTGCCGATGGCCTCCAAATCATGACGGACGCGCTCTCCCAGTACTATTTTCCGGTGCTCGTCCGGCTTAGGGCCGAACGACGGCTGTCCGAGTTCTGGCGCGCCGCGCGCCAGCTCGCCGTGATTGCCGCCGCCGTTACCGTGCCGAGCGTCGCCGGCGCTCTTGTTATCGTGCCGCCGCTCGCAGCCTATTACCTTCCGGCGTTCGACGGCATCGCGACCGCGCTGGCAATCCTGATCCTGCCGTTCCTGGTCATCTGCGGGGTCCATCTCTGGCTGTGGCCGCTTCTGGTCGAGCGCGGCGAGATCGGCCATTTCGCCGCGCTCTCGATCCTGGCGGCTCTCGTCCAGGCAGGGGTGACCGCGGCGTTGCTGGCCTGGATCTGGCCCAGTGCGGCGGCGGGGAGTCTCGGGTATGTCAGCTACTACGTCGTGATCTATCCCGCCGTACTCATCATGTTGATGCGTCGCCGTACTTCGCCCGGCGTCGCGACTGCCCGATGATGCACATGGCGAGAGACGGCGGGTGTACCGCGGCGCAGCCGCTTCATTTCGTTCAGGTCGGATATGACGCGAGTGTTTTCGCTTCCGACACGGCATCGGACACCCTCAAGCGCCAAGTCCTTTACAGCGATATGCTCGAGGCCTTGCGCGCGGACAGCCGTCACACGTACCTAGCCACCGGTGCGCCTGCCGGAGCCGGGGCGTTCACCATAGGTTCGACTCATATTGCCGGACTGCCGCTTGGCGGCGTGGGGACCGCCCTTGGCTACTATCTTCGCGGCGCAAAACCGGCTATGTAGCGTCGCCGCGCGCCATGTAACAGTGACCTTGCGCCGGGTGCATTCGAATGCACGTTGTCCCACGATCCTGACATGGCCCGCATTCTGCTTATCACCAACATCTTCCCGCCGCATATCGGCGGCCCGGCGTCCTTCATCGATCGCCTGGCCCACGCGCTCGGCGGCCGGGGCCATGCCGTCACCGTCGTCTGCTCGTCGGATTCACCGACGGACCAGCGCGATCGCGAGCGGCCGTTCCGGGTCCGGCGGGTCTGCCTGGCGAACCGGTACCTTTACGAGGTCCGCGTCCGGCTCGTCCTGGCGCAGGAGCTCGCCCGCCACAGCCGCATCCTGGTCAACGGTTTGGAATCCTATGTCGACGACGTGGCCCGCATCGTGCCGCGGCGATATGTGCTGAAGATCGTCGGCGATACGGTCTGGGAGACGGCGCGGAATGCCGGCCTGACGACGCTCGACTTCGACGCGTTTCAGCAAACCCCGCCGACCGATGCCCGCCTCGGCGCGCTCGCGCGCAAGCGCAAAAGATATATGGAGCGTGCATCGACCATCGTAACGCCGAGCGAGTATCTGAAGCGCATCGTCGCGGGCTGGGGCGTTCCGGAGTCGAAGCTGCGCGTCGTTCCGAACGGCATATCCCTCGAGGATTGGAGCACCACGTCGCAGCCGCAGCGAAATGGACCGCTGCGGGTTCTGTTCGTCGGGCGCCTGACCAATTGGAAAGGCGTCGAAACCTTGCTCCTGGCCGCCGCCGGGCTGCAGGGGATCGAGGTCACCATCGTCGGCGACGGCCCCGAGCTTCCGCTGTTGTCGGCGCTGCGGCGCCAGCTTCCGGGCACCGAGCACATTCAGTTCGCGGGGCGACGGCCGGAGTCCGCCGTGAAGGACATGATGAGGGAGGCCGACGTGCTGGTCCTCCCGTCCAACTACGAGGGCCTGTCTCACACGCTGCTCGAGGCGTCGGCATGCGGTCTCGCCTGCGTGGCATCGGCGGCGGGCGGCAACGTCGAGGTCATTTCCCACGAAAAGACCGGTCTTCTCGTGCCGTACGGCGACCCGGGCGCACTGCGCGAAGCGCTCGTCCGATTGCGGGACGACGACGCCCTGCGCGCGATGCTCGGCCGCAATGCCAGGGCGAGCGCGCATCGGTTCGATTTTTCACGAACCGTCGACGCCTATGTCCGGATCCTCGAGGACATCGAATGAGCAGAACCGGACCGGCGTTGCGTGTGTCGCACGTCATGGCTTTTGCCGATCGCGACGATGGTGCCGTGTTCAGCGGTGCAGAAAACCATCTGTTCACGCTCATGACGGCGCAGGTCCAGGCCGGGCTGGACGTCGAGCTCATCATGCTGATCGCCCGTCACGGACCGCGACTTCATCTGAAGATCGAAGATCTGCGCAAGGAGGGGATCGCGGTACTTCCGCTCGTGCACGAGCAGGTGCTGACGAAGGTCGTCGGGCGCGCCACACGCGCATTCATGCTGCCGCGGCTCGTGCTGGCGCTCGCGCGACGTCGGGATCGTATCATCCATACGCATTTGCCCCACGCCTCGCAACTCGGGCGTCTCGCGGCATGGATAGCCGGGAATACCAAGATCGTCGACACGGTCCACAACGACGAACCGTGGTTTGCGCGTCCGAGCTGGCGTCTGCGGCTGCGTTTGCTCGACAAGATGACGGCGCGCACGATTGCGATCTCCGAGCACATCCGCAACCATCTCGGGCGTGCGGTCGGCCTCGATCCGGCGCGCATCGCGGTGGTGCATTACGGCATCAGGCCCCCTTCCGGCCCTCAGCCGACCCGAGAGGAGCTGCGCGACCACTTGGGAGTCCCGCAAGACGCGTTCACCGTCGGTTTCATCGGCCGGCTTACCGCACAGAAGGACGTGCCGACGCTTCTGCGGGCACTTGCGGCCCTTCCCGATGCTCATGCCGTGTTGGTGGGTACGGGCGAGGAGAAAGAAGAGCTGATGCGCCTGGCCGCGGCGCTGGGGCTTCGGCACGTGCGGTTCCTTGGTTATAAGCCAGATGCGGCCTCGCTCATGCCGGCGTTCGACGTGCTGGCATTGCCGTCGCGGTGGGAAGGCCTTGGCCTCGTGCTCCTGGAGGCGATGATCCGCCACATCCCGATCGTCGCATCGCGCGCGGGCGCAATCCCCGAAATCCTGGACCACGGCCGGTGCGGCGTGCTGGTCGACGCCGGCGATGTCAGCGGCTTCGCGTCGGCGCTCGAACGGCTGGCGCGCGACCGTGCGCTCCGCGCCGAGATCGCCGCCCGCGCGTGGGAGCACGTGCAAGCCAATTTCAGTATTGACGCGATGGTCAGCCGCACGACCGACGTCTATCGCGACGTCATTCATCGCGCCGAAAGCTGAACCCGATGTGCGGAATCGCCGGCTATTGGAATCCCAAGGGCGAATCGGCGGTGCGGCTGGGCGAACTCGGCAGCGCCCTGTCGGCGAGCCTGCGTCACCGCGGCCCGGACGGCGAAGGTATCTGGCATGATGCGGCGGCAGGCGTGGTCCTCGCCCATCGGCGGCTCACGGTCCTGGATCTGTCGCCGGCCGGCTCCCAGCCGATGGCGTCGCGCGACGGACGCTATGTCATCACCTATAACGGCGAAATCTACAACTTCCGCACCCTGAAGCGGGAGCTGCAAGACGAGGGAAGCGTCTTCGTCGGCACATCCGACACCGAGGTTCTGGTTCGCGCGATCGAGTGCTGGGGGATACAGGAAGCACTCCGCCGTGCCCATGGAATGTTCGCTTTCGCCCTGTGGGACCGTGAACGGCGCGAGCTGGTGCTCGCACGCGACCGCGTCGGAATCAAGCCCCTCTATTGGGGCTGGGTCGGCGGCGCGCTCGTCTTCGGCTCGCAGCTGAAGCCCTTCTTTGCCGCGGCACGGGCTTGCCTCGAAATCGACCGCGACGCCCTGCAAGCCTATGTGTCGCTCGGTTACGTGCCTGCACCGAAATCAATTCTGCGAGGGGTCCGGCAGGTCGATCCGGGCCATTTCGTCACGATCAACGGCGAAGGCGATGCCGTCGCCGAACGCTACTGGACACGTCGCGTATCCCCCGTTACGCGACACGCCGAACCGACCGATCAGATCATCGACGCGCTCGAGCAAACGATCGCAGCGGCGGTCCGGAGTCACATGGTTTCGGACGTCCCGTTGGGGGCCTTCCTTTCCGGCGGAATCGACAGCTCGACGGTCGTCGCGCTGATGCAGGCGCAGCGCACGGATCGGGTCAAAACGTTCACGATCGGCTTTACCGAAGCCGGGTTCGACGAGGCGTACCACGCGCGCCGCATCGCGGCCCATCTCGGGACGGATCATACCGAAGTCCTGCTGACGGAGCGCGATGCGGTTGGTATCGTCCCGAACCTTCCGCGCTGGTTCGATGAGCCCTTTGGCGATAGCTCCGCCCTGCCGACGCTCTTCCTCAGCGGCATAACGCGCGAACACGTAACTGTCGCGCTGTCGGGCGACGGCGGCGACGAGCTTTTTGCCGGTTATGGCCGCTATCACCAGGCACGCGCCCTTGCCCCGATCATCTCTTCCGTGCCGCAGGCATTGCGGTCCGTGGCCGGCGCCGCGATTCGGGCGGTCCCGCCGAAAGCCTGGGATCGGATGTTCGGCAGCCGCCGCTGGCTTTCAGGCGATCGGCTCCACAAGGCGACGCGACTGCTGGAGGCGGCAGATCGGGCCGATCTCTATCGGCGCCTGATGACGCATTGGCCGCCCGATCGACCGATCGTGCGCGGCGCAAATCCGTCGGGCGCCATCCTCGATTTGCGCGACGACCTGCCGTACGAGCGCGCCCTGCAGGAACTCGACTTCGCCACGTATCTGCCGAACGACATCCTGACCAAGCTGGATCGCGCGAGCATGGCCGTCAGCCTCGAAGCTCGCGTTCCGATCCTGGACGACGATGTCGTCGAATTTGCCGGGACGCTCGGACCGAAGCTGCTGGTCTCCGGCGGCGTTTCGAAATGGGCCCTCCGGCAGGTTGCGTACCGGCACGTTCCGGCCGAATTCCTCGACCGTCCGAAACAAGGCTTTGCGGTGCCGATCGGGCAATGGCTGCACGGTGAACTGCGCGACTGGGCCGAATCGCTCCTTGATCGAAGCCGGCTGGAGAGTGATGAACTGTTCGACGCCGATGTGATCCATCGCCATTGGAGGGAGCATCTTTCCGGTGCGCGCAACTGGCATCATTTCCTTTGGAACATCCTGATGGCGCTCGCCTGGAAGCGACTCTGGTTCGACGAACCGCCGGACGATCCAGGCATCGCCTTCGAAGCCCGATATCGATGAGCGCCCCGCCCAATCAGACGCGCGAGATCCTGCACTTCATCGCCGGACTGGAGACCGGCGGCGCCGAGCTGGCGTTGTATCGCCTGGTGACGTCGGGTCCGCTCGCCGTCTTCCGGCACCGGGTCATCTCGCTTTCGACGGAAGGCGATGTCGGCCCCCTGATCGCGCGCACGGGTGCGCTCGTCGAGACGCTGGGCATGCCGCGCGCCGGAAGGCTCCCGCTCAAGTCCGTCATGCGCATCCTGTCGGCCGCACGGCGCCCGGAAACGGCCATCATTCAGGGCTGGATGTATCACGGCAATCTGGCAGCGACGCTCGCGTGGTTCGGCGCGGCGGGCCGGTGCCCGCTCGTATGGAATATCCGCCATGCCATCTACGACCTCGGGTGGGAGAAGCCGCGCACCGCACGCATCGTACGTTCATCGGCATTGTTGTCGCGCCTGCCGCGGGCGATAATTTACAACTCCGCCGCCGGCGCCGGGCAGCACGAACGGCTCGGCTACCTGCACCGGCGCCGGCATGTCATCCCGAACGGGTTCGACCTGTCGCTCTTCCGCCCCGATCCGGCCGCACGATCACGGCTGCTGACCGAACTTGCCCTGCCCGAGGACGCGTTACTGGTCGGGTTGGTCGCCCGCTACGATCCGCACAAGGATCACGACTGCTTTCTCGATGCGGCCGCGCAGGTTGCATCGAGAATGCCGCAGGCCCGTTTCATCATGGCAGGGGCCGGCGTCGACCGGGAGAACGGACATTTGACATCGCGGGTCGCGGCGCTCGGGCTCGACCAGCGCGTCGTCATGCTCGGCCGGCGCTCCGACGTGCCCGCGTTGCTGGCCGGACTGGATATCGCCTGTCTCTCTTCCCGCAGCGAGGGATTCCCGAACGTCGTGGGCGAAGCCATGGCCTGCGGCGTGCCGTGCGTGGTGACCGACGTCGGAGACGCGGGCTGGATCGTCGGTGATACCGGTTGCGTGGTTCCACCGATGGACGCGGGCGCGCTCGCGCAGGGAATTATGAGAGTAGCCAGCCTGAGCCGGGCGGAAAGGGCGGCGTGGGGCGCCCGCGCCCGGGAGCGCATCAAGGAAAATTTCTCGCTCGATGCCGTGGCGCGGCAGTTCCGATCCCTTTATGACGATCTCTTGATGGATCGGGGGCAAGCTGCCGCATAAGACGATGAAATGGTCATGATCCGTTCTGCGAAAATCGTCGTAAGTTGCGCCTGGAAGGCGCGAAAGCTCAGCGGCGGCCTCGGCCGGGCGCTCGCTTTCGCGCTTCAAGGGCGATCCGAGCCGGAACGCCCCTTTCCATTCGCCTTCAACAAGCTTCGTTTCGTCGCGCGGTGGCGCGACTGGCCCGGCGTGGAGGAGGTCATGATCGGCCGCGAATACGCCTTCATCGACCGGCTCCTAAATCGACAAAGCCCTGTCATCGTCGATCTCGGTGCGAATATCGGGGCCTTTTCGCTGTACGTCTTCTCGCTTTGTCCGGAAGCGGTCGTACACGCTCTCGAACCGAGCGCGGCAACATTTCAGGTTCTCGCGAGGAACGCAGATTTGAATGCCGGACTCCAGTGGCACTGCGCGCGGTACGCCGCCTGGCGCGACGACACGACGGTCCGCTTTTCCAACGCGACCAGCAGTACAGGAAGCCACGTATCGGAGGCTGACGGCGACGAGGCCGTCCCGACGCTCGGCCTTGCAAGCGTGCTGGCCCGTGCCGGCGCCCCATTCGTCGATCTCATGAAAATCGATATCGAGGGATCGGAAGAAGCGTTCCTCGTCGGCCAGGAGGCATTGCTCGCCCGTATCGGGGCGATCATCATCGAAATTCATCCGAACCGCTGCCGCGAGGAGAACGTGATACGGACCCTTCGCGGCGCTTTCCCGTATCTTCATCGCATTCCCGGGCGCAAATCGACGAAGCCGCTAATTCTTGCCAGTCGAACGCGTCACGATGACTTGCCCGCCTTTTGACGGGTCCTGCTTCTTTCCGGGAGCGACCCCGGGATCGAGCGCTACGATACGAGATGCCGGCGGCAGATCGTGTCACGGCGCACGTATTTGCGAATAGACCGAAATATTTATTTACGGATGGACTGTAATATTTGCGGCTGGACCGGAATGTTCTTGTCCTGCCGGGCGAAGACATGCCGCCCCGCGCTGTTGCGCCGCGCGGCGCGCGGGACGCTGGACGGGACGAGGCGCCGGGATTAGAAGACGCCATCAAGCGTTGTCGGTTCAGTAGACGGTCAAGTTCGGGCGGATACCGCCCCGACAACGACGACAAATATCGGATCAACTGCTTGTCGATCAGCGATTACTTGGTCCGCGGCGACGCCCCCCTTGCGGCCGCCCTCCACCTGATGGACCGGAACGGCCTCGGGTTGGCTTTTGCCGTCGATGCGGATGGTCGGCTGCTCGGGACCGTGGACGTGGCACGGGTCCAGGCCGCCTTGGAGAAGGGCGGCCCCGCCGACCGCGTCGCCACCGCCGTGACGAAGGCCGACGGCTTGCCCGTCGGAGTCGACGTCGCCCAGTTCGCCAGCCGGATGAACGGCTCGGCCTACGTCATCCCCCTCATCGACGCGGAGCGGCGGGTCGTCGAGTTCATCTCGCCGGCACGACCGAAGCGCATTCCGGTGGCGGAGCCGTGCCTCGCGGGCAACGAACTCAAATACGTCACGGAATGCATCACGACGAACTGGATCTCGTCGCAGGGCACGTTCGTACGCCGCTTCGAGACTGATTTCGCCGCGCGCTTGGGCGTCCCCCACGCACTCGCGGTGTCCAACGGCACCGTCGCCCTGCATCTGGCCCTCACCGCCTTCGGCATCGGCCCCGGCGACGAGGTCATCGTGCCGGACCTGACCTTCGCCGCGACCATCAATGCCGTCATCCACGCGGGGGCGACCCCGGTGATCGTCGACGTCGATCCGAACACGTGGAATCTCGACCCCGCGGCCGCCGCGGCAGCCATCACGCCGCGCACGCGCGCCATCATGCCCGTGCACCTGTATGGTCAGCCGGCGGACATGGACGCGATCATGGACCTGGCGAAGCGCCATGACCTGATCGTGATCGAGGACGCCGCGGAGGCGGCCGGCTCGTTCCACCGCGACCGACCCTGCGGCGCGATCGGCCACGCCGGGACGTTCAGCTTTTTCTCCAACAAGCTGATCACGACCGGCGAGGGGGGCATGGTCGTGTTCCGGGACGCGAAGCCGGCCGAGCGGGCAAGGATGCTGCGCGATCACGGAATGAACCCCGCAAGGCGCTACTGGCATGACGACGTGGGGTTCAACTATCGGCTCACCAACCTGCAGGCCGCCATCGGATGCGCACAGCTCGAACAGTTCGATCGTTTCCTTGCCCGGAAGCTCGAAATCGCGCGCGCCTACCGCCGCCGCCTGTCGCAGATCGACGGGTTGCTGCTTCCCGCCGAAATCGACGGCTGGGCCAATAGTTACTGGGTCTTCTCGCTGATCCTGGACGGGCGCCGGTTCGGCATCGACCGCGATCAGCTGATGGCGCGGCTGGACAAGGCGGGAATCGAGACCCGGCCGGTGTTCCATCCGCTTCATGCCATGCCGCCCTATCGGGGCTATGCCGGGTCGCGGGATCTCCCCAATGCGACACGGCTTTCGGGTGCCGGACTCAGCCTGCCCTCGGGCGTGACGCTGACCGATGGGGAAATCGACTATGTCTGTGGCGTGATCGAGCGATGCCTGGCGACGCGCCTGCTGGTACAGCGTATCGGAAGCGCGTAATCTCGCCCGCGATTCTCGCGCCGCGCTCATGCCGGCGCTGTCACGTTCAAGCCGCCCACGTTTGCCGGAGCCGCCGTTGACCGCGTCCACGAAGATCCCGTTCATTGACCTGCAGAGCCAGTACCGTCGGCTGAAGCCGTCGATCGAGCGTCGTATCCAGCGCGTTCTCGACCATGGACAGTACATTCTGGGCCCTGAAGTAACGGAGCTGGAGCGAGCGCTTGCCGCCTTCTCCGGCGCCCGCGACGTCGTGACGGTCGCGAGCGGTACCGAGGCGTTGCGCCTGCCCTTGATGGCCGAATCGATCGGGCCGGGGGATGCCGTGTTCCTGCCGGCATTCACGTTCACGGCGACCGCCGAAGTGCCCGTGGCGCTGGGCGCCAGCCCGGTATTCGTCGATGTCGATCCGACGACGTTCAACATCGACCCGGCCTCGCTCGAGTTCCAGATTGCGCGCATACGGCGGGAGGGCAGGCTCCGTCCCCGGGCCGTGATCGCCGTCGACCTGTTCGGACTGCCGGCCGACTACGACCGGGTCGCCGAGATCTGCCGCCGCGAGGAGCTGATGCTGCTGGCGGATGCGGCACAAAGCTTCGGAGCCTCGCTCGGGGGCCGCCGGGTCGGTTCGCTGGCACCCGTCACGGCAACCAGCTTCTTCCCGGCGAAACCGCTGGGCGGTTATGGCGAGGGTGGCGCCATCTTTACCGACGATACGGCGCGCGCCGCAATCTACCGCTCGCTGCGCGCACATGGCGCCGGCGAAGACCGCTATGACATCGTCCGCATCGGGACGAACGCGCGGCTCGATACCCTGCAGGCTGCCATACTGCTCGCCAAGCTCGAGGTGTTCGAGGACGAGCTTGCGGCAAGGGAGCGCATCGCCGAGGGTTACGATCGTCTCCTTGCCGGCCACGTCGCCGTACCACCACGTCGGTCAGGGGCGAGGAGCGCATGGGCCCAGTACTGCATCCTGGTCAAGGACCGCAACCGGGTGGCGCAGGCGCTCGCCGACGCAGGTATTCCGACCGCGATCTACTACCCGAAACCGCTGCATTTCCAGCCGGCGTTTCGTCAGTACGGCGATGGCCCCGGGTCACTGCCCGTGTCCGAGCGCCTCTGCCTGAACATCCTCGCGCTGCCGATGCATCCGTATCTGGATCAGGAGACCATCGAGCGCATTGCCGGCGCCATCATCGACGCGGTGACGGCGCCCCCGGTCAGGATTTGAGCCACGGCACGACCAGAACACCCCAAGCCAGAGCAAGAATACGCCTCATCGCGCGAGAGATCGCAGGACACCGGGATGCAGTCGGGCGCGAAGCGAATTATCCATGCCAGCGTATTCACGTGGCGCGCCAAGGGCGCCTTCCAGCACGGCGTTCCCCACAAGATCTCCAATGGATTAATTCGCAACGGCCATCACGTAATCAATTTCTGCGACCGCGACACGGCACGCGCCGTGTCATGGTTCGGGCATCGCAAATGGGGCGTGGGCCGCACGAACGAGGTATTCCTGAAGTTGTGTCAGGACGTCGTCCCGGACGGAATCGTGTTCGGACACGCCGATATAATCACTGCCGATACGATCCGCGAGATTCGTGTCCGGCTGCCGCATGTGCGCATGCTGCAATGGAACGTGGATCCCGTGTTCGATGAGCCGAATGCGCGCCGGATCGAAGCAAAGCTTGACGTCGTCGACGCGACGCTGATCTCCACGGCGGGCAATGCGCTGCAGCGTTTCGCCCGCGGCGGCCGTACCGTCGGCTTTCTCCCCAATCCGACCGATCCGTCGATCGAACGCGGCCATGCCTACGCGTGTCACGACCTGCCGATCGACCTGCTTTGGGTGGTCGGCAGCCCAAAGGACACGCGCCATTATTGCGGTCGGCCCTGGAACGTGGAGGAACTGGCGAATCTGATCGTCCGCAAAGTCCCGGAACTGAGGACCGGCTTCTACGGCATGCTGGGCAAGCCGGGCATCGTCGGCGGCGCGTATCAGCGCATCCTCGAATCGGCGCGAATGGGACTCAACATCAGCAAGCGCAACGACTTTTATCTCTACTCGTCGGACCGTCTGGCGCAGCTCATGGGGAACGGGCTTCTTACCTTCATCGATCGCGCCACCGGATACACCGACCTGTTTTCGGAGGACATGGCCGCCTTCCACAGCGATGTCGACGAGCTCATCGACAAGATCCGCTTCTTCCGCACGAACGACGCGAGCCGGCGCGAGGTCGCGCGGCGCGGCGCCGAAACGTACCGGGCCTTGTTCAACGAACGGAGAGTGGCCGCCTACATCACCGATGTCCTGTTCGACCGGCTCGAGCGCGCGGACTATCCGTGGCCGACACTGGTATAACGTCGGCCCGTGCCTGACCGCCGTCCCGCCATGAACAAGGTCTCGTCCCGCAACGCCTGGGCGGAATCGCTCGCACGGGACCCGGGACGGGCATTCGATCTGGTTTTCGTTGTTTTCATCGCAGCGGCGCTGGTGCTAAGACCGACGCCGGTCTGGGCTGCCGTCTTCTACGGCGTCCTCGTGCCCCTGTTCGCCTGGTCTCTGTGGGCCCGCTCAAGATCCGTGCCGGCGACCCGCGAGGTCTGGCTCATCGGCGCGCTCCTCGCCTATTTCGCGACCTCGATCCTGTGGTCGGAAACGGCGTCGGCTACGCGGGAAATCAAGTATCTCAGGGCCGTCATCACCAACGGCATCTTCATCGCCGCGGCCGTGGCGTTCTTCTCCCGCGCGACCGAAGCGACCATCGACCGCTTCGAGAAAGCGCTGCTTGCAGCGGCCGCCCTGAACGTTGCGATCTCGTTCGCGATCTATTTCGCTGACTTCGACCCTCATCGGCGACTCACCGGCTGGGCCGAAACGCGGCATTCGATTCTCGGCGCCTATGTGATCAATGTTTGTCTGGCGGTGACTCTGGACAGGATCCGTCGCGCGCAGCACCTCGACTGGCCCTTGATCGGCCTGGCGGCCGCATTCGCCGCATTCGTGGTACTGACCCGCAGCCGCGCCGCAATCGCCGTGACGTTCGGCCTGTTTGCCATTGCCGCGCTCTGCCTGCCGCGGCAGCGGGTAATGGCCCTCCTCGTCTTGCCGGCACTGCTCGCCATCGCAGCCCTTGGCGCGATGGCAGCGGACGCCGACTGGTTTCTCCGCGAGATGCTTGCCCGCGCCGACTCCTATCGTCTCATGATCTGGGAAATCACTTGGGATGCCGTCCAGAGTCGGCCTCTGTTCGGATATGGTCTTGCCGCTGAATTCCCGCTGCCCGAGCCCTTCAGTCAGCCGCACAACCTTTACCTCGCTGCGCTGTACTACGGCGGGATCGTCGGCGCAGTCCTGTTGCTTGCCCTCTGGGTCAGCCTCGCTGCACGCACCACGACCGGCGTCCGGCCGCCGGACCGCATGCTCATGCTCTGTCTGCTCGTTCACATCGTCGTTTCCGGCATGTCCGATCTTGCCCAGGTCTTCAAGTCTCCTTCCGAACAGTGGCTCATCATCTGGCTGCCTGTGGCGATGATAATCGGGTGCGCCGGACGCACCGCAGGAACGGCAAAGCCTGGTGCCGATGGCATGCGGTCGATACCCGTGCCGCCGCGTACACCCGGAGACATGTGCGCAGAGAAGACGCAGCTTCGCCGTATCGGGCATCGGTTGTGATGATCCGGCCGAATGGCGGATAGGCTTCCGTCGATCGGCCCGGAGACCGAAAACAAGCGTCACAATCCTGCCGCGTTTGTGGTAAACAGCGGACCACGATGATTTGATTATCCGCTTCGGAATGGGCCCGCTCTTACGTCGCTTCACTCGCCCGACGGTCGCCTTCGCCCATGACGTGATCATGGCGGCCGCCTCGTTTCTGCTCTCTCTCTATCTGCGCGTAGGGCCGGATTTCAGCACCTATGATACCGAGTTCCTGCTGCGGGGAACGGCAGCGTTTACGGTTGTCGCCGCCGCGGTCTATCTGTGGATGGACCTGTATCGCGGCATCTGGCGGTACGCGTCGCTGAACGATCTGGCGCTGATCGCACGGGCGGTGACGCTGATCATCCTGATTTTTCTTCCCGTCATGTTTCTGACGACGCGACTGCAGGATCTTCCGCGTTCGCTCGTCCTCATCAACTGGTTCGTGTTGATGACGCTTCTCGCAGCGCCGCGTATCGCCTACCGGCTGCTCAAGGACGGCCGGTTCGATCTGTCCTACAGCCCCGTACCGGACCGCCGCGTCAACGTGCTGCTGGTCGGGACGGGCAGCGACGCCGAGATGTTCATCCAAGTGACGGGGCGCGGCCCGCAAAGCGAATACCGTCCCGTCGGGATCGTCGACGTCGGCGAGAGCCGGATCGGCCGCCGCATCGGCGGCGTTCAGGTCATGGGCCGGCTCGACGAGCTGCCGAATGTGGTCGAGCGGCTTGAGCGCCGCGGGAAGCGGCCACAGCGCCTGATCGTGACCAAGCCCGACATCATGGGCGAACGGCTCCGGCAGCTCGTGGACACCGCGGGCCAGTTGGGCATGACGGTGTCGCGGCTGCCACGATTGACGGAGTTCCGGGCCGCCGGCGGCAACGAGTTGGATGTGCGGCCCGTCGCGCTCGAGGATCTGCTGGGGCGGCCGCAGAACGTCCTCGACCGGACTGCCATGTCCGCCCTCATTGCCGGCCGCCGGGTACTGGTAACCGGCGCCGGGGGCACGATCGGCGCCGAGCTGGCCCGTCAAGTTGCCGCGATCGGCCCGTCGCGGCTGATCCTCCTCGACAATTCCGAGTTCAATCTTTACTCGATCGATCTGGAGATCGGCGAGCGCGCAGCGAGCCTGGCACGACGCGCCGTGCTTGGCGACATCCGCGATCGGGCCGTAATCGACGCGCTGATCGCGGCGGAGCGACCGGACCTCGTCTTTCACGCGGCCGCCCTCAAACATGTCCCGATGGTCGAGGCGCATCCGCTCGAGGGCGTCCTCACCAACGTCGTCGGCACGCGTAACGTCGCCGAAGCGTGCCGCGCGAACGGGGTGGCGGCGATGGTGCTCATTTCCACCGACAAGGCCGTCAATCCCTCCAGCATCATGGGGGCGACGAAGCGGCTGGCCGAAAGTTATTGCCAGGCCCTGGACCTGATCGCACAGAGCCGCTCTTCCAATACGCGATTCGTCACCGTCCGCTTCGGCAACGTACTCGGCTCGACCGGCTCGGTCGTTCCGCTGTTCCAGCGGCAGCTCGCTGCGGGAGGGCCTCTCACGGTGACCCATCCGGAGATCAAGCGCTACTTCATGACGGTTCGCGAAGCGGTCGAACTCGTCCTGCAAGCCTCGGCCCTAGGTGTCGGGCAACGGTCCGGGACAGACGGGACGCACGCGGAAGGTAAGATCTTCGTGCTCGACATGGGCGAGCCGATCCGCATCGCCGACCTCGCCCGACAGATGATCCGTCTGGCGGGACTCCAGCCGGACAAGGACATCCGGATCGAGTTTACCGGTCTTCGACCCGGCGAAAAATTGAACGAAGAGTTGTTCCACGCCGGCGAAGCGCTGCAGCCGACGGTCGCGAAAGGAATTCTCCTCGCAAGTCCGCGCGCCGCCGATTACGCGATTCTCGCGCGCGGCATCGATGAGCTCGAGGCCGCCGCCCGTGCCGGACGGGTCGATGCGGTTCTGTCGGCGCTCAAGCGACTCGTCCCCGAATATGGGGTGAACGAATCGGCGGCGGCCGCGCAGCTCGGTTAGTCTTGCGGCAGTGGCCGCATGGTTGCCCGCGCCTAGAACCTGAACTTCCACTCGGACCGCACCGCGGTCTGGTCGGGCACCACACGGCCGTTGGCGATTTCAGCGGCGTTGACGTTCAGAAGGGACGCCGAAATGCTCGGCGACCACCACGCCTTCGTCAGAATCACGCGCGCAGAAATATTCAACGCCCCGCCCGTGCCGACGCTGTCGCTGGAAACCGCGCCGTCCGTCGCCACGGCGACCGCGACCGGAAAGGTTGCGCGATATTCGAGCTTGAGCCGCGGATCACTCCCCGGGTCCGCGCTCGACTGCAACGGCCTGGCGTAGAAGCCACGGCTCTGAACGCCGGCGGGCGGCTTTTTGCCGTCGGCGCTGGCGGCAAGCGGCGCTTCTTCGGGAAGCGGAATGTCGCTCACCTCGAGGCGAAAGGCATCGGCAGGCAAGGACAGCCAGAAAGAGACAACGACAACCAAAAGCAGAAAACCGACGCCATGAAATAAAAATGACCCCCTCATCGTTATCTCCGTTCACCGTCGTCTCACCTCCTTTTCTCTTCATTCCGGGTTAAGAAAGGGTACTGCCACGCTTATTTCCGGGCGCGCCAGGATCCCGGCGCGACGCCGCCGGCACGGCTCGCGCCGTTTCCGTTTGGCGCGCGTTCGTGCGATAAGAGCGGCCTTTCTGACCCAGCCCCAATCGCTTGAGCCGCCATGAGTGACATCCGGATCCGTCGTGCGCTGATCTCAGTCTCGGACAAGACGGGACTGCTCGACCTTGCCCGTTGCCTGACGCGCCACGGGGTGGAGCTGCTGTCGACGGGCGGGTCGGCGCGCGCGCTCGCGGATGCCGGCCTCAGGGTGGTCGAGGTCAGCGCCCACACCGGGTTTCCCGAAATCATGGATGGCCGGGTAAAGACGCTGCACCCGGTGGTGCACGGCGGTATTCTCGGACGCCGCGACGATTCCGATCACGTCCGCGCGATGGAAACGCACGGAATTGCACCGATCGACCTCGTCGTCGTGAACCTTTATCCGTTCGAGGCGACCGTCGCGCGGGGCGGAGACTTCGCCACATGCATCGAGAATATCGACATCGGCGGGCCGGCGCTGATCCGCGCCGCGGCGAAGAACCATGATTTTGTCGCCGTCATCACCGACCCAAGCGACTACGGCGCCGTGATGACGGAAATGGACGCGAAGAACGGCGCAACGTCGCTTGAATTGCGGCGCCGGCTCGCTGCGGCGGCCTATGCCCGAACCGCCGCCTATGACGCGGCGATCGCCCAGTGGTTTTCCGGTGAACTCAACGATGCCTATCCGCGTCGCCTCGTCCTCGCCGGCGAGCTTGTGCAGACGCTTCGGTACGGCGAGAACCCGCACCAGACAGCCGCCTTTTACAAAGGCGGCCTGCCCCGGTTCGGTATCGCGACCGCACGACAGATCCAGGGTAAGGAACTCAGCTACAACAACCTCAACGACACCGATGCGGCGTTCGAATGCGTCGCGGAGTTCGAGGCACCCGCCGTCGCCATCATCAAGCACGCGAACCCCTGTGGCGTGGCGATCGGGCGTTCGCCGCACGAAGCCTATCTCAAGGCTTACGCATGCGACCCGGTAAGCGCATTCGGCGGTATCGTCGCACTCAACCGTCCGCTCGACGGTGCGACGGCCGCGGAGATCGCGAAGATCTTCGTCGAAGTGATCATCGCACCCGATGCCGACGAGTCCGCCCGCCGTATCATCGCCGAGAAGAAGAACCTGCGCCTGCTTCTGACCGGCGGCGTGCCTGATCCCGCGGCCGGAGGCCTGACCGTGAAATCCCTTGCCGGCGGCTATCTGGCGCAGAGTCGCGACAACGGGCGGATCACGGACGCCGACCTGAAGGTCGTGACGAAACGTGCGCCATCGGCCGCCGAACGCGCCGATCTCCTGTTCGCGTTCGCGGTGGCGAAGCACGTCAAGTCGAACGCCATCGTCTATGCAAAGAACGGCGCCACGGTCGGCATCGGCGCAGGACAAATGAGCCGTGTCGATTCGGCCCGGATCGCCGCCTGGAAAGCGGCCGAGGCCGCCAAGGCCGCCGGCGAGGCACAGAGCCGCACCGTCGGATCCGTGGTCGCATCGGATGCGTTCTTTCCGTTCGCCGACGGTTTGCTCGCCGCCGCCGAAGCCGGCGCGACCGCGGTCATCCAGCCCGGCGGATCGATGCGCGACGCCGAAGTCATCGCCGCCGCCGACGAACGGGGACTGGCCATGGTGTTCACGGGCCTCCGGCACTTCCGCCACTAGGTCGAGCGGGCGCGGAGGCGCGGCAGGAGGGCCCATGGCGTGATCGTCCCGCCGTCAAGCACGTCCGCCTGCGCCCAGCACGGCGGCAACCTTGCCGAGGCTGAAGCCCTGTTCGGGCGCCCGCGGGAGGGATGGCTGGACCTTTCGACGGGGATCAATCCGTTTTCCTACGCGATCCCGCCGCTCCCGGCCGATTGCTGGACCCGACTTCCCGCGGATGATCTCGCGCTGCGGCGCGCGGCGGCGGCCTGCTATGGCACCGGCGACCCGGATTGCGTCGTCGCCGCATCCGGCAGCCAGGCGATCCTGCAGATGTTGGGCTATGTGCTGGGCCCGGGAACCGTCGCGGTGCTCGGCCCTACCTACGCCGAGCTTTCCCGCGTGTGGGTAAGCGCCGGCAGATCCGTGATCCATGTCGAGACGCTCGACCCCGTCCCCGACGCCGATTTCATCGTCATTGCGAACCCGAACAACCCGGATGGCCGCATTCATCCACCGGAACGCCTGCTTCCCATAGCACGGCAGCTCGCCGATCGCGGCGGATCCCTGATCGTCGATGAGGCATTTGCGGATGCGATGCCCCACGCCAGCGTCGCCGATCATGTCGGAATGCCGGGATTGATCGTGCTGAGGTCGTTCGGGAAGTTCTTCGGGCTGCCGGGCCTTCGTCTCGGCTTTGCGCTTGCCGAACCCAGGCTGGCATCGTCGCTCCGCGCGGCGCTCGGTCCTTGGCCTGTCAGCGGCCCGGCGCTGACGATCGGATGCACCGCGCTCGCCGATAAACCCTGGATCGATCAGATGCGCACGACGCTCGCATTGGAAGCCGACCGGCTGGAACGATCGCTGTCGGCGAATGGGCTGACCGTGATCGGCGGCACCCCGCTGTTTCGACTGGTCGAGACGCCGTGGGCCGCCGAACTGTTCGCGCATCTCGGCGCGCAGGGCATCTGGGTACGCCGGTTCTCCAATCGCCCCAACTGGCTTCGCTTCGGGCTGCCGGGCCGCGACTTCGCGCGTCTGGCGGCCGCCTTGCAGCAAGCGCCGCAAAGGCGCGCAATGATGACGTCGCAGGTATCCGGCCGATGAGTCTGATGCCGACATTCGCCGATATGCGGATCCTGGCCTGTTATGCCGTCGTGGCCGCGGGGCTGGCGCTGATCGGGCGCGCGCTGCCGGGACGAATCGACATGCCCGACCGCGGACTTATCGCCGGCTGGGGTGTCGTATCGATCGTATTCACTGCCGGCGGCATCTTGGGGATACCCTTCTCCGCGCTGGCCGCTGCATTTTTTCTCTGTGTCGGCGGAGCTCTCATACGCGTCGCCAGGATCGGACGCCCGATCGACCGCCTGGCGGTTGCGGTTCTCTTCTGCCTCGTGCCGTTCCTCGTCGTCGCCGCGACAAAGCAGCCGTCGCAGACCGACGAATTCATGCACTGGCTGCCGAACGCGGCGTACCTTTTCGAAAATCACGCGTTTCCGGCCACCGCCCGTCCGCCGAGCGCCTCGTTCTTTCCGGCGTTCCCCTATAACCTGCCGTTCGTTGCCTATCTCGTCAGTGTGCTGGCAGGTGGGCTTGCCGAGCAGGCGGTCGTCCTGTTCAACGTGACGCTTTGCGGGGTGCTGGCCCTCCTCTCTGCGGAGGTCATCAAGAAGCTGTCCGTGTCCGGCGAAGCGATGATCCGCCGGCCGCTGGTGACGGCGGCATTCTTCGTCCTGCTCGTAACCCTCCTCAATCCGACCTTCGTGCCGAAGATCGTGCTGACCAATTATGCCGACTTCGCGACGAGCATCTGCCTTGCGCTGGCCGCCTATCTCCTCGTCGAACTCATGCATCGGATCGAGGCCGGCGCGGACGTCCGGGCGGCGGCGCTCTATCTCGGCCTCGTCATGGCGGCCCTCGTCAACACCAAGGAGGCCAACATCGTTCTTGCCGGACTGCTGGCCGTCGGCGCCATCGCGGTCGCGGCCTTGTCCGGCCGTCCGATACTCGTGCGTCTGCTCCGCGCCCTTCCGATCTGGCTCGGACCGGCGATCGGCCTTTACGCGGCCTGGCGCTGGTATGTCGCTGTGCAGATGGGCGGCCGCGGCGAGAACAAACTGCACGCCGTCACCGACTGGCAGGTCGACGCACTGCCGGAGATTCTTTTCAATATCGGGACCGTGTTTGCGAAGAAGGGTGGATACGCCGTCTTGTGTGCGGTCGTTCTCGCGCTCGCCCTCGTCGGACTCGTCAAGAGAAGACGCGATGGCCTGACGCGGCTCGCACAGATTTTCGTCGTCGTCTTCCTCGGTTACGCGCTGTTCCTCGTTTTTACGTACGTGGCACTCTTCGTCGGCGACACCGGGCGGAACATACAGTCGTTCTGGCGCTATCAGATGCAGCTGGGTCCGCTCGCATTGATCATCGCGGCCGTCTTCCTGGGCGACAAGCTCTTGCCGCTGTGGCGCCGTTTCGACGACCGGATCACTGCCGCCATGTCCGGAGCCGTGGTGACGCTGGCCCTTGTGGCACCTGTCGCCTTCGCGCCGAAACTCCGCTTCGATCTGGAACCACCCAAGCCTGAACTCGCCGAGATCGGCAGAAATCTGGCGAAACTTCTTCCATCCGATGCGGTGATGACACTGGCGACGCCGTTCGAGGCCGATGAGGAGATGCAGGTGCATTTCCGGGCCTGGGCCCCAGGGCGCACGATTCACATGAAGCCCCGCGTACCGCCGGAACCGGTTGCAAACGCACCCGCTGGATCGTTCCTGTTTCTGTACTGCGCGCCCGTCGACGTGCAGGAACAGATCGGCTTGGCATTGCCGGTAGATGGCGCCGTTCTGCTCCGGCGCGAGATTGAGACATGGAAACTCGTCGAATACTGGCCGCGTCAACCGAAAGCCACCCATGACGCCGGACCGGCAGCGTGCGGGACGCAGAGCTGATGCCGAACCGCCGGCAGACCGGCCTGACGATACGTCGTTCCCGCGCTATGTCCCGTCGGACGGAACCTTGAGCCAAAGCAGGGCAAGGCCGGTTGCGAGAAACACCAGGATGGTCGCCATGCCGGCGCGCTGGCTTGCGGCAATCGCGGTCGTCCATGACAGGACCGCCGGCCCGAGGAAGGCCGTGATCCTTCCCGACAGCGCAAACAGCCCGAACGTCTTGGCGCGATGCTCGGCCGGCGCCATTCGCGCGGCGAGCGAGCGGCTTGCGGCCTGAACCGGCCCGAAGAAGGCGCCGAGCAGAAGGCCGAGCGCCCAGAACGCGGTCTTCGACTCGATGAGCAGCAGCCCGGCCCCGATGATGACGAGCGCGGCGAGCCCGATCGCAATCGTGGGCCGCGCGCCGATCCAATCGTCGATCCAGGCGAAAGCAAGGGCGCCGGCGCCGGCCGTAATGTTGAGCGCGATGCCAAAGACGATGACTTCGTCGAGGCTCATGCCGAACGTACCGGCGGCATACACCCCGCCGAAGGCGAAGAGCGTCGTCAGCCCGTCGGTATAGATCATGTTGGCAAGAAGGAACCAGCCGAGCAGCGGATGCGCGCGCAACGTTCCGGGCGTCGACGCGAGTTCGGCCATGCCCTTTCGCAAAGCGGTCATGAACGACAGGCGGAGGGATACGGGCTCGCGCACGAACAGGAACAACGGCAGCGCAAAGACCGCATACCAGAGCGCGGAAAACGGGGACGCGGCCCGGACGTGCTCGGCCGATGATCGGTCGAGTCCGAAGGGCGGCGTTTCCGCCTGGACAAAGACCGTGAGGATGAGGCTCAGACAGACGATTCCGCCGACATAGCCCAGGCCCCAGGCCCAGCCGGATACCCTGCCGATATGGCTGGCCGGCGCCACGCCCGGCAGGAGTGCATTGTAAAATACGCTTGCGACCTCGAAACCGATCGTGGCGACCGCAATGCTGACGAGCGCAAGCGGAATGGAGTCGGGGTCGGGCCGGACGTACCACAGCATGGCAATGGCAAGTGCCGTTATGATGCTGAACACGCCGAGCCAGGATTTCTGGCGTCCCGTGTAGTCGGCGATCGAGCCGAGAAGCGGGCTCAGGATTGCGATGGCGAAGCCGGCGACGGCAAGCGCACGGCCCCAAAGCGTCGTTCCGGTGACGGCGTCCGGCGCGACGGCCGTGGTAAAATAGGTCGAGAAGACGAACGTCGTGATGACGGCCGGAAATGCGGAGTTCGCCCAATCGTAAAGACACCAAGCGGCGATGGCACGCCGGTCGCGTCGGGTCATTGGTCTGCTCGTTCGTTCGTCGCGGGCTTACCCGGCGGTGCGAGCCTCGGATCGCCTTGACCGGATCGGCGCGATGCACGGCCGAAATGTCACGCGCGTGATCATGCGTCTCGCAGATCCGATCAGCTGTCCGCCAATGCCCGCAGTTCGCGGCCGGCCACGGTCAATGCGGCAATTTCCGGCACGGGAATCGACCTGAGTTCGGCGAGAATCGCGTTGAGTCTGGCCATACCGGATCCGTGGCGCGCCATCCAGGCCTCGATGACGGCATCGGCCTTGTCCGAATCGGTGCTTCCGGCGACGACACGCTCCGTCAATTCGCCCTGAATGGCGGTGAGGTCGTCGATAATGGCGGCGACAGCCATCTTCTGCCACGTCGTT
This sequence comes from Alphaproteobacteria bacterium, assembly GCA_036381615.1. Taxonomy (GTDB): domain Bacteria; phylum Pseudomonadota; class Alphaproteobacteria; order CACIAM-22H2; family CACIAM-22H2; genus CALANV01. The sequence goes on from DASVCL010000005.1 coordinate 24,899, forward strand.
TCGGCCCTGACGCGACCCGCGGCCCGGCGGAGCCAGTCGATCCCGAGCCGGGCCCCGAGCGCGAAGTAGCGCCTGGCGACGGCCTGCACCGAGGCACGCTCGTGGCCGGCAATCCGGACGATGTCGAGCCCGGCGGGCAGATACTCGAGACGCGCCACCCGCGCCGCCAGATCGTGCGGCACGCCGGCCTGCGCCAGCGCTTCCTTGGCCCGGGCGAGCTCGACCTGCCCTTCCGGCTCCAGGACCGTATCGATCGTGCGCCCGAGCGCGGCGATGCCGTCCCCGTACGACGCGATCAGTTTCTCGATCTCGACGCGGGGCTGCGCATGACGGAGCAGCCAGAGGACCGCCCGCAGGATCACCTGCTGCGTCACGCGCAACATGCGATACTGGACATCCGCTTCGACGCGATTGTCGAGTGCCTCGATCTCCGTCCAGAGATCCCGAAGGCCAAACACGCGACGCACGACGAAGTACGCGCGCGCGATCGCTTCGGCCGACGCGCCGCTTCGCTCGGCGATGTCGTGGACGAAGGCCGGTCCGGCCCTGTTGACGAGGCTGTTGGTGACGACCGTCGCGATGATCTCGCGGCGGAGCCGGTGGCGCAGAATGGCATCGCGGTAGCGCGTCGACAGCGGCGCCGGGAAATACCGGAGCAGATCATCGACCGCGGTCGGATCGTCGGGAAGATCGCTCGCCAGGAGCTGATCGTAGAGCGCGAGTTTCGAATAGGCCAGCAGCACGGCGATCTCGGGCCGCGTCAGCCCTTCTCCCGACGCCTGGCGCCGCTGGATTTCCTCGTCATCGGGCAGAAACTCCAGCGCGCGGTTGAGCCGGCCCGACCGTTCGAGCGTGCGCATAAGGCGCACGTAGCTGTCGAATGTGGCGCCGCCTTCCCGCTCGGCGAGCGAGATGGCCTGGGTCTGAAGGTAATTGTCGCGGAGAACGAGTGCGGCGACCTCGTCCGTCATCTGCCCCAGCAGACGGTTGCGTTCTTCGAGCGTCATGTCGCCGCGCGCGACGATATCCCCGAGCAGGATCTTGATGTTGACCTCGTGGTCGGAGGTGTCGACGCCGGCGGAATTGTCGATCGCGTCCGTATTGATTCGACCGCCTTTGCCGCCGGCGCCATGTCGCGCATATTCGATGCGGCCGCGCTGCGTAACGCCGAGGTTCGCGCCTTCGCCGACGACGCGGGCACGCAGGTCACGGCCGTCGACACGAAGCGGATCGTTGGCCCGGTCGCCGACCTCGGCATTGGTTTCGTCGGACGCCTTCACATATGTGCCGATCCCGCCGAGCCACAGCAGGTCGACAGGCGCCTTCAGGATTGCGCGGATCAGGTCCGCAGGCGTCATCGAGTCCGCATCGACCCCGAGCGCCCGCTTGATTTGCGGCGTCAACCTGATGGACTTGAGCTTGCGGTCGAACACGCCGCCGCCCGGCGAGATCAGCGTCGCGTCGTAATCCGCCCAGGACGAGCGCGGCAGGCGGAACAGCCGCTCGCGTTCCGCGAAGGATCTTTCCGGATCGGGATCCGGATCGATGAATATGTGCCGATGGTCGAACGCGGCGACGAGCCGGATGTGACGCGACCGCAGCATGCCGTTTCCGAACACGTCGCCTGACATGTCGCCGACGCCGACCGCCGTGAACGCCGTCGTCTGGACGTCGATGCCGAGTTCGCGGAAATGGCGTTTGACGGCCTCCCACGCACCGCGCGCGGTAATGCCCATCGCCTTGTGATCGTAGCCCGACGACCCGCCCGAGGCGAACGCATCGCCCAGCCAGAACCCGTAGTCCCGGGCGATGCCATTGGCGATGTCGGAGAACGTGGCCGTGCCCTTGTCCGCCGCGACTACCAGATACGGATCGTCCCCGTCGTGCCGGACGACGTCGGGCGGCGGTTTCACGCCGGCAACGGTGAGGTTGTCGGTAATGTCGAGAAGGCCGCGCATCATCGTCTTGTAACATTCGATGCCTTCCGCGAGCGCGGCCTCGCGCCCCGCCTCGGCGGCGGGCGGCCGCTTCACGTAGAATCCGCCTTTCGAGCCGACGGGCACGATGACGGCGTTCTTCACCATCTGCGCCTTCATGAGGCCCAGGACCTCGGTCCGGAAATCCTCGCGCCGGTCCGACCAGCGGATGCCCCCGCGCGCGACCTTGCCGCCGCGCAGATGAATGGCCTCGACGCGCGGGCTGTAGACGAAGATTTCGACGAACGGCCGCGGCAGCGGCAGGTCGTCGACCGTGCGGCTGTCCAGCTTCAGCGAGATCCAGTCCTTCGGGCGCCCCTGACCGTCGCGCTGGAAATAGTTCGTCCGCAGGGTGGAGCGTACGAGATTCACGAAGCGTCGAAGGATTCGGTCATCGTCGAGGCTGGCGACCTGATCGAGCAGTCGCTCGATCTCTGCCTCGATTGCCGCGCATTTTGCTTCGGCGTCCGCGCGCGCGGCCGGATCGTTTCGGGCGAGGAAAAGCCCGACCACACGGCCGGCGATCCGCGGATAACGCGCCAGCGCGTCTTCCATATAGGCCTGGCTGAACGGGATCCCGATCTGGCGCAGATACTTGGCATAGGCGCGCAGGATGCCGACCTCGCGCGCCGACAGGCGCGCGGCGACGACGAGCCGGTTGAAGCCGTCGTTCTCCGCGGCGCCTGACCAGATGGATGCGAACGCCTCCTCGAGCAACGGCTTGATCACGGGGAAGTCGAGTTCGACGCCGGCCGGGACGACCATCACGAAGTCATGCATCCATACGCGGTCGTCGCTGCCGGCCGGCGCGATCTCGAACGGCGTCTCCGAGATCACGCGCAGACCGAACGCCTCGAGTATCGGAAGGATATCGGACAGCGGCAGCGGCCGCCCCTTGTGGAACAGCCGAAGCCGGATCTCGTCGTCGGGCGAGTCGGAGTCGCGGTACACGTTGAGGGCGAGCGCCGTATGGCCGGCAAGTACGGATTCGATCTTGCCGATGTCATCGACCGCGGCCTCCGGCCTGAAGCTCTCGCGATAGGCGGCCGGAAAGGCCGTCGCGTAGCGGCGCCATGCGGCGAGACCCCGGTCCTCGCCTTCGAGTGCCACCAGCGCATCCTTGAGTCTGTCCGAGAATGTCCGCGCGGCCTCGACGAGGCGGTTCGTGATCTCCGGGATGCTGAAATCCGGTATCCGGCCGGGTACGGTCCGGATGATGACGTGCAGGCGCACGAGGGGCGTTTCATCGCCGAAATGGCTGGAAAACGCGACGACCGTACCGTTGAACGCCGACTCGAGGATCTTCTGGAACCGCAGTCGCAACTCGGTCGTATAGCGGTCGCGCGGCGCGTAGACGAAGCACGACAGGAACCGTTCGAACGAGTCCTTGCGGACGAACAGCGCGATCTTCTGCCGATCCTGGAGCCGAAGGATGCCCAGGCTCATCTCCAAGAGGTCGTCCTCGGTCGCCTGGAAGAGCTCGTTGCGCGAAAACGTCTCGAGAATATGGAGAAGCGCCTTGCCGTCGTGACTGTTCGGCGCGAAACCGGCGCGAGCGACGATGCGCTCCACCTTTTCCGCCAATAGCGGAATCGTTCGCGGACTCTGGTGGTACGCGGTCGATGTGAACAGTCCCAGGAACAGGCGCTGGCCGGTCACGCGGCCGCCTTCGTCGAAGCACTTGACGACGATCGCGTCGAGATGGACCGGACGATGGACGGTCGAGCGGCGATTGGCCTTCGTGATCATCATCAGGCGCGGCTGGCGCACGAAGTGGCGCACGTCCGGCGGCAGCGCGCCGAGATTCCTGAGTCCCTCGAAGACCAGGAACGAGTCGTCGCGGCAGAGTCCGAGGCCCGATCCCGGAACGACATTGGCCCGTGCCGCATCGCCCTCGCCGCTGAACTCGTATTCGCGGTACCCGAGGAACGTGAAATGGTCGGTGACCATCCAGGACAGAAACTCGCGCGCGATCCGAACCTCATCGGCAGGAACGGGCGGCGGCCGGTTCGAAAGTTCGTCGATGACGCCGCGGATGCGCGCCAGCATCGGCTTCCAATCGGCAACGCTTGCCCGCACGTCGGCAAGCACCGCATCGAGCCCCGCGGCGATGTCGGCCAGGGCGTCGGCCGTACCCTGGCGGTCGATCTCGACATGCATGAAGGATTCCGTCGCGCCTTCCGAGATGGCCTGGACAACGCCATTGGCGTCACGCGTCACGCGCACGATCGGGTGGATGACGAGATGGACGCCGATGTCGCGACGATTGAGTTCCGCCGTGACGGAGTCGACGAGGAACGGCATGTCGTCGTTGACGATTTCCACGACCGAATGGGTCGAGTTCCAGCCGTGCTCGGCGAACCGCGGCGTATAGACGCGAATCTTCGCCTGGCCCGGCGTTCGCGTGCTGCCGAATTGCCAGAGCGCCAGACCGGCACCGTAGAGATCTTCGTCCGTGCGGGAGATCATGTCCTCCGGCGCGACATTCGCGTAGAAAGCCCGGAGAAATGCGGCAACGGGAGCGGCCTTGGCGCCCAGTCGGATGCACGCGAGTTCGACGATCCGTTCAATCAGCTCGCGCTTGCGAGCCTCCATGTCGGTCGGCATGAACCCCTGTCCTTCGGCGGCGTCGGGATGCTGTGTTCCGTCTAGCGTAGCCCAGGATCAGGCCGACGGACCAGCGTCGGCGTATGTATAGACGGAAGGTTCAAGTACGGCGTGCCCGCGGGCGGCATGCCGGCGTGGGGTAACGTGCGGACGGGCCAAAGGGTGCGAACGGCGGCCGGAGATCTCTCCCGGGACTCCCGTCCGGCCCCGCCCGACGGCGGGCGCGAGCAAGACCTGACCCGAACGACAGTCGCGCGCATTTCCGAACCTTCGAACCGCGCGCCCCACCCCGCGATTGCCGCCTCATTGCATTGCAATGGCAGCGCGAAGCGGCGGCCGAATCGGATCTTCCCGGCCGTTGCGCAACGACCTTCAGGCACGGCCGTAGGCGTTGCGATGCGAACCATTGCCCGTACGCCCGATGCCGATGGCGGCCCGGATGACACATTCGCGCAACGCGTCGAGATCGATCGCTTCGTCGCATCCATGCAGACTCCGGAGGAACAAGGATAGTGCGCGAGCTCGATCTTACGTGATTATTCCACCAGATCCCGACGTAACGGCGTTCCGTGCGCAATCACCGGCTTGGCCCGTCGGCCAAGAACGCACGTCATTGGACATGACAAGCGCCTTGCCATAAATTGCAGGTTGTCGCCGCCACGACGCTCAACTTCGCGATGAAGACCGCCGTCATCATCCAGGCCCGGATGGCCTCGACGAGGTTGCCGGGTAAGGTTCTCAGGACACTCGCCGGCGCGACCGTCCTGGCACATGTGATCGAGCGGTGTCGGGCGATCCGGGGCGCGGATGTCGTCTGTTGCGCGGTATCCGATGATCGAGACAGCGACCCGGTCGCCCGGGAGGCCGAACGGGTGGGGGCGGCGGTGTTTCGCGGCAGCGAACACGACGTGCTGGATCGCTATTGGCAGGCCGCGAACTGGCTGGGCGCCGATCTCGTCATGCGCGTCACCAGCGACTGCCCGCTGGTCGATCCGGAAGTATGTGACGCGGTTCTCGACCTCCAGCGTTCGACAGGCGCGGACTACGCCTGTAACAACATGCCGCCGAGTTGGCCCCACGGGCTTGACTGTGAAGCGTGCACGTTCGCATGGCTTACGCGCGCGCACCGCGAGGCGGTACGTCCCTCCGAGCGGGAACACGTGACGCCGTTCATCCGCAACCATCCCGAAGCGCGCAAGGTCAATCTGCCCGGACCAGGCGGCGACGCGGTCCACCACCGCTGGACCATCGATCACCCGGCGGACTTCACCTTCCTCACGGAGATCTTCTCCCGTCTGCCGCCGGGGCGTGGCGGCTGGCACTGGCAGGTGCCGTTCGGGATCGTGTCAGCCGAACCGGAATTGGCAATGATCAACCGCGGCTTCGATCGTTACGAGGGACTCAGGAAATCCCTCGCCGAAGATGCCCGCAGGATGCAAACCGGGGTAAATCATGGTCTCGATTCCTGACGATCGGGCCGGCGCGTCGTAATTGCGTGCTCGAATTCATCACCGATGCGTCGTTCCTGATCGGCAGGCACCCGCACAATCATCTCAGCCGTCGACTGCGCCGACGGGGCTTCTTCGATCTAAGGTCTGGCCCGAGTGACAGTCACGCACATTCCCGGATCTCCGAACGGCACGCCTCACCCCGCGCGTGTCGTCTCATTGCACTGCAATGGCAGCGCGAAGCGGCGGCCGAATCGGATCTTCCCGGCGGTTGCGCAACGACCTTCAGGCACGACCGAAGGCGTTGCGATGCGAACCATTGCCCGTACGCCCGATGCCGACGGCGGCCCGGACGACGCATTCGCGCGACGCGTCGAGATCGATCGCTTCGTCGCATCCATGCACGCTCCGGACGAACGCCGCGAGCGCGGGGCTGATCGGCTCCACCGCATCGGGGCCGGGTACGAGTTCCCGATAGCGGTGGACGACCGGCCCCATGTCCTCGATGGAGATCAGCCGATCCGGATGCTGCCTGCCTTTGCCCGCCCACAGCGAGTCGCCACCGGTCTCGTCTCTGACGAACGGCA
>DASVCL010000006.1:0-13321 GCA_036381615.1 Alphaproteobacteria bacterium
GCCTTCAGGCGTTCGACCGCGGCGCGGTCGAGCGTCTCGCCGTGCGCGTACCCGACCCACAGACAGAAGAACAGCAGATTGACGTCGACGCCATGGCGCGCCTGCAGCCGCAGGCACGCGTCCGGCACGCCCGCGCGCGCATAGAGCGCCAGCGAAAAATCCCAGAACGCGGAGGGCGGAAACGCCGCCACGGGCCGGCCCCGCGATGCTCAGTCGCCGAAGCAGATGCCGAGGCCGCGCGCTGTGCGGACCTGCGGTCCGTTCGGATCGACGGTGTGCGGTCCTTGCGCGGCTTCTTCGAGCGGCACGTCGGTGACGTCGCGGTTCCACCACGCGACCATGCGGTCGAACTTGCCGGCCGCGATCAGGTCGACGGCGTGCACGCCGAACGCTGACGCGATCAGGCGGTCGCGCGCCGTCGGCTGCCCGCCGCGCTGCACGTGACCCAGCACGGTGACGCGCGTCTCCGCACCCGTCGCCTTCTCGATGAGCTGGCCCAGATAGTGGCCGATGCCGCCGTAACGCGTGCCGCTCGCGCCCTTGATGACCGCCGGCTCGCCCGTCTCGGTCGGCACGGCTTCGGCGACGATGATGAGCGCGAAGTTGCGGCCGCGTGCCTTGAGCTGCTCGATATGGGCCTTCACCTTCTCCAGCTTCCAGGGAATCTCCGGGATCAGCACGACGTCCGCCCCGCCGGCGATGCCGGCCGAAAGCGCGATGTGGCCCGCATCGCGCCCCATGACCTCGAGGATCATGACGCGGCTGTGGCTCGCAGCCGTCGGCTGCAGCCGGTCGAGCGCTTCGGTCGCGACATCGACGGCGGTGTCGAAGCCGATCGACATCTCGGTCTGGGCGACGTCGTTGTCGATGGTCTTGGGAATGGCGACGAACTTGATGCCGCCCTGCTGCGCGAGCCGGCGCAGGATCTGGATGCTGCCGTCGCCGCCGACGCCGATCAGCGCATCGAGCCGCAGGCGGTGATAATTCGCGATGATTTCGGCCGAGCGGTCCTTCGTGGTGCCGTCCGGCATCGGATAGGCGAAGGGATCGCCCCTGTTCGTCGTGCCCAGAATCGTGCCGCCCATGCGCACGATGTTCGCCGGCAGCGTATCGAGGTCGAGCTCCACGGCATCGGGCGGGCTCGACAGCAGGCCCTGCGTTCCCTGGCGGATGCCGATCACCCGCCAGCCATAGGTCTCGACCGCGCGCTGCACGACCGCCCTGATGACGGCATTGAGCCCGGCGCAGTCGCCGCCGCTGGTCAGCAGCCCGATCCGCTTGATCATGGCGTAAGTCTCTCAACTGTCATGCTTTTCACGAAGGGTCCCAAGTCTCCACCAAACGGCGCAACGCGGCAATTGCGGGTTTGTGCCCGACGGCGCCGAATTCTGCTATGCTCCTGCGCAAGACTTCCGCCGTTTTTTGAACCCACCAGCGCCGATGGACGACCCGTACGTGGCGATGCTGCGACGCAAGCTCGCCGAGCTCACGACCGAACACCGCGATCTGGACGACGTGATCGCCCGCCTGCAGGACGGACAGCCCTTCGACCAGCTCCGGCTGCAGCGGCTCAAGAAGCGCAAGCTCATGCTCAAGGATCAGATCGCGCAGATCCAGAGCAAGCTGCTGCCCGACATCATCGCCTAGCACCGGGCCCGGGCGGCCCCTCGTCACCGCGCCACGACCGACGCTTCGCGTCCGACACGATCGGGCGGCGGCGCGAATTGGCCGATCGCGCCGGCGCTGCGCCGTCAGCCCGCCGAAAACGGCCCGCCCAGCAGCAGCATCAAGGCGGCAACCGCGACGGCCAGCGCATGAAAGCACAGCCGGTGCCGGTGATAGGCGACGCGCTCGGCGAAGAAGCCGCCGTCGATGAACGCGACCGGCCCGATACTGTCCGTCAGCCGCTGCTTCTCGAGATGGATGCGCCCCAGGATGAACAGGTGATAGAGCGCCATCGTCATGGCGATCAGGCCGATCCCGACCAGCACGAGGCCGAGACCGCCGGCCGGGACCGCGCCAAGCTCCAGGCTGTCCATGCGATCGCTCCTTTCCGGAAGATTCCCTGGCCGGCGTCAGCGGGCGCGACGGAAATTCTGCGCTCGGCACCTAGGTCGGTTTCCGGCCTTCGCGCTTGCGCTCGTACATCGCCCGGTCGGCGGCTTCGAGCGCGCTGTGCGCGTCGCCGCCCCGGAACGAAAAGGCGCCCCACGACACCGTGACGTTGATCGTCTTGTCGTTCCACATGACGGGATGGCTCGCGACCAGGCCGGCAAGCGCATGCGCTTTCTCGTTGGCCTTGGCCTGGTCGGCATAGGCGAGGATCACGCCGAACTCGTCGCCGCCGAGGCGGCCGACATAGTCGGACTCGCGCACGTTGGCGACCAGCACCTTGGCGACCTCCGCGATCACGGCGTCGCCCGCGGCGTGGCCGAGCGTGTCGTTGATGGCCTTGAGGCCGTTGACGTCGAAATAGATCAGGCTCGACGGGGTGTCGTAGCGCTCGGCGAAGGACATCATGCGCGACAGCTCGCGCACGAAGGCGCGCCGGTTCATGATCGGCGTCAGCGAATCGGTGTCGGCGAGCTGCTCCAGATAGGCGATGCGCTGCTGGCTCTGCTGCAGCTCGCGGCGGAGTTTGTCGACCTCCGCCATCAGGGCCATGATCGCGGCCCGCACCTTCGGGGTGAACTCCGCCTCGGGGATTCCGGCAATCAGTGTGGTCGCTGCCGGCTCTTCGGGCGGGGCCGTCGCGGCAGTGGGTTTGGCGCTGGTTCCGGCGGCCGTCTGCCGCGCCAGCGGTTGAACCGACGGTGTCACGCCGACGCGCTTGTTGTCGCCGATCTTCATCTCGCCTTCGGTCAGGTCCCTGTTGCACCCGGGCGGGCCAGACGGGCGTCCGGCCGGGGATGCGGCCCGGCATCCACGCCGGACGGTACCGTAAACGTCATTCGTTAAGAATTGCTAACCATGGGTAGTCGGCGCCTACCTCCGATGGTTGCGCCGCTTCGCCGTTCGACCGCCGGCCCCCCATGCCGGAACCGTACGCCGCAGCCGTACGCCGCAGCCGTTTGCCGCAACCGTTTGCCGCACCGGGGCTTGTCGCGATTGCGCCCCCTCCTTCGCTCTCTATAATGCCGGCCCTTCGCGGGTATCGATGACCATTCGAGGACGGGATCGGACGATGGCAAGGCGGGGGGCCGCCGTCGGCATCATCATGGGCAGCCAGTCGGACTGGGAGACCATGCGGCATGCCGCGGAGACGTTGGCGAAGCTCGGGATTCCGTACGAATGCCGCATCGTGTCGGCGCACCGCACGCCGCGGCGCCTCTACGAATATGCGACGTCGGCGCGCGAGCGGGGGCTCAAGGTCATCATCGCCGGCGCGGGCGGTGCCGCGCATTTGCCGGGCATGACGGCGTCGCTCACGCCGCTGCCCGTCTTCGGCGTCCCGGTCGAAAGCAAATCGCTCAAGGGTCTCGACAGCCTGATGTCGATCGTGCAGATGCCGGCCGGCATCCCGGTCGGCACGCTTGCCATCGGCCGGGCCGGTGCGGTGAACGCGGCGCTGCTCGCCGCGGCGGTGCTGGCGCTCGGCGACGAACGCATCGCCCGGGCGCTCGACCGCTATCGCGCGGCGCAGACCGATGCGGTCGCCGAGGTGCCGGTCGACGAGCCCGCTGCGCCGACGCGCCGGAGGCGCAGGTCGTGAAGCCGCTCGCCCCCGGCGCCACCATCGGCATCCTTGGCGGCGGCCAGCTCGGGCGCATGACCGCGCTCGCGGCCGCGCGCCTCGGCTATCGCTGTCACGTCTTCACGCCGGAGCACAATGCGCCCGCCATCCAGGTGACGGCCGCCGCCACCGTCGCCGATTATGCCGATCACGCGGCGCTCGCGACGTTCGCGCGCAGCGTCGACGTCGTGACCTACGAGTTCGAGAACATCCCGGCCGACTCGGTTGCGCAGCTGGCGCGTCTCGTGCCCGTTCGTCCCAAGCCCGAGGCGCTTGCGATCTGCCAGGACCGGCTGCGGGAAAAGGATTTCCTCAATTCGATCGGCGTCGCGACGGCCCGCTTCCGCGAGGTCACCGATGCGGCCGCGCTCGCGCGGGCGGTGCGCGAGCTCGGGCGCCCCTGCGTGCTCAAGACCGCGCAGCTCGGCTACGACGGCAAGGGCCAGGTCGTGATCAAGCCCGACACGGATCTCGACGAGGCGTGGCGCGCCATGGGTGCCGCGCGCGGCATCGTCGAAAGCTTCGTCGACTTCGCGCTCGAGATCTCGGTCGTCGTGGCCCGCGGCCTGGACGGATCGAAGGCAACCTACGTGCCGGTCGAGAACCAGCACCGGAATCACATCCTCGACCAGACCATCGCGCCGGCGCGCATTCCGCCCGACGTGGCGATGAAGGCCGAGGCCGTCGCCGCGCACGTCGCGCAGGAACTCGATCTGGTCGGCGTCCTCGCCGTGGAGATGTTCGTCGATCGCGACAACGCCGTGCTGGTGAACGAGCTTGCGCCCCGGCCGCACAACTCCGGCCACTGGACGATCGACGCCTGCATCACCAGCCAGTTCGAGCAGCTCGTGCGCGCGATCTGCGGCCTGCCGCTGGGCAGCCCCGAACGCCATTCCGATGCCGTGATGAAGAACCTGATCGGCGACGACGTCGCGCAGTGGGCCGAGATCCTGAAGGATCCCGGCGCCAGGCTGCACCTTTACGGCAAGCGCGAGGCGCGGCCCGGCCGGAAGATGGGCCACGTCACCCGCCTGTCGCCGCGCAAGAGCTGACGCGGGAGATTCCGGCCGCACGCGACCATCGGTCGCGATTTTCTTGAAGCGCGAAGGTGCGGCCACGCTTGGAAATCCGCGCCGGCACCGCCACATCGAGGCGATACACGGCTGAATCGGAAAGACGGCTGCCGCGGATGGAAGCGCTGATCCTGGCCTACGGCTACCCCCTCATCTTCGTTCTGACCTTTCTCGAGGGCGAGACCATCGTCCTCGTGGCGGGCTTCGCCGCGCAGCAGGACATGCTGGGCTTCGCCGGCGTGATTCTGTCGGCGTTTCTCGGCTCGTTTTTCGGCGATCAGCTCTATTTCGCGCTCGGACGGCGCTACGGGCCCCGCATCCTCGCGCGGCGGCCGGCGTGGCAACCGAAGGCGGGGCGCGCGCTCGACCTGCTCCGTCGCTACGATGCCTGGTTCATCCTGGGCTTCCGCTTTCTCTACGGCATTCGCGTCGTCAGCCCCTTCATCCTCGGCATGAGCGCCGTGCCGGCGCGCCGCTACCTCGTCCTCAACGTCGTTGCGGCGCTCATCTGGGCCGTCGCCTTCGCCGCGGCCGGTTACGCGCTCGGCCACACCGTCGAGCTTGCGTTCGGCCGCTTCAAGGCGGCCGAGGTCTACGTCCTCGCATCGGTCGCGGTCATCGCGGCGGTCGCGGGCGCGGCGCACATGCTGCGGCGCCCCGCGAAATGAATCACCGGCGCGCCGGACGCCGCGCGCGCAGGATCGAGAACGGCGACGGAAAGGCGGAAAGCTGCCTGCCGATGTTCCCCAGCGCCTGGGGCACGCGCATGACGTCGGCAATGCGACGATCGACGAAGGCCCACGTGTCCTTGAGGCCCTCCGACCGGTCGTCGAGCCAGTAAAGGACGCTCGCGCTGTAGACCCCGGCCAGCAGGCCGCGCTTGGTGTAATAGTTGAAGTCGGTCGCGGTGTCGCCGGCCGCATACCAGATCGCGTCGACCGTGCGCCACAGCAGCGCCGGCCCGCGGCCGGCATTGAGCGGCAGCGCCAAAACCGACAGCGCGCGCCGCACCGCTTCGCGGTCGCGTGCGGCCTGCGTCAGCCGGACCCGGATCGCGGTCGCGACCCGCTCGCGCACCTTGAGGCGCGAGAGATCCTGCAGCTCGAGTTCCTCGAGCATGCGCCGGTCGGCGAGCGCGGACCAGAACTCGATCGCCTCGACCGGACCGCCCGGAAAGACCCGCAGCGCCATGACCGGCTCGAACCCGGCATCCTTCGCCGCCTGCTGCAGCACGGCCTGCGTCCAGCCGTCGAACGGCACCTGCGGCAATGCCGCCTCGAGGATCGCCGTCCGGACCGCGTCACGGTCGAAGGGCTTCGTTTCGTGTATCGGGGTTTCGTGCATCGGGATCAATCCGCCGGCACGCGTGCCGTCTCCGGCAACGCCTTGTGCATTTCCTCGGCAAATCCGAACTGCGACAGGTCGGTCATGCGCATGGGATAGAGAATGCCGTCGAGGTGGTCGCACTCGTGCTGCACCACGCGCGCGTGGAATCCCTCGGCGACCCGCTCGATCGTCGTGCCCTCGGGCGTAAGCCCGCGATACCGGATGCGCCGGAAGCGGGGGACGGCGCCGATCATGCCCGGCACCGACAGGCACCCTTCCCAGCCGGGCTCCGTTTCGTCCGACAACGGCTCGATCAGCGGATTGATGAGGACCGTCAGCCCTTTGGGCGGCTCGCCCTCGCCCGCCGTCACCCGGTGCGCCGGGACATGGAACACGACCACGCGCAGCGGGACATGGACCTGCGGCGCGGCCAGGCCGGCGCCGTTCGCGTCCTCCATGGTCTCGATCATGTCGGCGACCAGGCGGTGAATCTCGGGGTCGGTCGGGTTCTGAACCTCGGCGGCGCGCTGGCGCAGGACCGGATGCCCCATGCGGGCGATCTTGAGTATGGCCATGGGCCTAATATGAGCGGCCCCACCCCCCGGGTAAAGCCCGCCCGCCGCCGATCCCGGGCGACCTTCACAAGGACCGCGCGCCTATGCTATAAGCATTGCATGCGAGCCGGGCGGACGCATGTCCGCCGCGGTGTTTTTTTGCTGGAAACCTGCTGGAATCCGGACGGAAAGGAGAGCGATCAAACCGTGCAAGTCATCGTTCGCGACAATAACGTCGACCAGGCCCTCCGCGCGCTCAAGAAGAAGATGCAGCGCGAGGGTGTCTTTCGCGAGATGAAGCTGCGGCGGCACTTCGAGAAGCCGTCGGAGAAGAAGGCCCGCGAGCGGGCCGAGGCGATCCGCCGCTTCCGCAAGCTGCAGCGCAAGCGCGCCGAGCGCGAAGGCTGAATCGCTCTCCAGCGGCACGGTTGCGCTGCCGCTCAATCTGATCGTCGAGTTTCACCGGCGCCGCGAACCCCGTTCGCGGCGTCGGCATATTTGGGGAAACTTGCGGCGCCGCCCGCCGCGGGCCTGGGGCGTGGCGCTAAAGTGTTGCTCGAGCATCCCGGGGATGGCGATTTCTACCCTGGACTGACGGCTGACCGACGGTGAAGGTTGGGCCGAGCAAGCCAGAGGGGCTCGCCAGGTGCCTTTCTGAGGCAGCCAGACCACTGGTACGCTCACCGTGCCTATGGTTCAGAACCACATCGGGCCGGGTGCCGCGCTCGCGCTGCTCTCCGCCGCGTTATTCGGCGCCAGTACGCCCTTCGCCAAGCTTCTGGTCGGTAGCGTAGAGCCGTGGCTGCTGGCGGGGCTGCTCTATCTCGGCTCCGGGCTCGGCCTCGCGGTCGCGCAGCTCGCGCGGCACGCCATCGGCATTGCGCCAGCGGAGGCGCCACTGCGGCGCGCGGATCTGCCGTGGCTCGCGCTCGTCGTCCTTTTCGGCGGCATGATGGGGCCGGTCCTGCTGATGATCGGGCTCACCCGGACGGACGCGGCGGCGGCGGCGCTCCTCCTCAACCTCGAGGGCCTGTTCACCCTCGTGATCGCGTGGACCATGTTCCGCGAGAATGTCGATCGCCGCATCGCGCTGGGGGCCGCAGCCATTCTGGTCGGCGCGCTCGTGCTGTCATGGAATCCGGATGCGGACGCGGAGCTGTCTTGGGGCGCGCTTGTGATCGCCGGCGCCTGTCTCGCCTGGGGCATCGACAACAACCTCACGCGCAAGCTGTCGGCCGCCGATCCGATCCAGATCGCCACGATCAAGGGGCTCGGTGCCGGCGCGGTCAATCTGATCCTTGCGATGAGCCTGGGTGCTTCATGGCCGAGCACCGGGGCCGTCATGGCGGCGGGTGTCGTGGGTCTGCTCGGCTACGGCGTCAGTCTCGTGCTGTTCGTGCTTGCGCTGCGCCACGTGGGGACGGCGCGTACTGGGGCTTACTTCTCGACGGCCCCGTTCCTGGGCGCGCTGCTCGCGTTCGTCCTGCTCGACGAGGCGGTGACCGTCCAACTTGCGATCGCTGCCGTGCTTATGGGCATCGGCGTCTGGCTCCATCTGACCGAGCACCACGAACACGAGCACGTCCACGAGCCGATCGTCCATGAGCACCGGCACGTCCATGACGAGCACCACGCGCACGCACATGGGCCGGACGATCCGGCCGGCGAGCCGCACGTCCATGTCCACGTCCACGCGCGGCTCGTTCATCGGCATCCGCACTACCCGGACATCCATCACCGGCACACGCATTAGGCAGCGACGGCGTGGATGATCCGGCGGCCTACGGCAGACTCTTCTTCGCCGCTTGCTCGCGGCGCTGCGCGTCTCGCAGCTGTACATCGCCGTGCAGCGCGCCTCGCGCCCGGTCTTGCTCAGATCCGCCGGGTCGATTTCGATAAGCGCCGAACACGTCTGCTCGACCACAAGCATTCTCGCAAACGCACGGAACGCGCGGAGAAAACGCCTTTGCTCTGCATGAAGCTGCGGATTGCGTGATGGGTGGTTGGCCGGACGCGCGCCGATGCTGCATATCTGATCCTGTCGGCAACACTTTGGCGCCACGCCCCGCCGCGGCCCCGGTCCCCTGACTTGCCTTCGCTGCCGGACGGCGGCGAAGGCGGACTACCGGATCGGCCCGAAGCACTGCGCGGCGCAGAAACAGCCGCCCTGGTTCGGCGCGAGCCCGACCGAGACTTCCCAGCGGGTCGGGGCGACCTGGCTCACGGCACAATGGCAGCGCTGGTTCTGATGCTGCTCGCCCGCCTGGGTCAGGGCGCAGTAGAGCCACGTGCCGTCGATCGGGACGGACCGGTTCTCGTCGCGCGTATAGGCCGAGAACACCGCGCTCGTCTGCCAGCGGCTTTCCAGGGAATCGAGACGCCGCTCGAGCGTGGAGTCGCGCACGTTCGCGCCGCCGTTGCGCTCCTCGATCCGGCCGAGGCGCCCTTCGATGCTGCTCGCGCGACTCTCGAGCAGGCGCACGCTTCGCTCGAGCGCCGCGGTGCGATCCTCGTCGGCACCGCTGCAGCCGGAAACGACCGCCGCCACGGCGAACCCGGTTGCCGCCACGATCCGTCGTCTTCCCGCGTGCCTCATCCGACCCCTCTTCGGCACAAGCGGCGCCGGCAACGCGTGCGAGCGCCCGCGTCCGTCGTTTTCCACCGTGGCGACGCATGTTTGAACCGGCACAATCGGACGATCGAACCAGCACAATCGGACATGTCGTAATGCTGAATGGTGAGGCGCCGCGTGCGGCGGCACGATCGGATGACGCCGGCGGGACAGGGACCGCCTTCTGCCTCGGCGGTCAACCGGCGAACCACGCCGTCCGTGCGTATTTCCGGAACCAGGCCGAATAGCGTTCGGGACATGCGGCCGTCTCGGCGCGGAGGGCGGCCGGGTCGGCCCAGGCGACGTCGACGACCTCGTCCGGATTCGGGACGATCCGCCCCTCATACCGGCCGACGAAGACATGGACGATCTCGTTCTCGTACAGCCCGTCGCCCAGATCCGCCTGGTACTGATAGCGGGTGCGGAAGACGAGCGTGCAGACGATGCCCAGCTCCTCGGCAAGCCGCCGATGCGCGGCCGCGGCGGCGTCCTCGTCGGGGCGCGGATGGCCGCAGCATGCATTCGACCAGAGCCCGCCGGAATGGTACTTCTCGAACGCGCGCCGCTGCAGCAGCATGCGCCCGCGCCAGTCGAAGATCAGGACCGACACGGCGCGATGCAGCAGATTGGCGCGATGCACGGCGAGCTTTTCGGCAACGCCGATCGGCTGGTCGGCCGCATCGACCAGCACGACGCACTCGCGGGTGCCGCCGTCGGGTGTTGGCGTCATCATGGCCGACTCTAGATGAACGGGCGACCGCGCGTCCGGTTCGCGGACGTGCAGCCGGGCACCATCGGGACTATTCCCATCGGTCTTGCGCCGCGCGGCGGCGCGGTCCTGCACGATCGTCCGACGCCGGCGTGCCGGCCCGCGCGGGTCCGCGATCATGCGCGCGCCGCGGGCGTCATGGATGGACGGCGGCAAAAGAAGGGCCGGCGTCCGCGATTTCGAGCACGAGCTTGTGACGCAATGCGCGCGCGAAGTCGTCGAAACCATTGGCCTCGGCGACGAAGCTGCCGAGCCCGCCGATCACATGCTCCTCGTAATGGGTGCGGACGTCGCCCTCCGCCGGATCGCGGATGGGAAGGCCGTTGACCGTGACGCCCAGGGCCACGGCCATGTCGCGCGCCTCGTCCGCGGTGCGGCGGCCACCGTTGGTGATCCCGTCGCCCGAGACGTCGATCACGCGCCGCGCCGGCTGGCACGGACACGCATCGAGGACCGACATCGCGTACTCGACCGCGTCGCCGATATGCGTCGCGCCCAGGCTCGAGCGCTGCGCGCGCGACACGGCATCGGCGAAGGCCAGCGCCGACGTCTCGTCGTGAATGATCGTCCAGGGAATGATGACCGCCTGCGAGCTCGACCACTCGACGAGCGTGACCGCCATCGCCCCGAAGGGCTGATTCCAGATCGCCTTGATGACGGCGGGGTCGCGGAATGCGGCTTCGATCCCTTTGCGCTGCAGATCGTATTCGCCGGCGTCGATCGACGCCGATACGTCGGCGAGCAGCACCAGCGCGGTGCCGACCGGCGTCTGCTCCGAACGCGCCGTGCCGGCAGAGGTCAGCGCGATCACGGCCGTCGCCAGCAGCCCGAAGACGAGCTGCGCGATCGACGGATGCGCGCGCGGCGCACGCGCCACGCCGGACTGCGCACGAAATGCGGAACGGAAAACGATCCGAGAGAACGCCGGCATGACTCACCCATCTGTGCTGCAAACCGATGTCAGCCCAGCGTGCCATGCCTCCCGATCCCCGATCTTGTGCGCCGACCCTCGCACGGGCGTGAGGGGCCGTATGCTGCTCCGGTATACCGTTGCGCCAAAAGCAACGCGGCCCGGCGTTGCGTGTTCCCGGGCGCGGCCCGGCAGCAGCCTCCGGATGCCGGCGGCACTGGCCTCGTCATACCGATGCCACCGTCGGCAGTGCGCCGGCGAAGCGGGTCTGGCCCTAGGGACGCTTTGCCGCAACGCCGGCATCTTCGACCGCGGATTGCGGGCCGCGCCTGCGGCGCGATGATCGACGGAACGATTCCGGCCGACGATCGATCGGCCGCACGGTGCCGCGTGGAACCGGCCGCGACGCCGAAGCGTCCCAAACTGTAGGGCGAACGGTGGCGGATGCAGCGCATCGCGGCGAGCGCGGCCGTGCTTCGCCGATGACGCCCCGACGGTCCCGGGATTCAGGGAGGTCGGTACATGGCGGCGGCGCAGGGACCACGAAGCATCGAGGATTGGCCCGAGGAATCTCGAGAGGCCGCTCGGCTCGTCATCGATCGGTATGGTGAGCCCGACGAGGCCACCGCGACACGGCTCACGTGGCACAGGCGCGGCCCCTGGAAGCGGATCGTGGCCACGAAGACCTTTTACCGGCACGACTTTCCGGCACCCCATACCGATTCGGTCGAGTCCGTGATCGATTATCGGGTGCCGGTGGACAGGTTCACGCAGCTCGCCGAATTCGACGGCAGCGTGGTGGTCGAGCGCACCGCCGGGGAGGTGTCCGCCCGCTGCCATGACGAGCAGGCGAACTTCCTCGCGCTCAACCTCATGCATGACATCGTCACCGGCGCGAAAAGCGTACGGGAGGCGCGGGCCTACTACGCGCAGGAATTCGCCGATTACCGGCGCCGGAAACCCACGCCGTACATGGAGGGATTGCGCTTCACGCCGGGCGACGGCGACGCGGCGGATCCCGACGTCCGGGTTTTGTCGGACGAGGACCTCGCGGCAGCCGCCAGGGAGGGCGAGGCGCGCGGCTGAAGCGAATTGCGGCCGGGTTTCCGGCTCAACACTCCGCCATCAGGACGTCCAGATCGGCCGTCGAGCGATGCCCGATGTCGTCCGCATGGGCATCGAGGAATTCGCTCGCGGCGCGCCGTCCCTCCGCGCGCAGCATGTACAGGAATTCGCGCTCCGCGTTCAGCTTCGACGAGTAGCCGAGCTCGATCATCATGTCGGTCATGATCCGGTGCGTGCGCATCGCCGCCCACCGGGCGCCCTCGCCCGATCCGGGATCGGCGGCGCGGCGCAACAGCGCGATCATGCGCAGCTCCTTCATCAGCGCGGCGTTGAAGGACACCTCGTTCAGGCGGTTGAGGATCTCGCCCGCCGCGCGCGGCGTGCCGGGGCGCTCGCGCGGATTGATCTGCACCAGGATCGAGTCCTGTGCATCGCTCTCGCGCACGAGGGGCGTGATCGTCGGGTTTCCCACGTAGCCGCCGTCCCAGTAGGCTTCGCCGTCGATCTCGACCGCCTGGAACAGCGTCGGCAGGCAGGCCGAAGCGAGCAGAACGTCCGGCGAGATTTCGGCGTTGCGGAAGATGCGGCCGCGGCCGGTCCGGACGTTGGTCGCGGTGATGAAGAGCTTGATGCGGGCCTGCGCCAGCCGGTCAAAATCGATGCTCTCCTGCAGGATCGCCGTCAGCGGATTGAAGCCGTGCGGATTGAGATCGTACGGCGACAGAAGCCGCGCCATGAGATCGAAGCCGATGAAGACCGGCGAGTGATCGAGCGTCCAGCGATCGAGCATGTGGTCGAGCGGCGTGCGTTGCAGCGGGCTTAACATGGCCGCGCGGGCCACACGCTCCCAGAAGGCATCGAGCGCTGCGCGCGCGCGCGGTGCGCCGCCTTCCGTCCAGCCGTCGGCGAGCACGGCCGCATTCATGGCACCGGCCGAGGTGCCGGAGATGGCATCGATCCGCAGCCACGTTTCCTCGAGCAAACGGTCGAGCACGCCCCAGGTGAAGGCGCCGTGCGAACCGCCGCCTTGCAGGGCCAGATCGACGAGAACCCGATCGCGGGTCTTCCCCGCGTCGCCCCGTGTCCGTGACATTCATCCTCACGGTTACGTGGTCGGCAGCCGCCAGCGCATCATCGGCGATGGCGCGTCGAAACGCAACGCGCGAGCAGTCTTATGGCTTTTGCGCGACGTGAATGTCCGTATGGCGGCGTGAGCGGTACCGAGGGAACCGTGGCCGGTCCGAATGAACGCAGGTCGACGCCTCCCATGCGGACGCCTT
>DASVCL010000007.1:0-39672 GCA_036381615.1 Alphaproteobacteria bacterium
TCGAGAACCTGCCGCAATACGCCATGCCGGAGATCAACGAGCGCGGCGACATCATCATCCGCCGGCTGAACCCGCCGCCGCGCGCGGAGCGCGAGCGCGAACGCGTGCCCGAAGACCCGGACGAGACGCGGACCTAGAAGAATCGGCGCACGGGGAAGAATCAGCGCACGGGCGACGGTTTCCGACATCATCACCGCCCGAGAGGAATTCGCCGTTCGACGCGCATCCGGCGCCTGCGCGTGACGCGGATCCGTGCGCCTGCGACATCGTGAGGCTTCAGCCAGCGGCGCGTTCTCGCGTATACCCTAATCGTCGCCGCGCCCCCCGCGACCTTTCGTGCCAACGACGCCATTCTGCCCAAGGACATACGAACATGCGCTTCGCCATCCCCGTCGCCATGACCATCGCGCTCGCGCTGTCGCCGGCGCGGGCGCAGAGTCCGTCGATCGAGATCGAGGGAGCGTGGGCGCGCGCCACGATCGGACAGTCGAAGACGAGTGCCGCGTACATGCGCATCACCAATCGGGGGAATGCGCCCGACCGTCTGATCGGCGCCGCCTCGGCGGCCGCCGACAAGGCGGCGCTGCACGCGACGACGCGCGACGGCGACGTCCTGAAGATGCGCGAGGTCGAGCCGGTCGAGATCAAGCCGGGCGACTCGATCGTCCTGGAGCCGGGCGGCCTTCACCTGATGCTGACCGGTCTTCACCATCCGCTGAAGGCGGGCGAGCACGTGACGCTCACGCTGCGCTTCGAGGGCGCCGGCGCGGTCGAGACTACCGCCGAGATCCGCGCGCCCGGCAACCACGGCGCACACGGCAGTCACGGCCATCACGGGCACTGACCCGCACGCCAGCCACGGCTGCGGCCGCACGCGGCCGCGGCGGAACACGATCCGGGCGGCGCCGTTCTACCGGAAGGCGTTACACCGACGGTATGCATGCCGCCGACCGTTCTCGTCGTCGAAGACGAAGGTCTCGTGCGTCTCGAACTGATTGCACTGGTCGATGCGGCCGGCCTGGAGCTTGCCGGCGCGACCGGCTCGGCAGCGGAAGCGCTGCGCCTCGGCGACGAGCGGCGTCCGGACGTCGCCGTGCTCGACATCAACCTCGCGGGGCACTGGGAAGGGCTCGATATCGCACGCCATCTGCAGGCGCATTTCGGAACACGCATCATCCTCGTGTCCGGGTTCGGCGGGGTCGAGCTTTCACGACGGATCGACGACCTTCGGCCGCATGCGGTGATCCACAAGCCGTTCAGCGGAGCTGAGCTCGTGCGGGAGATGCGGCGGGCCGCCGCCGTACCGTGAGGCGGGCGCGCCGGCATTCGGGCCGGCGCCGGCGTACGGATCGCCCGCGGGTCGGCACCGGGCCGTCCGGTGCCACGCACAATATCCGCCGGCCCACCAACGAAGCACGGCGATGGGACGCTTCATCATTCGTCCGGGACACTGGTACGCGTGGCATATGTTCCCCGGCTCCGCCGACGCGCCGCACATCACGCCGATCCGCGTCGACGGCGTCGCACAGGCCGACCGCGGCCGGATCCTGCGCCTGAAGTTCTGGAGCCTCGACGATCCGACCAAAGCGCAGGACCTCGAGATCGAGCTGCGGGTGCATCTGTGCACGGCAACACATCTGGCCGCGGTGCCGGTCGGCGTAGCCGACCGGACCGTGGTCGTCTGCGACATCAGCTTTCGCTGGATCGAGGAGTTTCGCCTGAGGCTGCTCGCGCAGAACCCGCGCCATTCGGGCGAGGACGTGCAGGCCTATCTGCAGCGGGTCAGCGGCGCGGTGCTTGCGTCCGGTGAGGCGTGAATGCGCCGCCGGCATGCGAACGGAATCCGGCACGGGCCGCCCGGCGCGCGACGCGAAAAATGACGAAAGAAGATGAGGCGAGGAGGAACGCATGCGCAAAGACATCAGCTTCAGGACGGAAGACGGCGTGACGCTCCGCGGCTGGCACTACGTGCCCGACCGGCGGTCCGGACGCGTGCCCGCGATCGTCATGGCCCACGGCTTCTCCGCCGTGAAGGAGATGTATCTCGACAGTTTCGCCGACGCGTTCGCCGACGTCGGCCTGTCGGCGATCGTCTTCGACAACCGCAATTTCGGCGAAAGCGACGGCGAGCCGCGCCAGGAGATCGATCCGTGGCAGCAAATTCGCGACTACCGGGACGCGATCACCTTCGCGGCGACGCTGGCGGAGACCGACGCCGACCGGATCGGCATCTGGGGCTCCAGCTACAGCGGCGGGCATGTCCTCGTGCTCGGCGCGGTGGACCGCCGCGTCAAATGCGTCGTGTCGCAGGTGCCGCTCGTCAGCGGCCACGACAACGCGCGCCGATTGATCCGTGCGGATTTGTGGGCCGCCGTCCAGGGCATGTTCGAGAAGGACCGGCGCGACCGCTATGCGGGGAAGCCGCCCGCGATGATCCCGGTCGTCGCCGAGGACCCGTCCGCGCCGGCAGCACTTCCCACGCCGGACTCCTGGAAATGGTTCACGGCGGCGGGCCGGACGCGCGCGCCGTCGTGGCGAAACGAAGTGACGCTACGCTCGATCGAGATGTTCACGGAATACGAGCCGGGCGCCTACATACGCTTCGTCAGCCCGACGCCGCTTCTCATGATCGTGGCGCTCAAGGATCACCTGACCGTGGCGGACGAAGCGCTCGCCGCCCATGCGCGGGCGCTCGAGCCCAAGCGGCTCGTCATGCTGGCCGGCGGCCATTTCGACGCCTACGTGGACGACTTCGACATCGCCGCGGGCGCCGCCAGGGACTGGTTCGTCCGGCACCTGATGTAGGTGCCGAGGACACGCATCGGGCGGTACGCGCGGCCCTCACCCGGCCCCGCCCGCCCCCGCGGCAACGGGGACCGGACAGGCCGGGCGCGCGGCGTTCGGATCAGGCGCTCTTCAGCAGGCCGCGGAGGACGTAGGGCAGGATGCCGCCGTGGCGGTAGTACTCGACCTCGTCCACCGTATCGATGCGGCACTTGAGCGGCACGGTCTCGGCCTTGCCGTTCGCGCGCTTGATCGTGAGCGTCACGGTCATGCGCGGCTTGAGGCCGTCGGCCACGCCGACGATGTCGAACAGCTCGGTGCCGTCGAGCGCCAGCGTCTTGCGGTCGACGCCCTCCGGGAACTGCAGCGGCAGCACGCCCATGCCGACCAGGTTCGAGCGGTGGATGCGCTCGAAGCTTTCGGCGATCACGGCCTTGACGCCCAGGAGCAGCGTGCCCTTCGCCGCCCAGTCGCGCGAGGACCCGGTGCCGTACTCCTTGCCGGCGATGACGACGAGCGGGACGCCAGCGTTCTTGTAGCGGACCGCCGCGTCGTAGATCGACATCTGCGTGCCGTCCGGCATGTAGCGCGTGACGCCCCCTGTGGTGCCCGGCGCCATCTCGTTGCGGAGCCGGATGTTGGCGAAGGTGCCGCGCATCATGACCTCGTGATTGCCGCGGCGCGCGCCGTAGGAGTTGAAGTCGGCGGGGCGGACCTGATGCTCGATCAGGTAGGTGCCGGCAGGCCCGTCCTTCTTGATCGAGCCCGCGGGCGAGATGTGGTCGGTCGTGATGCTGTCGCCCAGGATCGCGAGCGGCCGCGCGCCCATGATGTCGGCAAGGCGTCCCGGCTCGCGCGGCATGTTCTCGAAATAGGGCGGCCGCCGCACGTAGGTGCTGCCCGGCTGCCAGCTATAGGTGAGGCCGGTGCCGGCCCCCATCTTCTGCCAGTGCTCGTCGCCCCGGGTCACGTTGTCGTAGCGCCGGCGGAACATGTCGGGCGTGAGCGCGCGGGCGATCGTCTCGCTGATCTCCTCGCTCGACGGCCAGATGTCGCGGAGATAGACCGGCTTGCCGTCGCTGCCTTCGCCGAGCGGCTCGGTCGTCAGGTCCTTGAGCATGGTGCCGGCGAGCGCATAGGCGACGACGAGCGGCGGCGAGGCGAGATAGTTCGCCTTGACCTGCGGATGGATGCGGCCCTCGAAGTTGCGGTTGCCGGACAGCACCGCGGCCACCGTGAGGTCGCCGGCGTCGATCGCTTCCGCGATCGGCTCGGGCAGCGGGCCCGAGTTGCCGATGCAGGTCGTGCAGCCATAGCCGACGACGTTGAAGCCGAGCGCGTCGAGGTCTTCCTGGAGGCCGGCCGCCTCGAGATAGTCGCTCACGACCTGCGAGCCCGGCGCGAGCGAGGTCTTCACCCACGGCTTGGTCTTGAGCCCCTTGCGGCGCGCGTTGCGCGCGAGCAGACCGGCGCCGATCAGCACCGACGGATTCGAGGTGTTGGTGCACGAGGTGATGGCGGCGATGACGACGTCGCCGTGACGGAGCTCGAAGTTCGAGCCCGCGACCTTCACCGGCCCCGTCGCGGCCTTGGGCCCGGCGAGCTCGGGCAGCACCTTCTCGAGGCCGGCCTTCGCGCCCGACAGGGCGACGCGGTCCTGCGGCCGGCGCGGACCCGCGAGCGAGGGTTCCACCGTGCCCATGTCGAGCTCGAGCGTATCGGTGAAGACCGGATCGGGCGTGTTCGCGTCGCGCCACATGCCCTGGGCCTTGGCATAGGCCTCGACGAGCGCCACGCGGGCCGGGTCGCGGCCGGTGAAGGCAAGATAGCGCAGCGTCTCCTGGTCGATGGGGAAGAAGCCGCAGGTGGCGCCGTATTCGGGCGCCATGTTGGCGATGGTCGCACGGTCGGCGAGCGGCAGCACGTCGAGTCCGGGACCGAAGAACTCCACGAACTTGCCGACCACGCCCTTCTTGCGCAGCATCTGCGTGACGGTGAGGACGAGATCGGTCGCGGTGACGCCCTCGCGCAGCTTGCCGTACAGCTTGAAGCCGACGACCTCGGGGATCAGCATCGACACGGGCTGGCCGAGCATCGCGGCCTCGGCCTCGATGCCGCCCACGCCCCAGCCGAGCACGCCGAGGCCGTTGACCATCGTGGTGTGGCTGTCGGTACCGACCAGCGTGTCGGGATAGGCGAAGGTGCTGCCGTCGATCTCGTCGGTCCAGACGGTCTGGGCGAGGTATTCGAGGTTGACCTGGTGGCAGATGCCGGTGCCCGGCGGCACGACGCGGAAATTGTCGAACGCCGCCTGGCCCCAGCGCAGGAAGGCGTAGCGCTCGCCGTTGCGCTGGTATTCGAGATCGACGTTCTTCCTGAACGCATCGCCCGAGCCGAAGAAATCGATCTGCACCGAGTGGTCGATGACGAGATCGACCGGCGAGAGTGGGTTGATCTTGCGCGGATCACCGCCCATCGACGCCATGGCGTCGCGCATCGCGGCGAGGTCGACGACGGCCGGCACGCCCGTGAAGTCCTGCATCAGCACGCGCGCGGGACGGTAGGCGATCTCGCGCTCCGACGTCCGCTGCTCGACCCACGCCGCCATCGCCTTCACGTCGTCGGTCGTGACCGTGCGGCCGTCTTCGTAGCGCAGCAGGTTTTCGAGCAGGACCTTGAGGGACACCGGCAGGCGCTCGATGCCCGCAAGCCCCGTCTGCTTCGCAGCGTCGAGGCTGAAATATTCGTAGGAACGGTCGCCGACCTTGAGGGTGCGGCGGGTGTTGAGACTGTCACGGCCGATGACGGGCACGGGGACTTCTCCTGTTCGGAAAAATACGCAGAAGGGACCGGATGACCGATCAACGCGGCCGTTGGCTTACACGGTCCCGTCCCGATTTTGAAGGGTCCTTGTTGGGCGGCGCGCATCGGCACCGCCCCGGCCGTTCACGCGCGGCCCGGCCGCCTCACGCCACGATCAGCTCGAGCCCCGCCTCCGTCAGCGACCGGCGCAGGCCGGCCGGCGGCGGCGCATCCGTGACCAGCCCATGGACGGCCGAGGGCGGCGCCACCCGGACGACCGCCGAGCGTTCGAACTTCGAGGCATCCGCGACCGCGACGACGCGGCGCGCATTGGCGATGGCCGCCTGCTTGACGGCCACCTTCTGAATGTCGAAGTCCATCAGCGCCCCGTCGTCGTCGAAACCGGAAAAGCCGATCACGGCGCAGTCGAACCTGAAGGGGCCGAGATTGGCGATGGCGGCGTCGCCGACCAGGGAACCGTCGGCGCCGCGCACCAGCCCCCCGACGACGAAGACCTGATGGGCGTCCGCGCCGGCAAGGATGGCGGCGGCGTTGAGACTGGCGGTGAAGACATGAAGCCCGCGCCGGAACCGCAGGGCGCGCGCGACCGCCTCGACCGTCGTTCCGACGTCGAGGAAGACCGAGGCGCCGTCCGGGATGAGCCGCGACGTCGCGTCGCCGATACGGAGCTTGGCGTCCGCGGCGAGGCCCCGCTTTTGCGCATAGCCGAGCCTGACGGTGTTCTCCGGCATGCCCGCCCCGCCATGAAACCGCTGGAGGAGCTGCGCTTCCTGCAGCCGGATGAGATCGCGGCGCACCGTCTGGGTCGAGACGTCGAATTGCCGGGCGAGCGCCTCGATCGTCGCGAACCCCTGAGCCTGCACGATCTTCAGGATGTCCGCCTGCCGCGGGGTCAGCCGCGGCGGCGTCCCCTTCGCTTCCGCCATTGCGCGCCGCCTTCTCCAGTCCGCGGCCGGGCCGGCCGCTGCGAGGGTGATGTAATATATCTTACACGTCCTGTTGCTAAAACGACAACGCCGCCTGTACGATACCGAACGGTAAGGCGAGAGCGGGACGCGGCCAGCCGGGACTCCCCCGAACCCGGGGCCGGGCGTCCATGCGTCATCCGCGCCGACCGAATCAGGCAGGGCATGCCGATGGTCACCGCGCTGTACCTCATCTACCTGTTCCTTCCGATGGCCCTGCTCGTCGTCGGCTCCTTCGGTGAGGCCTGGTTCAACACGCTGCTGCCGACCGGCACGACGACCCAGTGGTACGTCGCCGTGTATCAGGATCCGAGCTTTCGCCGCGCGTTCTGGGTCAGCCTGCAGGTGGCCACGGCGACATGCGTCGTCGGGGCCGTGATCGGCCTGCCGCTCGCCTATGCGATCTATCGCGCGGCCTCGCGCGGCGTGCGCGCCGCGGCGCGCATCCTCTATCTGCTGCCGATCGCGGTGCCGCCGCTGGTGCTCGCCTTCGGCTTCGTGCTGGTGTTCTCGAGCGACACGCTGCCCTATCTCGGCAGCCTGTGGGTCCTGGTCGGCGGCCATGTCGTGCTGACCCTTCCCTATCTTCTGCAGACCCTGGTCGGCGACATGCGGCATCTGCGCCTGACCGAGCTGGAGGCGGCGGCCGAATCGCTCGGCGGCGGCTTCGCGTCCCGCTTCTTCGACATCGTCCTGCCGGCCCTGCGCCACAGCCTGGCCTCGGGCCTGATCATGGTCGCCGCGCTGTCGATCGGCGAATTCCAGCTTTCGAACCTCGTGGCCGGGTTCCTGACGCGGCCCTATCCCGTCGTCCTGCTGCAGGCGTTCTATGGTGCGACCGGGTTCGCCTGCGCGGCGACGGTGATCCTTCTGGCGCTCGCGCTGCTCGCGTCGTTCGGCGGCGCGACGACGGCGCAGGCCGGACAGCGGCGGATGGGAGCGGCGGCATGAGCAAGACTGCCGCGGTCGCGGTCGAGAACGTCAGCTTCACCTATCCGGGGACGCAGGCCGGCGTCCGCGACATCACGCTGGCGATCGAGCCCGGCGAGCTGGTCGCGGTGATCGGTGCCAGCGGATGCGGCAAGTCGACGCTGCTCAAGCTCATCGCCGGATTCCTCGCGCCCGACTCGGGGCGCATCCGCATCGGCGGGCGCGACATGGCGAACACGCCGCCGCGCGCGCGCGATCTCGGCATCGTCTTCCAATCCTACGCGCTGTTTCCGCACATGACCGCGTGGGAGAACGTCGCCTACCCGCTCAAGGTGCGCGGCGTGGCGGCCGGCGAACGGCGCGCGCGCGCCCACAAGGCGCTCGATCTCGTCGGCCTCGGCGCCTTCGCCGAGCGCCGGCCGGGCGCGATGTCGGGCGGCCAGCAGCAGCGCGTGGCGCTCGCCCGCGCACTCGTGTTCCAGCCCCGCGCGCTTCTGCTCGACGAACCGCTCTCGGCACTCGACGCCGCCATGCGCCTCGAGATGCGCGACGAGATCCGCCGCCTGCAGCAGGCGCACGGCATCGCCGCCCTGCACATCACCCATGACCAGGAGGAGGCGCTGTCGATGGCCGACCGGGTCGCCGTGATGCGCGCCGGCCGCATCGAGCAGATCGACACGCCGCGCGCGATCTACGAGCGGCCGGCGACGCGCGAGATCGCCGCCTTCGTCGGCCATGCCAATCTGTGGCCGGGCGTCGTCGACGGCCCCGCGAGCGTGGCGACGCCGGTCGGCCGTTTCGTGACGATGCCGCACGGGCTTGCCGCGAACACGGCCGTCACCGTGCTGGTGCGGCCGGAGCGCGTGCGCCCCGGGCCCGCGCCCGACGGCGTCAACACCTTCGCCGGCACGCTCGCCCGCGACCGCTTCCTCGGCGCGCTGCGCCGCTTCGACGTCGCGGTGCCGGGCGGAACGATCACGGGCGAAACCGGCGAAGCCGGCGCCATCGGCCACGTCCATGTCCGGCCGGAGCACGTGCAGCTCCTGCCGGACGGTTCCACCAACGACGACTGACCCGAGAGGACCTTTAAGAGGAGGAATCCCATGAGACTGCGCACCATCGCCGCCGCGCTCGCGCTGCTCTTGCCCGCCTGGGCGGCGCCGGCCCAGACCGTCATGGATTCGCCGGAACTCTATCCCGGCGAGAAGGCCCTGTACGAGGCGGCCAGCAAGGAGGGCATGGTCGTGTCGTTCGACACCGGGCCGACCTGGGCGAACTGGGCGGCACAGTTCGCCGCCTTCAAGAAGCGCTATCCGGGCGTCGAGATCGTCTACAACGATCTCGGCTCCGCGGCCACCGTAGTCGCGCTCGAAAAGGCGCGGAACCGGCCCCAGGCGGACACTGCCTACTACTTCGCGGCATCGGCGGTCGATGCTGCCAAGAAAGGGCTCGTCGCCCCCTTCAAGCCCATCCAGTTCGACAAGCTGCCGGAGGTGTTCCGCCATCCCGAGGGCGAGTGGTTCACGATCCACTCGCTCACCATCGCCTTCGTGGTGAACACGAAGCTGGTCAAGAACGTGCCGCAATCCTGGGCCGATCTGCTGAAGCCGGAATACAAGAATTCGATCGTCTATCTGGACCCGCGTTCGACCGGCGTCGGGCAGGTGCTGACCTTCGCCGCGAACTTCGCCGCCGGCGGCGACATGAACAACGTGCAGCCCGGCATCGATTTCCTCGGCAAGCTGCACAAGGCCGGCAACGTGCTGCGCGTGGTCGGCACCACGCCCTATGCGCAGTTCGTGAAGGGTGAGATTCCGATCTGGATCTCCTACGAGAACGACGGGCTGAAGGCGAAGTACACCGACGGTCTGGGCGATGCGGTCGCCGTCGTCATTCCCAAGGAGGCATCCGCCGCAGCGCCCTATGCGATCAGCCTGGTCAAGAACGGGCCCAACCCGAACGCGGGCAAGCTGTGGCTCAACTTCATCATGAGCGAGATGGGCCAGGGCATCTTCGCCCAGGGCTTCGTGCGGCCGGCGGTGCCGGGGACGAAGCTTCCCGCCGACGTCGCCGACAAGCTGCCGCCCGCCCCGCAGGTGCGTCCGCTCGACGTCCAGGCGGCGGCCGCCAAGAAGGCGGAGATCGACGCCGGCTGGGCCAAGGTCGCCGTCGGCAACTGACGCCATGACGATGACGGCCAGCAGCACGGAGGGACGCGCCGCCGCGCGCAAGGCGGCGCGTCCGTTCGGCCTGCGCCCGGGAACGCTGATCCTGCTTGCGGCCCCCGGCGTGCTGCTGCTGGCCTTCTTCTTCCTGATGCCGCTCGCCGCGGTGTCGGCCGATGCGTTCGCCGAGGGCGGCCGCGCCTTTCAGCGCGTGTTCGCAAACCCGCTGTTCTGGCAGGGCCTCGCCGGCAGCACCGTGCTGACCCTCGTCGCCGCGACGTTCTCGCTGCTCGTCGGCTTCGCCGTCGCGCTGCATCTGTCGCGCCTGTCGGCGCGCACGCGCGGCGTGCTCGTCTTCCTGATCGCGCTTCCCCTCACGTTCTCCGGCCTCATCGTCGCCTACGGCTTCATCCTCACCTATGGCCGCGCCGGATTCGTGACCCAGATTCTCGCGACCGTGGGCGTCGACCCGGTCGCGTTCTCCGGCATCCTGTTCAGCCCGATCGGCCTCGCCTTCGCCTCGTCGTACTACCTGATTCCGCGCGTCATCATGCTTCTGCTTCCGGTTCTGCTCAATTTCGACCGCGCCCAGATCGCGGCCGCCGAGTCCCTCGGCGCCACGCGGATCCGTGCCGTCTTCGACGTCCTCGTGCCCCAGGTCCTGCCCACCGCCGTCACCGCCTTCTGCCTGATCGCGGCGGTCGTGTTCGGCGCCTACGGCACGGCGCTGGCGCTGGTCGGCACGCAACTCAACATTCTGCCGCTGCAGCTCTACAGCCTGATTTCCGAGACCGGATCGGATTTCCCGGCCGCGGCGGCGCTCTCGCTCCTGCTCACAGCGATCTGTTCCTGCATCATGGCGGTCGGCGAAATCGCGGCCGCGCGCGCCGAGGACACCCATGCTCACGCTTGACGCAGCCGCCGGCGCGCTGTGCGACGCCGAGGGCCGGCGCTTCGATCCCGGCGCGCGCGTGTGGCGGCCGCATGGACGCGCAGCGGAGGGCGAGGCCGTGAGCCTGCGCACGGCCGTGCGCTGGCTGCAGCGCGACAGCGGACATCCCGTCACGGCGCCGATCGGCGTCATCGGCCCGCGCGAGGCGAGCCCGGCGCAGTGCGCGGCGGCCGAGGAGATCGGCGCCGCGCTCGCCGAGATGGGTATCGCGGTGCTGTGTGGCGGCCGCCAGGGCGTGATGGAGGCGGTGTGCCGGGGTGCTGCCTCGCGCGGCGGGCTCGCCATCGGCCTGCTGCCCGAAGCCGATACGTCCGGCGCCAACCCTCATGTGACCATCGCGCTCGCGACCGGCATCGGCGAGGCGCGCAACGCGCTCATCGCGCGGGCGGCCTTCTGTCTGGTGGCGGTCGGCAATTCCTACGGCACGCTGTCGGAAGTGGCGCTCGGCCTGCAGTTCGGCAAGCGCGTCTTCGGCCTCGAGGGCGCCGCAACGGTGGACGGCGTGCGCCATGTCGAATCGCCGCAGGCGGCCGCGGACGCGGTGGCGCGGTTTCTCCTGAATCTCGACGATTGAGCCGGCGCCGCCCGCGGGCGGTCCCGTCGACTCACGCCTAAGGCTTGTGCGGGAATTCCAGGACGAACACGGTGCCGCCATCGGACTCGAAGCGGTATCGGCCATCGAGCCGTTCGACCAACCCGTCGATGAGCGTCATGCCGATCGAGCCCTGACGCGCGGCCCAGTCCGGCGACAATCCGACGCCGTCGTCGCGCACGGTCACGGTGACGCGGCGGTCGACCTCGACGAGCCGGATGAAGATGTTGCCGCGGCGCTCGCCCGGAAACGCGTGCTTGTACGCATTTGCGATCACCTCGGTCAGGATCAGGCCGAGCGGCATCGCCGTATCGACGTCGAACGCGATCGGCGGCACGTCGAGATGGCTGGTGATGCGTCCGCCCACCGCGAAGATGCCTGCCAAGTCCGAGATCAGCATCTGCAGATATATCGAGAAGTCGACGTGCGACAGACTCTCGGAGCTGTAGAGCTGATCGTGGACCCGCCCCATCGCGCGGATGCGCGCGACACTGTCCTGGAGATGCCCGAGCAGCTCGGGCGATGCCGCACGCCCCTGAAGGTTGAGCAGGCTGCTGACGACCTGGAGGTTGTTCTTGACGCGGTGGTGGACCTCGCGCAGCAGCGTCTCGCGCTGCGCGAGCAGCGTCCGCACCTTGGTGATGTCGAAGGTGACGCCCTTGGCGCTGATCGCACGCCCGTCGGCCCCGAGCGTGACGCGCCCGCGGTCGACCAGCCAGCGGTACACGCCGTCCGACCCGAGGAAGCGGAACTCGACCTCGATGTCGCCGCCGCACTTCATCGCCGTGTCGATCGCGTTCGCGTAGTGCTCGCGGTCGGCCGGATGGAGCCGATCGCGGAACCAGGCCTGGCTCGGCTCCATGTCCGCCGGATCGACGCACAGGACCTCCTCGGCGTTCGGCGAGCGATAGACCCTGTCGGTGACGGGGTAATACTCCCACGAATAGGCGTGCGACGCCTCGAGCGCGAAACGCAGCCGCTCCTCGCTTTCGCGCGCCGACGCCTCGGCCGCTTTCAGGTCGGAAATGTCGAAGATGACGCCGTCCCAGATCGTGTCGCCGTTGTCCGCGCGGAACGGCTGGGCCGAGATGTAGACCCATCGTGTGACGCCGGGCTTGGGCGATACGAAGCGGAGCTCGAGCCGGACCGGCAGCAGTAGCCGCGCCGATTCGTCGATCGCGGCGCGCCATCTTGCCTGGTCGTCGGGATGAATCAGCGACCGCAGCCGCGGCTGGACGACGCGCGCATTCTGCGGAGTCGCGGGTAACGTGATCAGCTCGCGCGCGGCACCGTCGAACAGCGGGAAGAAGACGGAGCCTTCGGGCCGCTGCACGCGCCGGAACACGAGCCCCGGGAAATTGTCGGCGATGTTGAGGACGAGCTGGTCGGCCTCGTAACGGATCAGGAGCTGCTCCTCGTGGCGCCGGCGCATCAGGTCGCGCCCGACGAGGACCGCGAGCCCGCCGGCGGCGGCCACGCTCGCGACAATGCCGACGAAGCTGATCAGCAGCGTGCGGCGCCACGGGCCGTCGACATCGGCGGCGGGAATGCCGAAGACGATGGTCCATCCCGTGAGTGCCGACTGTGCATAGGCGGTGTAGACGTCGGACCGGCCGTCCGGCGCCTTCTTGCGCAGGAAGCCGGTCGGCGCGCCGGCGATCTGTTCGCGCAGCGCCGCGCCGATGCGTCTGCCGACAATGCGTTCGACGCTGCCCGTGCCCGCGACGACGACGCCGTCGGCATCGCTCAGCGACGCCATCCGGTCCGCCCCGCCGACCTGCGCGGCCAGCAAAAACTGCATGGCGTCCGGCTTCAGCAGGGCGCCGACGATCCTCGTGGTCCGTTGCCGCACGACGGGAACGCGGATCGCGACGGTGACGGAGGCGGCATCCGGCCCGCGCTCCGTCAGGGTCGCGATCTCGAACGGCCGATGCCCCGCGACGAGCGCACGCATCGTCCCCGGCGCGCCGATGTCGGAGAGCGGCGTGCCGGGCGTATATCGCGTGTCGAGAAGCTGCCGCCCGGTTTCGGCATCGTGAACGGTAAGTGACAGCCATGCCGGATGGGCGGCCACGATGCGCCGCAGTTCGGCATGCAGCGCGCGGAGATCCGGCTGGTCGAACGCGGCATTCGCCGCCACGATCCGAAGGGCATCGAGGTGCCCCTGCATCTGCCGGTCGATGCCTTCGGCGGCCAAGCGGGCCGTGGCCTTCACCCGCTCGACCACGGCCTCGCGCGCGTGCTGGCCGATCATCACGAGCAGCACGATGCCGCAGATCAGGAGCGGCAGCAGCACCGCAAGAACGAGACGGATCAGCGCCGGCCGGAACGAGGCCGAGCCCGGCGTCGCCGACCATGCAGCCGCACCATGCCCCGATCTGGTGCGGCCGGGCTCATGAATCCGGGTGATCATGAGCATGCCCCCCGCACGAAGCCGCGGGGTAGGATCTTACCTCGAATGGGCGGTCAGGTACGCTCAAAAAACCTTGAATACCCATTCCGGGTGAGGCGAGCTACCCTAAGTTGTTGAAGCAGACGGAGGAATTCTGCTGCCCGGGAGACGGGCCGGCCGGCCGCCGCCATCGTGATCGCGGCGGAGCCGGCGCCGCGCGCAGCGCGCACGGCGCCGACTCGGGACCGGGGAGCGCTCAGGCCCAGGCGCCGGAATCGCGCACGACGACGGCGAAGCGGTCGGCGAGCGCCGCCAGCGTGGCGCGGTGGACCGCATCGGCGGGCTGCACGCCGCCCAGGGGATCGGGCAGATCGCGCGTGGCCGTGGCGTTAGCGACGACGGTGGTGCGATAGCCGAGATCGAGCGCGGAGCGCACCGTCGCGCTCACGCACATATGGGTCATGAAGCCGACGACGATGAGTTCCTTGCGGCCGGTGGCCTGGATCGCGTCGTGCAGCGTCGTGCGCGCGAAGGAATTGGGCAGTCCCTTGGGCACGACCGTCTCCCCCGCCACCGGGGTCAGCTCGGGCACGATCTTGGACTTCGGCCCGTCCGGATCGAACAACGCGCCGCCCGGCCGGCCATGGTGCACGACATGGAAGACGGGCGCGCCCGCGCGCCGGGCGCGGTCGAGCACGCGCGCCGCCTCGGCGAGCGCCGGGCGGATGCCGGGCAGGGGCAGGCCGCCGTCCACGTATTCCATCTGCGCGTCGATGATGACGAGCGCCGCGCGGTCCCAGGGACTCGGCTCGCGCGGCGCGCCCGCCATCTCGAGAAGAGTCTTGGGGTCGGCCATGAACGATGCTCCGCGACGTTGATTCCGCCTGCCAAGCTATCGTCCCGCCGGTCCGACGTAAACTGGTCGCCTCGCGAGCGCCTCGAGCCGCGCAACACACGGAGGACGCCGGGGCGGGCCAGGATCAGGGAGCGGCATGTATCGGGTAGAAGTGTATCGGGCAGAAAATTTCGGCGCGCATGTCACACCGGGCAGGTCCTGTCTCGTCATGGCGCCGGAACCCACAACAACGGGAAACGGAACCATGACTGCCAGACTCGATCCCTTCGCCGCTGCCCCTTCGCTCATGAAGGTCTGGTCCAGCGCAACGGCCGCCATCAACTCGAGCCTCGAGCCGACCCTCACCAAGCTCGTGGAGATCCGTGCCTCCCAGATCAACGGCTGCGCCAACTGCATCAACATGCATGTGGCGGAAGCGCGTGCGATGGGCGAAACCGAACAGCGGATCTATCTGCTGTCGGCCTGGCGCGAAGCCCCCTGCTATTCCGATCGCGAACGGGCCGCGCTCGGCTGGACCGAGGCGTTGACGCGACTGTCGGAAGGGCATGCACTCGAAAGTGCCTATGACGCCCTGAAGGCACAGTTCACGGCGGAGGAGCAGGTGAAGCTCACCCTGACGATCAACATCATCAACGGCTGGAACCGCATCGCCGTCGGCTTCCGTATGTGGCACGAACCGGCGGCCGGCACGGCCGCGGCCGAAGCGGCCGCCTGATGACGGACATCGGACGCGAGGACGCAGCGGCGCGTTTCGACCCGCTGCGTCCGAAGCTCATGCGCATCGCCTATCGCATGCTCGGCTCCGTGGCCGATGCCGAGGACGTGGTGCAGGAGGCCTTCATCCGCTGGATGAGGACCGACCGCAGCGAGGTGCGCGAACCCGAGGCGTTCCTGCGCCGTACGGTCACCCGGCTCTGCCTCGACCAGCTCAAATCGGCGCGGCGCCAGCGCGAGACCTATGTCGGTCCGTGGCTGCCCGAGCCGGTCGTGGAAGACGAGGCGGAGGAAGACGTCACCCTGCCGCTGATGCTGGCGCTGGAACGCCTTTCGCCGCTCGAACGCGCGGCGTTCCTGCTGCACGACGTGTTCGGGCTCGGATTCGATGAGGTCGCGGCGACCATCCAGCGCGACGCGGCGGCCTGCCGCCAGCTCGCCGCCCGCGCGCGCGTCCATATCCGCGAGGCGAGACCGCGCTTCCAGGTCGAGAAGCAGCGCGGTCTCGAGCTTGCCAGGGCCTTCTACACGGCGTCGCGCAGCGGCGACATGAAGGCGCTCAGCACGATACTGGCAGCCGACGTCAGTCTCCATGCCGACGGCGGCGGCAAGCGTCCGGCCGCGATGGAGCCGGTCATCGGGTTCGATGCCGTCATGAAGATACATGAGTATCTGGCGGCTCAGTTCCGGACGAACGGCTCGAAACTTCTTCGTGTCGGCTTCGTCAACGGGCTGCCCGGCTTCATCACGCGCGAGGCCGACGGCGAGCTCCAGACGACCGCGCTCGACATCGAGGACGGAAAAGTCGCCGCAATCTACGTGGTGCGGAACCCCGACAAGCTGAAGCATCTGCACTAGCCGGTCGCGGGGCCATGTTCGGGCGGCACGTCGCGCCACCGCACGCGGCCCGATCAGCCGAACCCCGACCGGGGACGCAAGACCCGAAGCGCATCGACGGTCCCGTATGCGTTCGCGGCCTAGCGCCCCATCCGTTCGCTTGCGGCCGGCTGGCGGCGGAACTCGACGGCGGCCTCGCGACCGGCGGGCGTCACCGTCAGCACGTCGCCGCTGAGCAGCGCCATGCCTTCGAGGTCGCCGATATCGACAGTGCGCTGCGGTACCGTCGCCACCCAGCCGGCGGGTACGCCCGTACCGCGGTCGGGTTGCACGTTGTCGAGCCGGATCCGGTCACCGTCGACGCGATAGATGCCGCGCTCGATCTCGCCAGCCATGTCGACCGACCGGCCGCCGCAGGTCTGGCGCGCGATCGTGCTGACGACGTAACGGCTGTCCGGGTAAAGCGCGAGCGAGGCGCCCAGCACGTCCTCGCGGCAATTGCCCCACGCGGCCGTCGTGACCGGCACGGGCTGACCGTCGATGCGCTCGAGCACGTAAGTGCCGGTAACGTCGCCGGCGCGTGCAGGGCCTTCCGCCGCGCCCGATCCGCTTTCGCCGACGAGGCGTCCGCCCGTCGCGTCCCAGGCGCTCCGCGCCGTGTCGCAGGCGGCGAGCGAAAGCGCGGCGAGCGTGGCCATCGCCATCGCGTTCCGGCCCATGTTCATGCTTCACCTCCCTGTACGTTCGACGTCGGCGGGCGAACGGGCGCGGCGCGGCGGGGGTTCCGGCGGCAAAGTCCGGCAACGATCCGGCCCGGCCACGATCGGTTTGACCGGCAATCGCGCCGAGGCGGCTTGACCATGCTGCGATATTCAGGCTAGCTAGCCGCCAGCGCATACGGGGGGCGCCAGAAACTGCCGGTGCGCCAAAAATGTACGAACAGAGGCTTCGACAATTTGGGAGGCAACGGGTGAGCCTTCGTATGTCACCCTGCCGGACTCATGGCTGACGCCGGCGGCATCAGCCTACCGTCCGACGCGGACACGTTTCCGAAACTCCTTCTCCACAACGCCAAGGTGCGCGGGGATCGCCCCGCCATTCGCGAGAAGGATTACGGAATCTGGCAGACCTGGACGTGGGCGCAGGTAAAGGAGGAGGTCCTCGCGATCGCGGCGGGCCTTGCCGCGCAAGGTATCACGCGGGGCGACAAGATCGCGATCGTCGGCGACAACCGGCCGCAGCTCTATTGGTCGATGTGCGCCGCCCAGTGCCTGGGCGCCGTCCCGGTGCCGGTCTACCAGGACTCGGTCGCCGACGAGATGGCCTACGTGGTCGACCACGCCGAGGCACGCCTGGCGGTCGCCGAGGACCAGGAGCAGGTGGACAAGCTGCTGTCGATCCGGGCGCGCTGCCCGCGTCTCACGACGATCGTCTACGACGATCCGCGCGGCCTCAGGAACTATCGCGACGAGTCCCTCGTCAGCCTCGCCGAGCTGACGCGACGCGGCCGCGCGTTGCGTGACGAGAAGCCCGGCTTCGTCGAGCGCGAGATCGCGGCCGGCAAGGGCAGCGACGTCTCCACCATCCTCTACACGTCGGGAACGACGGGACAGCCGAAGGGCGTGGTGCTGTCCTTCGACAACCTGATCATCAGTGCCCGCAACGCGATCGCCTTCGACAATCTGACCGACAAGGAAGAGGTCCTCGCCTATCTGCCGATGGCATGGGTCGGCGATCACCTGTTCTCGTACGCCGAGTCCTACGTCGCCGGCTTCTGCGTGTCGTGCCCCGAGAGCGGCGCCACGGTGCTCAACGACCTGCGCGAGATCGGGCCGACCTTCTTCTTCGCGCCGCCGCGCATCTTCGAGAACATCCTGACCACGGTCATGATCCGCATGGACGACGCCGGCGCGATCAAGCGCTGGATGTTCCGGTACTTCATGGACGTGGCCAAGCGGGCGGGCATCAGGATCCTCGATAAGCAGCCGGTGCCGCTCGGCGACCGGATTCTCTATGCGCTGGGCGAGCTGCTGGTCTACGGCCCGCTCAAGAACACGCTCGGGTTCTCGCGCATCCGCCTGGGCTACACCGCCGGCGAGGCGATCGGCCCCGACATCTTCGACTTCTACCGCGCGCTCGGCATGAACCTGAAGCAGCTCTACGGCATGACCGAGACGAGCGTGAACATCTGCATGCAGCGGGACGGCCAGATCAAGGCCGACACCGTCGGCGTGCCGGCGCCGGAGGTCGAGATCAGGATCGCCGAAAACGGCGAGGTCCTGGTGAAGAGCCCCGGCGTCTTCCTGGGCTACTACAAGAACGAGGCGGCGACGCGCGAGACCCGGACGCCGGACGGCTGGGTGCATACCGGCGACGCCGGCTTCTTCGACGCCGACGGCCAGCTCAAGATCATCGACCGCGCCAAGGACGTCGGCCGACTCAACGACGGCACGCTGTTCGCGCCGAAATACATCGAGAACAAGCTGAAGTTCTTCTCGTACATCAAGGAGGCGGTCGCGTTCGGCGACGGGCGCGACTACGTCGCGGCGTTCATCAACATCGATCTGGCGGCGGTCGGCAGCTGGGCGGAGCGCAACGGCCTGCCCTATGCCAGCTACCAGGAGCTCGCCGCGAAGCCCGAGGTCTACGCGCTGGTCCAGAGCTGCGTCGAGCAGGTCAACCGCGACCTCGCCGCCGATCCGAAGCTGTCCGGCTCGCAGATCCGGCGCTTCCTGATCCTGCACAAGGAGCTCGACGCCGACGACGGCGAGCTGACGCGAACCCGCAAGGTCCGCCGCCGCATCATCGCCGACCGCTACGCGCCGCTGATCGAGGCGCTCTATGCCGGCGTCGATCGCGCCCACATCGAGACGAAGGTCACCTTCGAGGACGGGCGCACCGGCCTGATCAAGGCGGATCTCGAGATCCGCGAGGCGGCGCACGCGTCGCCATCGGTGCCGCTGAAGAAGGCGAGCTGACATGGCTCCCGGAACGCAAGCGGCATCCCACGCCCGACCGCTTTCCGGCCGCATGGACCGGGGCCGGGCCGATCCCGCCGTCAGAGGAACGCGCGCGTCATGACCACGATGTATGTGCCCACGTCGGCGCCGGAACGCACCATCGGCGACGTGCTCCTGAAGGTCGACGACATCAGCCTGTCGTTCGGCGGCGTGAAGGCGCTGTCGAACGTGTCGTTCGACATCCGCCAGGGCGAGATCCGCGCCATCATCGGCCCCAACGGCGCCGGCAAATCATCGATGCTCAACTGCATCAACGGCTTCTACCACCCGCAGCAGGGCACGATCACCTACAAGGGCGTGGTGCGCCGGCATATGCGGCCGCACGAGGCGGCGGCCCAGGGCATCGCGCGGACGTTCCAGAACATCGCCCTGTTCAAGGGCATGTCGACGCTCGACAACATCATGACCGGGCGCCTCTTGAAGATGAAACAGAACTTCTTCATGCAGGCGCTGCACTGGGGACCCGCCCAGAAGGAAGAGATCGAGCATCGCGAGTTCGTCGAGCGCATCATCGACTTCCTCGAGATCCAGTCGATCCGCAAGGTCCCGGTCGGGCGCCTGCCCTACGGCCTGCAGAAGCGGGTCGAGCTGGGCCGCGCGCTCGCGGCCGAGCCGACGCTGCTGCTGCTCGACGAGCCGATGGCCGGCATGAACGTCGAGGAGAAGGAAGACATGTGCCGGTTCATCCTCGACGTGAACGAGGAGTTCGGCACGACCATCGCCCTGATCGAGCACGACATGGGCGTGGTCATGGACATCTCGGACCGCGTCGTCGTGCTCGACTACGGGCGCAAGATCGCCGACGGAACGCCCGACGAAGTCCGTACCGACCAGCGCGTCATCGACGCCTATCTCGGCGTGCAGCACTGATGATCCGGTAGTCCCATGCTCAGCGTCTTCGCCCAGATCTACGATCAACCCGGCTTCTTCCTGGAGGTCGTGCTCGGCGGCCTGATGGCCGGCGTCCTCTACTCGCTTGTGGCGCTCGGCTTCGTCCTGATCTTCAAGGCGTCCGGCGTGTTCAACTTCGCCCAGGGCGCCATGGTCCTCTTCGCCGCGCTCTCGCTCGTGCGACTGATGGAGGTGATGCCCTTCTGGGCGGCGTTCCTCGCCTCGTGCGTGATCATGGTGGCGCTCGCCTTCGCCATCGAGCGGCTGGTGCTGCGCCCCCTGGTCAACCAGGAGGGCATTGTCCTGTTCATGGCGACGCTCGGCATCGCCTTCTTCCTCGACGGCTTCGGCCAGACGCTCTGGGGCAGCGAGGTCTATACGCTCGAGCTGGGCGTGCCGAAGGACCCGCTGTTCATTCTCGAGTCCGTGTTCGAGGGCGGCGTGCTCATCAACCAGCTCGACATCTTCGCCGCGGTCGTCGCCGGCGGGCTGGTCGTGGTGCTTGCCCTCTTCTTCCAGAAGACCAAGGTCGGCCTGGCGCTGCGCGCGGTTGCCGACGACCATCAGGCGGCGCAATCGATCGGCGTGCCGCTCAACTACATCTGGCTGATCGTCTGGTCGGTGGCGGGTATCGTCGCGCTCGTCGCCGGCATGGTGTGGGGTGCCAAGCTGGGCGTGCAGTTCTCGCTGGCACTCGTCGCGCTCAAGGCGCTGCCGGTGCTGATCCTCGGCGGCTTCACCTCGGTCCCCGGCGCGATCATCGGCGGCCTGATCATCGGCGTCGGCGAGAAGATCGCCGAGGTCTATTTCGGCTCCCAGATCGGCGGCGGCATCGAGAACTGGTTCGCGTACGTGCTGGCACTCGTCTTCCTGCTGTTCCGCCCGCAAGGGCTGTTCGGCGAGAAGATCATCGAGCGCGTGTAGAACATCGCATCCTGAAAGGCCCGGCCACATGATCTACCGCGAGACGGGACAGTTCAAAATCAGCTACGCGGCCGACCAGGCCATCTTCCCGATCCGGCAGGACCTGATCGGCATCCTGCTGATCCTGGCCGTCGCATTCATCGGCGTGCCGCTGCTCGCGACCGATTACTTTTATCTCGCCATCCTGATCCCCTTCCTGATCCTCTCGCTCGCGGCGATCGGCCTCAATCTCCTGACCGGCTATTGCGGGCAGCTCTCGCTCGGCACCGGCGCGTTCATGGCGGTCGGCGCCTATGCCGCCTACAACCTCGCGATCCGCGTGCCCGACCTCAACCTGCTGGTCATCTTCCTGATGGCGGGCGGCATCGCCGCGCTGGTCGGCGTCGTGTTCGGCCTGCCGTCCTTGCGCATCAAGGGCTTCTACCTGGCCGTGGCGACGCTCGCGGCGCAGTTCTTCATCGACTGGGTGTTCCTGCGCATCAAGTGGTTCACGAACTACACGCCGTCGGGCTCGGTCTCGGCGCCGGCGCTCGACATCTTCGGCTACGTGTTCGCGACGCCGCGCCAGCACTACCTGTTCGTCCTGGTGATCGTCGTGATCATGGCGCTGATCGCCAAGAACCTGGTGCGCGGCCGGATCGGGCGCGCGTGGATGGCGGTGCGCGACATGGACATCGCCGCCGAGATCATCGGCATTCCGCTGCTGCGCACCAAGCTGCTCGCCTTCGCGGTGAGCTCGTTCTATGCCGGTGTCGCCGGCGCACTGTGGGCCTTCGTCTATCTGGGATCGTGGGAGCCCTACGCCTTCGGCATCGACCGGTCGTTCCAGATCCTGTTCATGGTCATCATCGGCGGGCTGGGCTCGATCCTCGGCTGCTTCCTCGGCGCGTTCTTCATCTCGATCGTGCCGATCCTGCTCAACCAGGTGCCGGCGGCGCTCGGCGTGCCGATCTCGACGGCGACGGCCTCGCATCTCGAGTACATGATCTTCGGCGCGCTGATCATCTTCTTCCTGATCGTCGAGCCGCACGGCTTCGCCCGGCTGTGGCAGATCGGCAAGGAGAAGCTGCGCCTGTGGCCGTTCCCGCACTGATCCGGTCGGCGACGAAGGCCCAACCCGTCGCGTATTAATGTCGCACCCGGCCGGACGGCGACGCCGGCCGCTTGTTCATGAGACCGGCGTTTGCTGGAATCGGCCGCGATGCGACGCAATCCTCGCCGGCTCATCGCGACCGCC
Source organism: Alphaproteobacteria bacterium (assembly GCA_036381615.1). GTDB lineage: Bacteria > Pseudomonadota > Alphaproteobacteria > CACIAM-22H2 > CACIAM-22H2 > CALANV01. The sequence continues at coordinate 22,083 of DASVCL010000007.1, forward strand.
GCCATCATCATCGCCGGCGGCGCCCTGACATGGACGTGGTGGCGCGGCGATGTTTCCGCCGCCGATCCGGCCGATGCGGCCCAGGTCGCACGCGGCCGTGCCGTGTACGCGACGCACTGCGCGAGCTGCCACGGCGCGAACCTGGAAGGACAGCCGGACTGGCGGCGCCGCCGGCCGACGGGCGAGCTTCCCGCCCCGCCCCACGACGCATCCGGGCACACCTGGCACCATCCCGATCGCGTGCTGTTCGAGATCACCAAGAACGGACCCGGCGCCTACGCCCCGCCGGGCTATGTCAGCGCCATGCCGGCCTTCGGCGAGAGGCTGTCCGATGCCGAGATCTGGGCCGTCCTCGCCTTCATCAAGAGCACGTGGCCGCCGGAAATCCGGGCGCGCCAGGCCGAGATCAGCGCCCGCAGCCGCTGATGCCCTGCCGTGCCGGTACCGGGCGCGCGGGCGGCGTCTTCCTCAACGGTGCGTCGCGAACCAGAAACCGAGCACCGCGAGCATGCCGCCGGCGAAGATGGTCCACAGCACGGCATCGTACCCGCCCGACAGCGACCAGATGAGCGCCGCCGCGAACGGCGCGAGCGCCTTGGCGCCCGTGGCCGGCACCGAGAGCGCGCCGTTGATGGCGCCGTAGCCTTCGCGCCACAGAAGTTCCGGAACCGACGTGCCGCGGATGATGGTCATGATGCCGTTCGCGCCGCCATAGACTGCGGCGAACACGAACAACGCTGTGACCGATGCCGGGAACATCACGAGGATCAGCACGGACAGGGGAAACAGCAGCGTGACGATCCGGCCCGTGGTCGCCACGCGCAGCCGGCGCCCGATCAGCAGCAGGACGATCCGGCCCGCCACCTGGGCCGGACCGATGACGGCGAGCGCGCCGACGATGATCTCAACCGGGAACTTCCGATCGGTCAGCAACGGAACGAGATGGAAGGTGAGCGCCGAGAACGTCGCGTAATAGGCCGTGAAGCAGACGAGAAGCCCCCAGAAGACGGGCGTGCGCATGGCGCGGCGCAGGGGTGCATCGTCGACCGGCGGCGCCTCGGCTGCCGACGGACGGTCCGGCGCGGCCGCTGCCGAATCACGCAGAAGAAACGCGTGAATCGGCACACAGACGAACGCCACGATCAGCGCGAGCAGCAACAGCGCCGTGCGCCAGCCGAACTGCGTGATCAGGAGCTGGGTCAGCGGAATGAACACCGTGCTGGCGAAGCCGCCGACCAGCGTCATCGCCGTTATCTTGGTCCGATAGGTTTTCGCGAAGAGACGGGTCAGCACCGTGAAGGCCGGCTCGTAGAGTGTCGCCGCCAACGCGAGCCCCAGCCCCGCCCAGATCGCGTAAAAGGCGACGAGGCTCTCGACACGGGACCATGCCGCCAGCATCGCCGCGCCGAGCGCCGAGCCGAACGTCATGAGCGCCCGCCCGCCACGGCGGTCGATCCAGGTCCCGACCGCGAAGGCGGAAACGCCGGCCATCAGGAGCCCGAGCGAGAGGGCGCCGTTCAGCGCGTTCCGGCTCCAGCCGAGTTCCGCCTCCATCGGCACGACGAACAGCGAAAAGCTGTAGTACAGCGCACCCCATGACACGAGCTGGGCGGCGGAAAGGGCCCAGACGAGCGTCCAGGGCCGCACCCCCGTCTCGGGCGCCGGCGCGTCAACGGGCGTTCGCTCGAGCGCGACGGACATGCGACTCCGGGCGCCTCAGCAGCATGAGCGCGCCGTCACGCGCACGCGCGGCCTCGCGGCCGGCGCATCGCAACAGGCAGCGGTTGCCGCGACACCATCCGGCTTCGGCACCGAGCACACGCCGGTTTCGGGCAGCACGAGCTCGACCCGACGCGCCGCTTCGATGTCGCCGGCGAGTGCGGCGACGACGGACCGGACCTGTTCGTAGCCGGTCGCGAGCAGAAACGTCGGTGCGCGGCCATAGCTCTTCATGCCGACGATGTAGAAATCGGGCTCCGGATGCCGCAGCTGCTCGAATCCGTGGGGCGGCACCGTACCGCAACTGTGAACGTTCGGATCGATGAGCGGCCCAAGCGCCGCCGCGCTCTCGAGGGCGGGATCGAGGGCAAGACGAATTTCGCGCAGGAACGAGAAATCCGGCCGGAAGCCGGTCGCGACGATGAGCTCGTCGACCGCGACCTCGCTGAGCCCCGCCCCGTTTTCGCCGATCACGTGCAGCACCTCGCCGGATCGATCGATCGCCCGGATGTGGAACGGTGCGACGACCCGGACCTGACCGCTCTCCACGACCGCGCGCGTGCGCAATCCCAGCTCGCCGCGTGCCGGCAACTGATCGGCCGTGCCGCCGCCATAGACCGTGCCGACATCGGCACGGCGCAGCACCCAATGGATTTCCGTTGACGGTTCCTGCTGCCTGAGCGCGCAAAGGTCGAGCAGCGCGTTCATCGCCGAATGGCCACTGCCCACGACCATGACGCGGCGGCCGGCATAGCGCGGCCGGTCGATTCCGAGGACGTCGGGAATACCGTAAAAGACATTCGCCTGTGCCTCGACCTCGCCAGCCGCCGGCAGGCCGCCCGATCCGGCCGGGTTCGGGGTGAGATAGGTCCCGGAGGCGTCGATCACCGCCCGCGCCTCGTACACGGCCTGCGTACCGTCCGAATGCGCGACGGTGATGACGAACGGCGCCCGGTCGCGCCCGGCGGTGCGCACCTTGTCGAAGCCCCGACGCCCCACCGCGACGACGCGCGCATCGAGGAAGAGCGCGTTGCGGATCGGCGGCACGTTGGCGAGCGGCGCCAGATAATCGCGGATCAGCTCTGCGCCTGTCGGGTGATGATCCGGATCAGGCGGCGTCCAGCCCGTCAACTCAAGCAGCGCCCGCGCGGCCGCATCGATGCCGTAGCGCCAGGGCGAGAACATGCGCACATGACGCCATCGACTCACCGCATGGCCGACATCCGGCCCGGCCTCGAAAACGAGCGGCCGCAAACCACGCCGGACGAGATGGGCGGCCGCCGCCAGTCCGACCGGGCCGGCGCCGATCACCGCTACGGCAAGATCCGAATTCGACATCGCAGCTCTCCAGATTACGACGAAATGAGTGACGGGTCATGCCGCGGCGCGGGACGGCGCGCTCCTGCCCGCCGGCGCCTCCGACCGGGTAAAGCGGGTGAGATACTGTGCCAGTTCGCGGAAGCGGCGACGGTGGATGCGGTAATAGACCCAGCGCCCTTCCTTCTCGGCCGTCACGAGGCCGGCCTGGACGAGGATCTTCATGTGGTGGCTCACCGCCGGCTGCGACAGCCCGAGCATGTTCTCGATGTCGCAGGCGCACACCCTGTCCTCCCGCGAACAGCACTCGGCGTCGGGGCGCATGAGAAATTCGAGGATACGGACGCGGGCCGGATCACCCAGCGCCTTGAACACGGAAGCGACGTCGTCCATGCCGAAACCTATAAATCGATACAATTAAATATATCGATATACCAACCGCCGTCAAGGCCGTACACCCGGTCGCTCGCGGCGGGCAGGCGACGCCCCCGGCCCCATCACCCGCTTGAGGCACCGACACTTTTCGAAACGGCGGCGGTCCGGCCCCCCGGGCAGAATCGGACTTTGGACCGGCGGGCGATTGTTGTAGGCTGGCCGGCAAGCCGTACGGAATAAGGACGGCTCAACAAACACCACGGGAGGTTTTCCGAATGCGTCTTTCACGTCTCAGTGCGAGTCTTGTCGGTGCGGCCGTCCTGGCGCTGCCGCTGGCGGTTCCGGCTTTTGCCCAGAACGAGCAATTCGTCCCCGGGCTGGTCTACCGCACCGGCCCCTACGCCCCGAACGGCATTCCGTTCGCGAACGGGCGCGCGGACTACATGACCCTCATCAACGAACGCGACGGCGGCATCAACGGCGTGCGGATCGTCTACGAGGAATGCGAGACCGGTTACGCCACCGACCGCGGCGTCGAGTGCTATGAGCGGCTCAAGGACAAGGGGCCGACCGGCGCCTCCGGATTCTCGCCGCTGTCGACCGGCATCACCTTCGCGCTCACCGAGAAGGTGCCCGGCGACAAGATTCCGCTTCTGACGCAGGGCTACGGCCGCTCCGAATCGGTCGACGGCAGCGTGTTCCCCTGGAACTTTCCGATGCTCGGCACCTATTGGGACGCCGCCGACATCCTGGTTCAGCACGTCGCCCAGAAGGCCGGCGGCTTCGACAAGCTGAAGGGCAAGCGGATCGCGCTCGTCTATCACGACTCGCCCTACGGCAAGGAGCCGATCCCCGTCCTCCAGGATCATGCCAAGAAATACGGCTTCACTTTCGATGCGCTGCCGGTGACCCATCCCGGCGTCGAGCAGAAATCGACCTGGCTGCAGATCCGCCAGACCCGGCCGGACTGGGTGTTCCTGTGGGGCTGGGGCGTGATGAACTCCACCGCCATCAAGGAGGCCGCCGCGATCGGCTATCCGCGCGACAAGATGTATGGCGTCTGGTGGTCGGGTGCCGAGCCTGACGTGCAGCCGGCCGGCGACGGGGCCAAGGGCTACAACGCGCTCGCGCTGCATCCCTCTGGCAGCAACTTCCCGGTCCACCAGGAGGTCTTCAAGTACGTCTACGACAGGCGCAAGGGTACCGCGGCCCGCGAAGACGTGGGCCACGTCCTCTACAACCGCGGCCTGATCGACGGCATGCTGCTGGTGGAGGCCATCCGCACCGCGCAGGCGAAGTTCGGCAAGGGCAAGCCGATGACCGGCGAGCAGATCCGCTGGGGCTTCGAGAACCTCTCGATCTCCGCCGCGCGGCTCAAGGAGCTCGGCTTCGAGGGCCTCATCTCGCCCGTCAACGTGAGCTGCAACGATCACGCCGGCGCGCACAAGGCCCGCATCCATCAGTGGGACGGGAAGAAGTGGAACTTCGTCTCAGACTGGATCGAGGCGGACTACAAGTATCTCGGTCCCAAGGTGAAGGAAGCGGCGAAGGAATACGCAAAGCAGAAGAACATCACGCCGCGCGACTGCTCCAAGGATAGCTGAGCGTCGCCTCGGCCAATCCGCCGATCGGGGCGGGTCAGAAGACCCGCCCCACTCGTTTCATCGTCGAGCACATCGACCGACAAGCCAGCGACCGACCAATGGCCCAGCCCGTCACCGCCCCCGACTCACCGCATCCGGCGAACGCGCCGGCCCCGCTGCTGCGCGTCAACAACATCGAGGTCATCTACAACCACGTCATCCTCGTGCTGAAGGGCGTCAGCCTCGACGTGCACGAGGGCGGCGTCGTCGCCCTGCTCGGCGCCAACGGCGCCGGCAAGACGACCACGCTGAAGGCGATTTCCAACCTGCTGCACGCCGAGCGCGGCGAGGTGACGAAGGGCTCGATCGAATATCGCGGCGAGCGGATCGACCGCATGTCGCCGTCCGACGTCGTGCGGCGCGGCCTGATCCAGGTGATGGAAGGCCGGCACTGCTTCGCCCACCTGACCGTCGAGGAGAACCTGATGACCGGCGCGTTCACGCGCCGGGACGGCAAGGCGGAGGTGTCGCGCGACCTGGAGATGGTCTATGCGTATTTCCCCCGGCTCAAGGAACGCCGGAAATCCATCTCGGGCTACACGTCCGGCGGCGAGCAGCAGATGACCGCGATCGGCCGCGCGCTGATGTCGCGACCCAAGATGATCCTGCTGGACGAGCCGTCGATGGGCCTTGCCCCGCAGCTCGTCGAGGAGATCTTCGAGATCGTCGCCAAGCTCAACCAGGAGCAGGGCGTGAGCTTCCTGCTTGCGGAGCAGAACACCAACGTCGCGCTGCGCTACGCGAGCTACGGCTATATCCTCGAGAACGGGCGGGTCGTGCTGGACGGCACGGCCGAGGCGCTGCGCCAGAACGAGGACGTCAAGGAATTCTACCTCGGCCTGTCGGCGAGCGGACGCAAGAGCTACCGCGACGTCAAACATTACAGGCGCCGCAAACGCTGGCTTGCCTGAGCCGGTCGCGCGCAGGCTACCATATCCGGCCCGCCCGACGCCCAAGCGGGCGGCCGATCGACCTTTCCGAAGAGAAGACCCAGGGACGACCGTGGCTGAGGACACCTATTTCGACGAACTCGAGACCCGTGATCCGGCCTTACGCGAGCGCGCGCTGTTCCGCGCGCTGGCGGAGCAGATCCAGAACGCGCAGAAGAACGCGCCCGCGCTGGCGGAGCTGCTCGCCGGCGTGGATGCCGTGTCGGTCGTCGATCGGGCGTCGCTCGCCAGGCTTCCCGTGATCCGCAAGTCGGAGCTGGTCGAACGCCAGAAGAAGTCGTTCGCCGACCGCGATCCGTTCGGGGGGCTGACCGCCGTACCGACCGGCCAGCTCGGCCGCATCTTCGCCTCGCCCGGACCGATCTACGACCCGGAAGCGCTGCGGCCCGATTACTGGCGGCTCGCGCGGGCGCTGTTCGCCGCCGGCTTCCGCCGCGGCGACGTCATCCACAACTGTTTCGCCTATCACCTGACGCCGGCGGGTGCGATGCTGGAGAGCGGCGCCCATGCGCTCGGCTGTCCGGTCGTGCCGGCGGGAACGGGCAACACCGAGCAGCAGGTGCGAGTCATCGCCGACGTCAAGCCGAAGGGTTACGTCGGCACGCCGTCGTTCCTGAAGATCATCCTGGACAAGGCGCGCGAGATGGGCGTCGAGCTGACGTCGCTCAAACGCGCGCTCGTGTCCGGCGAGGCGCTGCCGCCGGCATTGCGCGCCGAGTTCGCGGCGCAGGGCATCGACGTGCGCCAGTGCTACGCGTCGGCGGATCTGGGCCTGATCGCCTATGAGTCGCTGCCCGGCGAGGGCCTGATCGTCGACGAATGGGTGATCGTCGAGATCGTGCGGCCGGGCACCGGCGACCCCGTTCCCGACGGCGAGGTCGGCGAGGTGGTCGTGACGACGCTGAACCCCGACTATCCCCTGATCCGGTTCGCGACCGGCGACCTGTCGGCCGTCATCCCCGGCACGAGCGGCTGCGGCCGGACCAACATGCGCCTCAAGGGCTGGATGGGCCGGGCCGACCAGACGACGAAGGTGCGCGGCATGTTCGTTCATCCGCACCAGGTCGCCGAGATCGTCCGGCGCCACGGCCAGATCGCCAGGGCGCGCCTCGTCGTCGACCGCGACCAGTCGAACGACATCATGATCCTGCGCTGCGAGGTCACCGGCGAGCCGCCGGCCGATTTCGCCAACATGGTCGCCGAAACCATCCAGGCCGTCACGAAGCTGCGCGGCACGGTGGAGATCGTGCCAAAGGGCACGCTGCCCAACGACGGCAAGATCATCGACGACGTGCGCAAATACGATTGAACCCGGTCGGCCCCGGCTAGACCCGTCGCGGGCCGAAGGCCGCCAGCAGGGCGCCGGCGACGAGCGCCGCGGTCCCGGCGATCAGGTACCACATGGCGGTATCGGCGTAGCGCCCGTCAACGCCTCGGACACGCGCTCGAGCGGCGCGTCGGCGTCGAGCCCGACGGCGAGCATCATCAGGCCGATCGCCGCGGTCACGAAACCGATGATGCGCATGGGCGTGCACTCCCTTGCCTTGTGCCGCGGCCCCTTGCCAGCGTAACGGTACCGCCGGAACCCCGTTCCCCAACCGTACGGCGCAGCCAAAAAGCTTTGTGCGGCCGCGCCTTTACGGCCACAATCCCGGCCCGGGCCGGGACCCGCAGAATCCTTATTTTCGCCACTATATGAGTGAACTGCCGACACAATCCGGGGACTTAATGGTGACATCGAAACGGGCGACATCGCGCCGTCCCGTTTTTTGTTCGTCCCCTGTCGAGGCCCCCCCGGACTCCATCCTCGGCAGTACCTCGCGCGATGGCGGGTCGGCTTGGCGGAATTGCTCCGCTTTCGGCCCGCTTTTTTGTGTCCGGCCCGATCCGGCCGGGATCCCGCATGGATGAGTTCACCGGCACCGCCCTTGCCTGCGTGCGCGGCGAACGGCTCGTCTTCAAGGACCTGTCGTTCCGCGTCGGCGCCGGGCAGGTGCTGGCCCTCACCGGGCCGAACGGCAGCGGCAAGTCGAGCCTGCTGCGCCTGATGGCGGGGCTGATCCGGCCGGCCGGCGGCAGGCTCGCCTGGGCCGGCGCGAGCGTCGCCGACGATCCCGACGCGCACCGCGCCCGGCTCCACTACCTCGGCCATCTCGATGCGCTCAAGCCCGCGCTGACGGTAACCGAGAACGTCGCGTTCTATGCGGCGCTGCGCGGCCATCACGATGCGGCCGCGGTCGACGCCGCGCTGGCCGCGTTCGGATTGAGCGCGCTGGCCGATCTTCCGGCGCGCTTCCTGTCGCAGGGCCAGCGCCGGCGCACAGCACTCGCGCGCCTGCTCGCGGCCCCCGCCCCCCTGTGGCTGCTCGACGAGCCGACGCTCGGCCTCGATGCGGCATCGCTCGACGCACTACTCGCGGTCCTGCGGCGACATGTCGCGGCCGGCGGCCGCGCCGTCATCGCGACGCACGTCCCGCTCGACGTACCCGGCCTCGACGAGCTGCGGCTCGGGGACCGCACGCCATGACGTCCGCGCTCGCGCTCCTCCGCCGCGACCTGCGCCTGGCGCTGCGCACGCCCGGCGACAGCGCGACGGTCGTGCTGTTCTTCGTCCTGACGGCCGTCCTGTTCCCGCTCGGCGTCGGTCCCGAACCCAACATCCTCGCCCGCATCGCCGTCGGCGTGATCTGGGTCACGGCGCTCCTCGCCAGCCTGCTGTCGTTCGACCGGCTGTTCCAGCTCGATGCCGAGGACGGCAGCCTCGACCTGATCGCACTGGCCCCGGCGCCGCTCGAGCTGCTGGTGCTGGCCAAGTGCGTGGCGCATTGGCTGGTCACCGGGCTGCCGCTGATCATCGTCTCGCCGCTCCTCGCCGTGTTCCTGAACCTGCCGGGCGAGGGCTATCCGGTCCTGCTGCTCGCCCTCGCGATCGGCACGCCGACCTTGAGCCTGGTCGGCGCGATCGGTGCCGGGCTCACGCTCGGCGCCCGCCGCGGCGGCGTCCTGCTGCCGCTGCTCGTGCTGCCGCTCTACGTCCCGGTGCTGGTGTTCGGGGTCGCCGCCATCGAGGCCGCGGTTGCAGGCCTCCCGGCGCGCCCCCATCTCCTGATCCTGGGCGGTCTGCTTGCGCTGAGCCTGCCGCTTGCACCGGTCGCCACGGCCGCCGCCATCCGCCAGGCCCTGGAATAGGCGAAGGCCGCAAGTGGTTGATCGCCTAGGGCGATTCTGTCGCAGCGATAAAGCTTGGAAAGCCCGTCCCGAAACCGTTAAACCCTGACGCCAGGATGGCCAGAAGGGCCGCACGGCACCATCCCCGATGCATCGATTCGCGAACCCCGCCCGTTTCCAACGTCTCGCCGGCGCGATCCTGCCATGGAGCGCCGGACTGACGGCACTGCTCAGCATCGTCGGCCTGTGGTTCGCGCTCGTCGCCTCGCCGCCCGACTACCAGCAGAGCGAGACCGTGCGCATCATGTACGTGCACGTGCCGGCGGCATGGATGGCGCTGTTCGTCTATGCCAATCTCGCGATCGCGAGCGCGATCGGCCTCGTCTGGAAGCACCCGCTCGCCGATCTCGCCGCCAAGGCGATGGCGCCGATCGGCGCGACGTTCACGGGCGTGTGCCTCATCACCGGCTCGCTGTGGGGGCAGCCGATGTGGGGGACATGGTGGGTGTGGGATGCGCGGCTGACGTCCGTGCTGATCCTGTTCTTCTTCTATGTCGGCCACATCGCACTGACCAACGCCTTCGACGATCCGACGCGCGGCACGCGCGCGGCCGCCGTGCTGGCGCTGGTGGGCGCCGTGAACCTTCCCATCGTCAAGTTCTCGGTCGACTGGTGGAACACGCTGCACCAGCCGGCCTCGATCACGCGCCTCGATGCCCCGGCCATTCACCCGTCGATGCTGACGCCGCTGCTGCTGATGGCGCTGGCGTTCCTCGGCTATTACGTCACCGTGCTGATCCTGCGCTTGAGGCACGAGATCGTCAGCCGCAAGCTGCGCGCGCTGCGCCTGACGCAGGGCATGGGCGCGCCGGCCATCGTCGAGCAGGAGGGGACGTGATGGCCGACTTCTCGACCTGGCTTGCGATGGGCGGCTATGCCGCGTTCGTGTGGCCGTCCTATGCGATCACGGCGGCGCTTCTGATCGGCCTTCTGGTCGTGAGCCTGTGGAATCTGCGGCGCGGCGAGGCCGAGCTCGCGCGGAACGACCGCGTCGCACGCGCCGGCGCACCGGCCCGTCGCGACCGAAAGGGACCGCGCCCATGACGCGCAAGCGCCGGCGGCTCTACATCCTCATCCTGTTCCTGCTGGGGCTGGGCACGGCGACGGCCCTGACGCTGACCGCGTTCCAGGACAATCTCGTCTTCTTCTACAGCCCAAGCGACATCGCCGCGAAGGACGTGCCGTATGAGCGCAACCTGCGCCTGGGCGGCCTCGTCGAGATGGGATCGGTCGAGCGCACGAGCGGCAGCACCGAGATCCGCTTCCGCGTCACCGACCTGCAGCACACGATTCCGGTCGTCTATTCGGGCGTGCTGCCCGACCTGTTCCGCGAGGGACAGGGCGTCGTCGCGCAGGGCTATCTCGGCCGCGACGGCGTGTTCCATGCGCGCGAGCTGCTCGCCAAACACGACGAGAACTACATGCCGCCCGACGTCGCCGACGCGCTGAAGCGCGCCGGCCATCCGCAGGACCAGGCAGGTCCGGGCCGATGATCGCGGAGATCGGGCATTTCGCGCTGCTGCTCGCGCTTGCGGTCGCGAGCGTGCAGGCGATCGTGCCGCTGATCGGTGCCGCGCGCGGCGATGCACAGCTCATGCAGCTGGCGCGGCCGGCCGCGGTCGCGCAGTTCGGTTTCATCGCGACCGCCTTCGCCTGCCTGACATGGGCGTTCGTGGTGTCCGACTTCACGGTCGCGGCGGTCGTCGCCAATTCCCATTCGGCCAAGCCGCTCCTCTACAAGATCACCGGCGTGTGGGGGAACCACGAGGGATCCATGGTACTGTGGGTCCTGATCCTGGCGCTGTTCGGCGCCGCGGTCGCCCTCTTCGGCCGCAACCTGCCGCCCGCGTTGCGCGCGCGCGTGCTGGCGGTCCAGGGCATGATCGGCGTGGCGTTCCTCGCCTTCATCGTGTTCACGTCGAACCCGTTCCTGCGCGTGTTCCCGCCACCCGCCGACGGGCGCGACCTCAACCCGCTGCTGCAGGATCCCGGCCTCGCGTTCCATCCGCCGCTGCTCTATACCGGCTATGTCGGCTTCTCGGTCGTGTTCGCCTTCGCCGTCGCGGCGCTGATCGAGGGCCGGGTCGACGCCGCGTGGGCCCGCTGGGTGCGGCCGTGGACGCTCGCGGCCTGGGCGGCGCTGACGCTCGGCATCGCGCTCGGCAGCTGGTGGGCGTATTACGAGCTCGGCTGGGGCGGCTGGTGGTTCTGGGACCCGGTCGAGAATGCCTCGCTGATGCCGTGGCTGATCGGTGCGGCCCTGCTGCACTCGGCGGTCGTCGTCGAGAAGCGCGACGCGCTCAAGACCTGGACGATCCTGCTCGCCATCCTCGCCTTCTCGCTGTCGCTCGTCGGCACGTTCCTGGTGCGCTCGGGCGTGCTGACCTCGGTGCATGCCTTCGCGGTCGATCCCGCGCGCGGCGTGTTCATCCTGGCGATCCTCGTCGTCGCGATCGGCGGTTCGCTCACCCTCTACGCGGTTCGGGCGCCGGCGCTGAAGACGGGCGGCCTGTTCGCGCCGATCAGCCGCGAGGGCGGGCTCGTCCTCAACAACCTGCTGCTGGCGACGGCGACCGCGACCGTCTTCCTCGGCACGCTCTATCCGCTGTTCCTGGAGGTGATCGGGGGCGCCAAGGTCTCGGTCGGGCCGCCGTTCTTCAATGCGACCTTCGTGCCGCTGATGGTGCCGCTGGTCGCGGCGATCGCCGTCGGGCCGATGCTGGCGTGGAAGCGCGGCGACCTGCCCGGCGCGCTCGCGCGGCTGTGGGCGGCCGGCGTGGCGACGGCCGCCGCCGTGCTCGGGACCGTGTGGCTGACGGACGGGCCGGCCGGCGCGCTGCTCGGGCTCGGGCTCGCGGCGTGGCTGGGCGCAGGCGCGCTGGTCGAACTCGCCGAGCGCATCCGCCTGTTCCGGATTCCGGCGTCCGAGTCCCTGCACCGCGCCGTCAATCTGCCGCGCGCCGCGTGGGGCATGACGGTCGCGCATCTGGGTGTCGCCGTCGTCGTCACCGGCATCACCGCCTCGTCCGCGTGGCAGACGGAACACATCCAACTCGTGAAGCCCGGCGAAACGGTCGAGATCGCCGGCCATACCTTGCTGTTTCGCGGCACCGAGCGCGTCGACGGGCCGAACTACATCGCGCGCCGCGGCATCTTCGAGGTGAGCCGCGACCGCGAGCCGGTCACGACGCTTTATCCGGCCAAGCGCTTCTATCCGGTCCAGGGAATGGTCACGACCGAGGCGGCGATCCACACCAACCTGCTCGCCGACCTCTACGTCGTCATCGGCGATCCCGACAATGGCGGCACGCCCGGCGGCGATCCGCGCGTGCTGCTGAATGCGCCTGCCGAGGCCGCCTGGGCGGTGCGTCTCTATTACAACCCGCTGGTGCCGTGGATCTGGATCGGCTGCGTGATCATGGTGCTGGGCGGCGCGCTTTCGCTCACCGACCGGCGGCACCGCGTCGGCGCGCCCGGCCGCGCCCGGCGCCCGGTGGCGCAGCCGGCCATGGGCGACTGATCTTCGGGCCGTTGGAGCTTCGATGCGACGTCTGATCTTCGTCCTGCCGCTCGTCGCCTTTGCCGCCGTCGCCGCGTGGTTCGCGGTTGGCCTGACGCGCGACCCGAACCTGGTGCCGTCGGCCCTCATCGACCAGCCGATTCCGACGTTCGAGCTGCCGCCGCTCGCGGGCAGCGGCGTGCCGGGCCTATCCGACGCGGCGATCAAGGGCAAGGTCGCGCTAGTCAACGTCTTCGCGTCCTGGTGCGTGCCGTGCAAGGCGGAGCATCCGGTCCTGATGCGGCTTGCCGAGGAGCGGCGCGTGCCGATCTACGGCATCAACTACAAGGATGCCGAACGGGACGCGCGCGCGTGGCTCGACACGCTCGGCAACCCGTATGCCGCGATCGGGCACGACCTCAGCGGCCGGGTCGGCATCGATTGGGGCGTCTACGGCGTGCCGGAGACGTTCGTGGTCGATCGTACCGGCCGCATCCGCCACAAGCATGTCGGCCCGATCACGCCGCAGATCCTGCGGGACGAGATCCTGCCGCTGATCGCGAGTCTCGAGAAATGATCGGACGTCTCGCCGCGTTTCTGCGGATCGCGCTGCTTGTGATGCCGCTCGTCGTCGCCGCGCCGGCCGGCGCCGTGCTGCCGCAGGAGCAGCTCGCCGATCCCGCGCTGGAGGCGCGCGCCCGCGCGATCTCGCGCGAGCTGCGCTGCCAGGTGTGCCAGAACCAGTCGATCGACGACTCCAATGCGCCGCTCGCCGCCGATCTGCGCCGGCTCGTGCGCGAACGTCTTCTCGCCGGCGACTCCGATGACGAAATCATCCGCTATCTGACGGCGCGCTATGGCGACTACGTGCTGCTGCGGCCGCCCGTCCGCCGCGACACGATGGTCCTGTGGTACGGACCGGCGATCGTCCTGGCGCTCGGTGCGGCGGGCCTGATCGCCTGGTTCCGGCGACGGCGCGCCACACCCGACAGCGCGCCGCTGACGCCGGACGAAGAGCGACGGCTCGAACGCCTGCTCGACGACAGGCGGCCGACGCCATGATCTGGGTCATCCTCCTTGCCATGGCGGCGCTCGCCGCCGCCGCGCTGTTGCTGCCGCTGCGGCGCACGACGCAGGCATTGCCTGCGCGGAGTGCCTATGACCTGGAGGTCTATCGCGACCAGCTCGCCGAACTCGAGCGCGAGCGGGCGCGAAACCTGATCGGCGAGGCGGAGGCGAAAGCGGCCCGCGCCGAAATCGCGCGCCGCATGCTGGCGGCGGCCGACGAAAACGCAGCACCTGCGATCAAGCCGGGTCGCGCGCGCGGCTGGATCGCGTGGACGCTCGGCGCGGCCGCGCCGGCGGTGGCGCTGGCGCTCTATGCCGTCCTGGGTTCGCCCAACGTGCCGAGCGTGCCGCACGCCGAACGGCGCGTCGCCGAGGCGACCGCCGACGAGAAGGCGCGGGCCCAGGTGACGCGCATGGTCGCGACCCTTGCCGAGCGCCTGCAGCAGAATCCCGACGACCTGCAGGGCTGGCTGCTGCTGGGGCGCTCGCTGAACGCGCTCGGCCGTTACGGCGAGGCCGTCACCGCCTGGCGCCGCGTCATGGCGCTGTCCGGCGATGCGGTCGAGCATGCCGGTTCGTTCGCCGAGACGCTGGTGCAGGCCGCCGGCGGCGTGGTGACGCCAGAGGCGCGCACGAACTTCGAGCGCGTCCTGGCGGCCGACCCGCTCGACGTGCGGGCCCGGTTCTATCTGGGGCTGGCGCACGCGCAGGCGGGCGAGGACCGCGCGGCGCTGCAGATGTGGACGGACCTGCTGGCCGTGTCGCCCGCCGACGCGCCGTGGGTCGCCGACGTGCGTCAACGCATCCGTGAGACCGCGGCCACGGCGGGCATCGATCCGGCCTCGATCGCGCCTTCGCCCGAGGTCGTGCGCGCGGCCGAGGCGGCGCGCCGCGACCGCGGCCCGTCGGCGGCCGACGTCGAGGCGATGCGGCGACTCTCGCCCGAGGCGCGGCGGGACATGGTCCGCGGCATGGTCGAGGGGCTCGCGGCGCGGCTCGAGGCCGAGCCCGGCGACGTGGAAGGCTGGCGGCGCCTGGGACGCGCCTGGCACGTATTGGGCGAGCGCGACAAGGCGGTAGCGGCGATCGCCAAGGCCGCCGCGCTTGCGCCCGATCGCGTCGACGTCCTGACCGATTATGCCGAGATCCTGTTCGACGAGTCGGCGGGCGACGCGCAGGATCCCCGGTTCTTCGACCTCATGCGCCAGATCCTGAAGCGCGACCCGGACAATGCCGATGCCCTGTGGTACGTGGGCATTGCCGAGGCCCGCGCCGGGAACCGGGCCGCGGCAGCGGAAATGTGGCGGAAGCTGCGCGACCGGTTACCGGCGGATTCGCCCGAGCGCGCACATGTCGAGCAGCGCCTCGAGACGATCGCGACGCCGAACTGAGACGCGCCTTGCCGCGCTAGCGCAGCGGCCAGAACAACATGATCAACGGCACGCCGGCGAGCACGACGAGGCAGGACAGCGGCAGGCCGAGACGCCAGTAGTCGCCGAAGCGGTAACCGCCGGGGCCCATGACCAGCGTGTTGCACTGGTGGCCGATCGGCGTGAGGAAGTCGCAGGCGGCACCGATCGCCACCGCCATCAGGAACCCGTCCACGCCAAGGCCGAGCTTCTGCGCGAGACTGGCCGCAACCGGCCCCATCACCAGCACGGTCGCCGCGTTGTTGAGGAAAGGCGTGATGAGCATCGCCGCCACCATGACGAGCGCGAGCGCACCGGCCGGCGGCAACAGGTCGGCGCCGTAGGAGAGCCAGCCCGCGATGAGCTCGGTCGCCCCGGTGGTGCGCAACGCATCGCTGACGGGAATGAGCGCGCCGAGCATCACGACGATCGGCCATTCGACGGTGCGGTAGGCCTCCTTCAGGGACACCGCGTTGAACAGGACCATCAGGGCGGCCGCGCCGAAGAAGGCAACCGTCACCGGCGCGATCTCGAGGGCGACGAGCATCATCGCCGCCGCGAGCACGATGATCGGCACGACGGCGCGCCGCCGCACGCCGAGCTCGACATTGCGTTGGGCGAGCGGCAGACAGCCAAGCTCCGCCAGCGCGTCGGGCATGTTGTCGGCCGAGCCCTGCAGCACGATGAGATCGCCGGGCTGAAAGCGGAGGCGGCGCAGACGCGTGCGAACGGGACCGCCGCGCCGGCTCACCGCCAGGACGTTGACGTGATAGCGGTCGCGCAGCCGCAGCTCCGACGGCGAGCGGCGCACCATCGGCGAGTTGCCGGTCACCACGGCCTCGACCGTCATCAGGTCGTCCGGCCGGGCCGGTTTCCCTTCGCCGTCGGCGTCCTGGCTGCCGACCAGCTCGAGCTTTGCCCGGTTCAGAATCCGCTCCAGCGCATTGGGGTCGCCCTCCAGCACGAGGATGTCGTCCGCCAGCAGCGTCCAGTCGGTCGCGGGAACGTAGCGCCGGAACTTCTCGCGAATGATGGCGGACACGGTCACGTCGCCACCGGCCATGGCCTCGAACTCGCCGATCGTCTTGCCCACGGCGGACGACCCGGCGGGCACGCGCGCCTCGCTGACGTAGTCCTCGACCTTGAACAGCTCGTCGGCCGTGGCGCGAGCGCGCGCGGCCGCGGGCAGAAGCCGCCATCCGAACGTGAGAAACACGAGTCCGATCGCAGCCAGGCCGATGCCGACCGGCGTGAAGTCGAACATGCCGAACGGCTCGCCGGTGATCTCGCCGCGCACGCGGGAGACGATGATGTTCGGCGACGTTCCGATCAGCGTCATGAGCCCGCCCAACAGCGAACCGAAGGACAGCGGCATCAGGATGCCGGAAGGCGAGCGTCCGTGCTTTCGCGCGATCTGAATGGCGATCGGGATGAAGATGGCGAGCGCGCCGATGTTCTTCATGAAGGCCGACAGCACCGTAACCGTGCCGGCCAGAATGGCGACCTGCATCCCGGTCGAGCGCATGACCGGCGTGAGCGGCGCGATGATCGACTCGACCACGCCGGACCGGCCGACCGCGGCGCTGACGATCAGGGCCGATGCGACGATGATGACGATCTGGTCGCTGAACCCCGAGAACGCCTTGTCCGGCGGCACGATGCCGACGGTGACGGCGGCGAGAAGTGCCAGAACGGCGACGAGGTCGTAGCGGAGCCGGTCCCAGATGAAGAGAGCGATCGTTCCACCGATGATGGCGAACGCGAGCGCCTGGGCGAGGGTCATTGCGTGTCGGCTTCCGACGCCGCGCGACGGGACCGTTCGGGTTCGACCGATGCCGCGCCGGCCCTGGACAGCATCAAGGTCGTGATCACCCCGACCAGCTTTCCGGTTTCGTCCACCACCGGGATCTGCTCCACGCGCCGCTCGCGCATCGCCTGCGCCACCGCGGCGACGTCGTCCTCCGGGCGGCAGGTGAAGACGTTCGAGGACATGACGTCCGCCACCTTGGTCGTGGCCGGGTTCGCCCCCTCGGCCACGACCCGGATCATGATGTCGCGCTCGGTCAGGATTCCCTGCAGGCGGTCGTCATCGGCCACGAGCAGCACGGCATTGTCGACTTCCGCCATCACGCGCGCGGCCTTCTGGACCGTCGTGTCGGACGCGATGGTCTCTACCTCAGGCGACATGACATCGCGGACCCTCATGGCAGCCTGATATCAGGATCCTGGTGATCGGGGAACGGGCGGCCGGCGAGAGATGGGAATACCTCGCTTCGCCATTCAAGGGACCGCAACGGTCCATCGCCCGTGTGGGCCCTCGGGCACTCAATGATGAATAACAATAACCCACGCGGCATCGGCCCGGTTCCGCCGGCTTGGCAG
>DASVCL010000008.1:0-5123 GCA_036381615.1 Alphaproteobacteria bacterium
CGTCGACCGCCTCGACCTCCATCGTCGCCTTGTCGGTCTCGATCTCGGCGATCACGTCGCCCGACTTGACCGCGTCCCCTTCCTTCTTCTTCCACGCCGCCAGCTTGCCTTCCGTCATGGTCGGCGACAGCGCCGGCATCAATACTTCGATCGGCATGAATTCCCCGAACTCTTCGTCGTTTGTCGTGATGCAGACGCGCGGATCAGGCTTCGATCAGCACGTCGGTGTAAAGCTCCGACGGATCAGGCTCCGGCGACTGTTGCGCAAACTCGGCGGCGGCGGTGACGATGTCCTTCACTTCGCGATCGATCTTCTTGAGCGCCGCCTCGTCGGCCGCGCCGCGCTCGATCAGGAGCTTGCCGAGCTGATCGATGGGATCGTGCTGCGTGCGCATCTTCTCGACCTCCTCCTTCGACCGGTATTTCGCCGGATCGGACATGGAGTGGCCGCGATAGCGGTAGGTCTTCATCTCGAGGATGTAGGGCCCCTTGCCGCTGCGCGCGTGCGCGACGGCACGCTCGCCGGCTTCCTTGACGGCGAGGACGTTCATGCCGTCGACGGGCTCACCCGGAATGCCGTAGGCCTCGCCGCGCTTGAACAGATCGGTCGTGGCCGACGCCCGTTCGACCGACGTGCCCATGCCATACTTGTTGTTCTCGATGATGTAGACGACCGGCAGCTTCCACAGCGCCGCCATGTTGAAGGACTCGTAGACCTGCCCCTGGTTGATCGCACCGTCGCCGAAATAGGTCAGGCACACGTTGCCGTTCTGCCGGTACCGGTGCGCGAAGGCGATGCCGGTGCCGATCGGCACCTGCGCGCCGACGATGCCGTGGCCGCCATAGAAGTTCTTCTCCTTGCTGAACATGTGCATGGAGCCGCCCTTGCCCTTCGAGTAGCCGCCGCGGCGCCCCGTGAGTTCGGCCATCACGCCTTTCGGATCCATGCCGCAGGCGAGCATGTGACCGTGATCGCGATAGCTGGTGATGACGGCATCCTCGGGCGTGATCGCGGCCTGCATGCCGACGACGACGGCCTCCTGCCCGATATAGAGATGGCAGAACCCGCCGATGAGGCCCATGCCGTACATCTGGCCCGCCTTCTCCTCGAAGCGGCGGATCAGAAGCATGTCGCGATAGTACTTGAGCAGTTCGGCCGGGCTGACTTCCGGATCCTCGACTTTCGTCTTGCGTTTCGTCACTGCGGGCATATGTGGGCTTCCTCCTCGACGGGGCTCGAACCAAGACGTCAACCGTCCTGGCCGGTACTAGTTGCGCAGATTCATATGCCTCAGCCCCGGGTGCTGACAAGCGGGGCGCTTACTTAAGCCTTTGAATTATAAGTATAAAAAGTTACTTAACTGAAATCAAGTTAAAACGCGAAATATTATTTCCCGGCCATCATTTGGCCAGAAAGGTTAATGCAAGACGCAGCGGATGCCGGACCGAATGTTGCGACCCGTCCCGTCAAGCTGACGCCGCCCGCCGGGCATAGCCCTGGTAGAACCACATCGCCGCGCCGCCCAAGAGCCCGATTCCACTGGTGATCGGTTCGGGGATGATGAGACACAGGGCGAACCCGAACAACGGCACCCGCAACCACATCGGCAACGGCGCGCCGTTCATCCAGCCCTCGGTCGCCGCGGCGAGCAGCAGCACGCCGAGCGTCGCGCTTCCCGTGACGAGCGCAATGTCGAGCGCGTCGCCCTGGAACAGGAGCTCAGGCCCGAAGAAGAACATGAACGGCACGATGAACGTGGCGAGGCCGAGTTTGACCGCGATGAACGATGTCTTCCATGGGTCGGCATTCGCCATGCCCGCAGCCGCGAATGACGCCAGCGCGACCGGCGGCGTGATCGACGAGATCACCGCATAGTAGAAGATGAACATGTGCGCGGTGAGCGGCTGAATCCCGATCTGGGCGAGCCCCGGCGCCGCCACCGACGCGGCGACGGCATATGCCGCCGTGGTCGGCATCCCCATGCCGAGGATGAGCGCGATCAGCGCCGCGAATATCAGCGCCAGGATCTTGCTCGCCCCCGCAAGCGCGAGGATCATGTTCGAGAAACGCCCGCCGATCCCCGTCAGCGCGATGACGCCGACGACGATGCCGGCGCAGGCGCAGATGGCGACGAGCTGGATCACGTCGCGGCCGGCGCTGTCGAGTGCGTCGAGCACCGCGCGCGGCCCCATGCGGTTCTCGCGGGCGGACAGCCAGCTCGCGAAGACGGCGGCGACGATGCCGACCGAACCGGCACGAAAGACCGAGTAGCCCATCACCAGCGCGACGATGAGCGCCACGATCGGCGCCATCAGGTACGACTTGCGGAGGACACCGCCAAGCGGCGGCAGCTCCTCGCGCGGCAGGCCGCGCAGACCGCGCTTCACCGCATGCAGGTCGCAGTGGATATAGCACGCGACATAGAACAGCAGCGTCGGGATGATTGCGGCGATGGCGATGTCGGTGTAGGGGATGCCGAGAATCTCGGCCATGATGAAGGCCCCCGCCCCCATCACCGGCGGCGTGATCTGTCCGCCGGTCGACGACGTCGCCTCGATGGCCGCCGCGGTCGCACGGTCGTAGCCGACGCGGCGCATCATCGGAATGGTGATGAGGCCCGAGGCGACGACATTGCCGACCGAGCTGCCGCTGATCGTGCCGAACAGAACGCCCGAGATGACGGCGACCTTCGCCGGACCGCCGCGTGCCCAGCCTACGAGCGCGATCGACAGCTCGTTGAACCACTCGCCGGCGCGCGACGCGTTGAGGAACGCGGCGAAGGCGATGAAGAGAACGATGTAGGTCGACGAGACGTCCGTGGTGATGCCGTGGACGCCCTGCATCGAGTAGATGTAGCTGAAGAACACGTCGGGCTGGATGCCGCTGTGGCGCAGCACGCCGGGCATCCACGGGCCGACGAAGGCATAGACGATGAAGACGAGCGCGAGGACCGGCAGGGCGATCCCTGCCGTCCGCCGCGTCAGCTCCAGGATGATCAGCGTGCCGACGAGGCCGATGACGAAGTCCCAGGTCGTCGGCAACACGCCTGCCCGGAACAGGAGATCATCGAAATTTACGTAGATGTAGCCGAGGATCGCGAGCGAGGCCGCGATCATTACCCAATCGTACCAGGGCACCCCGCGGCCCGTATCGCGGCCCCAGCCCGAAAATACGCCAAGCCCGATCACCGAGCCGATGCAGACATGGATCACCCGTAGCAGCCAGGGATCGATCGGATGGATGTTCAGGACGTACAAGTGGAAGCCGACGTACAGAACGGCGACCCAGTAGAACAGCCGCCGCTGCCATCCGGGCAGCTGCCGTTCGCGGCCGCCGAACTCGAACTCCTGCGCCTTGTCCACCGCCGTGCCGGAGGTGTCGTCAGCCTCTGCCCCCGCCGGAAGCGGACGGCCGGATGGGCCCTGCTGCTGCATCGTCGTCTCCTGATGCGCCGCTCGGCGGCGCGTCTTGTAGTCCCTGTTGGCAGATCTCTCCGGCCGTTTCCGGCCGGAGAGAGTCGCGATCGTTCTTGTTGATTATGCCGTCGGTCGGCAGCTCAACCCTTGGGGATGAGCTTGTCGTCGATCTGGATGCCCTTCTCCTTGAAGTACTTCACGGCACCCGGGTGGAACGGCAGGAAGGTGTTCTTGGTCACGTTCTGCGGCAGCGTCTCCTTTGCCGCCGAGTGGCCCTGCACCATGCGCTGGTTGTTCTCCATGACGGCCTTGACGATTCCATAGACGAGGTCGTCAGGCAGATCCTTGTGCGCGATCGCGAAATTGTAGACGCCGACCGTCGGCTGATCCTCGGTCAGCGTCCGGTACGTACCCTTCGGAACGACCGACTCGGACAGCTCCGGGAACTTCTGCCTGAGCTTCGCGATCTCGTCCTTGGAGAAGCCGAAGAACGTAACCTCGCGCTGCGCCTCGATCTCCGAGAAGGCCGGGAACGGCAGACCGGCGGCGAAACCGAACGTGTCGATCAGGCCGTCACCGAGCTGCGAGGCCATGTCGGACGCGCCGCCGTTGCGGATCGCGGCGACCTTGATGCCCAGCGCCTCGAACATCTGCGGCAGATACGTGCCGGGCGTGCCGGCCTTGGGGCCGACGCCGACATTCTTGCCCTGGAGCTGTGCCACCGAATGAATGCCGGAGCTCTTGGTCGCCACGAAGTGGAACATCGTGTCGTACATCGGGAAGATCGCCCGGATGTCCTGGAACTTGCGCCCCTGGGTCCAGGCGCCTGTGCCGTTCCAGGCCTGCAGCGCGACGCCCATCGTCGTCATGCCGAGTTCGATCTGCTTGCCGTTCACCAGGATGATGTTGTGGTTCGGGCCGTCGGTCTGGCGCGTGCTGATCGGCACGCCGACCGCTTCTCCGGCGATATTGGCCCATACTTGGCCATACACGTAGAACACACCGCCGACCGACGCGGTACCCAGAGTCATCGACTTCGGCCAGTTCGCCTTCTGCGCCATGGCAGGCGTTGCCACCAGCGCGCCGGCAAACGCGGCGATCGCAAACTTCAGACGGAGTCGTCTCATCACTGATCCTTCCCTGCACAGTTTGAGTTAGGCCGCACCCGGCCGATTGCGCGGCTAACCTAACCAATGTCGCGAAACGGTGTCCACCGCTTCGAAGCGCTTGGAAATCCAATGGTTCCCCGGCGGGCGCCGGAGTCGCTCAGCGCCCGGGCGCGGCCAGACCCGGATCGCGGATCACGATCTCGTCCGGTCGCGCGAAGTTGAGGATGATGCGCGCGCGCTCGTCCAGCATGTCCGGGTCGAGATGATCGGATCGCAGCAGCGAGACGCGGTGTTCGAGTGCCTTGCGCTCGGCGGTCAATTCCTCAAGCTGCGCGCGCGCCTCCTGGATCCGCTCCGACAGGCGGACGAGGGCGAACAGGCCCCGATCGCCCTCGATCGAATGATAGGCAAAGTAACCGACGGCGCAGAAGCCGAGAACCGGCCCCACTACGTCCTTCGCCCGTCGCTTGAGTTCGTCCCAGACTGCCATCCGGCGAATCGAATCACAGCGCGACTCGGGGCGTCAACGGGGTTCTCGTAAAAAGAGTCAAGTGAATCAGGAATCTCGCGAAAGTGTTGCAAATATGACTCAAGCCT
>DASVCL010000009.1:0-34365 GCA_036381615.1 Alphaproteobacteria bacterium
GAGACAGCTGAGACAGCTGAGACAGCTGAGACAGCTGAGACAGCTGAGACAGCTGAGACAGCTGAGACAGCTGAGACAGCTGAGACAGCTGAGACAGCTGAGACAGCTGAGACAGCTGAGACAGCTGAGACAGCTGCCAAGGGCAGCGATTTCAGGGACTTAGACCGTTGTCAAGCGATGCGACGGCTCAGATTCGGCCCGTTTCAGATGCCGCGCCCCCGTCCGATCGCGAGGCACAGGGCACCGACGGCGGCCCCGGCAGCCATCACCGCGAACCCGAACGCCCAGCCCTGCGCCGAGCTGACGCCGCCCGTGGCATCGAGGGTTATGCCGACGAACAGCGGCCCCAAGGCGGAAATGCCGAATCCGACCATCGAGTGGATCGCGATGGTTGCACCGCGCACGTGCGGATCAGCCGCGGCGACCGTTCCGGCGGTCAGTGATCCGGAGTCGATGGCGACCGTGACCGAATAGACCAGGACCAGCGGTACGATCACCCACCACGGTTGCGTCGCCGCAAGGCCCAGCGTGACGCCGACGAGGCTCGAGACGAGCATCAGCGCGGCGACCGTCCGCCGCCGGCCGAAGCGCATGGCGAGTTCGTTCCCGACCACACTGGCCGGCATGGCGATGAAGGTCGAGATCGCCGCGAGAACGGCCGGCGTCAGCGGCGGCGGCAGGCCGGAATCGCCGGCCGCGACGAAGACGAGGAACGCCACGAGCCACGCGCGGTGCGCCGAAAGCTCGTAGCCGTGCCAGCCATAGGCCAGGATGTAGCCGATCGCGGCACGGTTGCGGATCACGGCGCGGAAACCGGACAGCACGCTCGTGGTGCCGCGCGACTCGGGCGCGCAGGGCCTGATCAACGTCCACACGGCCGCAAGCGCGACGCACGGTCCGGTGCCGGCAATGACGAAGGCCCAGCGCCAACCCAATGCCGCCCCCGTCCAGCCGGCGAGAAGAAAGGAGAGACCGACGCCGACCGAGTAGCTCGCCGTGTACAGCACGATGCTCCGCGACGATTCGGCCGCGCCGACACGATCGGTGATCACCTTGAGGCCTGGCATGTAACAGCCGGCAAGGCCGATGCCCATAAGCGCGTTCCAAGGCAGCGCACTCCAGAATCCGTCGGCGAACAGGCCGAATCCGAAGGCCCCGGTGGCGGACACCGCGGAGCCGAACAGCAGCACCCGGCGCGCATCGATGCGGTCGGTGATGCCCATGAGCCACGGCACCAGCAGCATGTAGCCGATCATCGCCATGCCGCTGATCCAGCCGACCTCGCCGCTGCCGAGGCCCCACTCGGCCATGAGGTCCGGTATCAGCGCGGGAAATGTGGCATAAGGCAGAAGGTTCGCGACTTCGGCGAAACAGGATACCGCGACGACGGTCGCGGCCTTGCGCGTGTTCAAGTCCTCGGCCTGCGTTTCACGAGCGAGGTGATCACCACCGTCATCACCGTCTCGCCGTTCTGGTTCGTGCACGTGAGTCGGTACCGCAGGATTCCGCGGTCCGGCTTCGAGGTCGACGGCTTGACCTCGAGGATCTCGGCGGTGACGCGTATCGTGTCGCCGACCCGGACGGGCTTCAGCCAGCGCAGCTCGTCGAGCCCCGGCCCGCCCATATTGGCCGAGGTGAGCGCCCCGGTCTGGTAGAACAGGCGGAACGCGACCGCGAGCGTGTGAAAGCCGCTCGCGATCAGGCTGCCGTAAAGCGAGCCCTTCGCCGCCTCGGCGTCGACGTGGAACGGCTGCGGATCGTAGCGCGCCGCAAAGCCGATGATGTCGGCGTCGGTGAAGGTGTATCCGGCGGGACTCTCGAACCGGTCGCCGACCTGGAAGTCGTCGAGATAAAGGTCGTGACGCGGCCTCATGTCAGATCGCCTCCGCGATTGCCTTGCCCATTTCGCTCGTCTTCGTCCTGCCGCCGAGGTCGGGCGTCCGCAGGTCGGTCTCGGCGATGACCGTCTCGATCGCCGTGACGATCGCGCTCGCCGCTTCGGATTCGCCGAGATGATCCAGCATCATCGCGCCGGTCCAGATCTGGCCGATCGGGTTGGCGACGCCCTGGCCGGCGATGTCGGGGGCAGAGCCGTGCACCGGCTCGAACATCGAGGGATAGTTCTTCTCCGGATTGATGTTGGCGCCGGGCGCGATGCCGATCCCCGCCGCCACCGCCGGCGCGAGGTCCGAGAGGATGTCGCCGAACAGGTTGCTGGCGACGACGACGTCGAACCAGTCCGGATGACGCACCATGTGCGCGCACAGGATGTCGATGTGGTACTGGGCCGTCTTCACGTCGGGATAGTTCTGTTTCATCGCCGCGAAGCGCTCGTCCCAGTACGGCATGCTGATCGAGATGCCGTTCGACTTGGTCGCGGAGGTCACGTGCTTGCGACGCTTGCGAGCCAGCTCGAACGCGTAGCGCATGATACGGTCGCAACCCTTGCGGGTGAACACCGCCTGCTGCACGACGAGTTCGTCCTCGGTGCCGCGGTTCAGCCGCCCGCCGATCTCGGAATACTCGCCTTCGACGTTCTCGCGGACGATGACCATGTCGATGTCCGCGGGGCCGCGTCCCTTGAGCGGCGACTCGAGCCCCTTGAGCAGCCGTACGGGGCGCAGATTCACGTATTGCTGGAAGCCGCGGCGGATCGGGACGAGCAGCCCCCACAGCGAGACGTGGTCGGGAACGCCGGGGAAGCCGACGGCGCCCAGATAGATCCCGTCATACGGGCGAAGCTGGTCGAGGCCGTCCTCGGGCATCATCCGTCCGGTCTTCGTGTATTTCTCGCAACTCCAGTCGAAATGGTCGAACCGGAGCGAGAAGCCGAATTTCCGGCCGGCGGCCTCGATGACGCGAAGCCCCTCCGGCACGACCTCCTTGCCGATGCCGTCGCCGGGAATGACGGCGATCCTGTACGATTTCGTCATGTTGCGGCATTTCCCCTGGACGCGTCGAAGGCAGGCAAGGTAGCAGGTTGCACCTGCCGATCAATATGGCTGCACCGATTGTGCGGATGACCGGGACTGCTCACCGCCGGTTCGCTGACCTGTATGTGTTCCTCGCCGGACGATGGATGATCCGGCGCCGTGTGCGCGACCGACGCCGCGCGGAAATCTGCACGTTCGAGGGCATCGCCACGTTCGACGACGAGGCGGGTGCACTGCGCTATGTCGAGACCGGCGAGCTCCGCCTCGGCGATTATCGCGGACCCGCCTCCCAGACCTACACGTATCTGTTCCCGGCGCCCTGGCGCGCCGAGGTGCGGTTCCGCGACGGGCGCCTCTTCCACGCGCTCGACCTTCAGTGCGGCGCCGCCCGCGTGGCGCATGACTGCGGCGACGACCGTTATCGCGGCCGCTACGTGCTTCTCGGCGACGCCGCCTGGCTGATGGGCTGGCGGGTGCGCGGACCGCGCAAGGACCAATTCATCCTGACCCGATATCGCCGCGCGTGAAGCGCGGCGCCGCCGGCATGGTTCAGCCTGCCGCGGCGCGGGACTGCTGTTCGGCGGCCGCGGCCTCCCAGCCGATCATGGCGAGCTTGCGTGCCCGGCCCCAGTGGTAGTGACTGATGACGCCCGATTTGCGGATCACGCGGTGGCACGGAATCAGGTACGAAATCGGGTTGTCGCCCACGGCCGACCCGACGGCGCGCGCGGCACCCGCCGCGCCGACCGCCTCGGCAAGGCGGTCGTAGGACACGAGCGCGCCGGGCGGAATCCGCAGCAGCGCCTCCCAGACCTTGATCTGGAATGGCGAGCCGTAAAGGACGAGGCGCAGCGGATCGTCGTGGCGGCGGCGCGGCGCGAAGATGGCGCGGCCCAGCCGCGCGATGCGCTCGTCGTCCTCGACGAACGTCGCGAACGGCCAGCGGCGGCGCATGTCATCGAAGCACCCGGCGCGGTCGCCGCCGATGGTGAAGGCGAGGCCACAGATGCCGCGCGGCGTCGTCATGATGAGACAGTCGCCGAACGGCGACTCGGCCCAGCCATAGGCGATGGTCAGTCCCGCACCGCGCTGCTTGAATTCGCCCGGCGTGACCGCCTCATGCGTGACGAACAGGTCATGCAGCCGCCCCGGCCCGGACAGACCGGCGGCGAGCGCGGCATCGAGCACGCTCGCCGAGTCGGCAAGGCAGGCCTTGGCGCGATCGAGCGTCAGATACTGGAGGAACTTTTTCGGACTGACACCGACCCATCGCGTGAACAGGCGCTGGAAGTGGAACGGACTGAGGCCGACGGCGGCCGCGACTTCATCCAGTTCCGGCTGCTCGTCGACCCGGTCGGCGATATAGGCCAGGGCCTGCTCGATACGCGCATAATCGCTCGGCATTGTTCGATTCCCTGCTCACTCCGGGGACCCAGCCTAGGTCCGCGGGGCCCATCGCGCCACCCGGTTCTTGCGCCACGGGTCGTGCCGGATTGGGCGATCAGTGGCAGCCGTCGAGCCGGCGCTCGAAGTAGAGGATGCCGTCCATGGGATTGTCGTAGTAGCGCGGGATCTCGCGAAAGCCCAGCCCGCGATAGAGCGCGATGGCCGCCGCCATCGATTCGTGCGTGTCGAGCCGCATCGCGCGGTAGTTCAACTGCCGCGCCCGTTCGATGACGCGGCGGGCAAGCCGGTCGCCGATATGCAGGCCGCGCCAGGCGGGCCGCACGTAGAGGCGCTTCATCTCGCAGATGCCGGGCTCGAGCGGCCGCAGTGCCACGACGCCGCCCGCCTCCCCGCCGCGCCGGGCGAGCAGGATGCACCCCCTCGGCGCGGCATACTGGCCCGGCAGCTCGGCGAGTTCGCGCTCGAAACCCTGGAAACAGAGGCTGAAATTCAACGAACGGGCGTACTCGAGAAACAGCGCGCGCACCACCTCGATGTCGTCGGGCACGGCCGCATCCGTGATCGCGACATCGGCGCGGTCAGACATGAATGACGCCTTCGAGGTAGAGCGCGGCGCGCCCGCCGATCGACACGCGCGGACCAAGGTCTTCGCAGAACAGCTCGCCGACACGCGCCGAGACCTGTCGCGCATGGAGCTTGCTGCGGCCGAGGCGCTTCGCCCAATAGGGGATGAGCGTGCAATGCGCGGAACCCGTGACCGGGTCCTCGGGCACGCCCTGGGCGGGTGCAAAGAAGCGGGAGACGAAATCGCACGACGTCCCCGGCGCCGTGGCGATGACCGCGAACCGGTCGAGGGCGGCGACCTTCTCCATGTCCGGCCGCAGCGCGCGGACCTGGTCCTCGTGCTCGAATACCGCCAGATAATCGCGCGCGGCGAGCAGCTCGACCGGCGCGGCGCCGAGCGCCTCGGCGACGGCCTTGCCCGATGCGACGGGTTCGGGCGGCCGCGACGGGAAGTCGAGCGCGAAATGTTCGCCGACCCGCGTCACCGACAGCTTCCCGCTCCGCGTCATGAAATCGACCCGATCCGCGCCCGGCGAAAGCCGCGTGAGTATCAGGTATCCGGCGGCGAGCGTCGCATGGCCGCACAGATCGACCTCGACCGTCGGCGTGAACCAGCGCAGGTCGTACCGGGCGCCGTCGCGGACGAAGAATGCCGTTTCCGCCAGGTTGTTCTCGGCCGCGATCGCCTGCATGGTCGCATCGGGCAGCCACGACTCCAGCGGCACGACGGCCGCGGGATTGCCCCCGAAGATCCGATCGGTGAACGCGTCGATTTGATAGATCGGCAGCCGCATCGGCAGAACTCCTCAGCGTTGGCGTGGATACAGGAACGCGTTGTCCGCCCTCGGCATGCCGATATGCGTGTAGTACGTCATCGCCTGCGGCGCCGAGAGGAGAAGCACCATCGACTCGGGTCCCACCGCCTCGCGCGTCCTGTCGATCAGCCGCCGGCCGATGCCCCGCCGCTGGTACGCGCGGTCGACCGCGAGGTCGGAGAGGTAGCAGCAATACGCGAAGTCGGTCAGCGATCGGGCGACGCCGACCAGCTTTGTGCCGTCGCGGGCGGTCACGATCAGGTTTGCGTGCCTGAGCATCTTTTCGATCCGCGCCGGCTGGTCGACCGGACGCCGCTCGGCAAGGCCGGATCGGTGGAGCACGTCGACGAACTCGTCGGCGTCGAGGCGATCCTCGATGGCATAGACGATGGTCATTTCGCCGGTGCCTCCTCCGGGACCGCACGGCGCGCAGGCCGACTCTTTGCCTCGAGTCGCGCCTCAAGGCCCTTCTTCACCTTGAGCCACTCGCTGTCGATGATGCTGAACCACACGCTGTGCCGGACGCGGCCCGAGGCCGTGATCATGTGGTTGCGGAACGTTCCTTCCTCGCGTGCGCCCAGGCGCGCGAGAGCCGCGCGCGACTGTATATTGAGGGAATCCGTCTTGAACTCGACGCGAATCGTGCCGAGAACCTCGAAGGCATGCGTCAGCATCAGCAGCTTCGTCTCGGCGTTGACCGCGGTGCACTGCCACGGCCGGGCGATCCAGGTCCAGCCGATCTCGAGCCGCCGGTTGGCACGGTCGATGTTCGCGAATCGGGTCGACCCGATCGCGCGTCCGGACCGGCGCTCGACGATGGCGAAAGGAAGCGCCGTGCCGGCGTCCTGCTGGTGCAGCGCCTCATCGATGAATGCGGCGAGCTCGGACTCGTCCGTCACCGGCTGCGCAAACCACTGTAGCAGGGTTGGATCGAGCACCGCGCCGAGCGGGCCGAGATGGCGTCGCGACAGCGGCTCCAACCGGACATGCCTTCCTTCGAGCGTGACAGATTCGATGCGCATGGCGTTCTCCCATGTCCTGCGCTTCACGTCCGACGCTTAGGGTTACGACGGTTCGGACGGGGGTGGTGCGTGCCGCGCCATGTAGTCGGCGAGCGCGCGGTCTTCGGCGTTGCCGCTCTGTGCCAGCGCCGCGATCACGTTGCGCCGATCGGCCGCGCTGCGATTCTGGCTGAGCTTGAGTTTGCCCTCGATCCGGGTGAGTTCGATCTCGACCCCGACGGTTCCCTTGAGCATGCTGCTCATGAATTGTTCCGGCACGCTGTCGACGGTCCAGGAGCGTGCGCGGCCGGCCTCGTACTTCTCCGTCAGGCGGACGACGATGTCGCGGAGGCGGGCGTCGTCGTTCACCATGCGCGCGCGGCCATAGGCGTGGACGACGGCGTAGTTCCAGGTCGGCACCGCCGGATGCGTCGCATACCAGGACGGCGACACGTAGCCGTTCGGTCCCTGGAAGATGGCGAGCACGTCGGCACCGTCGAGCGCTTTCCAGTGCGGATTGGCGCGGGCGAAATGTACGACGAGCGTGCCGAATGGGCCTCGATCGCGCTCGAGCAGAACCGGCAGGTGCGTCGCGACGAGGCCCTCCGGCCCGTTGGAAACGACGGCCGCAAACGCGTAGGTTTCGATGAACGCGTGCAGCTTCGCGATGTCGCGTTCGGCGAATGCGGGGGGAATGTACATGATGACGCCTCCTTGGCCCTTGTCTGGTGTCAGGGCTCCCAGAACGGCTTTTGCACCTCACGCTCGATGTCGGCCCGGCTGAGGCCGACATCCTTCAGGAGACGATCGCTGAGCTCGGCAAGGTGTGCGCGCTCGGTCGCCCGCGCCTGCCACGTGCAGACGGCAATGGCGCCACGGAGAATGACGGCATGAAGCTTATGCAGCAATGCGGCAAGCCGCGGCGGTGTGCGGCTCAGATCTTCCCGCCGAAGCATTGTATGCATACAATTCTCCAGCACGCGGTAACAAATGACCGACAATTTTCACTTTGAACGGTACATTTGACACAATTTCAGAGTCAAACTATAGATTGTCACCATGACAAGTTGGTTGCCGGATCTCAGCCGTCACAACGGCCCCCGCTATCTCGCCATTGCCGACGTCCTTGCCGCCGACATTGCCGCAGGGCGGCTGAAGCCCGGCGACAGGCTGCCCACGCACCGCGATCTGGCGTGGCGGCTGGGGGTGACGGTCGGCACGGTCACGCGGGCCTATGCCGAAGCGGAGCGGCGCGGTCTCGTCGCCGGTGAGGTCGGACGCGGGACCTACATCCGCGAGCGCAGCGTCGACACCATCCCGCCCCCGGTTACGACCGATGACGGGTTCGTCGATCTCGCGCGCAACCTCCCGGCGGGCGGGAGCGACAACAGGGAGATCGCCGCGACCCTCGCCGAGATCGGCGACAGCGGCGACTTCGCCCCCCTGATCGGCTATGCGCCCAATCTCGGCCTGCCGCAGCATCGCGAAGCCGGCGCACAATGGATCATGCGCAGCGGGCTCGCGACGTCGCCCGCGCAGGTCGCCGTGACCGCCGGCGCCCAGCACGGCATGCTCGTCGCCCTGGCGGCGCTGACCCGCGCCGGCGACGTCGTGCTGACGGAGCAGCTCACGTTCTACGGTCTCAAGTCGCTGGCGACGCTGCTGTCGCTGCGGCTCCACGGCGTCGCAATCGACGAATACGGACTCGTGCCCGATGCGCTCGATGCCGCGTGCCGGCTGACCGGCGCCAAGGCGCTCTACTGCATTCCCACGCTGCACAATCCGACGACCGCGCTGATGCCGGAGGCACGCCGCGCGGAAATCGCCGACGTCTGCCGGCGCCACGACGTCGTCATCATCGAGGACGACATCTACGGGTTTCTCGCCGGCACGGCGCCGCGGCCGCTGTCGAGCTTCGCGCCCGATCGCGCCGTCTTCGTCACCAGCCTGTCGAAAGCCGTGGCACCCGGCCTGCGCATCGGATACGTCCGCGCGAACGAGACCCTGATCGAGCGCATCGGCTCGTCGCTGCGGGCCACGACATGGATGGCGCCCCCCGTGACGGCGGAGATCGCCGCGCGCCTGATCCGCTCCGGACAGGCGGAAAGCATGGCCCGGCGCATGAAGGACGAGACGGAAGCCCGCCAGAAGATCGCCGCGCGCGTGCTCGCCGGCGCCGATTATGCGGCACACGCGGCGAGCTTCCATATCTGGCTGAAGCTGCCCGAGCCGTGGCGCCGCGAAGAGTTCACGCGGCAGGTGCGCCGACGCGGCGTGGGCGTCGCGCCGGCCGACGTCTTCGCCGTCGGCCGCGCACCGGTTCCGCACGCGGTGCGCGTCGGGCTGTCCGCCGCGCAGAACCGCGCGCAGCTGGAACGCGCGCTCGGCCTGATCGCCGACGTGCTGCGCGAGCCGCCGGAGACCGGCAACCCGCTCATGTAGGCCCCGTGCGCCCCGCCCCGCCGAGGATCTGGCTCGGCATCGATTTCTCCGGCAATCACCTTCAGTGGCGCGCCACCGACGGCGCACGCGCCGTCTGGATCGCGACCGTCATCGAGGAGCGGCGCGCGGGCCCGCGCGTGACGGATGTCCGCCGCGTGCAGGAATTGCCCGGCGCGGCAGCGCCATTCGCGCGGCTCGCGCAATTCCTGCGCGACGCGCCCTTCGCCGTCGCCGGCATCGACGCGCCGTTCGCGCCGCCGGCCGCCCACCATCCGTTTGCGACGCGGGCCGAGCTGATCGAGCGGATCATGGCGCTGCGCTGCGATCCGCGCCCGTTCCCGACGGGGGCCGCGCTGGTCGGCCTGCTGGCGCCGGCGCTCGCGCCGCGCGGACGGCACGTGTTCCGCGCGACGGAACGGCTCTGGCGTGCGCGTGGCCTCAACGTGCGGTCGGTCACCTGGAACGGGCCGCGCGGCGGCGCGCCGTTCACGGCCGCCTGCCTGCGTCTGCAGGGCGCGTGCGCGCGTCCGGCCTGGCCCTGGGCGCCGCGCGACACCGGCCGGCTGCTGGCCGAGGTCTTCCCCGCCGCGCAGCTCAAGACCTGGAATCTGCCGTCGGACCGCTACAACGGTGCCGCCGCGTCGGCGCGGGAACGGCGCGCGACCATCGTCGCCGGACTCGCCGCACGCGTGCAGCTACCGGATGCGATCGCAGCGCTGCTCCTGGCCTCGGCCGATGCGCTCGACAGCGTCGTCTGCGCACTCGCGGCGCGCGCGGTTTCCGAGGATACGCTCCGCGACGAACCCGGGCCCGAGGCCGCGCGCGAAGGCTGGATGGCCGTCCACCGTTGATGCCGGCGGCGCCGGAACTACGGGCGTGCGGCCGCCTCGTAAGCGGGAATCGCGTGGGCGTGGTTGAGCGGGCCGTGTCCGCGCCCGAGACCGGGCGCGGTGGCGATCGCCTGATGCACGAAGGCGCGCGCCCGCCTCACGGCCGCCGGCAGCGCCATGCCCTGCGCCAGCCCGACCGCGATCGCCGAGGCAAGCGTGCATCCGGTTCCGTGCGTGCTCGATGTCGCGATGCGCGGATGCGTGAACAGCTCGATGCCCCGGGGCGTGGCGAGCACGTCCGTCACAATATCGGACTCGAGGTGCCCGCCCTTGAGCAGGACCGCCTCGCAGCCGAGCGTCAGCAGTGCTGCGGCCGCACGCTTCATGTCCTCGAGATCGTGAATCCGCCGGTCGAGCAGGCGCTCGGCCTCCGGCAGGTTCGGCGTGATGACGGTCGCCGCCGGTATGATGCGGCGCACGAGCGCCGCGACGGCATCGGGCGCGATGAGCGCGGCCCCGCCTTTCGCCACCATCACCGGATCGACCACCACGCGGAGGCCGCGATACTCGGCCAGCACGTCGGCGACGACGCCGATCACCTCCTGGTCGTGCAGCATGCCGGTCTTGATCGCATCGGCGCCGATGTCGTCGAGCACGACGCGCATCTGCCTGGCGATGAAGGCCGGCGGCACGCCCATGACGTCGAACACGCCCTCGGTATTCTGGACCGTGAGCGCCGTGATGGCGGTTGCCGCATAACCGCCGAGGGCGGTCACCGTCTTGATGTCCGCCTGAATGCCGGCCCCGCCGCCCGAGTCCGATCCGGCGACGATCAGTACGCGTCCTTTCACGATCCCTCCCGGAACGTCAATGCGCCGCACCATAACAGACGCGTCCGCGCGGCGAAACGGCACGTCGGGCGCTGAACGGGCGAGCCGTAATCATCGGCGCGCAGCATCGCGCGCCCGCGCGGTTTCCTCGATCGCCCGCCACACGGCGAGCGCCTGGCGCGTCGCCGCGACGTCGTGAACGCGTACGATCGAGGCGCCGCGCGCAACGGCAGCGAGTGCCGCCGCAAGCGAGCCGGGCAGGCGCGCCTTGGCGTCCTCGCCGCGCGAGAGCCGGGCGATGAAGCTCTTGCGGCTGACCCCGATGACGACGGGTACGCCGATCGCCTTGAGCCGGTCGAGGTCGGCGATGAGCTGCAGGTTGTGCGCGACCGTCTTGCCGAAACCGATGCCGGGATCGACGGCGATCCGCCCGCGCGGAATGCCGGCCGCGACGCAGGCCTCGACGCGGGCCGCGAGATAGGCCGCGACTTCCGCCGGCGCATCGTCGTAGTGCGGCGCCGCCTGCATCGTCGCCGGCTCGCCCTGCATATGCATCAGAATCACCGCCGCGCCGGACGCGGCGACCGTGGCGAGGCTTTCGCGCTCGAACGTCAGTGCCGTCACGTCGTTGACGATGCGCGCCCCCTCGGCCACGGCCGCGCGCATGACGGCGGCGCGCCGCGTGTCGATGGACACGACGGCGCCGGCCCGGGCGAGCGCGCGAACGACGGGGATGACGCGCCGGAGCTCCTCATCCGCGGTGACCGGCGCGGCGCCGGGACGGGTCGACTCGCCGCCGACATCGATGATGTCGGCCCCCTCTTCGAGCAGCCGGTGCCCGTGCGCGATCGCTTCGTCCGCCGTCGCGAACTCGCCGCCATCCGAAAAACTGTCCGGCGTCACGTTGACGATTCCCATAACGCGCGGCACGTCGAGGTCGAGGCCCGCGAAGCTCGATGCGGTTGCGGCGCTGGCGTCGTTCAGCATGGCCGCCGAGGTACTCCCGGACCGTGACGCCGTCAATGCGGCGGCGCGTGCCGTGTGGGCGCCGTCATCGTCGTCGTTCCGCCATGAAAAAAGGACCGGGCGGAGCCCGGTCCCTGTCCTTTCGGCCCAGTGCGCCGTGTTTAGGCGCCCGGCTGCGGCTCCGGCCGGAGGCCGCCGCCCTCGGGGCGATCCTTGCCGGCGGGGCCCGTGGTCGGCACCGAGGCGCGACGCCCCGGCGTCCGCGGCGGTTCGTTCGCCTCGGGCCGGACGATCGGCTCGCCGCGCAGCAGCGCCCGGATCTCGTCGCCGCTCAGCGTCTCGTACTCGAGCAGGCCGCGCGCGATCTTGTGCAGGTCGTCGATGCGGTCCGTGAGGATCTTGCGCGCCGTTCCCTCGGCCGTCTCGATGATGCGCCGGATTTCGGCATCGATCAGCTCGGCGGTCGCCTCGGACACGTTCTGCTGCTGCGTCACGGCGTGGCCGAGGAACACCTCCTGCTCGTTCGCATTGTAGCGCACGCGGCCGAGCTTCTCGCTCATGCCGAACTCGGCCACCATGCGCCGCGCCAGCGCCGTCGCCTGCTGGATGTCGTTGGCGGCCCCCGTCGTGACGTTGTCGGGCCCGAAGATGATCTCTTCGGCGACGCGACCGCCGAACATCATCGCGAGGCGGGATTCCATCTCCAGCTTGGTCATGCTGAGCCGATCGCGCTCGGGCAGGCTCATGGTCACGCCCAGCGCCCGGCCGCGCGGGATGATGGTGACCTTGTGCAGCGGATCGTGCTGCGGCACCGAGAGCGCGACCAGAGCATGGCCCGCCTCGTGATAGGCGGTCAGCTCCTTTTCCTTCTCGGTCATGACCATGGAGCGGCGCTCCGCGCCCATCATGACCTTGTCCTTGGCGTCCTCCATCTCGGCCATGGTCACGAGGCGCTTGCCGCGGCGGGCCGCAAGCAGGGCTGCCTCGTTGACGAGGTTGGCGAGATCGGCGCCGGAGAAACCCGGCGTGCCGCGCGCAATGACCTTCGCGTCGACGTCCGGCGCCAACGGCACCTTGCGCATGTGCACCTTGAGGATCTTCTCGCGGCCGACGACGTCGGGATTGGGCACGACGACCTGGCGGTCGAAACGGCCCGGACGCAGCAGTGCCGGATCGAGCACGTCCGGCCGGTTCGTCGCGGCGATGAGGATGACACCCTCGTTCGCCTCGAACCCGTCCATCTCGACAAGCAGCTGGTTCAGCGTCTGCTCGCGTTCGTCATTGCCGCCGCCCAGCCCGGCGCCGCGATGGCGGCCGACGGCGTCGATCTCGTCGATGAAGATGATGCAGGGCGCGTTCTTCTTGCCCTGCTCGAACATGTCGCGCACGCGGGATGCGCCGACACCGACGAACATCTCCACGAAGTCGGAGCCCGAGATGGTGAAGAACGGCACGTTGGCCTCGCCGGCGATCGCGCGCGCGAGCAGCGTCTTGCCGGTGCCCGGCGGGCCGACCAGCAGCACACCCTTCGGGATCTTGCCGCCAAGGCGCTGGAATTTCTGCGGATCGCGCAGGAACTCGACGATTTCCTCGAGCTCCTGCTTGGCCTCGTCGATCCCCGCGACGTCGTCGAAGGTGACGCGGCCGACCTTCTCGGTCAGCAGACGCGCCCGCGACTTGCCGAAACCCATGGCGCGGCCGCCGCCCGACTGCATCTGGCGCATGAAGAAGATCCACACGCCGATGAGCACGAGGAACGGGAACCACGACGCGAGGATCGAGAGCAGCGGATGCATGCTCTCCTCCACGGGCGCGGCGCTCACCCGGACATTGCGGTCGGTGAGGCGGGAGACGAGGTTTGGATCGTTCGGGGCGTAGGTCGAGAAAGCGCGGCCGTCGCTGAAATGGCCACGAATCGTATTGCCCTGAATCGTGACGTCGGTGACCTGCTGGCGATCGACGGCGGAGAGGAAGTCGGAGTACGCCAGCGGCGCCATCGGACCGCGCGGCGAAGACCCCTGGAATACGTTGAAGAGGGCGATCAGCAACAGACCGATGATCACCCAAAGCGCTAGGTTTTTACCGAAGTTGTTCACCGTCCACGCCTCATCGTGACATGTTGACCCGACCGGGGGCGTACCGATCGGTCAGGACACAAAAAAACCCGGGCCCGCCAATGCATGGCGTGGGCGGAACGTCATGGAAACGATCTCCACGCTAACAGGATGAGTGCCCTGGCG
Organism: Alphaproteobacteria bacterium; assembly: GCA_036381615.1. Lineage (GTDB taxonomy): Bacteria > Pseudomonadota > Alphaproteobacteria > CACIAM-22H2 > CACIAM-22H2 > CALANV01. The sequence goes on from DASVCL010000009.1 coordinate 14,029, forward strand.
TCTATAGAGGAGGTGGGGGACCGAGACCACCCCGTCAAGATCCCATAAAGCCGGTAAACTGGGCCTTACCGCCGGCGGAATCGGCCGCTGTCGCACCGCCGGATCGGCGGCAGCCGCCTCCGCCCAGCCGGCCCGCCCCAGCCGGGCGAGCCGGTAGCCGCGCCCTTCCCTCGGACCGCTTCCGGCCACCTTGACCACGAAACGGCCGTCCCATTCGAACGTCCCCGCCCGGTCGATGGCAATGTCGTGCGCGGCCGCGGCAGGCTCGCGCACGAACAGAATGCCGCCCCGCCGCGGCAGGATCCGGCATCCTGCGAGCGTATGTCCGCCCCCCAGCGCATCGCGCCGGAGGACGTCATGGAGCCGTTCGAGCCGCTCGCCGCGCGGCGGATAAGGCGCACCACCGATCGCGAGCAGGATCCGCGTGAGCGCGCGTCGCGACAATTCCGTATCGGCGGCACGCCACCTGATCGGGTCCAGCACGGCCCAGCCCTCGGGATAGATCGCCACGGCGGCCGCCAGCAGCGCCGCAACCTCCGCTTCTCGGGCCGCGCGCGCCGCGCCGAACCGACGCGGATCGAGCGGTACCGGCACGCTGCCGGCCGTGCCGCCCGCCGGGGCCGCAAGGAGCTGCCGGATACGCACCCGTTCGAAGGTCGGATCACGATTGCTCGGGTCCTCGATCCACGGCTGACCGAGGTGCCGCAAGGTCGCCTTGAGCCGACCGCCCGGGACGTCGAGAAGCGGACGGAGGATCCGCACCTGGGACGTCTCGATGACCGCGGCCATCGCCGCGAGGCCGTCGGGTCCGCTGCCGTGCGCCTGCCGCAGCAGCATCGTTTCGAGCTGATCGTCGCGATGATGGGCCAGAAGAAGGTGAAGGACGCCCGTTTGGCGGCACCATTCGAGCAGCAGGGCGCGGCGGGCCTCCCGTGCCGCATGCTGGATGCCGGTGCGCGGCTTCGTCCCTTCCCATCTCAGCACGTGATGCGCGATGCCGCGCCGGGCGAGCCATTCGCCGACCTGGGCGGCTTCCGCGGCGGATTCCGGCCGCAATCCATGATCGACGGTGAGCGCCGTCACCTGCCCGCCCCGCGATCGCAACCAACGATCCGCCAGCAGGACGAGGGCGAGACTGTCCGCGCCGCCCGACACCCCGACTGCAAGCCGGGGCCGCCGTTCGAACGGCCCGAGACGTTCGATCAGCGCCGCGAACATCGCATCCGACACCGCCGCGGCGGGTGCTGCCGGCGCCGGAACATGGCCATCCGAAGCTTCGAGCAAGTCGGGCTCGACCGCAATCATCTCCTATCTTGGCGCGGGCCGTCCGGCGGATGCCCGATCGTCAGCTGCAATTCAGCCGCTGCTTCTCGCGCTGGATCGCCTGCTTGATCGACACCGACGCGTTCGGATAGCGCCGCTCCAGCTCGCCGAGCGTACCGCAGGCGTCGCCCTTGCGGTTGAGATGGCCAAGCGACATGCCAAGCTTGAGCAGGTTGTCGGGCGCCTTTTCACTGTTCGGGTAGCGCTTGAAGCCCTCGGCGAAGGCCGCGGCCGCCGCCGCGAAATCACGGCGGACATAATAGGTTTCGCCAAGCCAGTACTGCGCGTTGCCGGCGAGACGATGGTTGGGATGCGCGGCGATGAAGGCCCGGAGCGCCGACTCGGCACGGCCAAAATCGCCCTGCTCGCGCTGTGCCTGCAGCAGCTGCGCATAGGCAAACTCGTACTGGGCCTCGGGCGAGCCATCCGGCAGGGTGACCGCCGCGGTCTGTGCCGGCGCCGGGGCCCGGGACGGGGTCGGCGCCTGACGCGCGGATTCGTCCGACACAGGCTGGCCGGAGGGGCCGAGCGGCACCAGGCGCATCTGCGGGCCAGGGCCGACCGGCGCGGCCGAAGCCGTCGCCGTCGTCGAAGCCTCGGCCGCCGTCGACGGACTGCCCGGCGGCGGGGCCGCCCCGGCGCCGCCCCGCTCAATCGCCGTCAGCCGGAAATCGACATCGCCGACCAGCTTGTCGAGCCGCGTCGCCATCTGCGACAGCTTGTAGTTGAGTTCCTCGACCTTACCGGTCAGGTCGCGCAGCTGGTCGTCGACGGTCGCGAACCGCATGTCGGTCTGGGCGATGAACGAACTGGGGACGTCGCCGCCGGCGCCGACCGACGCCGCATCCGACGCACGGGCGATCGACGCGCCGCCGGAGCGGGCGAGCTGCCGCTGGAGAACGTCGACGTCCCGACGCAGACGCTCGATCTGATCGACGAGCGACCGGACGTCCGGACCTTGCTGGGCCAACGCCGGCGCCGAAATGACGGAGGGGAGCCCGGCGCCGATCGCGACGGAAAGCGCCAGGGCGTACCGGGCAAACGGTCGTACGACAGAAACGGTGGCCATCACGCCGACAAGTCTATTCCGGCTCTTGGGCAAAACAAAGGCGCCTGTCCGAAGGGCCCCGGGGGACCAGCGGACAGGCGCCCGTTCCGGACGCAGGAGCGGTCGCTCAGTTGACGACCATCACGGCGCGACGATTCTGCGACCACGCGGCCTCGTTCGAGCCGACGACCGCCGGACGCTCCTTGCCGTAGCTGATCGTCGCCACGCGGCGCGCGTCGATGCCGAGCGAGACGAGGAAGTTCTTGGCCGAGTTGGCGCGACGCTCGCCGAGCGCCAGGTTGTACTCGCGCGTCCCGCGCTCGTCGGCATGCCCTTCGATGGTGACCGTCAGGTTCGGGTACTTGCGCAGGAACGCGGCCCACCGCTCGATCGTACGACGCGCCTCAGGCTTCAGGTCCGACTTGTCGAAGTCGAAGAAGACCCGATCACCGACCTCGGCGACGAGCTCTTCCTGCGGCGTCCGCGGCCGGGCCTGCCCGGTACCGACGCTGGTGCCGGTCTGCACGCCGCCGGTCCCGCCGGTCGCGGCCGACTGGTCAGACGCCGTCTCGCACGCCGCCAGCAACAGCACTGCGGCGAACATGCTCAGCAACTTGAAACGCATCTCGAACTCCTTTTTTTCTACTCTACAGCGCGGATCTTTTCCGCGCGGTTGGTTAGGTCAGATTACGTCTGCTTTTTTCCGCCCGCACAACAATAAGGGGCGCACTGAGACTGTATTCGTCCAGCTAAGATCGGCGCGGACTATATGCCTCCGGAGTCACGGAATCAAGGGGGACCACGCCGGATCGGAAGCTTCCGTCGGCGTGATTATTTCCCGTTCATTGTATCCGGTGAGGTCGATTGAATAGAGTCGACTATTCGTTCCTTGTCCCCGGCTGTCGGCAGGGTTTTGTTTAAAATACATCAGAACGCGTCCATTGGGCGCCCAGGTCGGCCCCTCGACCAGGAAGCCCCGAGTTAGAAGCCGCTCGCCAGAGCCGTCCGGCCGGATCACGCCGATATAGAATTCGCCCTCGTGCATGCGCGTGAAGGCGACGAGATCGCCGCGGGGCGACCAGACCGGAGTCGCATACCGGCCGGTGCCGAAGCTGATCCGCCGCACGTTGCTCCCGTCACTGTCCATGACGTAGAGCTGCTGTGCGCCGCTGCGGTCCGAGTTGAAGACGATTTGCCGCCCGTCGGGCGAATAGGTGGGCGAGGTGTCGATCGACGGGTGATCGGTGAGGCGCTGCACGCGCCGTGTGCGCAGGTCCATCACATAGATGTCGGTGTTGCCGTTCTGCGCCATGCTCATGATCACCCGGTTCCCGTCGGGTGAGAAACGTGGCGCAAACGTCATGCCCGGAAAGTCGCCGAGCACTTCCTGCTGCCCGGTGTCGATGTTGTAGAGATAAACGCGCGGCTTGTTGTTGATGTAGGAGAGATACGTGATCTCCTGCGCCGTCGGCGAGAAGCGCGGCGTCAGCACCAGGACACGTCCGTCGGTCAGGAAACGGTGGTTGGCGCCATCCTGATCCATGATGGCAAGCCGCTTGGTCCGCCGCTGCAGCGGGCCCGACTCCGCGACATAGACGATACGCGTGTCGAAATACCCGTCCTCGCCGGTGATGCGTTTGTAGACGGCATCCGAGATGATGTGGGCGACGCGGCGCCAGTTCTGCGGCGCGGTCGTGAAGACCCGCCCTTCCATCTGGCTCTCGCCGTAGACGTCCCAGAGCCGGAACTCGACGCGCAGGCGGCCGTCGGACTGCAGATCGATATTGCCGTGGACGAGCGCCTGGGCATTGATCGCGCGCCAATCGGCGAAGCGCGGCGGCTGGTTGCGCAAGGCGACCGGCGTCTGGATGTAGGCCTTGGGGTCGATCGGACGGAACAGGCCCGAGCGCTCGAGATTGGCGGCGATCACGTTGGTCATGTCCTGACCGATCTGGGCATCCCTGGGCTGGGCGCCGAAGAACGGCGACACCGCGATCGGCATCGGCTCGACCTTGCCGCGGGTGATGTCGATCCGCACCTCGGCATACGCCGCCCCCGTGAGGCCGGCGGCACCAAGCACGCAAAGGGCGACGCCGACAAGGCGTGCGATGGGTGACCTGTACATCACAATCCTCTCTCGAATCCCTGCTTCTTCTTCTCGCTCGGATTTTTGTCCATTCCGTGGCGCCCCGGCCCGCTCAGCCCCTGATCCCGAGCATGTCCTTGGCGCTGAAGCGCAAGACGAGGTTGCCGTCCGTGAGCTGCGAAGCCTTGTCCGCCGGAATCGGCAGCGGCGAACTGCGGAATACGGCGCGGCGCGCGCTCTCGACGAAGGCCCGGTACCGCTCGTCGGACGTCCAGTCCTGGCTTTCGACGCGCACGTCGCGCACACTGCCGTCGGCGCTCGCGTAGATGCGCAACTCCACCACGAAGCTTTCGATGCCCTTGGCGCCGACATCGACGTTCCAGTTCTGGTAGACCTTCTGCCGGATCGCGTCCTCCTCGGTCATCGAGAGCCGCAGCAACGGGTTATGCGACGCATTCGACGAGGACCGGGCCGCCGCCTGCGCCTGTTGCTGTTGCGGCGCGGGCTGCGGCTCCGCCGGCTGCGGGCGGCGGCGCGTCAGATCCCGCAGCACGTTGTCGAGATCGAACGCCTGCTGCTGCTTCTGCTTCGGCGCCGGCTGCTGGGCGCGCGCCACCTGCGGCGGCTTCGGCGGCTCGGGACGCGGCGGCGGCGGCTTCGGTAGCGGCGCCTCGGCGCGCGGGGCCGGCGTCGGCGCGGGTGCGGGCGGCGTTGGCGGTTCCGCCTGCGGCGGCGGCGGGGGCGGCGGAGGCGGAGGCGGAGGCGGTGCCGGCTTGGGCGGTTCTGGCTTCGGCGGCTCGGGCTTGGGCGCCTCCACGACTTTTGGCGGCTCCGGCTTCGGTGGCTCCGGCTTGGGCTCGGGCGGTTTCGGCGCCTCTGCCATCTTCGGCGGCGCCGGGGTCGGCGGCGGCGCATTCGTGATCTGCGCGAGCGGCAGCATCTCGACGATCAGCGGCTTCTCTTCCGGCGGCGGGGACCGGAACAGGTCGGGCACGCCGAACCAGGCGATCAGGAAGACCGCCACGTGCAACAACGCCGAAAGGAGCGCAGCCTTGCGCATGGTCGTGGAATCTAACGGCCCGTCCTGGACGGCTGGCGGCCGCTGCTGCTGCCGGGAATCTCGGCGACCAGCGCGACCTTGGCGAATCCGGCCTCGCTCAGCGCGCCCATGACCTCCATCACCTTGCCGTAGGTGAGCGACCGGTCGCCGCGCACGAAGATGCGCTGCTCCGGCTTGTTGGCGGTGATCGCCTTCAGCCGCGCGATCAGGACGTCCTGCTCCATCTCGGTTTCCTGGAGAAAGATCTTGCCCTGGGCATTGACGCTCACGACCAGCGGCTCATCCTGGCCGGTGGTCTGCGCGGCCTGCGTCTTCGGAAGGTCGACCTCGACACCCGCGGTCAGGAGCGGCGCCGTCACCATGAAGATGACGAGCAGCACCAGCATGACGTCCACGAACGGCGTGACGTTGATGTCGCTGACCAGTCGCCGGGTCCGCCGCGACGAACGCGACCGCGTGGCGCCCATGAGGGGGCCGGCCATGGCTACGCCGCCTTCTCTTCCAGCTGCCGCGACAGGATCGCCGCGAATTCCTGCGAGAACGCCTCGAGCCGGCCGGCATAGCGTCCGAGATCGCTCGAGATCTTGTTGTAGGCGATAACCGCGGGAATCGCGGCGATCAGCCCCAGCGCCGTCGCGAACAGGGCCTCGGAGATGCCGGGCGCGACCACCGCAAGGTTGGTGTTCTTGCTGGCGGCGATGGCCGCGAAGCTGTGCATGATGCCCCAGACCGTGCCGAACAGGCCGATGAACGGCGCCGTCGAGCCGACCGACGCGAGGAACGTCATGTAACGCTCGAGGCGATCCATCTCGCGACCCAGCGTCACCGACATCACCCGCTCGATCCGGCTTTGCAGGCCGGCACGCATCTGACCCGCGACGACCGCCCCCTTCGCGAACGACCGACGCCATTCGCGCATCGCCGCCCCGAATATGGCCGACATCGGGTCGACCGGCTGATGGCCCATCCGGTCATAGAGGTCCTCGAGCGACCCGCCGGACCAGAACAGGTCCTCGAAATCGTCCGCCTGACGGTGCAGGCGACGCAGGCGGAACAGCTTCTCGAAGATGATCGCCCAGCTCCAGAACGATGCGAGCACCAGGGCGATGATCACCGCCTTGCCTATGAAATCGGCATTCGCGAACAGGTGCCAGATCGAAAAATCCTGCACGACCTGGCTACCGACGAGAGATGCCGCCTCGACTGCTCTATCCATTGGTGTCCTGCTTGCTCGACTGTGAGGATCGATTCGTTGCGAAGGCCTCGCGCACGGCCGACGGCAGCCGCGTGGCGCGACCGTTCGGACCGATGCAGGCCAGCATGACGTTGAGGCGCACGAGTGCGTCCTCCTCCCGGGTGACGATCTGCTCGAGCTCGATCGAGGCGCCGCTCATGTCGATGATCCGCGTGCGGACCTCGAGCTCGTCGTCGAGACGCGCGGGCGCCAGATAGTCGACCTGGCACCGGCGCACGGCAAAGACGACGCCCGTGTCGTCGCGCAGCGCGCGGTGGCCGATGCCCAGCGCGCGGAGCATCTCGGTCCGCGCGCGCTCGGCGAATTTCAGGTAATTGGCGTAGTAGACGATGCCGGCGGCATCCGTGTCCTCATAATAGACACGGATCGGGAAGCGGTGCTCCGCCGACGGCAGAGCGCTGGCCATGGCCCTATCCTTCGTCACCTTCGGCCTCGTCACCCATACGCGCCAGGAGTTCGAGCTGCCGGGCCGAGTCCGCCGGCGGCTCCAGGCCGAGATGGCGCCATCCGCGTTCGGTCAGCACACGCCCGCGCGGCGTCCGCTGCAGCAGGCCGATCTGAAGCAGGTACGGCTCGATGACGTCCTCGATCGTGTCGCGCTGTTCCGACAACGCGGCGGCGAGCGTCTCGACACCGACCGGACCACCGCCGTAGTTCTCGATGATGCAGCGCAGATAGCGCCGGTCCATGGCGTCGAGCCCGGCCGCGTCGACCTCGAGCCGCGTAAGCGCCGCGTCCGCGGCGGCGCGGTCGATCTGCGCGATCCCGCCGACGGCGGCGAAGTCGCGTACGCGACGCAGCAGCCGGCCGGCGACGCGCGGCGTCCCGCGCGACCGGCGCGCGATCTCGGCCGCCCCTTCGGCCGTCAGATTCACATTGAGAACGCGGGCGCCGCGCCGCACGATCTCTTCGAGTTCCTCGGGTCCATAGAAGACGAGCCGCAGCGGAATGCCGAACCGGTCGCGCAACGGCGTCGTGATCAACCCGGCGCGCGTCGTCGCCCCGATCAGGGTGAAGGGCGGCAGGTCGATGCGAACCGAGCGCGCCGCCGGCCCTTCGCCGATCATGAGGTCGAGCTGGAAGTCCTCCATCGCGGGATAGAGCACTTCCTCGACGGCGGGCGACAGACGGTGGATCTCGTCGATGAACAGCACGTCGCGCGGCTGGAGATTGGTCAAGATCGCGGCGAGGTCACCGGCGCGCGCGATCACGGGCCCGGATGTCGCGCGGAAGCCGACGCCGAGCTCGCGCGCGACGATCTGCGCGAGCGTCGTCTTGCCGAGGCCCGGCGGCCCGTGCAGCAGGACGTGATCGAGCGCATCGGCGCGGGTGCGCGCCGCCGAAATGAATACGCGAAGATTCTCGCGGACCTGCCGCTGGCCGATGAAATCGTCCAGCGACAGCGGCCGGATGCTCGACTCGGCGGCATCGCCGGCGGTGAATCCGGGGCTGACCGCGCGTCCACCGTCCGTCATGTCCCAAGCTCCTTCAGCCCGGCGGGAATGAGGGCCTCGAGCTTCGCGCCCGGCCCGAGCTTCCGCGCGGCACGGTCGATGGCGCCCATCGCTTCGGCGCGGCGATAGCCGAGATTGACGAGGGCTGAGATCGCGTCGGCGACGACATCGCCCGCCGTTCCGCCGTCCGGACGCGCAGCCGCCGGCGACACGGCGACGTGCGCGAACGCTTCGCCCGCGACCTTGTCCTTGAGCTCGCTGACGATACGGTTGGCGAGCTTCGGGCCGACGCCTTCGGCGCGCGTGAGCATGGTCTTGTCGCCGGCCATGATCGCCTGCGCCAGATCATCCGTGCCGAGCGCGGAGAGAATCGAAAGCGCGACCCTGGCGCCGACGCCCTGAACCGTCGTCAGCAGACGAAACCATTCGCGTTCGGCGCTTTCCGCAAATCCGTAGAGATCGATCGCGTCCTCCCGTACCAGCGTTTCGACCGCGAGGCTGACGCTGGCGCCGATCGCGGGCATCGCCCCGAGCGTGCGCGCCGAGCAGCGAACGAGATATCCCACGCCACCGACGTCGATGATCGCATGGTCGCGCGCGATCGTGTCCAGAATTCCGGTGAGCTTCGCGATCACGGCGTCACTCCGCGGCGCCTCCGGCCATGATCACGCCTCCGGCCAAGGCGCGCCGGGTCTGGGCATGGTGCGCATGGCAGATGGCAACCGCCAGGGCATCGGCCGCATCGGGCCCGACGAACTCCACGCCTGGCAGCAGACGGCGGACCATCATCTGAACCTGCGCCTTTTCGGCGTGGCCGACGCCGACGATCGCCTTCTTGATCGCATTCGCCGAATATTCCGCGACCGGGACGCCCGCGCGCGCGGGCGCGAGCAGGACCGCGCCCCGTGCCATGCCGAGCTTCAGCGTGCTGGTCGCGTTGGTATTCACGAACGTCTCTTCGACTGCCGCCACGTCCGGCCGATGCTCCGCGATCACGGCCGCGAGCCCCTCGAAGACCTGAACGAGGCGGACGGCGGTCGAGAGTCCGCCATCCGTCTTCACGATGCCGTTTGCGACATGACGGAGCCGCGACCCGCTGACCTCGATGACGCCCCATCCCGTGGAGCGGAGTCCCGGATCGAGCCCGATCAGCCGCATGCGAGCCTAGGCCGTGAGGCGCGCGACGACCTCGTCCGCGACCTCGTAATTCGCCGAGACGGTCTGGACATCGTCATTGTCCTCCAGCGCCTCGATCAGCTGGAACAGCGCCTCCGCGGTCCCGGCATCGACCGGGACGGTGCTGGTGGGCCGCCAGGCGAGCCGGGCGCTCTCCGCCGGGCCGAATTTCGCCTCGAGTGCGTCGCGCACCGCGGCAAAATCCTCCGGGCTGGTTATGACTTCGTGAATCTCCTCGCCGGACTCGACGTTTTCGGCGCCGACCTCCAGGGCCGCCTCGAATATCTGATCGGCGTCGAGCGCGCTGGCGGGATAGGTGACCACGCCCTTGCGCCCGAAGTTGAACGCAACCGAATTGGTCTCGCCCAGGGACCCGCCGTTCTTGGAGAAGATCGAGCGAACCTCGCTGGCCGTCCGATTGCGGTTGTCGGTCAGCGCCTCGACGATGATGGCGACGCCGCCCGGCCCGTAGCCCTCGTAACGCACCTCCTCGTAATTCTCGCCGCTCTCGGCGCCGGAGCCGCGCTTGATCGCGCGTTCGATCGTGTCCTTCGGCATGTTCTGCGCCTTCGCGGCGGCGATCGCCGCTTTCAGGCGCGGGTTGCCCGCGGGATCGGGAATGCCGCTGCGCGCGGCAACCATGATCTCGCGAATGAGCTTGGTGAAAATCTTGCCCCGCTTGGCGTCCTGTTTGCCCTTGCGGTGCATGATGTTCTTGAACTGGGAATGGCCGGCCATCTGTCGCTTTGTCCACGAAGAAGCGCTGAGTCGGCGAAGGGCGCTAATACTCAGCGAAAGATTGTCAGGTCTATACTATATGTGGTGGCAAACTTCTACCGGCGCACCGGTCAGGTAGCAAAGCAATATGGCATCATTTGGGCCGCCCTGCTTCACGCCGGCACGCCGGAATCGCGTGCCCGAGGGGTCGAGCCGCGACACCCCGCTAGTCGTCGGGCCAAGCGGGCGCGAGCCGGCCGCCGAGCCGGACCGGCGCCACCCGCCGGGCAAGTCCCGTCACGTCGTCGGTCTCGACGAAGGTCGCGCACAGGGTTGCCGTCCCCTCCGCCGGCGACAGCCGCTCGCCCGGCATTTTCCGGATGAACCGGGTCATCGCAATCTCCTTCTTCATGCCGATGACCGAGTCATAGTCGCCGCACATTCCCGCGTCCGTCTGGTAGGCGGTCCCATTGGGCAGGACCTGGGCATCGGCGGTCGGGACGTGGCTATGGCTGCCGACGGCGAGCGAGACGCGGCCGTCGCAGAAATGGCCGAGGGCCATCTTCTCCGACGTCGCCTCGCCATGGATGTCGACGACGATCGCATGCGCCGTCACGCCGAGCCGATGCTGCGACAACACCGCCTCGACCGCGGCGAACGGATCGTCCAGCGGATCCATGAACAGGCGCGTCATCACGTTGGCGACGAGCACCTTGCGGCCTGTCCGCGTCGTGTACAGGCCCGCGCCGCGCCCGGGAGTGCCCTTCGGAAAATTCAGCGGCCGGAGCAGTCGCTGATCGCGGTCGATGTACCCGATGAGCTCACGCTGATCCCAGACATGATTGCCGGTCGTGATGCAATCGGCGCCGGCGGCGTAGAACTCCTGCGCGATTTTCTCGGTGAGGCCGAAGCCGCCGGCCGCGTTCTCGCCGTTCACGACCACGAAGTCGAGATCCAGCCTACGGCGCAGGTCCGGCAGGTTCGCGACGACGGCGTCGCGCCCCGACCTTCCGACGACATCTCCGCAAAATAGAATCCGCATCCCTGGTCGGCTTCGATCCTGCAAAATGTTCCACGCCCGGCACGCGGCAGCACGATCGTGTCCGCCAGGCTAGGCCGATCAACCGCGCGAACTGTCGGAAGATAAAATGCGTCGGACGAAGCCGCCTCGGCCGTTGGCGTACGCGATCCTCTGTGGCCTGCATGAGCAGGTGGGCGCCATATACCGAAGCCACGGCTCCGGCAGGGACAGCTCCCTAGAGGTGATCATTGGCCTCAGGGACTTAAGCGGCCTGACGTACCGCGCAGCCCCGTCCTACCCATCAATGTAAGAGCTTTGGCGGCCGCGAACAAGCACGGCCCGAGTTCGGGCGGTGGCCGGACGTCAGACGCGCTCGCGCTCGATCCGTTCGGCGAGCGCCGTCACGCGGGCCGTGAGCCGCTCGAGATTCTCGGCGACCTCGTCATGTACCTGCAGGGCCTGCGCCGACCGCGCCAGTTCGGCTTCCACGGCGCTGAGACGTTCCTGCGCCTCGCGCGCCGCCGCTTCCGCCGCAGCGGCGCGCGCCTCGGCTGCGGTCGCAGCCGCCTGCGCAGCTTCGGCGGCGCGTACCGTCTCGGGGTCCGGTTGGGGTGGCACGGCCGTCGCCGATTTCAGCTCCGCCAGCTCGTCGTACACATCGGCGAGCTCGTCGGCGATCAGCAGGCTGACCATGACCAGCAGCCGGGCATCCCCGACCTGTCCGACGTCCTTGACCAGATCCGCGACGCGCTGGTCGATATAGGTCGCGAGCCGCTGGAGATGCGCCTCCTGCCCGTCCTCGCACGCGACCTGATAGGCGCGGCCGTTGATCGTTACGGTCATCTCCGCCATGCGACTTAGCTCCGCACCATCGTCCTGAGCCGCTCGATCGCCGCATCGAGCCGCGCCGTGACATGATCGACCGTGCCTTCGAGGGCCACGTGATCGCGGTTGATCCGGTCGAGTTCGCGTTCGAGCTCGGCAATGCGCTGCTCGCGATCGGCCGGATCGCGGGCAGGCGCCGGCGGCCGGGCCAACGCCGCCTCGAGGCGGGCGAGCGCCGCCGACAATTTCGCCTGCGCATCCTGCAAGCGGCTCATCTCCATCGCCCTTTCCGTCCTGGCCTGGATCGCCCGCGCCCATCCTCGCGCGGCCGATATCCGTCACCTTAAGAGCCCGAAACCAGTGCCGTCAAACGGCGCGTTCCGAATGCGGGCGAGCTGCTGTTTTCGCAGGCGGAGCTTCTGTTTTTGCGGGTTGACGTACCTGGGGGCCGGCGGCATGTTGCCGCCGCCGGCCGGGCGGGGCACGGACTCCGCGAAATGATTTCCGAGCCGACCCACGTCGCGCGACTTCAATAGAGCAAGCATGAGCGCAATCCCCGCCACCGCCCCCCATACCGCCAACGCAGCGCCGCTGCCCCTGAGCGACAAGCAGACCCGAGAACATGCCGAACTCGCCAACGCGATCCGCGCGCTGGCGATGGATGCAGTGGAGCAGGCCAAGTCCGGTCACCCCGGCATGCCCATGGGCATGGCCGACGTCGCCACGATCCTGTGGTCGCGTTTCCTGAAGTTCGACCCCGCCGATCCGGCATGGCCGGATCGCGACCGCTTCGTGCTGTCCGCCGGTCACGGCTCGATGCTGATCTATGCGCTTCTTTATCTGACCGGCTACCCGGAGATGACGCTCGACGAGCTTCGTCGCTTCAGGCAGCTCGGCTCCAGGACGCCGGGCCATCCGGAATACGGCCACACGGCCGGGGTCGAGACGACGACGGGTCCGCTCGGACAGGGGCTTGCCAACGCGGTGGGCATGGCACTGGCCGAGCGGCTGCTGGCCGCGCGGTTCGGCGCCGACGTCGTCGATCATTACACCTATGTCATCGCGGGTGACGGATGCCTGATGGAAGGCATCAGCCACGAGGCGATTTCGCTTGCCGGCCACCTGCGGCTCAACAAGCTGATCGTCCTGTTCGACGACAACCGGATCACGATCGACGGACCCACGTCGCTCGCCGTATCCGACGATCAGATCGCGCGGTTCCAGGCCTGCGGCTGGAACGCCCGCGCCATCGACGGACACGACCCGGCGGCGATCGAGGCTGCGCTGGAGGAAGCGCGCCGTTCCGACCGGCCGACGATGATCGCCTGTCGCACGACGATCGCGTACGGGGCGCCGACGAAGGCGGGCACCGCCGCCGCCCACGGGGCGCCGCTCGGCGCGGCGGAGATCGAAGCCTGTCGCGAACGCCTGGGCTGGTCGGCGCCGCCCTTCGAGGTGCCGGCACCGGTGCTCGAGCGTTGGCGCGCCTTCGGCCAGCGCGGTGCCGCCGAGCGCGCCGCGTGGATGCGCCGCCTCGAAAAGCTGCCTGCCGAGAAGCGGGCCGAGTTCAGGCGGCTCATGTCCGGCAAGCTCCCCAAGGGGTGGCTCGAGCGCGTCGCCGCCCTCAAGTCGAAGCTCGTCCAGGACAAGCCGACCATGGCGACGCGCGTCGCCTCGCAGACGGCGCTCGAGGTCCTGACCGAGGCGATCCCCGAACTCGTCGGCGGATCGGCCGACCTGACGGGATCGAACAACACCAAGACCAAGGCGCTCGCCCCGGTGAAGTGCGACGACTTCGCCGGCCGCTACGTCTTCTACGGCGTCCGCGAGCATGCCATGGCCGCGGCGATGAACGGGCTCGCGCTGCACAAGGGCGTGATCCCCTATGGCGGAACGTTCCTGGTGTTCTCCGACTATTGCCGGCCGTCGATACGCCTTTCCGCGCTGATGGGCCAGCGCGTCATCTATGTCATGACGCATGACTCGATCGGATTGGGCGAAGACGGACCGACGCACCAGCCGGTCGAACATCTCGCCAGCCTGCGCGCCATCCCCAACCTGCTCGTGATGCGTCCGGCCGATGCGGTCGAGACGCTCGAATGCTGGGCGGCGGCGCTCGACCATGCGTCGGGGCCGTCGCTGCTGGCGCTCACGCGCCAGAACCTGCCGGCCGTACGGCTGCAGGACGGAACGGAGAACCTGTCGGCGAAGGGCGGCTACGTGCTCGCCGAAGCCGAGGGCGAACGGCAGGTCACGCTGATCGCGACGGGTTCGGAAGTCCAGATCGCGCTTCAGGCGCGCGACATGCTGGCGAAGGACGGGATTCGCGCGGCCGTCGTTTCCATGCCGTGCTGGACGCTGTTCGATCGCCAGACCGCGACGTACCGCCGCAAGGTCCTCGGGCCGGCGCGCACGCCCCGCGTCGCGGTCGAGGCCGGCGTTTCGCAGGGCTGGGAGCGGTATCTCGGCCCGAAAGGCAGCTTCGTCGGGATGACCGGGTTCGGCGCCTCCGCGCCGTTCGCCGATCTCTACCACCATTTCGGGATTACCCCTCAAGCTGTTGCGGAAGCAGCCAAGAAACTGCTCTAGAAACGGGGCCGTAACAGCACGTCCGCATCGGGAAGGAAGAAGGACATCGAAACCATGCCAGCAAGAATTGCCATCAACGGATTCGGCCGCATCGGGCGCCTCGTGCTGCGCGCCATTCACGAGTCGGGCCGCAACGACATCGAGGTCGTTGCGATCAACGACCTCGGTCCGGTCAAGACCAACGCGCACCTTCTCAAGCACGACTCCGTGCACGGCCCGTTCCCCGGGACCATCACGACCGGCGACGACTGGATGGACATCGGGCGCGGACGCATCCGGGTCACGGCCGAACGCGACCCGGCGAAGCTGCCCTGGAAGGAGCTGGCGGTCGACATCGTGCTGGAATGCACCGGCATCTTCACCAAGCGCGAGAAGGCGGCGGACCACCTGAAGGCCGGTGCGAAGCGGGTGCTGATCTCGGCGCCCGCAGACGGCGCCGACCTCACCGTCGTTTACGGCGTCAATCACGACCAGCTGAAGGCCGAGCACACGGTCGTGTCCAACGCGTCGTGCACGACGAATTGCCTTGCCCCCGTCGCCTACGTGCTTCACGAGGCATTCGGGATCGAGCGCGGCTACATGACGACCATCCACGCCTACACGGGCGACCAGCCGACGGTCGATACGCTGCACAAGGATCTCCGCCGCGCGCGTGCGGCAGCGCTGTCCATGATCCCCACCTCGACCGGCGCCGCGCGTGCCGTCGGCCTCGTGCTGCCGGAACTCAAGGGCAAGCTGGATGGCACGGCGATCCGGGTGCCGACGGCGAACGTCTCGCTCATCGACTTCAAGTTCGTACCGAAGAAGCAGGTCGACGCGAAGGCCGTGAACGAGGCGATCATGAAGGCGGCCGCCAGCAACCGCCTCAAGGGCATCCTGATGACGACGGACGAGGAGCTTGTCTCGTCCGACTTCAACCACAATCCCGCGAGCTCGACGGTGGACCTTACGCAGACCCAGGTGATCGACGGCGGGCTCGTCCGCGTCATGTCCTGGTACGACAATGAATGGGGCTTCTCGAACCGCATGGTCGACACGGCCGCCGCGATGGCGAAGCTGATTTAGAAACCGTTAACGCTTTCCCACCCTGGCGGACACGCCAGCATCGGTGCGCCTCGAGGCCCGGCCGCGATCTCCGCAGCCGGGCCTTTTCGCGTCGGGTCGAAATTTTTAACCGTTTCCGGGCACGATGCGGGAACTCAGGCCGATCAACGAAATTCTGCGTCCGGTTCCCAAGTCCATGCGATGATCGGAGCGAAGAAAGTCGAGCCCGGTGCGCCCCAACCGACGCGCGCCAATTTGAAGCGGGTGCTGGTTGCGTTTGCAGCCTTCGCGATCGCCGCGGGCGTCGCCGCGTTCGCGCTCGACACCTGGCGCTCCTACCGTGCCCACATCGCGGACGCCAAACGCGCCGCCGCCGAGACGGCGCGGATGATCGAAGAACATACGATGCGTCAGGTCCAGGCGATCGACCTCGTCCTCGTCGGCCTCAGCGATCTCTTCCGCCTGTACCCCGCCCTGAACGGCGGCAGCGCCGAAGTGAACGAGCTGCTCCGCGACCGCCTCGCGCGCGTGCCGCAGGTCTCGGCCCTGGCCGTCGTCGATCGATATGGACGGCCCGTCTACCATTCCGACTACGAATTTCCGCCGCCCCTTTCGGTCGAAAGCCACCCCGACTTCATCGCGCATCGTGACGACGCAAACAGCGGCCTCCGCATCTCGGGGCCGCAGATGAGCCGCCGGTCGAGCGAGATCATCGTCCCGTTCAGCCGACGCATCACCCTGCAGAACGGCGAGTTCGGCGGTGCGGTCGTCGCCCTGGTCGACCCGCAAGTCTTTGCCGAATCCTATGCGGCGCTGCTGTCCGACGGCGTCTCGGCCGGGCTGATGACGAGCAGTGGCGCCTATCTCATCCATCCGTCGGGCACTCCCGATCTCCTCGGCCTGAGCGCCGCCGACACGCCGCTGTTCCAGGAGTACCTGCCGGCCAAAGAGGTCGGCACGTTCGAGGAGAATTCGGGGCGCGATTTCGTCATCTATCGCAAGGTGACGGGGTTTCCCCTCGTCCTGACCATTACGCTCTCCAGCGAGTCGATGTCCGCGCAATGGTGGCACGGCTTCTACAGGCGCGCCGTCGTCGCGCTCGCGATCATCCTCGGCCTGTGCCTCGTCACCCGGGCACTGATCCGGCACATCGATCAGCGCATGGTGTCCGAAGCCGTCCTCGAACGTCTCAGCCGCGAAATCGAGCAGAAATCGGGGCAGCTCGAGCTCGCGCTCGCAAACATGAGCCAGGGCCTGGTGATGTACGACGCCGACCATCGTATGATGTTGTGCAACCGGCGCTACCTCGACCTCTACAATCTCGACCCCGCGCGGGTGCGCCCCGGCCTGTCGCTGAAGGAAGTCATGGAAATCAGCGTCGGTCAGGGCAACTACCGCCCCGAACAGGCGCAGCGGGTCATCGAGGATCGGCTTGCCGTCGCGGCAAGCCGGGAGCCGCGGGTGCTGCGGCAGTTCCTCAAGAACGGGCGGATCATCGAGGTCGTCCATCGGCCGTTGCCCTCGGGCGGCTTCGTCGCGACCTATACCGACATCACCGAGCAGGAGCATGCGACGCGCGAGCTGCTGGCCGCCAAGGAGCAGGCCGAGATCGCAAGCCGCGCCAAGTCCGACTTCCTCGCCAACATGAGCCACGAGCTGCGCACGCCGCTCAACGCCATCATCGGCTTCTCGCAGATCATCACCGAGCAGATGTTCGGTCCCATCGGCAACGCGCGCTATCGCGAATATGCCGGCGACATCCTGTATTCGAGCCAGCATCTGCTTCAGATCATCAACGACATTCTCGACATGGCGAAAATCGAGGCGGGCCGGGTCGAGCTCAACGAAGCGCCGGTCGACGTCCATGCCGTCGCCTCGGCGAGCCTGCGCCTCGTCCGCGAGCGGGCGGAGACGGCAGGTCTCGCGCTCGAGCTCGACGTCCCCGAGCAGCTTCCGCTTCTTCTGGCGGACGAGCGGCTCCTCAAGCAGGTTCTGCTCAACCTTCTTTCGAACGCCATCAAGTTCACGCCGCGCGGCGGCAAGGTGGCGGTCACCGGCGGTGTCGACGACGACGGCGCCTGGATGCTCTCGGTCCGCGACACGGGCATCGGCATCGCCCCCGACGACATTCCGAAGGCGCTGGCGCAGTTCGGACAGATCGACGGCAGTTACACCCGCACGCGCGGCGGCACCGGGCTCGGCCTGCCGATCGTCCGCGCCCTCGTCGAGCTTCACGGGGGCACGTTCAGCCTCGACAGCGCGGTCGGCCGGGGCACCACGGCCGTGGTCCGGTTCCCGGGCGAGCGCGTGCTGCCGCGCCAGCCGAGCGGGATCCGGGCGATCGGCTGACGGCCGGAACGGCGCCCCGGAATCCGTTTCCGACATCGCATTTTCGGGTTAGAACCGCGGCCCATGCGCGCGGCAATCAGGATTCACAGCCTGGCCGACGCTCGTGCCGCCGTGCAGGCGGCCCACGAGCGCGGAGTGCGGCTCGTGCTCGTGAGCGCGCCGGACGCCGGCGGCTATGCGGGCGCGGCGTGGTTCGACCAGGTGGTGCGGCAGGCAGCCGCCGACCATCCGGATGTCGCCGTCACCGCCGTGCTCGATTGCGGCGACGCGCCCGGCCACGTGCTGGCCGCCCTGCGCCAGGGCGTGAAGGCGGTGCATTTTACCGGCGCCCCATCGCTCGCCGAACGCCTTGCCGACATCGCGTCGGCATATGAGGCGACCGTGACCACGGACCCGATCGAGGCCCTCGACCTGCGCGGCACGCGCGATGCGCTCGCGGCCTGCCGGGACTGGCTTGCGCGCCATGACGGCTGACCTCTCCGCGCCGTGGTGGCGACCGGACCGCTTCGCGAATCGCAGGCGGAACCTGGAGCTGCGCGCGCGCCTTGTGCAGGCAACGCGGGCCTTCTTCGCCGCACGCGGCTTCGTCGAGGTGGAGACGCCGGCACTCCAGATTTCGCCGGGCATGGAGCCGCATCTGGTCGCGTTCGCGACCGAGCTGCTCTCCCCCGGCGCGACGACGGGCCAGCTTCTCTATCTCCACACGTCGCCGGAATTCGCCATGAAGAAGCTGCTCGTGGCCGGCATGCCGCGCATCTTCCAGATGGCCCGGGTCTTCCGCAACGCGGAGCGCTCGGCGACGCATCATCCCGAGTTCACGATGCTGGAATGGTACCGCGCCGCCGCCGGCTACGAAGCGTTGATGGAGGACTGCGAGGCGCTTCTGCACGAGATCGGCGCGTGCGCCGGCGGTTCCTTTACATGGCAGGAGCGTCGCTGCGACCCGTCACGCCCGTGCGTGCGCCTGAGCGTCGCCGAGGCGTTCGCGCGGTATGCCGGCATCGACCTGCTGGCGACCGCACCGGACCCTGAGGCGCCGTCGCTCGAGCTTCTGGCCGAAGCCGCGCGGCCGCTCGGCATCGGGCCGCATCCGGGCGATACCTGGGAGGATCTGTTCTTCCGGATCTTCCTCGAGCGCATCGAGCCGCAGCTCGGGATCGGCCAGGCGACCATTCTATACGACTATCCGATCAGCATGGCCGCACTGTCGCGTCCCAAGCGGGACGATCCGCGCGTCGCCGAGCGCTTCGAGCTTTACGTATGCGGCCTCGAACTCGCCAACGCGTTCGGGGAACTGACGGACCCCGTGGAGCAGCGGCGCCGGTTCGAACGCGACATGGCGCTGAAGCAGCAGCGCTATGGCGTGCGCTATCCGATCGACGAGGATTTCATGGCGGCCCTGGCGCACGGCATGCCGGAGAGCGCCGGCATCGCGCTCGGCTTCGATCGCCTGGTGATGCTCGCCGCCGGCGCCGACCGCATCGAGGATGTCTTGTGGGCGCCCGTTGCGGCGCCGCGAGGAGCATGAACATGGACGGATCCCATCTCCCTCGCCGCACGGCGCGCATGGCGACCGATCTCATCGCGGCCGGCGTTCTGCCGGCGGAACGGCGCGAGGCGATCGAACGCGTCGCTGCGCGCTACGCCGTCGCCGTGACGCCGGCGATGCTCGACCTGATCGATCCGGCGGATGCCGCGGACCCGATCGGCCGGCAGTTCGTCCCGTCCGAGGCCGAGACCGAGACGACGCCGCAGGAGAACGCCGATCCGATCGGCGACAACGCGTTCTCGCCGGTGAAAGGCATCGTGCACCGCTATCCCGACCGCGTGCTGCTCAAGCCGACGCATGCGTGCCCGGCCTATTGCCGGTTCTGCTTCCGGCGCGAGATGGTCGGCCCCGGCGGCGATGCGCTCTCGCCCGCCGAGCTCGACGCGGCGCTCGACTACGTCCGTCGCCACGATGAGGTCTGGGAGGTCATTCTGACGGGCGGCGACCCGCTGATCCTGTCGCCACGGCGGCTGCGCGACATCGTCGCGGCGCTTGATGCCATCGACCATGTCGGCGTGATCCGCATCCACACGCGCGTGCCGGTCGTCGACCCGGCGCGGATCACCGCGGATCTCATCGACGCGCTCGGCGCCGACAAGGCCGTCTACGTCGTTCTTCACGCCAATCATCCGCGCGAGTTCACCGACGCGGCGCGCGCGGCGTGCCGGCGTCTGGTCGCCGCCGGCATTCCGATGCTGAGCCAGAGCGTGCTGCTCAAGGGCGTCAACGACGATCCGGCGACGCTGGAGGCCCTGATGCGCTGCTTCGTCCGCAACCGCATCAAGCCCTATTACCTGCATCACGGCGACCTCGCGCCGGGCACGTCGCATTTCCGCACCAC
>DASVCL010000010.1:0-25709 GCA_036381615.1 Alphaproteobacteria bacterium
TTCGACTTCCTGCTGCCGCCGACCCCGCGCGCGGCGCGGCTCGGGGTCGTCCCGGATGTCCCGGCCCCGTTCGCCGACACCGGCTGGACCTGGGCCACCCTCGAGCCCTGGCTCAGGCACGAACTCGGCGAGACGGCGCCGGCCTCGTCGAATGATGATGGACGGATTTCAGACGATATCGATCGAATCCCGCCTGTCCCACTGTCCCAGGCGGCATGACCGGCGTCCGGACGTGAAAGGTTTGCGGACGGCCGAGGGGCGGGAAGCGGCTGGCGCGGCAGGGCGCGCCGCGGCCGTCAGTCGACCTCGTCCTCGGCATGCGCGGGTTCGGGCTGCTTCGATTTCGTCTTGCCCTTGGCCTTGCGCTTCGCCTTCGGCGCGGCGTCGCCGTCGGCTGCCGGCGTCGTCTCCGCTGCCTTCTTTCCGCGCTTCTTCTTCCCGCCGCCCTTGGCGATGCGGTCGGCGATGAGGCTGAGTGCTTCCTCGAGCGTGACCTCTTCGACCGTGCGGTCCTTCGGCAGGTTGGCGTAGACCGAGCCGTGCTTGACGAACGGGCCGTAGCGGCCGACGCCGGCCTGCACCGGCTTGCCGTCGTCGGGATGCACGCCCAGCTCGCGCAGGTTCGACGGGGCGGCGCGGCGGCGCCCGGTCTTCGGCTGGGCGAGGATATCGACGGCGCGGTTGAGTCCGACGGTCAGCAGGTCATGCGTGCTCTCGAGCGAGCGGTACTCGTTGCCGTGCTTCAGGTACGGTCCGAACCGCCCCAGCCCGGCCAGGATCGGCTTGCCGTCTTCCGGGTGCATGCCGACCTCGCGCGGCAGCGCGAGCAGCTTGAGCGCGAGGTCGAGATCGACCGTGTCCGGCGGCACGTCCTTGGGCAGCGAGACGCGCTTCGGCTTCGTGTCCTCGCCGCCTTCGCCGAGCTGCAGGTACAGGCCGTAGGGACCCTTGCGCAGGCTCACCACCTCGCCGGATGCCGGATCGACGCCCAGCGTCTTCGTGCCCTCGAAGCCGCCATTGGCCTCGCCGTTCTCGACGGCGAGCGGGCGGGTGTAGCGGCAGTCGGGATAGCGCGAGCAGCCGATGAACGCGCCGAACTTGCCGAGCTTGAGCGAAAGCCGGCCCTCGCTGCAGCCGGGGCACAGGCGCGGATCGCGGCCGTCGGCCCGGGCCGGGAAGAAGTGCGGGCCCAGCTCCTGGTCGAGCGCGTCGATCACCTGGGTGATCGTCAGGTCCTTGGTATTGCCGACCGCCTCGGAGAACTGCTGCCAGAACTTGCGCAGCACGTCCTTCCAGTTGGCGCGCCCGCCCGAGATGTCGTCGAGCAGCTCCTCGAGCTGCGCGGTGAAGTCGTACTGGACGTAACGGTTGAAGAAGCTCTCCAGGAAGGCGGTGACGATGCGGCCGCGGTCCTCGGGAATGAAGCGCTTCTTCTCCAGCCGCACATAGCCGCGGTCCTGCAGCACGTCGAGGATGCTCGCATAGGTCGACGGACGGCCGATGCCGAGCTCTTCGAGCTTCTTGACCAGGCTCGCCTCGGTGTAGCGGGGCGGCGGCTGCGTGAAGTGCTGTTCCGGCTTGGGCACGCCGCGCGCCATGCGCTCGCCTTCGGCCATCGCCGGCAGCGTGCGGTTCTCCTCGTCCTCGTCGACCGGATCGTCGCGGTCCTCGCGGTAGAGCGTCAGGAATCCGTCGAACACGATGACCGAACCGGTGGCGCGGAACACGGTCTTGCGGTCGCCCGATGCGATGTCGACCGCGGTCTGGTCGATCTCGGCGCTCTCCATCTCGCTCGCGATCGTCCGGCGCCAGATGAGCTCGTAGAGACGCCGCTGGTCCGCGTCGAGGTAGCGCTCGACCTGCTCCGGGCGGCGGAACAGGTCCGTCGGGCGGATCGCCTCGTGCGCCTCCTGCGCGTTCTTGGCTTTGGTTTTCCATTCGCGCGGCGCCGGCGGCAGATAGTCCTGTCCGTATTGCTCGCCGATCAACCGGCGCGCGGCGCCGATCGCTTCCTGCGACAGCGTCACGCTGTCGGTACGCATATAGGTGATGAGACCGACCGTCTCGCCGCCGATGTCGACCCCTTCATAGAGCTGCTGCGCGATCCGCATCGTCCGGCTGGCGCCGAAGCCCAGCTTGCGCGATGCTTCCTGCTGCAGGGTCGAGGTCGTGAAGGGCGGGAAGGGATTGCGCCGTGTGCGCTTCTTCTCGACGCCGATGACGGTATAGGGGTCGCCGGCGAGGATCTGCTGGACGGCGCGTTCCGCATCCTCCTTGGTCGCGAGCGCGAACTTGTCCAGACGCTCGCCGTTGAGATGCGTCAGCCGCGCCGTGAAGCTCTGGCCCGACGGCGTCCTGAACTCCGCCTCGATCGTCCAGTACTCGCGCGGCTTGAACCGCTCGATCTCGTTCTCGCGCTCGCAGACGAGGCGAAGCGCCACCGACTGCACGCGGCCGGCGGAGCGGCTGCCCGGCAGCTTGCGCCAGAGCACCGGCGACAGGTTGAAGCCGACCAGGTAGTCGAGCGCGCGCCGCGCCATATAGGCCTCGACCAGATCGCGGTCGAGGTCGCGCGGATTCCGCATCGCGTCGAGCACGGCGCCGCGGGTGATCTCGTTGAAGACGACGCGCTTGACGTCGATATCCTTCAGCTTCTTGCTTTCCTTGAGGACCTGGGTGAGGTGCCACGAGATGGCTTCGCCTTCGCGGTCCGGGTCGGTGGCGAGATACAGGCTCTTGGCGTTCTTGAGGGCCTTGGCGATCTCGTTGAGCGGCCGCTTGGCCCGCTCGCCGATCTCCCAGTGCATCGCGAAGTCGCGGTCGGGTTCGACGGCGCCGTCCTTTTCCTTCAGGTCGCGGACATGACCGAAGCTCGCGAGCACGGTGTAATCCGGCCCGAGATACTTGTTTATGGTCTTTGCCTTTGCAGGCGATTCAACGACGACGACTTTCATCCGTCGGCTTCCAACCTCAACCCTCAACCAGCATTCTAGGCTGAATGGCTTAACCGCCTGTTAATAAACCAGAAACTTGGTTTCCGGGATGTCTGGACAGGCGGCCCGCAAGCTCCAGTTCGAGGAGGACGGTCAGCACCACTGAGGGTGCTAATTGGCACTGCCGGACGATTTCGTCAACCGGCACCGGGCTCGGGCCGAGCTTTTCCAGGACCTTGGCGCGTGCCGTTTCGAGGTCGAGTTCGGCGGGTTCTTGGTATTCAGTTACCGCATCCGCCAGGGGGCCGTGCCCGTCGACCGGCCCGGGCACGGCCGGTAGGGCGCCCGCGCCGAGCACGGCGAGGACGTCCGCCGCCGTTTCGGTCAGCGTCGCCCCCTGGCGGATCAGGTCGTTGGTGCCGCGGGCGCGCGGGTCGAGCGGGGAGCCCGGGACGGCGAAGACCTCGCGGCCCTGGTCGAGGGCGAACCGGGCCGTGATCAGCGAGCCCGATCGCAGCGCCGCCTCGACCACGACGACGCCGCGCGCCAGGCCGGACACGATGCGGTTGCGCCGGGGGAAGTGCCGCGCCTGCGGCACGAGCCCGGGCGGCATCTCCGAGACGACGGCGCCGGACGCGACGATCTCCTGGTGAAGGCCGGCATTCTCCGGCGGGTAGACCACGTCGACGCCGCCCGCCATGACCGCGACCGTGCCGGTCTGCAGCGCGCCGCGGTGCGCGGCGGCATCGATGCCGCGGGCAAGGCCCGAGACGACGACGTGGCCGGCGGCGCCCAGCTCGCCGGCGAGCTGGCGGGCCAGCCGTATGCCGTTGGCCGATGCGTTGCGGGCGCCGACGATCGCGACGGCGGAACGGTGCAGCAGTTCCACCCGCCCATGCACGCAGAGCAGCGGCGGCGCGTCCTCGACGGACGCCAGTGCCGGCGGATATTCCGGTTCGCCCCATGCCACCAGGTGGGCGCCCAGGCGCGCCACCCGTTCGAGTTCCGCGTCCACCTCGGCGATCGGGGGAATGCGCGGCGGGCGGCTGCGGCCGCCGCGGCGCGCAAGCTCCGGCAGCGCTTCGAGCGCCGCGCGCGCCGTGCCGTAGCGTTGCAGAAGCTGCCGGAACGTGATCGGACCGATATTGTCGGTGCGGATGAGGCGAAGCCGGTCGCGCCGTTCGACGTCGTCGAGGCGGGACGGCACGGCGCTCACGCCGACTCTTCTTCTTTCTTCTGCCCGATCTTCGGCTCGGTGCCGGCGAGCAGACGGCGGATGTTGCCGTGATGCTTGATCCACACGAGGACGGCGATGATGGCCGCGAATTCGGCGACCTGCGGATCGCCGAGCGCGACGCTCCCCGGTGCCCAGAGCAGGGGCAGATACAGCGCATAAAGCGGCGCGGCGGCGACGGCGATCAGCGCGGCGAGCGACGAATAGCGGAACAGGGCGGCGACGGCGAGCCAGGTGAGACAGGCGGCGAGGCCGGTCGGAAAATGGATGGCGAGGAGCGCGCCGAGCGTGGTGGCGACGCCCTTGCCGCCCTTGAACTTGAGCCAGACGGGAAACAGATGGCCGAGGACGGCGCCGTAGCCGGCCATCAGCGCCATGTCGGGGCCCCAGCCCTGCGCGATCAGGATCGCTGCCGCGCCCTTGCCGCCGTCGAGCAGGAGCGTCGCCGCGGCCAGTCCCTTCCGGCCGGTCCGCAGCACGTTCGTCGCGCCGATGTTGCCGGAGCCGATCTTGCGGATGTCCCCGAGGCCGGCGAGCCGCGTGAGCACGAGCCCGAACGGGACGGAGCCGAGCAGATAGCCGCCGGCAAACGCCGCCAGAAGATACGGCCACACGAACGACCAGCTGATCGGATCAGGCATGAGACTTGTCGGCGTCCTTTGTTCCTACGGCGCGTCGAGCGTGAAGGCCGGCCTGCCGTCGACGAGGGTGCGCAGCACCCGGCCCTGCACGGGGCGTCCGTCGAAGGCGGAGTTCTTCGATTTCGAACGGAAGTCCTTTTCGCGGATCTGCCACGCCCGCTCCGGATCGAACAGCACGATGTCGGCGGGGGCGCCTTTGGCAAGGCGTCCGGCCGGCAGGCCCAGGATGCGCGCCGGCGCGTATGCCAGCTTGTCGAACAGCTGCAGCAGCGTGAGGTGCCGGTTGTGGACGAGGTCGAGGCTGATCGGCAGCAGGGTTTCGAGTCCGATCATGCCGAAGGCGGCGACCGCAAAGGGAAGCCGCTTGGAATCCTGGTCCTGCGGCGCGTGGTCCGAGGCGATGACGTCGATCGTCCCGTCCTTGAGTCCCTCGATGACGGCCTGGCGATCCTCCTCGGCGCGCAGCGGCGGCGAGACCTTGGCGAAGGTCCGGTAGTCGCCCACGGCGATTTCGTTGAGGGCGAAATAGGGCGGCGCGGTCTCGGCGGTGACGGGCAGCCCGCGCGCCTTGGCGCGCCGGATGGCATCGACGCCGGCCGCCGTCGAAACGTGGGCGAAATGGAGCCGCCCGCCCGTGATCTCGACGAGACGTACGTCGCGCTCGATCATGATCACTTCGGCCATCGGGCTGATGCCGGCGAGGCCGAGGCGCGTCGCGATCTCGCCTTCGTTCATGCAGCCGTTGCGGGCGAGCGACGGCTCTTCGGGATGCTGGATGATCGGGCGGTCGAACACGCGCGCGTACGACAGGGCGCGCCGCATCAGCTGCGCGTCGGCGATGGCCTGCGTCGCGTCGGTGAACCCGAGCGCGCCGGCCTCGGCGAGCAGCCCGAACTCGGTCATCTCGCGACCCTGCAGGCCGCGCGTCAGCGCCGCATAGGTGTAGATCTTGACCCGGCTGGTCTCGCGCGCGCGCCGGGCGATGAATTCGACGAGCGGCGCATCGTCGATCACCGGGTTCGTGTTGGGCAGGCCGACGACGGTCGTGACGCCGCCGGCGGCCGCCGCGTCGCTCGCCGTCGCCAGCGTCTCCTTGTGCTCCTCGCCGGGCTCGCGGAGCTGTGCCCGCATGTCGACGAGGCCGGGGGCAAGACAGGCGCCCCGGCAGTCGAACGTTGCGATGTCCTGGCTGCCGAGCGCGGCGGCGCGGGCAAGATGCGGACCGACATCGGCGATCGCGCCGTCCGCGACGACGATGCCGCCCGGCCCGTCATGGCCCGTCGCCGGATCCAGCAGGCGGGCGTTGACATAGGCGATCGGCGGGCCGCCCTTGGTGCCCGGTTCCCCCCGAAGCGGCTTCATCGGCGGCCGTCCACGTTGGCGATCTGGTTGCGGGTGAGGATGTCGAGGCAGGCCATCCGCACCGCCACGCCCATCTCGACCTGCTCGCGGACGAGCGAGCGTTCGACGTCGTCGGCGACCTCGCTGTCGATCTCGACGCCGCGGTTCATCGGGCCGGGATGCATGATGAGGGCATCGGGCTTCGCGTAGGCCAGCTTCTCGCGGTCGAGCCCGTAGAGGTGGAAATATTCGCGGATCGAGGGCACGAACTTGCCCTGCATGCGCTCGGTCTGGAGCCGCAGCATCATGACGATGTCGCAATCCTTGATGCCGGCGCGCATGTCGTGGAAGACCTCGACGCCGAGGCGCTCGATCGCCGTCGGCATCAGGGTCGGCGGTCCCACGACGCGCACCCGCGCCCCCATCGCGTTGAGCAGGTGGATGTTGGAGCGGGCGACGCGGCTGTGCAGGATGTCGCCGCAGATGGCGACGCTTAGGCCCATCAGGCGTCCCTTGCGGCGCCGGATCGCCAGCGCGTCGAGCAGCGCCTGCGTCGGGTGCTCGTGCGTGCCGTCGCCGCCGTTGATCACGGCGCAGTTGACCTTCTCGGACAGCAGCTTGACCGCGCCCGAATCCGGATGCCGCACGACCAGCACGTCCGCCAGCATGGCATTGAGCGTCATGGCCGTGTCGATCAGTGTCTCGCCCTTCTTCACCGACGAGGCTTCGGCCGACATGTTGATGACGTCGCCGCCCAGCCGCTTGCCGGCGAGCTCGAACGACGTGCGCGTCCGCGTCGAATTCTCGAAGAACAGGTTGATGATCGTCCGGCCGCGCAGGACGCTGCTCTTCTTTTCCGGTGCGCGGTTCTGCTCGACATAGGCCTCGGCCAGGTCGAGCAGGAGCGTGATTTCGTCGGGCGACAGCCCCTCGATGCCGAGGAGATGCCGATGACGGAATCGACCGATCGTGTCTTCGGGGCGGGGTGGAGATGGACTCGCGCGAGTCATTAAAGCGGCCTTATACGCACAACCGGCCGGCAGCGGCAAGGCGGTTACACGGAATTTTAACGCTAAGCGTGGACAACAGGTGCCAAAGACGTCCGGGAGGAAACCATGACGAGGACTGCGTTCGACGCGGCCGTCATTGCCGACATCGCCCAGCAGGCCGGTGCGCTGGGCGTGGAGCTTGCTGACGTTGCCGGAAACATCGACGACGTCAGTACCCGGGTCAGGAACGAGGCCGAGCTGTTCGGAGAGCTCGGGGACGCGGCCACGGCGCTGTCGTCCAGCAACGAGCGGATCGCGCGCGCCGCCGAGGACGCCGGCCGTGTGTCCGGCGCGGCGGCGGCCGAGATGGAGGGGTCGCGGGCGCGTGTTGACGCCTCGCTCAAGGAGATCCGCGGCCTGGTCGATGCGGCGGCCGCAATGGCGCGGGATCTCGACGGCCTGCGCACGGCGCTCGAGCGCGTCGGCAAGGTCGCGCACGGGATCAACGCCATCGCAAGACAGACCAATCTTCTCGCCCTCAACGCGACGATTGAGGCCGCGCGCGCGGGCGCGGCGGGCAAGGGCTTCGCCGTGGTCGCGGGGGAGGTGAAGGCGCTCGCCAAGCAGACCGGCGACGCGACGGCCGAGATCGATGCCACGCTCAGGGCGCTCACCGAGCGCATGCAGCACCTGATCGGCCAGAGCGAGCAGGCGATGCAGCGCGCCGAGGCGGTCCAGACCGGCACCCGCGCCATCGGCGGCGCGTTCGATTCGATCGGCCGGGCGATGACCGAAATGGCCGGCAAGGTCGACGGGATCGGCGCCGCGGTCGCCGACATCGACAAGCGCTGCGCCCGCCTGCTCGAGGCCTTCGCCGACATGTCCGAGAGCGTCGGCCTGTCGAACCGGAACCTCGAGGCGGCGCGCGATCGCATCGCCAGGTTGCTCGGCGTCGGCGAATCGCTCCTTCAGCTCACCGCCCTTTCCGGGGTCGAGACCGTCGACACGCCGTGGATCCGAATGGCGATCGACACGGCGGCGCGCGTCGCCGAGGCGTTCGAACGGGCGCTCGCGGACGGCGCGATCTCGCTCGACGATCTTTTCGACGAGAACTACCAGTCGATCGCGGGCACCGATCCGCAGCAGTACATGACGCGCTTCGTCGCGCTGACCGATCGCATATTGCCCGACATCCAGGAACCGCTCCTCGCCGCGAACGACAAGATCGTGTTCAGTGCCGCGATCGACCGCAACGGATTCCTGCCGACGCACAACAGGAAGTTCTCGCATCCGCAGCGGCCGGGCGATCCCGTCTGGAACGCGGCGAACTGCCGTAACCGGCGCATGTTCAACGACCGCGTCGGCCTTGCCGCCGGCCGGAACACGAAACCGTTCCTCCTGCAAACCTACCGGCGCGCCATGGGCGGCGGTCGGTTCGCTTTGATGAAGGACGTCTCGGCGCCGATCGTCGTGCGCGGCCGCCACTGGGGCGGCCTCCGCATCGGCTACCGGCTCTGACCGCGACGCCTAGATCGTGGCGGGGACGCGTTCCGCCGTGGTCGGATCGATGACGGTCCTGACCTCCGAGATCCGGTCGGCCGGGAAGCCGCCGCGGATCGCGTGCTGGCGTACCATGTCGGCGGTCGGCGCCCGGTAAATGCAGTAGACCTTGTCGTCCGTGACGTAGCTTTCGATCCACTGGATGTCGGGCCCGAGCTCGCGCAGCACGTCGCAGCATTTCTCCGCGATGTTCTGCAGCTCGGCGGGGCTCATCCGGCCCGCGCCCGGTACGTGTCGTTCGATGACATAGCGAGGCATGGTCGATCGCCGCCGGCCGGCCGCCGGCGGTCCCTCTTGCTTCCGACTGAAACGGATTATGGAGCCTCGCGCGCGGCGTCGAACGGGCGCATTCGGGCAGTACCGCCGCCGCGGATTGTCCGTCCGGCAGCTTGGCCGTTGCCCCGGCCGGTCGTGGCGGCAGGCATGCGCCGCAGGGGCGGTATCGATCGGCGTCTATCGAAGGTAAAAGAGGACGATCAGCCCGCCGCCGTAAAGGAAGAGCACCGCGGCCGAATCGACCCCCATTCCGAAAACGGCACGATCCCGCCGTACGATGAGGCCGGCCAGATAGACCGTCGTGACGGCGATGCCGAGAAGGACGGCAAAGATCGAGAATCGCCCTGCCGTATTGAGCAGAGGCTGATCCGAGTAAGCGGCGTCCGCGAAGAAGAGCAGGGTGGTCGAAAAAAGGTTCGAGCCGAACGCATCGGCGAAAGCCATCTCGTACTCGCGCTGCCGAACCGCCTCCAGCATGGTGCTCAGCTCCGGCAGCGAGGTGGCGATCCCGCCGAGGACCAGGCCGACGAGGCCGCCGCTCAGGCCGGTCTGCGCCGACAACGCATCGCCGGTGCCGGCGAGCACGTAGCCGGCGACGACGGTCAGCGCGCCGGTCGCCGCGGCACGCAGGATCAAACGCGTCATCGGGGCGTGCGCCGACGGTTCCGCGCGCGCACGGCCTGCCCGCCGCGCTTCCGGTACGCGCGTCGGCACCCAGGGCTCGGCGCCCTCGTAGCGCTTGGCGAGGATCACGAAGGCTATGTAGAGCAGCAGAATCGCGCTGGTCCAGGCGCCGATGCCCGTGTTCAGGAGCGAAACGTCGCCGGCGATCATTCCCGCCGCCGCGATGGAGAGCAGCAGGACCACGAGCGATCCTTGAAGCAGGACGATCGGGTGGGCGACATCGACGGACAGCGGTTCATGTCCGACGATCGCGTCCACGACGGCGAGAATCGCCATCGTCACGGCAATTCCGCCCAGCAGCGTATTGATGGCCAGCGGCGCATTGCCGATCAGCGAGGCGGCGACGGACGTGGCCATCTCCGGCAGCGAGACGATCCCGCCCAGAAGGACCATGCCGATGATCGCCTGTTTGCCGCCGAGCTGGTCCGAGATTCCCTTGGCGATCCGGGTCAGCCGGACGCCCGTCTTCCAGACGATGGCGGCCGCGACGGCGAAAAGAACGCCGTTCCAAACCGGGGCCAGGGCTTCGAAACGAAGCATTCCGCAATTCCATGTCGGGCCGGTCGCTTGGCCGTTCCGCGTCTTGAACGCGGCGGCATGGAATTGTTCCGCTGCCCTGCGGGGTTCCGCCGAATCCCTATCGCGTGTCGCCGTGGAGCGCGAGGCGCGCGACGTGCTCGACCTGCGCCAGGACGGGGACGGCGCCCGTCGCGATCTCGTCGAGCGTGCACCAGCGCACCGCGGCCGCGTCATCGCCGGCGACGGCTTCGCCCGCGCGCCAGTCGGCGAGCACCGCGACCAGGACGTAGTGCCACAGGATGTTTCCCGACGGGTCGCGGCCGATCTCGTCGAGGGTCGTGAGCACGCCGCGGGGCTCGGCCGAAATGCCGGTCTCCTCGGCGAGCTCGCGCATCGCGGCCTCGACGACCGTCTCGCCGAGCTCGACATGCCCGCCGGGAAAGCCCCACCGTCCGGCATAGGCGCCGCGCGAGCGCTGCGCCAGCAGCAGCCGCGGCCCGCGCCGGACCACGGCGATGACGCCGGCCTTCGGCCGGTCCGGCGCGGCGTCGCTCACACGACCCCGCGCGCGCGAAGGCCGGCGATCTCGTCCGGCTTCAGGCCGAGGAGTTCGGTCAGCACTTCGTCGGTATCCTGGCCGCACACCGGCGGCGGACGCCGATAGGCGGGCGGCGTCGCCGACATCTTGATGGGACTCGCGATCAGCGGCACGTCGACGCCGGCCACGGCGTGCCGCATGGTGATCGTCATGTTGCGCGCCTGCACCTGCGGATCCGCGAAGACCTGATCGATCCGGTTCACCGGCGCGCACGGCACGCCGACCTTGGCAAGGCCGTCGACCCACTCCTTCTGCGACTTCTTGCGCGTGAGCGCGCGCACCGCCTCGTCGCAGGCGTCGCGGTTCGCGATGCGCAGGGGGTTGGTCCTGAAGCGCGGGTCATCGGCCAGCGCCGGATCGCCGGCGAACTCGCAGAACTTGCGGAACTGGCCGTCGTTGCCGACCGCCAGGATCACGTACCCGTCGGCGCAGGGAAAGACGTTGTAGGGTACGATGTTGGGGTGGCCGTTGCCGCGCCGCTTCGGGACTTCGCCGCCGATCAGGTAGTTCATGCCTTCGTTGGCGAGCCAGGCGACCTGCGTGTCGAGCAGCGCCATGTCGATCCATTGTCCCTCGCCGGTGCGGTCGCGGTGGCGCAGCGCGGCCAGGATGGCGACGGCGGCATACATGCCGGTCATGATGTCGGTGATGCCGACGCCGACCTTCATCGGCTCCGAACCCGGCTTGCCTTCGGGCTGGCCGGTGATGCTCATGATCCCGCCCATGCCCTGGGCCAGCATGTCGTAGCCGGCGCGCGGTGCATACGGGCCGGTCTGCCCGAACCCGGTGATGGAGCAATAGACGAGGCGCGGGAACTCGCCGCGGAGCTGGTCATAGGCAAGGCCGTATTTCCTGAGATCGCCGGCCTTGAAGTTCTCGATCAGCACGTCGCACGTGGCGATCAGCCGCTTCGCGAGGGCCTGACCCTCGGGCTTGGAAAGATCGAGCGTGACCGACCGCTTGTTGCGGTTGACCGCCAGATAATAGGCGCTCTCCGTCGTCTCGTGTCCGTCCTTGTCCTTGAGATAGGGCGGCCCCCATTTGCGCGTATCGTCGCCCGCACCCGCGCGCTCGATCTTGATCACGTCCGCGCCGAGATCGCCCAGCATCTGCGTGCAGGACGGCCCGGCGAGGATGCGCGTCAGGTCGAAGATACGAAGGCCCGAAAGGGGAAGAGCAGTCATTCGGCAGCTTTCTTGTTGACGAGGTGAACGTAACCGTCGCGCGTCTGGGGGAAGCGGCGGCCGAGGATTGACGAGGCCACGAGATTGCGCAGGACCTGCGCGGTGCCGCCGGCGATCGAGAACATGCGCGCATCGCGCACGTAGCGCTCCATCGGGTTGTCGCGCGAATACCCGGCCGCGCCCCAGATCTGCAGCGCGTCGTTGGTGACCTTGATCGCGGTTTCGGCGGCCAGGATCTTGGCGCGCGCGGCGAGCACCAGGTCGGGAAAGCCGCCCGGCGGCGCGCTCGCCGCGGCCTTCCAGATCAGTGCCCGCGACGCCTCGAGCCCGATCGACATGTCGGCGAGGATCCATTGCAGGCCCTGGAACTCCGCGATCGGGCGGCCGAACTGCTCGCGCCGGTTGGCGTAGTCGAGGGCCTTTTCGTAGGCGCCCTGGGCAAGGCCGAGCGCCACCGTGGCGGCGCCGATGCGCTGGCCGTTATAGGCGTCCATCAGGTCGGCGAAGCCGTGACGCAACCCCCGCGGCGGCTGCAGCAGCATGTCCGCGGGAACCTCGAGGTTGTCGAAGATCAGCTCGGTCTCGGGAATGCCGCGCAGGCCCATGGCCGGCTCGCGCTTGCCGACGATCAGGCCCTTCGGCGTCTGCGTCTTGGGATCGCGCACGACGATGAAGCCGCCGATGCCCTGCTCGACGCCGTTCTCGTCGAACACGCGCGCGAAGATCAGGTGCAGGCGCGACACGCCGCCGCCGGTGATCCAGTGCTTTTTGCCGTTGATGACGTATCTGTCGCCGCGCTTGTCGGCGCGGGTCGTCATCTGCGTGGCGGCGCTGCCGGCGCCGGGTTCGGTGATGCAGATCGCCGGCTTGTCGCCGGACAGCACGATCTCCGCGGCAAGCTTCTTCTGCGCCGGCGTGCCGTATTTGATGATCGCGCCGATGGCGCCCATGTTGGTTTCGACGACGATGCGCGCCGACGGACCGCAGTGCTTCGCCATCTCCTCGATGACGAGGACGGCGTCGAAATAGGTGAGCCCCTGGCCGCCCAGCTCGCGCGGAATGGTCATGCCGATGAATCCGCCCTGCTTCAGGCGTTCGACATGATCCCAGGGATAGGCTTCGGTGCGGTCGATCTCCGCCGCGCGCGGGGCCATCTCGGTTTCAGCCATCTTGCGGGCGCGCGCCTGCAGGTCCTTCTGGGCGGGCGAAAGCTCGAAATCCATTTGCGTTCCTCCGGAGTTTCGCCCGGCATAATCCGGGCGCGAACGGTCGGCGGTCAAGCCGGCGCGACATGCGCGCTCATGTCAGCAGCGACAGAATCAGCGGCAGGCTTACGGCCGCGACGATGGTGTGCACCGTGATGATGCCCGCCATCAGTCCATGGTCGCCGCCGAGGCGACGCGCCAGGACATAGGCCGACGGCGCCGGCGGCAGGGCCGCGAACATCACGGCGATGGACGCGCCAAGCGGGTCCAGACCGAAAAGCCGTGCGCCGAACCAGGCGAGGATGGGCGACAGGATCAGCTTGACGACGACGGAGATGGCGAGGCCCGTCCGTTTCGCCGCCGTGGCGCCGATGTCGAGGCCGGCGCCGACCGCGACGAGGCCGATCGCGAGCGAGGCGCGGCCGAGCGAGTCGAGCACGGGGGCGACGACCGGCGGCAGCGGTGTCGCCGTCAGGCTCAGCGCAAGGCCGATGACGGAGGCGACGATCAGCGGATTCGTGGCGAGCTCGCGCATCGTGCCGGCCCAGCCCGGCGACCCCGATCCGGCATAGCGGGTGAGCGCCAGCACCGACAGCACGTTCGAGAGCGGCACCATCAGCGCCAGCACGATCGCGAACAGCGCTACGCCCTCGGGACCGTACAGCGCGCTCGCGGCGGCAAGGCCGACATAGGTGTTGAACCGGATCGAACCCTGAAGGACGGAGCTGAAGGCCGGTCCGTCGAGCCGCAGGACCGGTCGGATCAGCGCGAGGGCAACCGCCGCCACCAGCATCACCGCGGCGAGCGTCCCGACCGTCGGGATGACGACCGGACCGGCGACGCGGGCCTTGGCCATGCTTACGACGAGCAGCGCCGGGAACAGGACGTAGTAGGTCAGCTTCTCGACCGGGTCCCAAAACGCCGCCGCGGGGAACGCAAAGCGCCGCAGCGCGAAACCCAGCGCGATCAGGCTGAAGACCGGGGCGAGTGCGGCGACCGTGACGTCCATCTTCGATCGGTCTGGTTGGGGCGCGTCGGGGGCGGCCTCAGGGCGACCGTCGCGCGCCCGTCGCCCGAAGATGGTCGAGCAGGCCCTGCAGGATGTACGCCGCCGCGGCCTTGTCGACGAGTTCGGACCGGCGCGCGCGGGAGAGGTCGGCCTCGATCATCGTTCGCGTCACCGCCGCCGTGGACAGCCGTTCGTCCCAGAACGCGAGCGGCAGGTCGATCCTGCCGAGCAGGTTTTTCGCGAAGGCGCGGACCGACTGCGCCCGCGGACCCTCGGTGCCGTCCATGTTGACGGGCAGGCCGACCACGAACCCGCCGACATTGTGCCTGGCGACGATCGTGCGCAATGTCTCGGCATCCGCCGCGAACTTGCCCCGGCGGAGGGTCTCGAGCGGCGTTGCGATCGTCAGCGTCGTATCGGAAAGCGCCAGGCCGACCGTCTTGGTGCCGACGTCGAGGCCGAGGAGGCGAGCACCCCTCGGCAGCGCTGCCGCGAGGTCGGTGGGGTTGCGGATCGGCATTTTGGGGTGATAGGGTCCGGCCCGTTTTCCGATATTTCCAAGAGAGATACTGAATGTCGCTCGACAAAGCCACCGTGGCGCGGATCGCGACGCTTGCCCGGATCAAGCTCGCCGACGGCGACCTCGACCGGATGACCGGCGAACTGCAATCCATCCTGAACTGGGTCGAGCAGTTGAACGAGCTGGATACCGCCCAAGTGGAGCCGATGACGTCGGCGGTCGAGGTCGTGCTGCCGATGCGCGACGACGTCGTGACCGACGGCGGCTATGCCGAAAAGATCCTGGCCAACGCGACCGACCCCGTGACTGAGCCCGAGGGCGGTTTCTTCACCGTGCCCAAGGTGGTCGAATAATGACGAATCTCACCGATCTCACGATTGCCGAGGCGCGCGACGGCCTTCGGAAGAAGGCGTTTTCCGCGCGCGAACTGGCCGAGGCGCATGTGAAGGCCGTCGAGGCCGCCCGCGACCTCAATGCCTTCATTACCGAGACGCCGGAAAAGGCGCTGGCGATGGCCAAGGCCAGCGACGAACGCCTGGCCCGGGGCGAGGGCGGTCTGCTCGAGGGCGTGCCCATCGGCATCAAGGACCTCTTCTGCACCGAGGGCGTGCTGACCACGGCGGCAAGCCACATCCTCGACGGCTTCGTGCCGCCCTACGAGTCGACCGTGACCGCCAATCTGTGGAAGGCGGGCGCAGTCATGCTGGGCAAGCTCAACATGGACGAGTTCGCCATGGGCTCGTCGAACACGACCAGCTATTACGGACCCGCGAAGAACCCGTGGCGGCGTCCGGGCGACAACCGCCCGCTCGTGCCGGGCGGCTCGTCGGGCGGCTCGGCCGCCGCCGTGGCCGCGCGGATCGCGATGGGGGCAACCGCGACCGACACGGGCGGCTCGATCCGCCAGCCGGCCGCATTCTGCGGCGTGGTCGGCGTCAAGCCCACCTACGGCCGCTGCTCGCGCTGGGGAATCGTGGCCTTCGCCTCGTCGCTCGACCAGGCCGGGCCGATCGCGCGGAACGTGCGCGATGCGGCGATCATGCTGCGCGCGATGGCGGGGCACGATCCCAAGGATTCGACCTCCGTCCCGCGGCCGGTCCCCGACTACGAGGCGGCGCTGACCGGCGACATCCGCGGCCTGAAATTCGGCATTCCCAAGGAATACCGCGTCGACGGCATGTCGCCGGAGATCGAGAAGCTGTGGCAGCAGGGCGTCGAATGGCTGCGCAAGGCCGGGGCGGAGCCGGTCGAGATCAGCCTGCCGCACACCAAGTATGCACTGCCGACCTACTACATCATCGCGCCGGCCGAGGCGTCGTCGAACCTCGCGCGCTACGACGGCGTGCGGTTCGGCCTGCGCGTACCCGGCAACAGCCTGGACGAGATGTACGAGAACACGCGCGGGCAGGGCTTCGGGGCCGAGGTGCGGCGCCGCATCCTGATCGGCACCTACGTGCTGTCGGCAGGCTACTACGACGCCTATTACCTGAAGGCGCAGCGCGTGCGCACGCTGATCGCGCGCGACTTCGCCGAGGCGTACAAGAAGTGCGACGTGATCCTGACACCGACCGCGCCGTCCGCGGCGTTCGCGGTCGGCGAAAAGGCGGACGATCCGATCGCCATGTATCTCAACGACGTGTTCACCGTGACGGTGAATCTTGCCGGCCTGCCCGGCATCTCGGTGCCCGCGGGCCTTTCCGCCGACGGGCTGCCGCTCGGGCTTCAGCTCATCGGCCGCGCCTTCGACGAGGAGACGCTGTTCCGCGTCGCCGGCGTGCTGGAGAGCGCCGCGAACTTCACCGCGAAGCCGCCGGCGGTTGGGACGGGAGCATGACCATGCTGATCGAAGGGAAGACCGGAACCTGGGAGATCGTCGTCGGGCTCGAGGTCCACGCCCAGGTGATCTCCAACGCCAAGCTGTTCTCGGGTGCCGCGACCGCGTTCGGCGCGCCGCCCAACACGCAGGTGAGCTTCGTCGACGCGGCTTTCCCCGGCATGCTGCCGGTCATCAACCGCTTCTGCGTCGAACAGGCGATCAAGACCGGCCTCGGCATCAACGCCACGATCAACCAGGTCTCGGTCTTCGACCGCAAGAACTACTTCTATGCCGACCTGCCGGCGGGCTATCAGATCTCGCAGTACACGCGGCCCATCGTCTCCAACGGGCGGATCACCATCGATCTGCCCGACGGCGGGACGAAGGAGATCGGCATCACGCGCCTGCACCTGGAGCAGGACGCCGGCAAGTCGCTGCACGACCAGCACCCGAGCAAGACCTTCGTCGATCTCAACCGGTCGGGCATCGCACTGATGGAGATCGTGTCCGAGCCGGACATCCGCTCGCCGGAAGAGGCGGGTGCCTATCTCAAGAAGCTGCGCTCCATCCTGCGCTATCTCGGAACCTGCGACGGCAACATGGAGGAAGGCTCGCTTCGCTGCGACGCCAACGTGTCCGTGCGCAGGCCCGGCGAGCCCTACGGGACGCGCTGCGAGATCAAGAACGTGAATTCGATCCGCTACGTCATGCAGGCGATCGAGTACGAGGCGCGCCGCCAGGTGGAGGTCATCGAGGGCGGCGGCACCGTCGATCAGGAGACGCGCCTGTTCGACGCGAACCGCGGTATCACCCGCTCGATGCGCTCCAAGGAGCATGCGCACGACTACCGCTACTTCCCGGACCCGGACCTGCTGCCGCTCGTGCTCGACCCGAAATGGATCGAGGAGATCCGCGCGCAGATGCCCGAGCTGCCCGATGCGAAGAAGGAGCGGTTCGTGCGCGACTTCAAGCTTTCGCCCTACGACGCGGGCGTCCTCGTCGCGGAACGGGAATCGGCCGCGTATTTCGAGGAGGTCGCGAAAGGGCGCAAGGACCCGAAGCTCGCGGCCAACTGGGTGATCGTCGAGCTGTTCGGCGCGCTCAACCGCCTGGGCCTGGACATCACGCAGTCGCCGGTCTCGGCGAAGCAGCTCGCCGGCCTGCTCGACCTGATCGAGAACAACACGATCTCGGGCCGCATCGCCAAGGACGTGTTCGCCCTGATGGTGGAGACGGGCAAGGACGCCGCCGTCATCGTCGAGGAGAAGGGCCTGAAGCAGGTGACCGACACCGGCGCGATCGAGGCCGCGATCGACAAGGTGATGGCCGACAACGCGGCGAAGGTCGCGGAGTACCGGGGCGGCAAGCAGCAGCTCTTCGGCTGGTTCGTCGGCCAGGTCATGAAGGCGACGGGCGGCAAGGCCAACCCGGCCATGGTCAACGAGTTGCTCCGGAAGAAGCTGGCCGGCTAGGCTGCATCCGGTTTCTCATCCAGCGGAGGTCACGATGGCTGCAGCAAAAAAGGGAAAACGTCGAACGGCGAGGAAGGCGCGCCGGGCGGCTGCCCGCAGCCGGCAGGCAGCCAAGCGCATGGTGTCGCGGTCGGCGCGGCGCGCGGCGAAGAAGGAGCCGGGACGGGCGCGGGCCCGGGCGGGTGCGCGCCTTACGCTCTATGGCAACTGGCTGTCGATGCCGTCGTCGAAGGTCGGGTTGATGCTGAACATGCTCGGCGTGCCGTTCGAATATCGGCACGTCGACGTGGCGGCCGGCCAGAACAGGACGCCCGAGTTCCTCGCCATGAACCGTTTCGGCCAGGTGCCGGTGCTCAGGCACGGCAACCTGACGGTCGTGCAGTCTAACGCCATTCTGCAGTATCTTGCCGATGCTTTTGGCAGGTTCGGCGGGCGGAACCGGGCCGAGCGTACGCGCATCGCCGAATGGCTGTTCTGGGAGCATGACCAGCTGGCGACGGGCGTGGGGATGTCGCGGCTGTTCGCGCGGTTCATGCCGCAGCCGGAAGACGTGACGACCTTCATGCGTCGGCGCGGCGAGCAGGCGCTGGACACGCTGGATGCCTGGCTCGGCGACCACTCGTTCCTCGCCGGCGACCGGCCGACCATCGCGGACATTGCCGTGTTTCCGTGGACCACGACGGCGGACGAGGGCGGGTTCGACCTGTCGCGCTGGCCGAACGTCCAGGCATGGGCTGCGCGCATGCGCGCCGTGAAGGGCGTCGCTTCGCCGTACGACTTCATGCCGAAGGAAGATCGTCCCGCCGCGGCCTGACGCGGCGCCGCAGGGGATTCAATGCGTGACGGGGCGGGTCCGACGGCCCGCCCCGTCATCCGAAGAAGGGAAGGAAGATGCAGAAGCCGATCGATCTCTATACGTGGGGAACGCCGAACGGGCGCAAGGTTTCGGTCATGCTCGAGGAACTCGGCCTTCCGTACAACGTGCACAAGATCAACATCGGCAAGGGCGACCAGTTCACCCCCGAATTCGTCGCGATCAATCCGAACAGCAAGATCCCGGCGATCGTCGACCCGGAGGGTCCCGGCGGCAAGCCGTTCACGCTGTTCGAGTCCGGCGCGATCCTCATCTATCTCGCCGAGAAGACGGGCAGGTTCCTCTCGACCGATGCGCGCCGGCGCTATATCGAGATGCAGTGGCTGATGTTCCAGATGGGCGGAGTCGGCCCGATGTTCGGCCAGGCCCATCACTTCATGCGCAATGCGCCGGAGGAAGTGCCGTACGGAATCGAGCGATACGGCAAGGAGACGAAGCGGCTCTACGGCGTCATGGACCGGCGTCTGGCCGAGGTGCCGTTCCTCGCCGGCGACGACTATTCGATCGCCGACATCGCCACATATCCGTGGGTGGCGCGCCACGAATGGCACCGGGTCGCGCTCGCGGAGTTCCCCAACGTCAAGCGCTGGTACGAGACGATCGGCGCGCGGCCGGCGGTCCAGCGCGGCATGGCCGTGCCCGGCTGAGTCGCCGGGCGTCGAGGCGTTACGCGCCTTTCGCGCGTCGGCGCCGGTCAGGTCGCGATTCAGTTCGCGACGGGTTCGGCGGCGCGGCGCGGACTGCGGGTGAAGGGGACCACGTCGGCCGTGCGGCTGCGGCCCTGGCCGGCGAGCGCCGCGAGCTCGCGGCGCGCGTGCTCGAGAATGGCGAGCTCGCGCGCATCCTCGCGGTCGAAGACCTCCATGCAGGACAGTTTGTTCTCAACCAGATCGAGCAGCGTGTCGATCGAACGACGTGACAGCACCATGGTTAGGACTCCTGTTCGGCTTTCTCCCGGGCCCTTGTTTCAGCCGGGCCTCACAGCCATGGAGCTTGAAAGGTTAATAGTTAACGTCGCGTAAAAAGCGACGCGACTTCCTGCACTTAGCCGGGAACGCCCGAGACGCCGCCTTCGCAGGCGCAAAAATCGCGCCCCGCCGCGGCCCCCGGCCGCGCCCGCAGACCGTCGCGGTCAAATCGGCACCGCCTTTGGTTGAGGGACAGGGGGCCGGCCGTGGCGGGCGCGGCGACCCCGGCGATTCGACAGCCGATTCAGGGACGTGCCGCGAAGTTTTACACAGGCTTGTCAGTTCTGTTGATTGACACGGGGACCACCCCACCTATAGAACCCGTCCTGCATACGCCGTGACGAACACCACTCCGGCGGAGGGGTGGCCGAGTGGCTGAAGGCGGCGGTTTGCTAAACCGTTGTACGGGTGTAAGCCCGTACCGTGGGTTCGAATCCCATCCCCTCCGCCATCTCAGCGCTAAACGTTGATCTGTGACAGCAAGCCGACGCAGCGAATAGCTGCGCACGTAAGTCGCAATGATCCGCATCGCGACGATGCCCGAAACATCGTTGCGTGGAACAACGCGCTTCGTGTCTCGGGCAAGTCGCCAAAGACACTCCGAAACCCATCTGCTCGTCGCGCGCACGTTGTTTCGATGCGCGGTGAAGAATTGCAAGGCGCCGAACCAGCCTACGGCGCCGCGCGACGACCGAAGCGCTTCGGTTCACTCATGTACTTGGTGTTGTTTGCCGTCCAGCCGACGAACGATCGAACTGCCTCATCGCGGGTCAATTCCGGGCGCGGGGGCAGGCAGAACGGCGCGCCGCGGAGACCTGTCCTGTCGCTTCCGTATCGTGCCGCAATCCCGGCGTATCGCCATGGCAGAAGTGAATAGTGGCTACTGCATTGGGGCCGTTTCCGCTTCCGTGCACGCTGTGAAAAGCCGACCGATCACCCGTCGCCCTTAGAAGGAAATTCTCTCGGGGCTCACTTCCGCACATGCCGCCAGAGGCACCAGCGGGTAGGGCAACAGAACCATCGTGCGTCGCATCGGGGCCGTCGAAGGGTTGCGCAACGGCATGGTCCAGCTTGGGCCACGCTTCGCCCGAAAATGCGCAAACGTTCGCGGGTACCTCTCATTGGGGGCAGTGATTTGCCCGATTCCGACAGGCATCGCCCGGAAGCCGCCGAACAATATCGACATGCGAAGAGCCGCCCTGCGACGAACCACCCATGGAGCGGGCTGCTGGCACCGTGCCGGTGCCGAGGCCCTGCCGTGACCGCAATGGAGGCGACGAACGAGGGGCCGCGCATCGACATGGCGCGGCCCCGGAACGGCGTCTTGGCGATCCGCCTTGCCGGGACCTGGCGTGCGAAAGACCGTTTGCCCGACGGTGCCGTCGTCGCGGAACAGCTCAACGCCGGTCCCAGGGTGGAGCGGCTTACCTACGACAGCTCGAGCCTGACCGGTTGGGACAGTGGTTTCCTGACCTTCCTTCAGAAAGTCGAATCCAAGGCGGCCGCAGCGGGGATCGCGGTCGAGCGCAGCGGCCTGCCGGCGGGCGTGCAGAGGCTGTTGAAGCTTGCCGAGGCGGTACCCGAGCGCAAAGGCGCTCGGCGGACCGCAAAATCGGATCCCGTTCTCGCG
The DNA here is from genome assembly GCA_036381615.1 of Alphaproteobacteria bacterium. Classification (GTDB taxonomy): domain Bacteria; phylum Pseudomonadota; class Alphaproteobacteria; order CACIAM-22H2; family CACIAM-22H2; genus CALANV01. Next base: position 21,454 of record DASVCL010000010.1, read on the forward strand.
CAGGTCGGAAAGCAGACGCAAGGCGCGATGAAGCAATCGGGCGCGATGATCGAGTTCATCGGCGAGACGACATCCGGTCTCGGCCGGGCTGCAACCGCCCGTGCGAAGTTCCGCCGATCCGACCTTTTGCTGCTCATGCAGGAATGCGGCGCCCAGGCGCTGCCGATCGTGTCTTTGATCAGCGTGCTGGTCGGCCTGATCCTGGCCTTCGTCGGTTCCGTTCAGCTACGCCAGTTCGGCGCGCAGATTTTCGTCGCCGATCTCGTCGGCATCGCAATGGCGCGCGAAATGGGCGCGTTGATGACCGCAATCATCATGGCTGGCCGGACCGGAGCCGCATTCGCGGCACAGCTCGGCACGATGGAAGTGAACGAAGAGATCGATGCGCTGAAAACCTTCGGCTTTCCGCCCATCGATTTCCTCGTGACGCCGAGAATGATCGCCCTGATCGCGATGATGCCCATCCTTACCCTCTACGCGGACTTCCTCGGCATCGTGGGCGGCGCCATCGTCGGCGTCACGATGCTCGATATTCCGCTCGCGCAGTACGTGAACGAGACACAGGCACATCTGTCTGTCGCCGATTTCGCGATCGGGCTGGTCAAGAGCGTCATTTTCGGCGTCCTCATCGCCTTCTCGGGTTGCATGCAGGGCATGCGGTGCGGCCGCAGCGCGTCGGCGGTCGGCGCGGCCGCCACCTCCGCGGTGGTGATGGCGATCGTATTCATCGTGGTGGCGGACGGCATTTTTGCCGTGCTGACCGACCGCCTGGGACTCTGAGATGGCCATATCGAACGACAACGAAGCGGCAGATGCGGCGATCGTCGTCGAGGACCTCGATATGAGGTACGGCGATTTCGTCATTCAGCGCGACCTCAACTTCATCATCAGGGAAGGGGACGTGTTCGTGATCATGGGCGGCAGCGGCTGCGGCAAGAGCACGCTGCTCCGGCACCTGATCGGGCTGAAGCGCCCGGCACGCGGGCGCGTTCTCTACGGCGAGACGAGCCTCTGGGACCTCACGGCAGAGGAGCGGCAGGCGTTTCTCCGCGGCGTTGGCGTTCTCTACCAGAAGGGCGCGCTGTGGAGTTCGATGACGCTCGCCGAGAATGTCGCGATGCCTCTGGAGGAATACACGGACATGCCTCCCGCCGCCGTGAAAGAGCTCGCGTCGCTGAAGCTGGCGCTGGTCGGCCTGGCCGGGTTCGAGGACTACTATCCGTCCGAGATCAGCGGCGGCATGCAGAAGCGTGCGGGCCTCGCCCGGGCTATGGCGCTCGATCCGAAGATTCTGTTTTTCGACGAGCCGTCGGCAGGCCTGGACCCTCTCAGCTCGCGGCTGCTCGACGAACTGATCATAGAGCTGCGCGACAGCCTCGGCGCGACGGTCGTCATCGTCACGCACGAACTCGCCAGCATCTTTGCGATCGGCACCAACTCCGTCTTCCTGGATCCCGAAACCAAGACGATGATCGCGCAAGGTCATCCCAGGCAACTGCTCGCCGAGTGCCGCGATCCGCGCGTGCACAAGTTTCTTACGCGCGGCGAACCGGATCCTGCCGGCTCGTCAACCATGGAGAAGGTGCCATGACGACGGCAAACCCGAAGCTGGTTGGTGCATTCGTTGTCGGCGGCGTCGCCTTGTTGATTGGCGGCATTGTGGCTTTCGGAAGCATGCAATTTTTCAAGTCCCATGTCACCGTCGTGATGTCCTTCGAGGAGGATCTGTCGGGGCTCGATCCGGGCGCGCCCGTGACCTTCAAGGGCGTGCAGATCGGAACGGTTTCCGACATTGCGCTGCGGTTCAACACCGAGACCAAAACGTTCAGCAGTCCGGTCGTGGTGCAGATCGAACCCGACCGGTTCCAGATTGAGGGGGCTCGACCCAGGACGGGCGAGAACCTCCCATATTTCGTGGAGCAAGGCCTGCGCGCCCGATTGGCGTCACAAAGCATCCTCACGGGCAAGCGCCTGATCGAATTGAGCTTCCGTCCGGATACGCCTGCGCGGCTGTCAGGCGTACACCCCGGCCAGGCCGAAATCCCGACGATCCCATCGCAGATGGAGGCCCTGCAGGCGGGCGTCGAAGGGGTTTTCAGGAAGCTCGATCAGATGCCGCTGCCGGAGCTGATCGGCGATCTGCGCGTCACCACGCAGACCGTGACGACTCTGCTGAGCCGGATCGATCCGGAAAGTCTGTCCGCGGTGGCGCAGGAGGCGTCCGCCACGCTGCAGCGTGGCCGGGATGTGCTCGAGAATATCAACGGGCGGCTCGATGCCATCGCGCCCGATGGAGAAGCGGCGATAAAAAACGCGAACAGGCTGTTCCAGGAACTGCAGCGCGCCGCCACGGGGGTCGGCCCCGCTCTTGCCAGTATGCAGCGCGCCGCAGAGCGCGCCGACCGCCTTCTGGCGGATGCAGGCGGCGTCATCGAACCCGGTTCGCCGACGCACAGAGAACTCATGGCCATGATGCGCGAGATCGGCGGCGCGGCCAGATCGATGCGGGGTTTCACCGACGAGCTCGATCGGAACCCGAATTCGTTGCTGTTCGGAAAATCATCTCCAAAGGGGCGATGACATGACGATTGCTTCGATCACGTCGATACGAATTGCCATCGCCGCCGTCTGCGGCGTTCTCGCCGGCTGTGCCGAGCCGGGCGCCCCGATCCGTCACTACGTCATCGACACGACCGAGCAGCGAGGGACGGTCCGGCAGGCATCGGCCCAGGACGGACCCATCATTGCCGTGGCGCCGGTGGCATTGCCTGAATATCTGAATCAGAACGGAATCCTGACGAGAAACAGCCGCAACGAGATCGTCCGTTCCGAATCCCATGTCTGGGCCGGACCTTTGTCGGAGGAGATCGGGCGTGCCGTCGCGGAAAACCTCTCGGCGCTGCTGCCGACGGATCGTGTGACGCTCGGCGCGGTTCGTCGAATCCTTCCGGTCGACTATACGGTCGACATCGAGATCGTGCAGTTCGAGCGTACGGAGGCCACCAACGCCGTCGACCTCGTCGCCCGCTGGGTTGTCTTCCGTGGCGACGAGCGAACCGTTCTGGCGATGCGACGGTCGCAGCTTCACACGCCGGTCGCCGGAACGGAATATCAAGACACGGCCGCGGCGATGAGCGATGCGCTTGGCGCCCTGTCGGAGGAGATCGCCTCGGCCATCATGCAGACGCGCGATCGGCGTAAGTCCGACCGGTTGTCGGCCGAGCGGATGTCGCGCAACCAAGGCGGCAACGGCGGTGCGGCACCGGCCCGGCGCCGGTAGGCCGACGCCCTGCACCAACTGGGACGCTCCTGACGTTCCCGTGGCCGGGGCGGCATATGCCATCGGCCGCTCGTTTCGTATTCGCGTTGTCATTGCGTTGCCGCCGCGTGTCGAAACGCGTGTCGCAAATGCGCGAATCCGATAGGAGGAAGTTGCATCCTCGCGCATCACTTCCAAGGTGTGCAAGGTCGTTGCCTCGGGCAACGGGCCGCGCACAAGAAGCTAGGAGGAGTGGGTCATGAAGACGAAGTTGCCGGCCGTCCCGACGGTGCTCTTTGCCTCCGCCGCGTTTCTCGGCGCGTGCTCATCCAACGAGCCCGGGCCCGTTGAAACCCAGGCGACGCGCAGCGTGCCCATGACGGAGTCGAGCGACGTCGCGGGCCACGTCGGAATGGTGTACCGGGCATCGAATGTGAATCCGAGACAATACACCAGATTCATCGTTGAGCCGGTCCAGATCTACCGCGGGGCCGATGCCGATTTTGGCGGCGCCACGGAACAGCAGAAGCAGCAGATGGCCGCCTTCATGCAGAGCGAGCTCGTGCGGGCGCTGGGAAACAGAGTGACGACCACGCCCGGTCCGAACGTTGCGCGCATGAAGGTGACGCTCGCAGGCCTTGAAGGAAACATTCCTGTGGCGGCGACGGCTTCACGGCTCCTGCCGGTCGGGCTGGTCGCCAATGTCGTCCAGAGCGCGCGCGGGGAGCCGGGCAGCTTTACCGGCTCGGTGACTTATGCGGCTGAGGTCGTCGACTCGATGACCGGCAGGCCGATCGTGGTTGCGGTTCAGAAGCGAAGCCCCGATGCGATGGATATCGGCGCGACGCTCAGTTCGCAGGAAGCGCAGAAGGCGGCGATCACGAGCGTCGCGGACGCGTTCCGCAAGAAGATAGATGAGTTGCAGTCGGCTTCGGGAGCGCCTCGCTCCTGACCCCGAGACGAAATCCACCGCAGCTCCCGGCGGTGGTGCCGTCGC
>DASVCL010000011.1:0-47896 GCA_036381615.1 Alphaproteobacteria bacterium
CAGACGAACAGCGGCATGCGGTGCATGGTCATGCCGGGGGCGCGCATGTTGAAGATGGTGGTGATGAAGTTGATCGACCCCATGATCGAGGACGCGCCGGCGAGGTGCAGGCTCAGGATCGCCATGTCCATCGACACGCCGCTGTGGAACTGGCCCGAAGAGAGCGGCGGATAGACCGTCCAGCCCACGCCGGCGCCGCCGCCGATGAAGATGGAGCCGAGCAGCAGCAGGAAGGCCGGCGGCAGCAGCCAGAAGCTGATGTTGTTCATGCGCGGGAAGGCCATGTCCGGCGCACCGATCATCAGCGGGATGAACCAGTTGCCGAACCCGCCGATCACCGCCGGCATCACGGCGAAGAACACCATGATCAGGCCGTGGGCGGTAATGGCCACGTTCCACTCATGCCCGTCCGCCATGATCTGCAGGCCGGGATGCTGCAGCTCCATGCGCATGTAGACCGACATGAGGCCGCCGATCACGCCGGCGATCACCGAGAAGACAAGGTACATCGTGCCGATGTCCTTGTGGTTCGTCGAATAGACCCAGCGCCGCCAGCCGGTCAGATGGTGGTCGTGATGATCCGCGTGGTCGTGCGCGTGAGTTGCCGTGTAGCTCATGACCGTTTCCCTCGACTCGAATACCGTCTTGACCCGAGACCGTCAGCGCGCTGCGTTCGCCGCCACGGCGACCGGACGATCGGCCGGCGTGGCCGCAAATTTCTGCTTCGCCTCCTCGATCCAGCGCCCGAACTGCTCCTTCGACACCGCCTCGATGGCGATCGGCATAAAGGCGTGGTTGACGCCGCAGATCTGGTTGCACTGGCCATAATAGACCCCCGGCTCGTCGACCCGCACCCAGGTTTCGTTGAGACGACCCGGCATCGCGTAGATCTGCAGTCCGAGCGACGGCACGAACCAGGAGTGGATCACGTCGGTGCCGGCGACCAGCACGCGGACGGTGGTGCCGACCGGCAGGACCAGACGATTGTCGACTTCGAGCAGGCGCTTCTGCCCGGGCTTCAGATCGTCTTCCTGAACGATGTAGCTGTCGAATTTGAGATCGCCGTGGTCCGGATACTCGTAGGACCAATACCACTGATGCCCGACCACCTTGATGGTCATCTCGGCATTCGGCGCGCGGTCCTGGAAGTAGAGCAGCTTGAACGACGGGATCGCGATGATGACGAGGATCAGCACGGGGATGACCGTCCAGGCGACCTCGAGCAGCGTGTTGTGGGCGGTGCGCGTCGGCACCGGATTGCGCGAAGCGCGGAAGCGCCAGATCGTGTAGACCAGCAACACCAGCACGAACAACGTGATCAGGGTGATGATCACGAGCAGCATGTCGTGCAGCCCCTCGATCCGCTCCTTGACCGGCGACGCGGGCGCCTGCATCCCCAACTGCCACGGCTCGGGCGCGGCGGCGAACGCCGGAGCCGCAATGGCCATGACCGCAATGCCGAGCATCCCAAAGGCCGCGAGGGCGGCCGCACGATTCATCCAATGCATGTCTGGTCTCGTCTTCCTAAGACTGCTTGACGGCCAAGATCCGTTCACGACGGCCGCGCGGGCAACTGGAGAGCGCCCTGCCCCGGCCTAGATCGATCGCGACACTACATATTTGCGGCAGCCGTCACAACCGGTAGCGCCAAGGTGTCGCACCGCCGCGGGCGTTGCCCTGAATAGCTCTTTTCCCGTTGAAAACGTTGAACCTTTTCGACTGTGCGACGTTATGCCGCAAGCGCCGCATCGGGCGGTGGCGTGACGTGTCCCGGGGTCGGTACGACCCACGATCCCCGGTGCGCCCGCGATTCCGATCCCGGGCCGGCCCCGCGAGGACCACGCTGCAAAATGCCCGACGAGGACCTATGTTCTGTTGATCCCGGCCTTCGAGGCCGCCTGCGTTCTCCAAGCCAAAGGTTTTCCCGATGACCGACGTGGCACGTACTGACGAGCTGTTCTTCGAACGAGCGGGGCTCGATCGTAGCCGGGTGGAGCGGCTCGTCAGCGACGCGCTCGCGGGCACCGACGACGGCGAACTGTTCCTCGAATATCGCCAGTCGGAAAGCCTCGCGTATGACGATGGCAAGCTGAAGAGCGCATCCTTCGACACCGCCCAGGGCTTCGGCCTTCGCGCGATCGTCGGCGAGTCGGCCGGCTATGCGCATTCGACCGAGCTGTCGGAAGCGGCCATCCGGCGCGCCGCCGATACCGTCGCCGCGGTAAAAACGGGACAGAGCGGCACGGCCGCGGAGCCCCCGATCGGAACCAACCGGCAGCTCTATGCCGCCGACAACCCGCTCGGGCTGATGCCCTTCGAGGACAAGGTCAAGCTGCTGGCGGAGATCGACGCCTATGCGCGCGCCCGCGACCCGCGCGTGCGCCAGGTCATGGTCAGCCTCGCCGGCGAATGGCAGGCCGTCCAGATCGTCCGCGGCGACGGGCGGCGGCTCGGCGACATCCGGCCGCTGGTGCGCCTCAACGTCTCGATCGTCGTCGGCGACGGCGACCGCCAGGAGACCGGCAGCTTCGGCACGGGCGGCCGTTTCGCCTATGCGCAGATCGTCGATCCGGCCAGCTGGCGCGGGGCGGTCGACGAAGCGTTGCGTCAGGCGCTGGTCAATCTCAGCTCGGTTCCCGCACCCGCGGGCGAAATGCCGGTCGTGCTCGGCCCCGGCTGGCCGGGAATCCTGCTCCACGAGGCGATCGGCCACGGCCTCGAGGGCGATTTCAACCGCAAGAAGACGTCGGCCTTCGCCGGCCTTCTTGGCCAGCGCATCGCCAGCCCCGGCGTCACGGTGGTCGACGACGGCACCATTCCGGACCGGCGCGGGTCGTTGACGATCGACGACGAGGGCACGCCGACGGAGCGCACCGTCCTGATCGAGGACGGCAAGCTCGTCGGCTACATGCAGGATCGGCAGAACGCACGCCTGATGGGCATGCGGCCGACCGGCAACGGCAGGCGCGAGAGCTTCGCGCATCATCCGATGCCGCGCATGACCAACACCTACATGCTTGCTGGCCCGCATACGCCCGAGGAGATCATCCGCAGCGTCAAGCGCGGGCTGTACGCCGTGAACTTCGGCGGCGGTCAGGTCGACATTACTTCCGGCAAGTTCGTGTTCTCCGCCTCCGAGGCGTACCTGATCGAGGACGGCAAGATCGGCCCGGCGGTCAAGGGTGCGATGCTGATCGGCAACGGACCCGATGTGCTGACGCGCGTCACGATGATCGGCAACGACATGCGGCTCGACCCCGGCATCGGCACCTGCGGCAAGGAGGGCCAGGGGGTTCCAGTCGGCGTCGGCCAGCCGACCCTGCTGATCGACCGGCTGACAGTGGGCGGCACCGCGACCTGAAGGCGGAGAAGATAAGGCGCGGCATCGATCGTATCGAGGCCGCGCCCGGCTGATCGACGGCGACGGCCGATCCGACGGTTCGGCGGGCGCTGTCGGGCCGGACGACAGAAATATGAACAGCTGCGCAAAACGTCTGGCATGGAAATGCCCGCGCCTGTTCGCACTGGTCGTTGAATATCGTGGCGCGACAGCGCATCATGCGCCCGGCCTCTCGCCGGAGATACTTCCCGCTCGATGGAAATCGCTACTTGGTTTGGCGCCGCCTTTCTCGGCGTCGTTGAAGGACTGACCGAATTCGTTCCCGTTTCATCGACGGGTCACCTGATCCTCCTCATCGACCTGATCGGCTTTCGCGGACCGCCGGGCAAGGTCTTCGAGATCGTGATCCAGCTCGGCGCCATTCTTGCCGTGTGCTGGGCCTATCGGGCGCGCCTTTTGGGCGTCGTCACGGGCGCCCTGTCCGCCCCCGACGATTTCCGCTTCCTCCGCAATATCCTGCTGGCTTTCGTTCCGACCATGGTCATCGGCGCGCTCGCGCACGGCTATATCAAGAACGTCCTGTTCGACCCGCTGGTGGTGTCGGCCGCGCTGATCGCGGGCGGCATGGTCATCCTGGCGATCGAACGCAGCCTGCCGGCAAGCCGCCACCATGCGATCGAGAGGTTTCCCATGCCGCTCGCGCTCGCAATCGGCTTGTGCCAGACGGTGGCGATGATCCCCGGGGTGTCGCGTTCGGGCGCGACGATCATGGGCGCGGTGCTGCTGCGCGTCGAGCGCAAGACGGCGACCGAATTCTCGTTCTTTCTCGCCATCCCGACCATGCTCGGTGCGACGGCTTATGACATCTACAAGAACTGGTCGGCGCTCACCGTCGATGGCATCGCCATCATCGTCGTCGGCTTCTTCGCCGCCTTTCTCGCCGCGCTCGTCGTCGTGCGCGGCGTGATCGCCTTCATCGCGCGGCACGGCTTCGTGCCCTTCGCCTGGTACCGGATCGCCATCGGAGTCCTGATTCTGGTCCTGCTGACGCTGCGCTGACCGGGACGGACATGCGCGACAGCTGCCGGCCCCGTTCCGGGCGGCCCGGCGGCGGACGTCCCGGCGCTGCCTTTGGGGCGACAAAAAACGGTCCGGAAGTGTGAGGGCGGTCACTCAAAAACCCGTTGAAGGCCCCCAGGGCGGCTGGTATACGCCGCCCCTGTCCACCGGAATCCCCCGCGTCATCAGGAGCAAAGTATGGCCGCCAAGAGCGACTACAAGGTTGCCGACATCAAGCTTGCCGACTGGGGACGGCGCGAAATCGCGATCGCCGAGACCGAAATGCCGGGTCTGATGGCCGTCCGGGAGGAATTCGGCAAGCAGAAACCGCTCAAGGGCGCCCGTATCGCCGGCTGCCTGCACATGACCATCCAGACGGCGGTGCTGATCGAGACCCTCCGCCACCTGGGCGCCGACGTCCGCTGGAGCTCGTGCAACATCTTCTCGACCCAGGATCACGCCGCGGCCGCCATTGCCGCCGCGGGCGTGCCGGTATTCGCCTGGAAGGGCGAGACCGAGGAAGAGTACGAGTGGTGCATCGAGCAGACGATCCACGGCCCCAACGGCTGGACGCCGAACATGCTGCTCGACGACGGCGGTGATCTGACCAAGATCATGCACGACAAGTATCCGGACCTCCTGAAGGATGTCCGCGGCGTGTCGGAGGAGACGACGACCGGCGTGCACCGGCTCTACGAGATGGAGCGGGCGGGCAAGCTGCTGATCCCCGCCATCAACGTCAACGACTCCGTGACCAAGTCCAAATTCGACAACCTGTACGGCTGCCGCGAAAGCCTCGTCGACGGCATCCGTCGGGCGACGGACGTGATGATGGCCGGCAAGGTCGCCGTCGTGTGCGGTTTCGGCGACGTCGGCAAGGGATCGGCGGCCAGCCTGCGCAACGCCGGGGCCCGCGTCATGGTCACCGAGATCGACCCGATCTGCGCGCTGCAGGCGGCGATGGAAGGCTATCAGGTCGTGACCATGGAGGAAGCGGCACCGATCGCCGACATCTTCGTCACCGCGACCGGCAACATCGACGTGATCACGCTGGATCACATGCGCCGCATGAAGGACCGCGCCATCGTCTGCAACATCGGCCACTTCGACAGCGAGATCCAGATCGGCGCGCTCAAGAACTTCAAGTGGCACGAAGTCAAGCCGCAGGTCGACGAGGTCGAGTTCCCGGACGGCAAGCGCCTGATCGTCCTCGCCAAGGGCCGCCTCGTTAACCTTGGCTGCGCCACCGGCCATCCAAGCTTCGTGATGAGCGCCTCGTTCACCAACCAGGTGCTGGCGCAGATCGAGCTGTGGACGAATCCGGGCAAGTACGAGAAGAAGGTCTATACGCTGCCCAAGAAGCTCGACGAGAAGGTCGCGGCGCTGCACCTGGCAAAGGTCGGGGCCAAGCTCACCAAGCTTACGCCCGAGCAGGCCCGCTACATCGGTGTCGATCAGAGCGGCCCGTTCAAGTCCGAGGCCTATCGTTACTGAAACGCCCGAACCGGCACGGCTCGGTTCGCATGTCGGCCGGCGACAGCGCCGGCCGATCTTGTTTGGCGGTCGTGATTGCGCCTATAAACATGCGCGGGGACTCAAGCCCCGTGCCGAGTCCGTGCGGGCGATTCAATTGACGCGAATGAAGAGTCGATCGAACACATGACCGGCGATTTGGTCGCTTGGTCTTTGGCGCTGCTGGGGGGCATCGTCGCGGGCACAGCCCTGGCATGGAATCGCCGACAAGTGGCGCGTATGAGGGACGCCACGCACCGCGCGGCCGAAGCGGCGGCCGAGGAACGCGCCCGTCTCGAACAGCAGATCGCCAGCCTGACCGCCAGCAAGAATCAGCTCGAAGCCGAGCTGGGGGCGCTGCGCGACATGCTCGGCCGGCTGGCCGACGCCATCGAAGCAATTCCCGTCCCGATCTGGCGTCGGGATGCGCAGCTTCAACTCGTCGACTGCAATACGGCCTATGCCCGGGCCGTCGACTCCGACCGCGAGCGGGTCATCGCCGAGGGCCGGATCCTGGGCGGCGCCTCGCTCGCCGAACAGGGACGCGCGCTTGCCGCACTCGCACGCGCCGCGCGAACGCCGCAGAGCGAATCGCATCATGTCGTCATCGCCGGGACGCGGCGGCTGATGGAGTTCACCGAGGCGGCGCTTCCCGATGGCGGGACGATCGGCATCGCGCTCGACATGACCGAGCGCGAAGAGATCGAGGCGGAACTGAAGCGCGTCGTCGCGGCGCACGGAGAGGTCCTGGAGAATCTCGCCACGGCCATCGCGATCTACGGCGCGGATACGCGCCTCAAGTTCTTCAATACGGCCTTCGCCAAGCTGTGGAAACTCGACGAGGCGTGGCTCAGGACCGCGCCCGAGTTCGGTGCCGTGCTCGAGCGCCTGCGCGAGCGGCGCCGGCTGCCCGAGTATGCGGATTTCCGCGCCTTCAAGCAGCAGCGCCTGCGGCTCTTCACGACGCTGCTCGAGCCGCTCGAGGAACTGATCTACATCCCTGACGGCACGACGCTGCGAAGCCGGACGACGCCGCATCCGCTCGGCGGCCTGCTCGTCACCTACGAGGACGTCACCGACAGCCTCGTTCTGGAGCGGTCGTACAACACCCTGATCGCCGTCCAGCGCGAGACGCTGGACAACCTCTATGAAGGCGTGGCGGTGATCGGCGGCGACGGCCGGCTGAAACTGCACAACCCCGCCTATGCCCGCATGTGGCGGCTGTCGCCCGAGACGCTGTCGTCCGAGCCGCACGTGTCGGACATCGTCGAGCGCACGAAGGACTTCTTCAATTACGGCGACGACTGGCTTGCCTACAAGGAACGCATCATCTCGCGGCTGACCGACCGCCGGACGCGGACAGGCCGGCTGACCCGGACCGACGGCTCGATTCTCGAATACGCCTGCGTGCCGCTGCCTGACGGCGCGGTACTGCTGTCCTACATCGACGTGACCGATTCGACCCGCGTCGAGCGCGCGTTGCGCGAGCGGGCCGAGGCGCTGGAAACGGCCGACCGCCTGAAGTCGGAATTCATCTCCAACGTCTCGTATGAACTGCGCACGCCGCTCAACACCATCATCGGCTTCGCGGAGATCCTGGCCAACCAGTATTTCGGCCAGCTCAACCCGCGCCAGCTCGAATACTGCCGCGGCATCATCGGGTCGTCCGAGCGCCTGCTCACCATCATCAACGACATCCTCGACCTCGCCTCGATCGAGGCCGGCCGCATGACGCTCGAGCGCGAGCCCGTCGACCCCAGGGGCTTGCTCGAGACCGTCGCGGGAATCATGCAGGAATGGGCGCGCTCGCAGAACTTGCGGCTCACGGTGGAATGTCCGCCGGACCTCGACAGGATCGAGATCGACGAGCGCCGGCTCAAGCAGGCGCTCTGCAACCTCGTGTCCAACGCCATCAAGTTCACCCCGCCCGGCGGTTCGATCGAGATCAGGGGCAGGATCGAAAACGGCCATGCCCTCCTTTCGGTGTCGGACACCGGGATCGGAATCGCCGCCGAGGACCAGGAGCGGGTATTCAAGGAATTCGAGCGCGGACGCCCCGCGCAGGCCCGCCGTGCCGGCGCCGGCCTGGGTCTGTCGCTGGTCAAGCGCATCGTCGAGCTGCACGGCGGCCACGTGACGATGCAGTCGGTGCCGAATCGAGGCACGACGGTGACCTGCGCGCTCCCCCTCAACGCGCAAGCGGCCGGGTAGCGGCATTCGGACGGCGCCGACGCGCCGCACCGTCGCGCGGCGATGCGCAATCACGATCGTCGTCCGATCCCCCACCCGGACCTCGACCGCCTCGAAGCGACGGCCATTGCCGCCTCCACAGGAATGAGGACGAGCGGATGAGGAGACGGCGGCGGTCCGGCGTCAGGACGCGGCCAGCCGCGGCACGCCCTTGGTCGTCGAATACTCGAAGTGCAACGCCTCGCCCGGATGGACCAGCGGATAGATCGCGTGGGCGGCGGCCGCGGCCTCGGCAAAGCCGCTCAGGATGAGCTTGAGCTTTCCCGGATACGCGGCGATATCGCCGATCGCGAAGATCCCCGGCGCGGAGGTTGCACAGCTCGCCGGATCCACCTTGATGTGGTTGCGCTCGAGATTGAGTCCCCAACTCGCGATCGGTCCCAGGTTCATGGCAAGACCGAAGAACGGGAGCAGGACATCGGCCGGCAGCGACTTGATGCCGCCATTGAGATCCTTGACGATGACGGCCGAAAGTCTGCCGTCGCTGCCCTCGAGCGCCTCGAGCTGATAGGGCACGACGAGGTCGAGGCGTCCGCTCGCGGCCAGTTCCTTGAGCTTTGCCGCGCTGTCGGGCGCCGCGCGGAACTTGTCGCGGCGATGCACGACCATGATCCGTTCCGCGACGTCGACCAGGGACAGCGCCCAGTCCACGGCCGAGTCGCCGCCGCCCGCGATGACGACGCGCTTGCCCCGGAAATCCTCCCGACGCTTGACGAGATAGAAGACGCTCTTGCCCTCGAAGGCCTCGATCCCCGCAAGCGGCGGACGGTTGGGCCCGAATGCCCCCACGCCGGCCGCGACGATGATCGCGCGCGCCCTGAGCCTGGCGCCCGACGACGTCGTCAGCTCCCAGTCGTCGCCTTCGCGCACGAGCGCCTCGACCCGCTGGTTCAGATGGTACACCGGCTTGAACGGCGCGGCCTGCTCGACCAGGCGGTCGATGAGTTCCATCGCGCCGATCCGCGGGTGGCCGGGAATGTCGTAGATGGGCTTTTCCGGATAGAGAGCGGCGCACTGCCCCCCGACGACGTCGAGCGCATCGACGACCTGACAGCTCATCTTGAGCATTCCGCACTCGAACACGGCGAACAGGCCGACCGGACCGGCCCCGATGATCGCGACGTCGCTGCGAGGAACGAATGACATGCAAACTCCAGAACTGGGCGACTCAATGGACAGGCGCGAGGCATAACATGCTGCGCGCGCACGACCGGATCAACCCTTGCCAAGCTGTACCCGCAATACCCCGGGCAACATCGGGCCGGTTGCGGCACTGGCGAGGGCCGGATACAAACACGCGGACATGATCGAGTCCGCTGCCGCTTCGCTCGACCTTGCCATTCCCGATCTTGCTGCGATGGAGCGTCTTGCCGGGGCCCTGGCCTCGCGGGCGCATGCCGGCGACGTGCTGGCGCTCTGGGGCACGCTCGGGGTCGGCAAGACCACGTTCGCGCGCGCCTTCATCAGGGCCCGTCCGGGCGGATCCGCCGTCACGGAAGTACCAAGCCCGACCTTTACCCTGGTGCAGGTCTACGAACTTCCCCAAGCGGAGGTCTGGCATTTCGACCTTTATCGGCTGGCCCATCCGGAGGATGCCTGGGAACTCGGCATCGAAGAGGCGTTCACAAACGCGATCTCCCTGATCGAATGGCCGGATCGGCTGGGGCCGCACCTGCCGACGGCACGGCTCGACCTCGAAATCAGCATCGGCCCGGTACCGACCGCGCGGCGCGTACGCCTCGCCGCCCACGGTACATGGCCCCACCGTCTCGAAGGCCTTTCGCAGCATGTCTAGCATCGTCGGCGGCCGCGAACCGCAGATCCTCGATTTTCTCCGCGCGGTCGGCTGGGCGCAGGCCGAGCGGCGGATGCTCGCCGGCGACGCCTCGTTCCGGAAGTACTATAGGCTGAGCGACGGCGCGCGGCGCGCCGTGCTGATGGACGCGCCGCCGCCGAAAGAGGATGTCCGCCCGTTCCTGACGGTCGCACGGCATCTCGCCAAACTGGGCCTGAGCGTCCCCCGGGTTTTCGAGGCCGACATCGATCGCGGCTTCCTGCTGCTGGAGGACCTGGGCGACGATACCTATACGCGCAAGCTCGCCGACGGCGCCGACGAGTTCGAGCTCTACGGCCTCGCCGTCGATCTGCTGATCGACCTGCATCGCCGCTTCGCGGTCGACGGCGCAGCCGACATCCCCCGCTTCGATGCGGCCCGGGCCCTGCGCGAGGTCAACCTGCTGCTCGACTGGTATTGGCCGGCCGTCATGGGCCGACCGGCGGACGAGGCGACACGCAAATCCTATGCGGCCGCGTGGAACGAGGCGCTTCCGGCGATCTGGTCGGCGCCCGAGAGCATTGCGCTGTTCGACTTCCACGTCGATAACCTGATGCTGCTGGCCGGGCGCAGCGGCGTCGCAGCCTGCGGACTGCTCGACTTTCAGGATGCGGTCATCGCGCCGGTCGCCTTCGACCTCGTTTCGCTGCTCGAAGACGTCCGCCGCGACGTGCCGCCGGACCTGGTCGCAGCGATGAAGGAACGCTATTTCGCCGCGTTCCCCGACCTCGACCGCGCGGGCTTCGCGCGCGCCTACGCCGCCATCGGCGCGCAGCGGAACACCCGGATCGTCGGCGTGTTCACGCGGCTGATGGTGCGGGACGGCAAGCCCCGCTACCTGTCGATGATCCCGCGCGTCTGGCGGCTGCTCGAAGGCGACTTCGCGCATCCGGCGCTTCGGCCGGTGCGCGAATGGTTCGATGCGTATCTGCCACGCGAGCGACGAATCATTCCTGACTTGAAGACATCCTCATGACGACAGACCAGATGCCATCACGCGCCATGGTGCTGGCCGCGGGTCTGGGCACGCGCATGCGGCCGCTGACCGACACCATGCCAAAGCCGCTGATACCGGTTGCGGGCAAACCGCTGATCGACCACGTCCTCGACCGCTTCGCCGCGGCCGGAGTCGAACAGGTCGTCGTCAACGTGCATTACCATCGCGACAAGCTCGAGGCGCATCTGCGCGGGCGCACGGACATCGACATCCGCATCTCGGCGGAGCCCGAGCTGCTCGAGACCGGCGGGGGTGTGGTACGGGCCTTGCCGCTGTTGGGACCTCACCCCTTCTTCGTCGCGAATTCGGACAATCTGTGGCTGGATGGGGCGACTCCGGCGCTGACCCGACTCGCGCGAGCATGGCGCGATGCCGACATGGACGTGCTGCTGCTGCTGCAGCGGTCCGTCGGCGCGCGCGGCTACGAGGGCATGGGCGACTTCCTCATGGATCAGCTCGGCCGGGTGAGGCGACGAAAGAGCCATGAGGTCGCCCCGTTCGTGTTCTCGGGCGTCCAGATCATCCATCCGCGCGCGTTGAAGGATGCCCCTTCCGGCGCGTTCTCGCTAAACTTGATCTACGACCGTGCCGAGTCGCGCGGACGCCTTTTCGGCATCGCGCATGATGGACTCTGGTTCCATGTGGGAACGCCCGAGAGCGTCGCGGAGACGGAGGTCGAGCTGGGCTATGTGAAGCGTGCGCCAAACAGCGCCAGATGACTGATGCCGTAACGGACACGGGGCATCGCGCCCTGCGCCATCGGCCGCGCATCTACAACATTCCGGCGGGCTGGCCGTTCCTCGACACGCTGGCCCGGGGAATCTGGGAGGATGCGGGCGGCGACAAGATTGCGCTTGCCCGTGCCACGGTGCTGCTGCCGACCCGGCGCGCCTGCCGCAGCCTGCGCGAGGCCTTTCTGCGCCTGACCGACGGCGAGCCGCTGCTGCTGCCGCGATTGCAGCCGCTCGGCGACATCGACGACGACGAGTTTTTCACGACCGGCGACGAGGCCGACGCGCTGGACCTGCCGCCGGCAATCGACGGGCTCGAAAGGCAGCTCCTGCTGACGCGGCTGATCCTCAACCGCGCCGACGTCGACCGCAATCCCGGCGTCGCCGCCCGGCTCGCCGAGGCACTCGCCGCATTCCTGGACGAGGTTCAGATCGACGAAGTCTCGCTCGATCGCCTGGACGACCTCGTACCGGCCGAACTTGCCGGCCACTGGCAGCTCACGCTCGATTTCCTGCGGATCATCCGCGAGCACTGGCCGCGAATTCTCGCCGAACGCCAGCAGATGGATCCGGCCGAGCGCCGTATCCGCATGATCCGGCGGCTCGCGCGCCGGTGGGGACACACACCGCCGGCCGATCTGGTCTATGCCGCCGGTTCGACCGGCAGCATCCCGGCAACGGCGGAGCTGCTCGCGCTCGTCGCACGGCTGCCGACCGGCAAGCTGATCCTGCCGGGACTCGACCTCGACATGGACGAGGCCTGCTGGCGCGAATGCTTCGACGACCCGACACATCCGCAGCACGGGCTCGCGCGGCTGCTCGATTCGATCGGCGCCAAACGCGACGAGGTGCGGCCATGGCCGGGGACGGAGGATCCCGCGCGGCGCGCGCGGGCAGTCCTGATCGCCAACGCCCTGCGGCCGGCCAGCACGACCGATGGATGGCGCACGCTGCCACCGCCGCCCGACGAGGCGTTCACGGGCCTGCGGCGCATCGAGGCGGCCTCGCCGCAGGAAGAGGCCGGCGCCATCGCCCTACTGATGCGCGAGACGATCGAAACGCCGGGCCGGACCGCCGCCCTGATCACGCCCGATCGCAACCTGGCCCGGCGCGTCGTCGCGGAGCTGGCGCGATGGAAGGTCATCGTCGACGACTCCGCCGGCATTCCGCTTGCCCGCACCCCTGCCGGCATCTTTTTCCAACTGGTGGCGCAGGTCGTCGCGGACGACGCAGCGCCGGGCTCTCTGCTCGCGCTGCTGAAACATCCGCTCGCCGCCGGCGGCAAGCCGCGCGACGACTTCGTCCGCCGCGTACGCTCTCTCGAACGTTACGTCCTGCGCGGCCCGCGTCCCGCGCCGGGCTTCAAGGGCCTGGTCAAAGCCGTCGCCGACAGCAAGCACGCGGACGACCTGCTGGCGTGGATCGAGGAGATCGCGCTTGCCGCCGCACCGCTCGAACGGCAGATGTCGGCCCAGAATACGCCGACAGCCGACCTTCTTACGGCCCATGTGCGCTTCGCCGAGTGGCTGACGACGACCGAGACGGGCGAGCCGGGGCTCTGGGCCGGCGACGCCGGCGAGGCGCTCGCCAACTTCGTCGGCGATCTGCGGCTTGCCGCACCACTGCTCGACGGCATCTCCGGCCGCTACTGGCTGAGCCTGCTCGACGCACTGATGTCCGGGCGGGCGGTCCGGCCGAAATTCAACCGGCACCCGCGCCTGTTCATCTGGGGACTGCTCGAGGCGCGGCTGCAGCACGCCGACGTGCTGATCCTGGGCGGCCTCAACGAAGGCACATGGCCGCCGGACGCCAAGGAGGACCCGTGGCTGTCGCGGCCGATGCGTGCGGCACTCGGCCTGCCGTCGCCGGAGCGGCGGCTCGGCCTCACGGCGCACGACTTCGCGCAGGCCGCGTGCGCGCCCTTCGTCGTGCTGACGCGCGCCAGCAAGGTCGACGGCGCGCCGACGCTGCCGTCGCGCTGGCTGTTGCGTCTGGACGTGTTGTTGAACGGCGACCCGCGTTGGACGAGAACGCTGGCGAACGGGTACGTCGAATGGCACCGGCGCCTCGATCATCCGGACACGGTCAGGCCGGTGCCGCCGCCCCGCCCCCGCCCGCCCGTCGTGTCGCGTCCGCGCGAGCTGTCGGTGACGCAGATCGAGACGTGGATACGCGACCCTTACGCGATTTATGCGCGACATGTCCTCGGCCTGCAGCCGCTGGATCCGATCGACGCCGATCCCGGCGCGCTCGATCGCGGCCTGATGATCCATCAGGCGCTCGACATGTTCGTGCGCGACCATCCCGGGCCGCTGCCCGAGGACGCGCTGCAGCGTCTGCTGACCTACGGGGAAGAGGCGTTCCGGCCCTATATGGACCGTCCCGCGGTGCGGGCCTTCTGGTGGCCCCGGTTCCGCCGCGTTGCGGCCTGGTTCATCGAGCTCGAGCGCGAGCGCCGGGCGAATGGCGTACGACCGGTGGCGACCGAAATCGCCGGCACGTTGCAGATCGACACGCCGACGGGTCCGTTCACCCTTCGCTGCAAGGCGGACCGCATCGATGTCGGCCCCGACGGCGGGCTCATCATCATCGACTACAAGACCGGCCAGCCGCCGTCCGCCAAACAGGTCGCGAGCGGCCTGAGCCCGCAATTGTCGCTCGAGGCCGCGATCGCGCTGAATCGCGGTTTCGAGGGCGTCAAGGCGACGAGGATCGCGGAGCTGACGTATATGCGCCTGAGCGGCGGCGCGCCCGCCGGCGAATACAAGCGGTTGGAGCCGAGCCGCGACGGGACGGCGCTCACGCCCGAAATGCTGGCGGCGGAAGCGATCGAAGGCCTCAAGCGCCGCATCGTCCAGTTCAATCTTCCCGAGACGGCATATCTGTCGCGGCCGCGCCCGCAATGGATCAGCCGGCCCGGCGACTATGACCATCTTGCCCGCGTGAAGGAATGGTCGGGCAACGGAATGGACGGGGCATGACGAACGTCCTGGAAGAACCGGCGGGCATCGAGGATCAGCGGCGCGCCTCCGATCCGGTCGCGTCGGTCTGGGTGATGGCCAATGCCGGCTCAGGCAAGACGCGCGTGCTGACCGACCGCGTGCTGCGGCTGCTGCTGAGCGGCACGCGGCCGAACGCGATCCTCTGCCTCACCTTCACCAAGGCCGCAGCGGCGGAGATGGCGAACCGGCTGCACAAGCGCCTCGGCACATGGTCGGTGCTGCCGGATGCGGAGCTTGCCGCCGAGCTGCGCACCCTGCTCGGCCGCGGCGCAACCGGCGACGAGATGCGGCTGGCGCGCCAGCTCTTCGCGCGGACGCTCGACTGCGCCGGCCGGCTGCGGATACAGACCATCCATTCGTTCTGCGAGTCCCTGCTGAAGCGGTTTCCGCTGGAGGCGGACGTACCGCCGCATTTCGGCGTGGCGGACGATGCAACCGCGACGCAACTCATCGAGGATGCGCGCGAACGGCTGCTGGCGACGGCCCCCGGGGACGAAAGACTCGGCCCGGCGCTTGCCTTCGTCGTCGGCGAGATCGAGGAAATCGGCTTTCAGGAGGTCATTACCGAGCTGGTCGCCGAGCGGCGCAAGCTGCGGCGCCTGCTCGCGAACCACGGCGAGGACGTCGAGAACCTCGTGGCATCGGTCCGGCGCCATCTGGGCGTCGCGGAAACAGATGCGCCGGAGCCGCTTCGTGCCGCCTTCGTCGCAGAGACATCCGAAGACGACCTGCGGCGTGCCGCAGCGGCGCTCGACACCGGCAGTGCCGCCGACGCAAAACGAGCAACGGCGATACGCGCATGGCTCGACGCGGCCGATCGGGAGGCGCGCATCGAGACCGAGTGGGCCGGGATCTTTCTCACCAAGGACGGACAGCCGCGGGCAACCCTGATCACGCAAAAGGCGCAGAAGAGCGACGACGCGGCGCTCGCGATCCTGCAAAAGGAACAGGCGCGCGTCGCCCGGTTCTGCGAGCGGCTGAAGGCCGTCACCGTGGCACAGGGCACCGCGGCGCTGCTGCGACTGGGCAAGGCGCTGCTTGACATCTACGAGGAGGAAAAGGCGGCGCGGGCGATCCTCGACTACGACGACCTCATTCTGCGGACCAGCGCGCTGCTGCGCCGCAGCGGCCAGGCGGCGTGGGTCCTGTTCAAGCTCGACGGCGGCATCGACCACATCCTCGTCGACGAGGCGCAGGACACCAGCCCCGAGCAGTGGGACGTCATCGCCGCGCTGAGCGAAGAGTTCTTCGCCGGCCGCGGTGCGCGCGAACGGCAACGGACGATCTTCGCCGTCGGCGACGGCAAACAGTCGATCTTCAGCTTCCAGGGCGCCGATCCCGAGGCGGTCTCGCAGATGCGCGCGCACTTCGCGGCACGCGTCCGGGATGCCGGCCAGGTGTTTCGCTCCGTCGACCTCAAGATCTCGTTCCGCTCGTGCGCGGCGGTGCTCGGTGCCGTCGACACGATCTTCAGCCGCGCCGAAGCCCGCGACGGCGTCGGCATGGATGAGGCCGAAATCCGGCACATTCCCCACCGCAAGGGCGCCGGCGGCATGGTCGAATTGTGGAAGCCGGTGGTCCCGCCCGAGAACGAGGCCGGCGATCCCTGGGATGTCCCGCTCGACTATGTCGGCGCGTCGAGCCCGCCCGTCCTGCTCGCCCGCCGCATCGCCACGACGATCCGCGGCTGGCTCGACCGCGGCGAGATCCTCGAGTCCCGCGGCCGGCCGATCCGGCCCGGCGACATCCTGATCCTCGTACGCAAACGCGACGCCTTCTTCGACGAGATAGTCCGCGCGCTGAAAACAGCCAATGTGCCGGTTGCCGGCGCGGACCGCATGATCCTGGCCGAACAGCTCGCGGTCATGGATCTGATCGCGATCGCGAAATTTGCCCTGCTGCCCGAGGATGACCTGAACCTTGCGACCGTCCTCAAAGGCCCGTTGTTCAACTTCGACGACGACGACCTGTTCGCGCTGTGCCACCGGCGCCGGGGCCGGTTATGGGCGGAGTTGTGCGCGCGCGCGGACGAACGCCTGCACTGGCGGCGCGCGGTGGACGAGCTGTCGGCCGTGCTCGATCTGGCCGACTACGTTCCACCGTTCGAGTTCTTCGCCGGCCTCCTGAGCGTCGATTGCGGCCGCAAGCGCATCGTCGCCCGGCTCGGCCACGAGGCCATCGACGCCATCGACGAGTTCCTTGCCCAGGCACTCGCCTATGAGCGGCAGAGCCCGCCGACCCTGCAGGGATTCCTGAGCTGGTTCGAGGCGGGAGCTGCCGAAATCAAGCGCGACACGGAGCAGAACCGCGACGAGGTGCGCGTCATGACCGTGCATGGCGCCAAGGGCCTCGAAGCCAATATCGTGTTCCTGCCGGACACGTGCGGCGTGCCCGACGGCCGGAACGATCCGCGCATTCTTTGGACCGAGGGTCGGGACCCGCTCCCGCTCTGGCCGATCCGGAGCGGCAACGACACCAGCGCCTGCGCCGCGGCGCGGGACGGCGGCCGCCGCGCGCGCGAGCGCGAATACCGCAGGCTGCTCTACGTCGCCGCGACCCGGGCGCGCGACCGCCTCTACATCTGCGGCTGGCAGGGACCGACACGGCCGAACGGCTGCTGGTACGACCTGATCGCGCCGGCGATCGAAAACGATCCGCGGGCCGTCGAGGTCGAGCTGCCCTGGAACGAGACGGCGATTCGTCTTCACCTGCGTCAGGAAAGTCCGCCCGAGCGCGACTCGCTGCCGCAGAACATCGATACCCTGATTTCAGGCCTGCCCGGCTGGTGCGACCAGCTTCCGCCCGAAGACCCGATTCCGCCGCGCCCGCTGATGCCGTCGCGACCCGATATCGAGCCGTCGGTGCGCTCGCCGCTCGATGGCGATGACGCCGCACGGTTCAAGCGCGGGCGCCTGATCCACCGCCTGCTCCAGATGCTGCCGGAACTGCCGCGACGCGAACGCGAGGCGGCGGCACGGCGCTTCCTGGCGCGGCCGGCGCACGGGCTTACGCCTGACGCGCAGGATGAGCTCGTCCGCGAGACGCTGGCCGTCCTCGACCATCCGGAGTTCGCCGATTTCTTCGCCGGGGACGGCGTTGCCGAATCTCCGATCGTGGGACGGATCGGCAGCCGCGTGCTGTCGGGGCAGATCGACCGCATCGTCGTCGCGCGCGATGCCGTGTTCGTGCTCGACTACAAGACCAACCGGCCGGTGCCGCGCGATCCCGACAGCGTGCCCAGGGTCTATCTTGCGCAGATGGCGGCATACCGCGCCGCCCTGCGGACCATCTATCCGGATCGGCAGATCCGCTGCTGCCTGCTCTGGACCGACGGTCCCCGGCTGATGGAACTGCCGGCCGATCTCCTCGACCGGCATGCCCCGCATTAGGCGAACAGGTCGAGGACCGACGTCAGCCGTTGAGGCCCAAAGCCCGTCCGATCTGGCAGAACAGGTCGCAGCTATCGCCACCGCCGCCGCCGCCACGACCGATGCCGCCGGACGCTGCCGCGGCGGGCGAATCCAGCGTGGTCGACAGCAGGAAGGAAACCGCCGGCGGCGTCACCACCGCGAACTTCCCGCAGCGTTTCAGGAACTCACGTCGCGCCTGGTCCGCATCGCGCGCAGTCCGCTGATCCGTCGTCGATGCCGTCATTGTTCGTCTCTCGTCACCGTTGTGGCCCCGTGCCGAAATTATCGGTATGCGGGTGCAAACGAGGAAGCCGGACTTTAGGAGCGTCGGTAGAAAAGAATGTGTAGAACGCGGCTGACCGTCCGCGCCCGATAAGTGCGCAAATAGGCCGCAATGCGGCGAACCCGGGGTAATCCCTTGTCCCGCTCCGGCAAACGATACCAGGCAAGGCTGCGCCGAAGATTGCCGAGGATCTGGCCGGGCCGCACGAGCGGCCGATACCGCAACTGGAGCAACGCCCATCGCACGAGAAGACGGGTTCGCAGCCGGAATGGTAGACGATCGGGTGGTGCGATGCCGAAGAGCATCTCGATCGCACACAACCAGAAGTCTATTCCGGCCTCCAAGCGGAATGCCGCCAGGTGCCGGCGCAAAGCGGACCAGTCGACCGCGACGTCGCGACGCATCAAGGTCGCCACGTCGTAGAGATGTCGAAGATTCAGCCGCCCGTCGTAATAGCCGTAATCCTGCACGAGGTCATGCAGCAGGAGATGAAGGACGCGGTCGGTAGGATCGAGCACGCGGAACCGGATGCCGTCCGCCTCGCGGATGAGGCTCCGCGTCAGTGCCGTTTCCAACGCCAGCAGTTGCGGCACCGTCAGCAATTCGACATGAAGATCGATGGCACCCGGCTGACCCGGGCGTACGAAGTCGCCTGCGCCATGCGGCGCGACGGCGACCGGCAGGCGGGTATAACCGAGTGCTGCCAACACCGCCACGGCATCGCCGAGCCGGTCGCGTTCGACGACGATGTCGAGGTCGGCGATCATCCGCCCGTTCACAAACGGATTCCCGTCTTCGAACAGCGTCGCCGCGCCTTTGAGAAGAAGCGGCGTTATGCCCCGCCGGTTGAGCGCCGCGATGAGTTCCGCCGCCTGCTGCCTGAGGCGAAGATTGCGCCGGACGTTGCGCGCGTGGAGCTCGCCGAGATAGGCGCGCACATCCTCGGGCACGGCCTCACACCGCCGCAGCGGGGCATGAAGGGCCGGCGTCACGAGCGCATCGTTCGCGGCGGCGATAAGCGCCGTCCACGGCAGTCCGCCTTGTATGACGAGTGCCGGCGGCGCGCCCGGTACGGCGATCAGGCATCGGCCCAGCAGCCGATACAAGGCAACGGAACTCATCGGCAGATCTGCCTCAGCAGACGGACGGCCGTTCCGAGATGCGAGGCATCGAGTTCGTAGCACTCGAGGCCGGCGAGCCAGGTGACGAGCTGCCGGACGTCCGCGGCGCCGAGGCGGCGCGCCGGCGCATAGCACATCGTCAGAAGGCGACGCAGCGCCTCGACGCGCGAGAGCGGTTCCAGGCTGGTGCGCCCATGTCGCTTGGCTCGCGGAAACACGATCCACTGTGCCGGCTGCGCCTCGGTGGCGATCCGCGCCGGCCGCAGATAGCGCACCTGCCGGCGATCCGGCCGGACGTCGATCGGCAAATCCAGAATGTCCGGAAAATACGGTGCGAGCAGCTCCCAGGCCCCGGACTTGACGGCCGGCGCGAAGGGCAACGGACGGACCCGCAGATCGCCCGCCTCCAGCACGACCGTGTCATCGCCAAGAAGCGTGAATCCGCCGGCCATCAGTGCAGCCGCCAGTGTCGTCTTGCCGGCACCTGCCGGGCCCGGAATCAGCAATACGCGACCGTCCGCCGCGATTGCCGCCGCGTGGACGGCCAGCCGAAAGTCCGCACGCGCCAGGATCGCCTGGACCAGCGCCGCCTTGACCGCAGGCGCGATCTCCGCGACGTGCGCCGCGTCCGCGACCGGAACGCCGTCGCAAGCAATCACGTAGCCGCGCGGGCCGCGGCGCACGTCGATGACGACGCCGGGTTCAGCAGCCATTGCCGCTGGAAGATGCGCGAACACCGGGCGGACCCGCCGGGCCACGTGAGGCGCCGGACAGCGAATGAGGACATCCAGTCCCGCGACGTAGAACTGCGGACGGCCACGGCGCGGCCGCGCGAGCGCCGGCCGCGGCCCGGCGCCCGGCGGCATGCGGTCGGTAACGGAAACGCCGGCCGTCCCCGTGCGCATCGCGGCCGGGGCGACGTCGAGCAGCCCGTGCGCGCGCCACGCCCGGATCGCCGCGTCAACCAGCGACATGCACGTTTCGGTCGACAGCGACGTCGCCGCCGCCAGCCGTACGGCCGCTTCGTCAGGCCGCAGGCCGTCGGCGAGCTGGCACCAGACGAACGCCGCGGTCCGGTCCAGGACATAGAGACGTTGCCGCGCCTCGTCGAACAGCAGCCCGGTGTCGTCCAGAACGTGAAAATCCGCGTTGAGCGCACGTGACATGCCGGGCCGTGACACGTCCGGCCCGTCGGCCCCGCCCGCAACCTTTTCGAGCATGGGATTACTTTTCGCTACCGGCGGCAGAAAGTCGCGCGCTCACGCGAACTACCTCGGCCGCAGCAGGGCGCCGCGCCATGGCCCCGACGGAGGAGACGCCCCAACGGACCGCGTGCAACCCCCTGGAAATGAAAGGAAAAAACGGCCTGGTCGGGGGCCGCGAGGTCGCTTGACCGGGGGTGGAACGGACCCGTAGAGTGGCGGCTCGTCCGGGGCGCGAGGGGGCGAAAGCCTCTGCCGCGGCCGCTCTGCCATCCGCAGTCACGAGGTTTCATGAACACACGCAAGGTCACCGACGACTCGTTCGATACCGATGTCCTCAAGTCAAAGACGCCGGTGCTCGTCGACTTCTGGGCTGAGTGGTGCGGGCCCTGCAAACAGATCGCGCCCGCGCTCGAGGATCTGGCCAAGGACATGGCCGGCAAGATCACGGTCGCGAAGATCAATATCGACGAGAATCCGGCCACGCCCACGAAGTACAACGTGCGCGGGATTCCGACCCTGATGGTGTTCAAGGACGGCCAGGTCGCCGCGACCAAGATCGGCAGCCTGCCCAAGAGCAAGCTCTACGAGTGGGTCCAGTCGGTCATCTGATCGTCCGCGACGACCCGATCGCACACGAGCCCCGCCCCAAGGCGGGGCTTTTCATTTCCGGACCGACGAGGGCCGCAGCCGCGGCGCAACCGGACCCGGACGCGCGTCGAGCACGGATCAAAATTCTTTACGTCGCGGGCGTGCGCGTCGAACCGGTCCCGCCGTCGGGTGACGACTCGTCCTGAACGAGATCATCCGTTCTCGCGCAGCACGGCACCGCACAGTGCCGCGAGCGAACCGCAGATCAGGATCCGGCCGGGCCCTTCGCTCGCTGCGGCGAGATCCGCCACGGCCGCGCGGAAATCCGCCGCGGTGGCGACGTCGGCGATGCCGACGGCGCGCGCGGCGACGGCGACCGTTTCGGCAGGCAGCATCAGCTCCTCGCCCGGCACCGTGATGGCCCTGAAGCGCCGGACATGCGGCGCAAGCTGCGCGAGGAACCGGTCCGGCTTCTTCGTCGACAGCATGCCGCAGACGACGTCGAGCGGCTTGCCGTCGCGCTGTTCCGCGGCCCAATCCGCCAGGACCTTGCCGCCGCCTTCGTTGTGGCCGCCGTCGAGATAGAGCTCCGTCCCCGGGCGCAGCAACGCGACGAGCGGCCCGCGCGTCAGGCGTTGCAGGCGGGCGGGCCACACCGCGCCGGCGACGCCGGCACCAATATGTGCGTCCGAAAGCGTGAAGCCGGCCGCGCGCAGCCGCTCCGCGACGGCGACGGCAATGCCGGCATTCTCGACCTGATGCCGGCCCGGCAGCGCCGGCCGCGGCAGCCGTAGCGTCGCATCGCCACGGTAGCGGAAGCCATCGGAGTCGGGCTCGACATGCCAGTCCTCGCCGAAGATGCGAAGCGGCGCGGCCACGGCCTCACCCGCGTCGCGCAGAACCGCGAGTGCGTCGCCGGGCTGCGGCCCGATGACCGCCGGCACCGCCGGCTTGATGATGCCGGCCTTCTCGGCCGCGATCTGCGCCACCGTGTCGCCCAGGTACTGCATATGATCGAGCGAGATCGGCGTGATCGCGCTGACGGCCGGCTTCTTCACCAGATTGGTCGCATCCAGCCGCCCGCCGAGTCCGACCTCGAGCACGACGAGATCAGCCGGCGTTTGCGCGAAAGCAAGAAAGGCGGCCGCGGTCGTGACCTCGAAGAACGTGATCGGCCGGCCGGCGTTGACGCGCTCCACCTCTTCGAGAATCGCGGCGAGCATCGAATCGGAGATCAGTTCGCCGGCGAGCCGGATCCGCTCGTTGAAGCGGACGAGATGAGGCGACGTATAGACGTGCACCCGGTATCCTGCGGCTTCGGCGATTGCGCGGACATAGGCGACCGTCGATCCCTTTCCGTTCGTGCCGGTCACATGCACGACCGGCGGCAGCCGGTCCTGCGGATCGCCGAGTTCCGCCATCAGGCGGCGAATGCGATCGAGCGACAGGTCGATCGCCTTGGGATGCAGCCGCGTCAGGCGTTCCAGGATCGGATCTGTGGCGGACATGGCGAATGGCGGCATGGTGTTTCTACACGGGCTCGCCGCGGGCGCCGGTGGCGGCCCGAACCGCAAGGCGTTCCGCGGCGATCATAGGATGGAAGCCGGACGCGCGCAGTCCGATCCCGAGCGGAATGTCAGGGCCGCGGCGTTGGCGCGTTGTCCTTGGCCGACGTGTCGGAACCGTGTTGCGGCAACGGCAGCACCTCGGCCACGGGTCCGCGCGCCATCAGCAGCCGGATGAGCCGCGCGAGCGTCTCGCGAAGCTGATGGCGATGCACGACCATGTCGACCATGCCGTGCTCGAGCAGATACTCGGCGCGCTGGAAGCCGGGCGGGAGCTTCTCGCGGATGGTCTCTTCGATCACGCGGGCGCCGGCGAAGCCGATGACCGCGCCCGGCTCGGCGAGCGCGATGTCGCCGAGCATGGCGAACGACGCCGACACGCCGCCGGTGGTGGGATCGGTCAGGACGACGATGTAGGGCAGCCCGGCCTCCTTGACCTCGTCGGCGGCGAGCACGGTGCGCGGCAGCTGCATGAGCGACAGAATGCCTTCCTGCATGCGCGCACCGCCCGACGACGGCACGACGATCAGGGCGGCCTGCTGCAGAACGGCAAGACGGGCCGCGGCCAGCAGCGCCTCGCCCACCGCGACACCCATCGAGCCGCCCATGAAGTCGAAGTTGAATACCGCCGCGACGACCGGCAGCCCGCCGAGCTTGCCGTGCGCGACGACGATGGCGTCCTGCTCGCCGGTCTTCTCGCGGGCCTCCTTCAGCCGATCGGAATAGCGTTTCTGGTCACGAAAGCGCAGCGGATCGTTCGGCACCTTCGGCAGCTCGATCCGCGTGAAGCTGCCCTCGTCGAACAGCATCTCGAGGCGGCGCTTGGCGGCAAGGCGCATGTGATGCCCGCAATGCGGGCAAACCCGCGCATTGGCCTCGAGATCGCGGTGGAAGATCATCTTGGTGCAGTTCGGGCATTTGTCCCACAGGTTGTCGGGGACGTCCGCCTTGCGCACGAGCGCCCGGATCTTGGGGCGCACAAAGTTCGTCAGCCAGTTCATGGTCGCTTTCTGTCAGGGTTGGGCCGCGTCCGCAAGTCGCGCCGCACGCACGGCCTTGCCCAGGCTTTCGACGAAACCGGCCGCTGCCGCGGCAACGTCGCGCCCTTCCGCGGCTGCCCGCTCGATCACCTGGACGAGCGCCGACCCGACCACGGCCGCATCGGCCGAGCGGCCCACCTCGGCCGCCTGATCCGGCGTCTTGATGCCAAAGCCGACGGCCACGGGCAGTTCCGTCCTGGCACGGATGCGGGCGACGGCCGCCACAATGTCGGCGGCCTGTGCCGATCTCGCGCCGGTCGTGCCCAGAACGGACACGTAATAGACGAAGCCGTCGGCGTCGCGCAGCACGGTGTCGAGGCGCCGGTCGTCGCTGGTCGGGGCGACCAGGCGAATGGTCGCGATGCCGGCGGCCGCCGCGGCCGGGCGCAGCTCGGCGTCCTCCTCCGGCGGAAGATCGACCACGATCAGGCCGTCGACCCCCGCGGCGTGCGCGGCCTCGACGAAGCGCTGAACCCCGAAGCGATAGATCGGATTATAATAGCCCATCAGCACGACCGGCGTCGTCGCATCGTCGCGGCGAAAGGCGGTGACGAGGTCGAGCGTACGCTGCAGCGTCATGCCGCCCGCAAGCGCGCGCAGACCGGCGGCCTGAATCGCCGGCCCGTCGGCCATCGGGTCGGAGAACGGCATCCCGATCTCGATCACGTCCGCGCCCGCTGCCGGCAACCCGCACAGGATCCGCAACGACGTGTCGTAATCCGGATCGCCCGCCATCACGAACGTGACGAGCCCGGCGCGGCCCTCATCCCGCAATGTCGCGAAACGCGCAGCAAGCCGGCTCACAGCGCGACCCCCAGCGATTTGGCGACGGTGAACACGTCCTTGTCACCGCGCCCGGACATGTTGACGACGATCAGATGCGACGGCGGCAGGCGCGGCGCCATCTTGATCACCTGCGCCAGCGCATGGGCCGGCTCCAGCGCCGGCAGGATGCCTTCGATCTGCGTGCAGAGCCTGAAGGCATCGAGCGCCTCCCGGTCCGTGATCGCGACGTACTGGACGCGGCCGATCTCGTGCAGCCAGGCGTGCTCGGGCCCGATGCCGGGATAGTCGAGGCCCGCCGAGATCGAGTGCGCGTCCTGAATCTGACCATCCGCATCCTGCAGAAGGTAGGTCCGGTTGCCGTGGAGCACGCCCGGTCGGCCGCCGGTCAACGATGCGGCGTGCTTGCCGGTGTCGACGCCCCGGCCGGCGGCCTCGACGCCCACCATGGCGACGTTCTCCTCGTCGAGAAACGGATGGAACAGGCCCATGGCATTCGAGCCGCCGCCGATCGCCGCGATCAGCGTATCCGGCAGCCGGCCTTCCAGCGCCATGATCTGCTCGCGCGTTTCGCGACCGATCACCGACTGAAAGTCGCGCACCATGGCCGGATACGGATGCGGCCCGGCCACGGTCCCGATCAGGTAGTACGTCGTGTCGACATTGGCGACCCAGTCGCGCAGCGCCTCGTTCATCGCATCCTTGAGCGTCGCCGTGCCCGACGTCACCGGACGAACCTCGGCGCCGAGCAGCCGCATGCGGAACACGTTCGGCTGTTGCCGCTCGATGTCGGTCGCCCCCATGTAGATCGTGCAGGGCAGGCCGAAGCGCGCGCACACGGTCGCGGTGGCGACACCGTGCTGACCGGCACCGGTCTCGGCGATGATGCGCCGCTTGCCCATGCGGCGGGCGAGCAGGATCTGCCCCACGCAGTTGTTGATCTTGTGCGAGCCGGTGTGGTTGAGCTCCTCGCGCTTGAAGTAGATCTTCGCGCCGCCGAGATGGGCCGTCAGCCGCTCCGCGAAATAGAGGGGGCTGGGCCGCCCGACATAATGCGCCAGATAGCCGTCGAACTCGCGCTGGAACGCAGGATCGCCCGCCGCCGCCTTGTAGGCCCGTTCGACCTCGAGAATCAGCGGCATCAGCGTCTCGGCGACGAACCGGCCGCCGAAAATGCCGAAATGACCGCGTTCGTCCGGGCCAAGGCGGAGGGTGTTGGGACGCATCGTTCGGAAGGATGCCGGGGCTGTTCCGGGGTAAGAAGGCCGGCGGCTTTATAGCGCACCGCCCCCCGGAGAGACAGAAATTCTTGCCCGCGCCAACCCTGGAGCCGGCATATCGGCCTTATGGGTCAAGCGCTTAGCCGTCGCGCCCGGCGATGGCCCCGGACGCGGGCGGCGGGTTCCATGCCGTCGGGCAACGGCCGGCCCGCCGCGCCGTTTCCGCGCCGACCGAAGGCGTCAGCGCGTCGTGTACTGGCCCGTCCGCGGGTCCACCACGACCGTGACGTTCTGGCCGTCCTTCACGGCCTGTGCCTGCCACTGGTTGCCGACCCTCTCGAACTGGCTGGTCACACGATAACCGTCGGCACTCAGGTTGTTGAGCAGCGCGGTCGCGTTCGGCGGCTGGGACATGCCGCGGGACTGTCCCGCCGATCCGCGCATCATCTCGTCGCGCTGGCGCGGCTGGGTCTGCATCCGGTCGCGGTCCATCCGGTCCTGCATCGGCTGACCCTGCATGCGCTGCTGGTCCATCGTGCCCATGCCGGGCTGGTCGGCGGCCCCCGATCCGGGCCGCTGCTGCGGCATCGGCTGGGTGGGCCCGCGCATGCGCTGTTCGTCGGTCTGCGGCGGCGTCTGGGGGGCCTGCGGTACCCGCGGCGACTGCGGCGCCTGCGCCTGCTGGTTCGGCGTGTATGTCGGCAGCAGCTTGCCGTCCGCACCACGCTCGCCCGCGAAGCGCGCGCGGCGCTCAACGGTCGGGCCGATACGGCCGGTTTCGTCCCGCTCACCCGGCCCGGCGAACTCGGGCATTTCGCGGTTCAGGTCGCCGCGCTGACCGATCGGCGGCAGGCCCGAAGGCGGCGGCAGCGGTGCGGTGGACGAAAAGTTGGGCGCGCTGCCCGGGACTCTGTTGTCGGTGCGAAAGCCGGGAAAGCCCGGCAACACGCCGGTGCCCATCACTTGCGCCCCGGCCGTGGACGACATCGGCCCGAACGAGATGCCGCCAACGCAAAGCGCTGCGCCAAGCGCAGGCAGAATGAGTTTCCTCATGGCTGACCTCATGTCCTGTTCCGTCGGCGCGCCCAGCCTGCCGGCTTTCTCAGGGCAGCCGCGACCTCGCCGTCCTCTTGACTAACGGACGGGTGCCGAGGCCGGTTCCGGTCAAGCTTGCGAATGCCTTTGGGCCGCCTCGAGAAAAGCCAAAATCAGGGCCGGTTGCTTTTGCCCAGGCCGTTCTTCCACGCCCGACGACACGTCGACCGCCGTCGCGCCGGTCCGGCCGATCGCCTCGGCCACATTGCCCGGTGTGAGCCCGCCCGACAGGAACCACGGGCGCCGCCACACGCGGCCGGCGAGCAGATCCCAATCGAAGGTCGCAGCATTGCCGCCCGGCAGCGCGCCCGCATGCGGCGGCCTGGCGTCGAACAGCAGCCAGTCGGCGACGTCCTCGTACGCGTGCGCCAGCTCGAGGTCGGCGGCATCGCGGACCGCAATCGCCTTGATGACCTCGACCGCATGGTCGCGGCGGATCGCGGCGACGCGCGCGGGCGTCTCGCGGCCGTGGAGCTGGACGAGATCGGGCCGGAACCGCGCGAAGGTCGCGCGCAGCGTGTCGTCGTCCGGATCGACCATGACGGCGACGCGGCGCACCGACGGCGGTACCACGGCAGCGATGCGCGCCGCCGCCTCGGGTGCGAGATGGCGCGGCGACGGCTGATAGAAGACGAAGCCGACGAAATCGGCCGCGACGCAGGCGCGCGCGGCAACCTCCGACGTCAGTCCGCAGATCTTGACGCGGACCGCCATTACGCCGTCGCGCCGGCGATCTCGTCGGCGATCCGCTTCAGGCTCGCCGCGGGGTCGTCGCTCTGCGTGATCGGGCGGCCGATGACCAGATAATCGGCGCCGCGGGCGATCGCCTCCGCCGGCGTGATGACGCGCTTCTGGTCCTGGCTCGCGGCCCAGCTCGGCCGAATGCCCGGCACGACCAGGAGGAAGTCCGGCCCGCAGAGTTCGC
Organism: Alphaproteobacteria bacterium; assembly: GCA_036381615.1. Lineage (GTDB taxonomy): Bacteria > Pseudomonadota > Alphaproteobacteria > CACIAM-22H2 > CACIAM-22H2 > CALANV01. The sequence continues at coordinate 27,961 of DASVCL010000011.1, forward strand.
GCAAGGCCGCGACCTCGTGCGCCGAGCAGACGACCCCGTCGAGACCGGACCGCTGCGCGAGCGCAGCCAGGCGCTTCGCCTGATCGATCACGGGGCCACGCTGGCCGACGGCGTCGAGATCGCCCGCGTCGAGGCTGGTCAGCACCGTGATGCCGAGCAGCATCGGCCGGGCCGGCCCGGCCGCCTTGGCGGCGTCGGCAGCCGCCCGCATCATCGCTTCGCCGCCGGACGTGTGGATCGTCAGGAAACGCGGCGACAGCAGGCAGGCGGAGCGCACGCCGCCCGCGACGGTGTTCGGGATGTCGTGGAGCTTCAGGTCGAGGAACAGCGGAACGGGACCGGCAACGGCGCGCACGCCCTGCGGGCCATTGGCGACGAAGAACTCGAGCCCCAGCTTGATGACGCCGGCCATGGATTTCAGGCGCGCAACGTCAGCGTGCGCCGCGTCGAGATCCATCCGGTCGATGGCAACGATGATGCGGTCAGCGGCCCCGGCCATTGAGCAGTCTCCCCCGTTTGTCCGGTCCTCCTTCTAGCACGAAACCGGACCGGCGCGACCAGCCGGGCCCGAACTGAACCAGACCGAGGGCGGCGTGGCGCGCATCGATGTTCTTTCCGATTTTCGGTACGGCCGCCCGATCGACGCGCGACGTCCGCCGCGCGAAGCCGGTCACGAGGGACCGGGCGGTTCGCCCGCGGCCCAGGCGGCGAGCGCAGCGGAATCGCGACGGCCCGCGACGGCGTCGGCAAGCGCCAGCCCCAGGACGGCGCCGAACTTGAAGCCGTGGCCCGAGAAGCCGCTCATGACCCAGCCCGCCGCACCCAGCCGTTCGACGATGAACCGCTCCGCCGGCTCGACGTCGTAGAAACAGGTCTTCGCCTCGACCAGGCGATAGCGGTCGAAGCCGCGCAGGCGTCCGGCACAGAGCCGCATGATCGCGCGGGCCTCGTCGTCGCCCGGAACGCGGTCGCGGTCGGGATCGCCCTGCAGCGTGAAGCCATGATTGCCGACCTTGAGCCCGGTGCCGGCGCGCGGCGGCACGAGGTAGAAGCCCGCCGCCGGATCGATGTCGAGGATCATGGGATGGTGCTGCCACGCGGCGGCAAGGTCGTCGGGCGGTGCCAGGTAAACGATGACCTGCCGCGACGGCGTGACGCGGGCGGCGAGCGACGGCAGGAGACGCCGCACCCACGGGCCCGCCGCGATCACGACCGCGTCGCCGTCGAGCGTGTGGCCGCCGTCGAGCGTCACGCGCGCGATATCCGGATCCACGTCGCGGACGTGCGTCGATGTCCGGATCGTGGCGCCGCGCCTGACGAGATGGTGCGCGAGATCGGTGACGATGCGGTCGGCGAAGAGCGTGCCGCCGGTGTCGAGATGAAGCACGAAGCGGACATTCGCCGGATCGATCAGCGGAAACTCGCGCGCGACGTCATCGGCGCTCAGGCGGCGGAACGGGATCCCCTCGGCCGCGAGCGTTACGGCGCTGTCCTCGGCCCAGCGCCCCGCGCTCGTCTCCAGCACCAGCGTGCCGGTGGGCGCGTAATGCTTCGCGCCCAGATCGCGCCACATCAGGTCCCACGCGGCAAAGGCCTCGTTCACCATGCGCACGTAGCCGCGCTGCGCCCCATAAGAATGACGGATCAGGCGGTGCTGATCGACCGACGAGCCCAGCGGATTGGGGATCTCGCCCTGCTCGCAAACCGTCACGTCGTGTCCGTCGCGCGTCAGCGCCCATGCCGCCGACAAACCCATGATGCCGGCGCCGATGACGATGATCTTCATGTGCCCCCGAACAGCGGATCAAAAATCGACGACGCGCTCATCAGGCCAGAGAGGTCGCACCTATCGTCGAACACGAGAGACGTGCCGGCAGCGGCATTGCCTTCCGCGCCTCGAGATCGGCGAACGTTACCTCGCTGCCGACACCGACATCGTCAGTCATTATCTCCCCGGCGGTGATGGCGAACCCGACCCTGGACAGGCATTCGGCATCGACGCGACAGGCGACGGTCTCGCGGTCGATCAACACGTCGTCACAGTCGAAGATGACGAGCATAGGCGATGCCGCCATCGCGGACGTCATCCCCTCAGCACGCCGCCGTGCCCATGGCCTTCGCCGGGGGCGCGGTCGAGCGTGGTCTCGAACAGCAGGATGGCGGCGGCGAGGTCTTCGATCGCCGTGCCGACCGACTTGAACAGCGTGATCTGGTTGTGGAAGCGGCGTCCGGCGACGCGGCCCTGTGTCAGCTCGGCGAGGTCGCCGGCGATCATCTCCCGCGTGATGATGCCGCGCGCGAGCGGCTGCACGATGTCGCCCGCTTCCTTCAACGCGCCCTCGTAGGTGTCGACGAACACGCGCGCGCGCTCGACCGCGGCGTCGTCGGCCTCGCGCATTTCAGGCGTGAAGCCGCCGACGAGATCGACGTGCTGTCCCGGCTGCAGCCACTCCCCGCGCACCAGCGGTTCCTTCGACAGGGTCGCGCACGAGATGACGTCGGCCCCGCGCACCGCACCTTCGAGGTCGTCCGTCGCGCGCACGGTGAGGCGCCTGCCGTCGAGCGTCTTCGCCAGCCGCGCGGCCTTGTCCGGATTGCGGCCCCAGATCAGCACTTCGCGGATCGGCCGTACGCGCGCATGCGCGAGGATGAGATGCGGTGCGAGCGCGCCCGTGCCCACCATCAGGAGGCGCGCGGCATCCGCGCGCGCGAGATATTTGGCTGCAAGCGCCGAGGCGCAGGCCGTGCGCCGCAGGGTCAGCATGCGCCCGTCGATGAGCGCCAGCGGCTCGCCCGTGCGCGCCGAGAGCAGCGCGTAGGAGCCCATCACCGACGGCAGGCTTTTCTCCGCATTGCCGGGAAAGACCGTGACGATCTTCACGCCCATGTAGCGGCCATCCTGCCACGCGGGCATCAGCAGCAGCGTCGCATCCGGGCCGCCCGGCACGGGGACCGTATGGTGGTGGCGCGTCGGCACGGTCGCGCCGGCGCGGAACATCTGGCGCAGCTGCTCGACGAGCGGCTCGGTTTCGAGCGCCGCCTCGACCTCGCTCGCGGAGATCACGCGCATGCGCGCCTGCCCCCGCTTACGGCGCCGGCCATGCGGCCGAGGCCGTCGGCCCGACATTCGCGGGCGATTGCCCCGGCGGCGGCACGAGGGATGCCGGTACCGACGGCGGCGGCACGCGCTGCGGATTTGCGGCGTCGAGCCGCGCCTTGAGCTCGGCGACCTCGTGCTGCAGGCGGTCGGCGCGGCGCGCCTGCTCGCGTGCACGGGCACGCGCGGTGCGCCCCGCCCACCAGGCGACGACGGCGCCGAACAGGAAGCCGACATAGAGCGCCGCCACGAGCGCGAGGAAGAGCGGCACGGAGACCTGGCCGAAGACCGGCCAGAGGTCGATCGTCACCGATTCGCGATTGGCGATGGCGAAGAACGCCGCGATGAACAGCAGCGGCAGGGCGACGATCCAGAACAGGAGCTTCATGCCAGAAACCCGATGACGAATATCGGCCGGACTTTCCACCAGGTCCTCGGCCGCGCATGGGCGACGGAACCATGGGGACCCCGAGCCTTCGAACGCGCCGCTGCCGTGAGACGGCGCGGGTCCCTCCATACTCGCCGTTCAGGCGGGACGGTACAAGCGTCCGAGGACGGGGCCGGTCCGGCTATTTCTTGGCGTTCAGCTTCTCGCGAAGCTCTTTGCCCGTCTTGAAGAACGGGATGAATTTTTCGGCGACGTCGACGGCCTCTCCGGTGCGCGGATTGCGCCCGGTGCGCGCCCCGCGCCGCTTGACGGAAAAGGCGCCGAAGCCGCGCAGCTCGACCCGGTCGCCGCGCGCGAGCGCGCCGGCGATCTCGTCGAAGATCGTCGACACGATCCGCTCCACATCCCGCTGATAGAGGTGCGGGTTGAGTTCGGCGAGACGGAGTATGAGTTCGGACTTGGTCATCGGAACTGCCACCCAGGCCTTGTTTTCCGCCCCCGTCGCGGGCTTCCCGACGGCCCCGCGACGCGGCCTCAAGGCCTAGCGGGCGCCAAGTTCAGGGTGCCAGAGGGCTACCAGCCCGTCAAGTTTAAGTCTCTCAGAAAGATAGGTTTTTCCAGTCAGAAGCGAGAGCCCCGCGCCGATGAGCTCGGGCCACGAATCGTCGGCGCGCTCGATCTTGAGTTCGCGCACCGGCAGGTCGGCGGAGATGCCCTTGGCGGCGAGCCACGCCCGCGCCTCGGACTCCCCGCCGATCGCGTCGATGAGGCCGAGCGCCTTGGCCTGGCGGCCGGTGTAGACGCGGCCGTCGGCAAGTTCGACCGCACGCTCGCGCGGCAGGTTGCGACGTTCGGCGACCATGTCGACGAACATGTCGTACATGTCGCGGACGAGCTGCATCGTCGCCTCGCGGCCTGCATCGGTCAGCGGCTCGAGGGGCGACGGCACGGCCTTGAGCGGTCCGCTTTTGAGCGCCTCGGTCGAGATGCCGAGCTTCGACAGCAGCCCCGTCACGTCGGTCGTCTGCAGAATGACGCCGATCGAGCCGGTGATCGTCCCCTCCCGCGCGAAGATCTGCTCGGCGGCCAGCGCCACCATGTAGCCGCCCGATGCCGCCACCTCGCCCATCACGGCAACGACCGGCTTCACCGCGGCGAACGCGCGCAGGTCCTTGAACAGCGACTCGCCGCCGACGACCGTTCCGCCGGGGCTGTCGATGCGTACGATCAGCGCCTCGACGTCCGGATTCTTGGCCGCCGCGGCGATGGCGCGCGACCGGTCCGGGTCGTCGGTGATCACGCCGCCGATCGACAGGCGGGCGATGTGTTTGTCGCCGATAAAGCCGAGACGGCCGACGCCGGCGGCGACGGCGGCAACGGCGGCGACGATCGCCAGAAAGCGCCAGACCGAAATCTGCCGCCCCAGGCGGCGACGGTCGGCGAGAAGTTCCGGATCAGCAGGCATTTGGCGAAAGAACCCTGAAAAGATCGGGGCGGATCGGTCGCCCGACCCGCCCCTAGATCATTGGCGGAAGCCGCCCAAGTCAAGCGGCCACGGCGTCAGCCGCCCTGCTGCCGCTCCTGCTTGTTGCGCAGCGCAGCGCCCAGGATGTCGCCGAGGCTGGCGCCGGAGTCGGACGAGCCGTACTGGGCCATCGCCTCCTTCTCCTCGTCGACCTCCCTGGCCTTGATCGACAGCACGATCTTGCGCGCCGCGCGATCGAGCTGGGTGATCTTGGCGTCGACCTTCTCGCCCACGGCGAAGCGGTCGGGCCGCTGCTCGCTGCGGTCGCGCGACAGCTCCGACTTGCGGATGAAGCCGGTGACGCCTTCCTGCAGCGTGACCTCGATGCCGTTCTCCTCGATGCGGCTGACGGTGCCGGTCACGACCATGCCCTTGTTGAGCTTGGCGAGCGCGCTCTCGAACGGATCGCTCTCGAGCTGCTTGATGCCGAGCGAGATGCGCTCCTTGTCGACGTCGATGTCGAGGACCTTCACCTTCACCCGGTCGCCCTTCTTGTAGTCCTTGATGGCGTCCTCGCCCGGCCGGTTCCAGTCGATGTCCGACAGGTGAACCATACCGTCGATGTCGCCCGGCAGACCGACGAACAGACCGAATTCGGTGATGTTCTTGACTTCGCCCTCGAGCTCCGTGCCGACCGAGAACTTGTCGCGGAAGGCTTCCCACGGGTTCGCCATGGTCTGCTTGAGGCCCAGGCTGATGCGCCGCTTCTGCGCATCGACGTCGAGGATCATCACCTCGACCTCCTGGCTCGTCGACACGATCTTGCCCGGATGGACGTTCTTCTTGGTCCAGCTCATCTCGGACACGTGCACCAGGCCCTCGATGCCCGGCTCGAGCTCGACGAAGGCGCCGTAGTCGGTGATGTTGGTGACGCGGCCCTTGAACTTCGCACCCACCGGGTACTTGGCGCTGACGCCTTCCCACGGATCGGCCTCGAGCTGCTTCATGCCGAGCGAGATGCGCTGCGTCTCGGGATTGAAGCGGATGACCTGCACCTTGACGTGCTGGCCGATCTGCAGCGCCTCGGACGGATGATTGATGCGGCGCCAGGCGATGTCCGTCACGTGCAGCAGGCCGTCGACGCCGCCCAAATCGACGAACGCGCCGTAGTCGGTGATGTTCTTGACCACGCCTTCGAGGACCTGGCCTTCCTTGAGGTTGGCGACCAGCTCGGAGCGGGCCTCGGCGCGCGTCTCCTCGAGCACGGCGCGGCGCGAGACGACGATGTTGCCGCGCGAGCGGTCCATCTTGAGAATCTGGAAGGGCTGCGGCGTTCCCATCAGCGGCGTGATGTCGCGCACCGGCCGGATGTCGACCTGGCTGCCGGGCAGGAACGCGACGGCACCGCCGAGATCGACCGTGAAGCCGCCCTTGACCCGGCCGAAGATGACGCCGTTGACGCGGGCGTTTGCCTGGAACGCCTTCTCGAGCTGGCCCCACGCCTCTTCGCGCTTCGCCTTCTCGCGGGACAGGACGGCCTCGCCGTTCTTGTCCTCCATGCGCTCGACATAGACGTCGACGAGGTCGCCCACCTTCAGCTCCGGCGCGCGGCCGGGCGCGCCGAATTCCTTCAGCGGCACGCGCCCTTCGGACTTGAGGCCGACGTCGATCACGGCGAAGTCGCCCTCGATCGCAATGACGCGACCTTTGGCGACGGTGCCGTCAAAACCCTGCGAATGCCGCAGCGACTCCTCGAGCAGAGCGGCGAAATTCTCCTCGGCGCCGCCGGCGCCGGGTTGCATCGAAGCTTGAGCCATTCCGAGAAAAAGACCTTTCTGAAGTCCGGTCGTCCGTTCCGCCCCATGCAGAACCGCCGACGCCGGGGTTGTGCCCGCGGACGCCCCATGCACCCGACGGGCGGGTTTCAACGCACGCAGCCGATCCGCTCAGGTCATGAACGTTTGCTGCGGTCCTTGGACTGGATGAACGAGAGCGCTTGGGCGAACGCCTGGTCCGCATCGAGTTCGGACGTGTCCAGGTCGAACGCGTCCGGGGCCTTCTTCAAGGCCGCGATCCCGCGACCGGCGTCGCGGGCGTCCCGTTCCTTCATGTCCTGAAGAACATTGGAAAATATAGCGTTCTCGCCGCGTTCCCGCAACTCCTTGAACCGCCGCTCGGCCCGCTTCTCCACGCTCGCGTGAACGAAGAGCTTGATGACCTCGGGCTCCGGGCAGATGACGGTCCCGATGTCGCGCCCGTCGAGAACCGCCCCGTTCGTTCCCGGCGGGGGGTGGCGCACGAAATTCCGCTGGAAATCGAGCAGGGCGGCACGCACGTCAGGCTGGGCCGCGACCACCGAGGCGGCCTGGCCGACCTTCTCGTCGCGCAGGTCCGGCGCCTCGAGATCGGCCGGTGCGAGGCTGCGCGCCGCAGCGGCCGCCGCCGCCGGGTCGCCCGGATCCCCGCCCGCCCGCAGCACCTTGAGCGCGACGGCACGGTAGAGCTTGCCCGTGTCGAGATAGGCAAGGCCGAAATGCGCCGCCAGCCGCCGGGCGAGCGTCCCCTTGCCCGCGGCAGCCGGCCCGTCGATCGCAATGATCATCCCCCCGCGCACCGACGTCCCCCTACCTCAGGCGCCGGCCGGCTCGATCGTGCCGCCGAGATCGCGCATCAGGGCGATGAAGCCCGGAAAGCTCGTCGCGATCGGCGCCACGTCGTCGACCTGGACCGGCGCTTCACTGCCCAGCCCCATGACGAGGAACGCCATCGCGATGCGATGATCGAGGTTCGTCGCGATCGTCGCCCCGCCGGCCGGCCTCCGGCCGGTGCCGGTGACGATCAGGTCGTCGCCATCGACCTCGACCTTGGCGCCGCAGGCCGAGAGTCCGTTGGCGACCGCCGACAGCCGATCGCTCTCCTTCACCCGCAGCTCGGACAGCCCGCGCATGATCGTCCGTCCGCGCGCGAACGCAGCCGCGACCGCCAGGATGGGATACTCGTCGATCATCGACGGCGCGCGCGCGGCCGGAACGTCGACACCGGCGAGCTCGCGATAGCACGCGGTCACGTCGCCGACCGGCTCGCCGGCCTCGATCCGGGCATTGGCGACGGTCAGGTCGGCGCCCATCTCGCGCAGCGTTTCGATCAGCCCCGTGCGTCGCGGATTGAGACCGACGTTGCGCACCGTCACGCGCGAACCCGGCACGATCAGGGCCGCGACCAGCGGGAACGCCGCCGAGGACGGATCGCCCGGCACGCGCACGATGCGGCCGCTGATTTCCGGCTGGCCGGTCACCGTAACGGCAAGCCCGCCGCCGTCTGCGCGCTCGGTCGCGACCTCCACGCCGAAGTGCCGGAACATGAGTTCGGTGTGGTCGCGCGTCGGCTCCCGCTCGATCACCGTGGTGCGGCCGGGCGTATTGAGTCCGGCGAGCAGGATGGCCGACTTGACCTGCGCCGATGCCACCGGAAGCCGATAGGTGATCGGCACCGGATCGGCCGTGCCGATCACGGCAAGCGGCAGGCGCCCGCCATCGCGCGTCACGAACCGCGCGCCCATCTCGCCAAGCGGCGCGGTGACGCGCGCCATCGGCCGCTTGCGCAGGCTCGCGTCGCCGGTGAAGAAGGCGACGAGCGGCGACGTCGCCACCAGGCCCATGAGCAGGCGCGCGCTCGTCCCGGAATTCCCGAGATCGAGAACGTCGGCAGGTTCGACCAGCCCGCCAACGCCGCGCCCCTGCACGCGCCAGACGCCGTCGGTGCCGCGTTCGGCGCGCGCGCCGAGTGCCACCATCGCCGCCGCCGTGCCGAGCACGTCCTCGCCCTCGAGCAGGCCGTGAATCTCCGTGACACCGGTCGCGATACCGCCCAGCATGAGCGCGCGGTGCGAAATCGACTTGTCGCCGGGCACGGTGACGTCACCGGCGAGCGCGCCCGCGGCGCGGGCACGGAACGGTCCAGTCGGGGCCGGATGAGCCCGATCCCCGGCGGCGGAAACGGCGCGTGTGGCCACGTGACACCCTTGCAATTCGCGCCCGTCTCTACCACATCGCGAGGCCCCAGGAACATATTTGCGGCCGGATCACGGCATCGGCGTCACGGGTCGGGCGCGTTGACACGGTCTCCCGAACGTGGCATGTCGCTGCCCGTTTTTTTCGGCCCTAGGGAGTTTTAAGTCGTGGCGAAGCCTGAATGGGGTCTGAAGCGGACCTGCCAGTCCTGCGGCGCGCATTTCTACGACATGCGGCGTGATCCCGCCGTCTGCCCGAAGTGCGGAACGGAATTCGATCCCGAGGCCGTGCTGAAGTCGAAGCGGGCGAAGCCGACGGAGCGTATTGCGCCGGCCGAGATCCCGGAAGCCGACGATCAGCTCGAGTCCATCGCCGACGACGAACTGATCGACGCCGACGAGGGCGAAGAGGAAGAAGTGATCGAGGACACGTCGGAGCTCGGCGAGGACGACGAGGACGTCGCCGACGTGATCGAGAACGTCGACGAGGACGGGGAGCGCTGAGGACGGACCGAATTTCGACCCGCCGCAAAATTTCCCTTGCGCGAAGGGGGCGGCAGGTCGTTTAAGTTGAGCCGAGCGATGCCGCGCCGGGCCCAACCCCGCGCGGCCGAGGCAAGAGTTCCGGGGCCATAGCTCAGTTGGGAGAGCGCTACAATGGCATTGTAGAGGTCAGGGGTTCGACTCCCCTTGGCTCCACCAAAAAAAGCGGCGGAAATCCAAGGCTTAAGCCAGGGTTTCCGCCGCTTCTGTCTTTGCGTATCCGCGGAAGATCATGGAATGTGATCGGGATGGACCCGTTCCGCACGGGCGGAGTCGTGCAGTTGTCTGATGCCGCCATTTTCGGGGCGCAGGATGGTTCGACCCGCGCTGTCGGCAATAGAGGCAGTGTAGGATGCGGCCGATCACCCCCTTGGGGTTGCGCGGCCGGTTCGGGTCAAGACGATAGCCGTACGGTAATCGCGTCCACGGCAGCCGGGTGCCGCCTGGAGCTTGCGCAGCAAGCGCCCGCGGCACGGCGCGCGACGACCACGCTGCACTCGCATTCGGCGACGGCGCCACGGATCTGCAGCAGCGAACGGTCGTGCGGATCCTGGATCATCGACCGGTCGAGCCCGGGCGCCCGAGGGTGGCGCCGCGGTAACCATCGTCACGGACGACGTTCTCCGGCGGCAGCAGCCAGTGTCGTGCCGGGGTAGGAATGCGGGTACTCGACCTGCCGCTCAATCGTCTATGTCTGGGCCTGGCGCCAAGTCGAGCCGCGGGACATAGGCGGCGATGGGCGGCATGGTGGCTCGTTATGGCACGGCCGCGGCGCCGCACGTGCACCGGGGGCGCGGCTGCCGTCCGCAGCCCCCGACGGTCTCCAGCGGCGCAATCGCGGCCCTAAAGATCCGCGAGCCTGACCCACACCCCGAGCGCGCCGGCGATGAGCAGGCTGACCACGACATTGAGCGTGCTCACCTCGCCCATCAGCAGCAACAGCAGAACGAAGGCGAAAATCGCGACGAAGATGCCACCGACGAGGGAGGCGATATTGCGTTTGATGGTCGCTTGCTGGGCCATGAAACGCCCTCAGCTCCGAACGGTGGCGGCGGCGGGATCATCGAACGTCGCCCGCACCTTCTTGAGGTTCTTCTTCCTGAACCGCGTGTCGTAGCCGTTGAAGAGATGCCCCAGCAGGCCGCGATCGAGATCGCTGGTGCCGAACAGCCAGTCGCCGATGGGATAGGTCAGATTGAAGTTCTTCTCCATCATGATCGACATGTTGTGGTGCGCGACGTGGTGGCGCCGGATCGTGTTGACGAGCGGGATGTGCCGTACCAGCGAATCGTCCTTCACGTGGCAGCACCAGTGAAACAGCTCGTAGTTCAGGTAGATCCCCGTCGTCGTGCACATCAGCAGCCAGCCGGCATTCGCTGACCACAGATATCCCACGATCAGCGCCGGCGGGATCGACATGCAGATGAAGGTCGCGAGCGCGTAGGGCGGGAAGAAGACAATGCGATAGTCGCGCGTGTCGTCGTAGGCCGGCTCTTCCTCCGTAAAGAACTGATGATGGGCCAGCGTGTGCCGCTTGTAGATGCCCATGAATCCCTTTACGGGGCGGTGCATCACGTATTTGTGGATCCACCACTCGAAAATGTTCGCGGCCACGAACGTGATCGGCACGATCAGCCAGTCCGTCCACGTCGTATCGTGGATGTGGCGCGCGAAGTACCAGATCGCGGCAAAGCCGATTGCGTAGATGACCGCAACGTGCAGCGGCCCATTGTAGAGAGGCGCGATCTTGGTGCGGTAGTCGTCCCGGAACGCCGCCTGACGCTTCGTCATCATGGGTTCGATCCTCCCTCGCTTGGACCTGTCCGGATCCCTGAGAATTATACGAAATCCGCGTCTGATATATCAATGGTATATTTTACCGCCGGCCGCGCGTTCCCGACGCCGTCCGACCGAACGGTTCAGCCTGCCCCGGTGCCGGGCTCAGCGCGCGCCGAGCTCCGCCCGAATCTCGGCTGAACGGTCCCAGATATTTGGAAGCGCGGTATTTCCGTAGCCCGAGACGAAATCCTTCGTCTTGCCTGACGCATCGAAGACGTGGCGCCTCACCGCGCCGATATTGGCGCCATAGATATGAATGCTGATGGACGGACGATCGGCAAAGGCGTTGGCGACTTCATGGATATCGCCGATGCGCGGGCTGACGGCCTCGACCTGGCCGGGGGTCAGGCACCTCTCCGGTCCCGGCACCAGCGTCCCGTCCGGCCGCCGGTCATAGCGCCGGCACGTCTCGGCCCCGCGCAACACGCCGATCAGGCCCCAGACCGTATGGTCATGGACCGGCGTGCGCTGCCCCGGCCCCCAGACGAAGCTCACCAGCGAGAACCGTTCGAACGGATCGCAATGGAGGAGATACTGCTGGTAATGGTCCGGATGCGGCGCCGCAAAAGCGTTCGGCAGCCAGTCGTCCGCCGCGACGAGCGCTCCCAATTTGGGGCGCAGCGCGTCGAGAATCCGTGCCTCATCCGTCTCCGTCTCGACAATGCGCGTCGCGTCGCGGATGAAGTCGCGCAAGCGGGTCAATCCCGTTGCCATGCATACCTCCCTCCCGGCCGCCTAGGGATCGTCGGACACCGTGGCGCGTGCGAAATCCTCGACATAATCCATCAAGCAATCGGAGGCTTGAGCCGCTTCCGCCTCGTTGCCGGCTGCGATCGCCCGCGCGATCTCGGCATGCAGCCGCACCGCCCGCGGCAGGTCCGCGACTTCCTTGTAGTGGATGTACCAGAACCGCCGCGACAGCCCCGCCATCAGCGCCATGGCGCCGGACGCGAACTCGTTGCGGGCGGCCTGAAGGCTGAGCACGTTGAACTCATGGTCGAGACGCAGAAAGCCGATATCGTCGTTGGCCGCAGCCGCAGCCTCCATCTCATCCGCAATGCGCGCGAACTCGGCCCGCTCCGCAGGGGTGGCGCGCCGTGCGGCGCGGCGCGCGATGAGGCGCTCGACCTCCCGCCGCACCTCGAGCAGGCGGAGCTGCGTGCGGACGTTGACCTCCGACACCATGATGCCGCGCCTGGGCAGAATGACGACCAGCCGCTCACGGCCGAGCCGCTGCAGCGCCTCGCGGATCGGGGTACGGCCGATACCCAGGCGCTTGCTGAGCGCGGCCTCTGACACGACCGCGCCGGGTGCCAGCTGCAGCGTGACGATCAGCTCTTCCAGGCGTTTGTAGGCGCGGTCGGTCAGGCTGAGGGTATCCGTCCCGCCCGAATGGGCCCGTGGCGTGCGGCGGCCGCTTCCGTTCGGCTTCTTTCGCGTTGTCGCCGTCCTGCGACGCACAGTAGTGGAAGGAAGTTCGGCTTCACGTCTCATCAGATATCACCCCGGCCCCAACAACACTTTCGGCAGCCACAGCACGGTATCCGGGAAAGCGAGTACGATGGCAAGAGTGATCGCTTGAAGGCCGATGAACGGCATGACGCCGCGGTACATATGGGCGGTCGTGATCTCGGGCGGGCTGATGGCGCGGAAATAGAAGATCGCGGGCGCCATCGGCGGTGAGAGATAACTGGTCTGGATCACGACCAGGAACAAGATCGAGAACCAGACCATGTTCACGCCTGTCGCCGTGAGCAGCGGCGAGAAAATCGGCACCAGGATCAGCACCAGCGAGATCCAGTCCAGAAAGAACCCGCCCAGGAATGCGAGGAAGAGCACGATTGCGAGCACGCCCCAGGGGCCCAGCGACAACGAGTCGACGAGCTCCTGCGTCACGGCGATGCCGCCCGCACCGAGAAATGCGCCCGTCATCATGTTGCCTGCGAGCAGGATCGTCATGATCATGGTCGTGATCGTGAGCGTCTTCATGACGGCATCATGGAGCGAACGCCACGAAAAGCTCCCGTAAACCATGGTCAACAGGATGGAACCCAGCGCGCCGAGACCCGCGGCTTCCGTGGGCGCCGCCCAGCCCAGCATGATCGACCCGAGCACCGCGAAGATCATCATGAGCGGCGGCACCAGCGCCCATGCGGTGATCCGCAGCTTCTCGGCAAGGCTCGGCTCGCCCGGTTGAGGGGGGATTCGCGGACCCACCTTGGGATTGATGAAGGAGAGCGCGAGGATGTAGACGATGTAGGAGCCCGCCATGATCAGGCCGGGGAAGATCATTCCGACGAGCAAATCGCCGACCGAGACGTTGGCGACAGGCCCGAGCACCACGGCCACGACCGACGGCGGGATGATCGTGCCGAGCGATCCGCCGGCGCAGATCGTGCCGACGATCAGCTCCTTGTTATAGGCATAGCGCATCATCACCGGCACGGCGAGAAGGCCCACGACCGTTTCGGTGGCGCCGACCACGCCGCTCGACGCCGCGAAGATGATGCACATGATGACCGTGCCCACGGCGAGACCGCCCGGCAGCCGGCGCGTCCACAGATGGATCGCTTCGAACAGCCGCTCCGCAATCCCCGAGCGCTCCAGCATCGCCCCCATGAACACGAAAAGCGGAACGGCCGCCAGAACGTAGTTCGACGCAACGTCCTCGACCTTCTCCGCCATCTGGAAGATGAAGGCGGATCCGAAGGTGAGATATCCGAACACCAGGGCCGTCGCCATCATCGAGAAGGCGACGGGAAAGCCCAGGAACAGAAGCGTCAGAAGAAACGGAAAGAGAAGAAGCGAATAATAGCCCATCACCGCGCCCCCGAAACCCGTACCGGCGACGTCTCATGCCCGGAGAGGACGCGCACGCATTTGATGATCTCGGCCACGATCTGAATGAGGAGAAGCGCGAAGGCGATGAAGAAGATCGTCCGAAATGGCCACAACGGGGGGTTCCAGGCGGACTGCCCAGACCGTTCGCCGGACTCGAACGCGTCAAGCGCGCGCGTATAGAGCATATGCGTGAGCCAGACCACGAAGGGAATGAGGAAGACGCCGTAAAGGACGAGATCGATGACGGCGCGACGCTTCGCGCTCATGTTCATCGAGATCGCGTCGATGCGAATATGGGCGCCTTCGCGCAGCGCATACGCCATCCCCACCAGGAAGCTGCTGCCCGTCGCGAGATAGCCGACCTCATAGGCCCAGATTGTCGGCGCATTGAAAACGTAGCGCGAGATGACTTCATAGACGGTTGCGAAGATCAGCGGAACGATCAGCCACGCAGCGATCACGCCGCTCGCGCCGCTCACGCGCTCGATGAGGCGTAGAATCAAGGGACCTCCCTTTTCACGGCCGGATGCTGCCGCCAACGGGATCGAAGGCGGCCTGAAACGGGGGCTGGCGTCCCATACGGGACGCCAGCCGGATCGTCTCAACTGCCCTTGACCAGAACCTTGCGATAGCGGTCCGCGCCGGCCCACATCTTCTCGAACTGGCGCTGGCTTTCGAGAACCTTCTTGAACCAGGCATCCTTCTGCGCCTGCTCGTCGGCCCACTTGTCGGCGATTTCCTTGACTTTGTATTGGACCTCGGGGTCTAGCTCGATGATCTCGTTTCCGGCTTTCCTGTAGACGTCGAGGGATCTCGCGTCCTCCTGCCCGATTTTCAGCCAGGATTCGAACGTGACCAGCTTTGCCGCCTGCTCCACCAGCTTTTTGTCGCGCGGGCTGAGCTTGTCCCAGGCGGCCTTGTTGATCACGAGCTCGAACGGCGCCGTCGGTTGATGCACGCCGGGGATGATCAGGTATTTCGCCACCTTGTAGAACCCCGGCGAAATATTCTCCCACAGCGTGCCCCATTCGGTCGCGTCGATCACGCCGCGCTCCAGCGCGGGATAGATCTCGCCGCCCGCCGTCGTGACCGGTGCCGCGCCGAGCGCCCTCGTCATATCGAGCCACGCCCCTGCGGTGCGGATCTTGAGGCCCTGCAGGTCGGCGAGCGTGCGCACCGGCTTGCGGGAATGCAGAAACACCTCTGCGGTCCGGATGAACAGCGGTATGGAAATGACGCCTGCGGTTTCCTCGCGGAACTGGCGCTGCAGCTCGGCACCGCCTCCTTCGTACAGCCAGTGGAGCATGCGCTCCGTGTCGAAACTGCCCGCATAGCCGCCGAACAGCGTGGTCGTGACCTGGGCGCCCCAGTCATAGCCCATCCAGGTGTGACCGCATTCGGCGACCCCATTCTTGACCGTCTCCGGAACCTTGAGCGCGTTCCCCAGCGCACCGCCCGGGAACACCTGGACCTTGATGCGGCCCTCCGTCAGGAACTCGATCTTTTCGGCAAATGCCTTGGCGCCGATGTCCATCAGCGGCCCGCCGGGCCAGCCTGTCGCCATTTTCCAGCTCACGCTCTGCTGCGCGGCTGCGCCCTTTGCAATCATCGGTGCGGCGACAAGGCCGGCGCCGATGCCGCTGAGCGCCATGCGGCGCGAAAGCTTCGTCTTTCTCATGATCCGTTTCCTCCCTAGGTTCGTGTTTTTTGGCTCGGCGGCGCCCCGCCGGCCCGTTTCCCCGGCTCAGATCTGTTTGCGCTTCTCCACCATGCTCAGGAACTTCTCGACCTCTTCGTCCTTGACTGAATAGCTGTGTTCGTCGTCCGGGAACTTGCCCGACTTGACCTCGGCCACGTATTGCTTGATGCCGTTCACGGCGACCTCGGTCAGGTTCGTGTAGCGCTTCGTGAACTTCGGCTTGAAATCGGTGAACACGCCGAGCAGGTCGTAGCAAAGCAGGATCTGGCCGTCGGTGCCGGCGCCCGCGCCGATGCCGATGGTCGGGATCGTGAGCTGCTTCGAGATGATCTCGGCGATCTTCGCGGGCACGGCCTCGAACTCCAGCATGAAACAGCCGGCATCCTCGATCGCGAGCGCGTCCTCGAGAATCTTCATGGCCGCCTCCGCGGTGCGGCCCTGGATCTTGAAGCCGCCGAACATGGCGATGGTGTGCGGCGTGAGGCCGATATGCGAGGCCGTCGGGATGCCGGCGTCGACGAGCGCCTTCAGGATGTGTGCCTGGCTCTTCCCGCCCTGCGGCTTCACGGCGTCGCACAGCGCCTCCTGCATGAAGCGCGTCGCGTTCGCCAGCGCACGGTCGACCGTGTTGTAGCTTTGATACGGCATGCAGCCGAGAACGAACGTGTTGGGCGCACCGCGGCGAACGGCCTGGGCATGCATCACCATCATGTCCATGGTGGCCGGGATCGTGCTGGGATGGCCATGCGCGACCATCGCCAGGCTGTCGCCCACGACCGCCACGTCGATGCCTGCCATTTCGGCCCAACGCGCCGACGTGTAGTCGGGCACCGACATGTAGACCATCTTCTCTCCGGTGCGCTTCGAGTCCCGGATTTCGCTGATGGTCCGCTTCTGCCTCTTTTCGTTCTCGACTTTCGTGGCCTTGGCGGCCGACGCTGCATCTTGCGGCACGGGTCTTCTCCTGATCGCTTCGGAGTCCTTGGAATCGGGAGGTAATCGGGGGGCGAACGCTCCGCGCGGAGCTTCACGCCGCCGCGGCGCCGATCCGTCTGAGTGCCGCGTCGATGTCGGCAGAGGTCAGGCGCCAGGCATTGTCGAGTTCGGCAACGACTTCGCGCATGAATGCCTCGTAATGGAGAAGCGCCTTCTGATCGTCCCCGAAATGGTCGGCGAGCAACGCGAGCGCGAGCTGCGCGGGACCGGCGCCTTCGTAGGTCCATTCGAACCCGGCGGGCGACAGACGCTTCAGATCGAAGCGCGGGGACAGCGGCCTGCCATCGACGGTCACGACCGCGCCCGCAAGGCTGCGGCCGCCTTCGTAAACCTTCATCGTTCCTCCCATGGCTTTGTTATCAGCCGTATACATTTGATATATTAGTTGGGCGCCCATGACAATTGTCTGCAGCGAGGAGCCATGATCGCCGTGATTTTCGAGGTCATTCCGAAGGAAGGCCAAGCCTCCCGCTATTTCGACCTGGCGGCCGCGTTGCGGCCGGAACTGGAAAAGATCGACGGTTTTATCTCCGTCGAACGGTTCCAGAGCTTAACCACGCCGGGCAAATACGTTTCGCTGTCGTTCTGGCGCGATGAACGGGCGGCGGCGGCCTGGCGCGCGCATCTTGGCCACAAGGCGGCCCAGGCCGTCGGCAAGTCCGAAATATTTCAGGATTTCCGCATCCGGGTTGCGACGGTTATGCGCGATTACACCCTCAAGGACCGGATGGCCGATGCGTCCGCGGCGGATTGACGGCAATACCCGTTTCGACGGCTCATGAGTTCCTCATGTCCGGCCTGCCCAAAATCCGCGTCACCTTCGAGATCTATCCGGACTCGCTCCAGATGCTGCAGGAGGTCGCGGCGAAATACGCGATGCCGGATCCCTCGAAGGCGCTTCGCTGCCTCCTCGATTACGCCGCGACGGACGGGGACTGGGCGGAGATCTTCGAAAAGATCCGCTGCCGGCGCTGTGGCTGACCCGCGTCAACCGGCATAGGCGCGGATCGGTTCCCCCGTCGCCTCGCCCTGCTGCAAGGCGAAGATCGACGTATAGCCGCCCGACCAGTCCGGCGGCAGCAGGCACGGCCGCGGATCGTGATGCGCCCACCGCGCCGGCTTGCCGCGGATATGAAAGTGCTCGTAGCGCGACTTGATCGGATTCGGCGTATAGGCGTAAGCGTCGGAGGACGCCAGCGTGACCAGAAACAGCGGCCGATCTATCGTCGAATTGTTCTGCTTCGAGCCGTGGATCGTCCGGCAGTTGTGAATGGTGAGCGACCCGGCCGGACCTTCGAGATACACCGCCTTCGACAGGTCGACACGGCTGAGATCCTTATCCGACAGGCAGCCGGTCCACTGCCCCTTGTCGTTGTACTGGTCAAACAGTTCCCCGTCGTGGCTGCCGGGGATCACGCCCAGCGCGCCATTCTCGACCGTGCAGTCGTAGATGTACGTCCCGATCGTCAACAACGAATAATTGGTGTGGGGCCAGAACTGGATGTCCTGGTGCCACTTCACTTCCGTACCGCCCTCGGACGATTTGAAATTGAGCTTGGAATGGTGGAACTTCACGTCCGGGCCGAGAAGATCCGCGGCGATATCGGCCAGCAGCGACTGCGACACGTACTCCCAGTAGGTCGGATGGTGGTCGCACGGCGCGGAGAGCCGACGCAGCTTGGGGCGGGCAGCGCTGTGCCCCGTCTCGAGATCCCAAACCGCGTCCGATTTGGTCACGGACCGGCTGCGCTCGATCATTTCCCTGGTCGCGGCGCGGAGCCGGTCGACCCACTCCTGCGAGATGATGCGGTCCAGCAGGATGTAGCCGTTCTCGAAATAGAACTCGCGTTGCGCCTGCGTCAGCACGCGCGGCGGATGGGACAGGATCTGCTCAGGCGTCATGTCGGCCCTCCCGACCAGGTCGCCCGGTTGCATCCGGGCATCTGACATATCACAGATATATGAGATCTTATGACTCTGAACCGGGATGGTCAATCGGACGACGCCTGGTGTGCATAACGTTCTGCAGAAACAAACACGATCGGATCGAGCGCGCACATCTCGTTGAGAAGCACACCTCCCTCAGAAGATTGAGACCGGACTGGCTGCGCAGTGTCGGCCGCCTGTTGTGAGGGAGCGCTGCAGAAACCGTGCAGACACCGCCATCAAGTCGAAAACTCACTAAAGAGAGCCGCTTGCAAAGCCTGGGCGCGACAATGGCGTTGTCGAGGTCAGGGGTTCGACTCCCTCGGCTCCATCAATTGAATCAACGGCCCAGCCGGAAACGGCTGGGCCGTTGCACCTTATGTCGGCGTCGCGCGCCGGCTTTGTCGGGAACGGCCGGAACAGGGCCTCGAAAGAGCCGTTTCGACACGATCAACCGTCGTCCGCCGTTCGCGAACGAGCGGTGCAGCACGTGAAGGAGACATCCATGCGACTTTTGATGCGGCCTCTCGGCGCTGCCGCCCTTACCGCCGCGTTTCTTCTCGCCGGACCCGCCGCAAACGTCCAGGCGCAGACACCGCGGCCGAGTCCCTCAAGTCCGTCCGTGAACATCTCGGACCAGAAGCTGGATCAGGCGGCGGCGGCGATCGAACGCGTGACCACCGTCAAGCAGGACTACGAGCAGCGCATGGCCGGTGCGCCACCCGCGGACCAGGAACGGCTTGCCGACGAGGCGACCGAGGCCATGGTGAAGGCCGTCAACGAAGAGGGCCTGTCGGTCGAGGAGTACAACTCGATCATCCAGGTGGCGCAGACGGATCCTGACGTCCGGCAGCGAATCCTCCAGCGTCTGCAAACCAAGACCAAGTAGCCGCGACGAACCAAACCACCGTCCATGCGTCGACGACGCCCGTGCGGCCCTTTGGCTCGGCGGGCGTTTTCGCGCAACGGTGCCGGCCGCCGCCTATCCGGCACCCGGTGCTCAGAACAGCTGGAAGCGGACCGGTACGCGCAAGCTGATGCGGGCATCCGGTGCCGCGTCCGTCGCACCGACGGCGACGCCGAGATTGACGCTGGTGCGCGGCGAGAGCTGATACGACAGGCCCAACAGGAAA
>DASVCL010000012.1:0-143986 GCA_036381615.1 Alphaproteobacteria bacterium
GGCGCCAGGGCCTCTACTTCGCCATGATCACGCTGGCGCTCGCGCAGATGATCTACTTCTTCGCGCTGCAGGCGCCGTTCACGGGCGGCGAGGACGGCATCCAGTCGGTGCCGCGGGGGACGCTGCTGGGCGTGCTCGACCTGCGCCAGACCTACGCGATGTACTTCACGGTGCTGGCGATCTTCCTCCTCGGCTTCCTGGTCGTCTACCGCACGATCCACTCGCCGTTCGGCCAGGTCCTGAAGGCGATTCGCGAGAACGAGCCGCGGGCGGTGTCGCTCGGCTATCGCGCCGAGCACTACAAGCTGATCGCCTTCGTGCTCTCGGCGACGCTGTCCGGCCTGGCCGGCGCCACCAAGGCGATCGTGTTCCAGCTCGCCTCGCTCACCGACGTGCACTGGACGATGTCGGGCGAGGTCGTGCTGATGACGCTGCTGGGCGGCCTCGGCACCATCTACGGGCCCGTCGCCGGCGCCTTCATCATCATCGCCATGCAGAACTATCTGGCCCAGTTCGGCCAGTGGGTGACGATCATCCAGGGCGTGATCTTCGTCGTCTGCGTGCTCGCCTTCCGCCGCGGCGTCATCGGCGAGCTTGGCCGGTACCTGAAGAAGCCGCTCTGAGCATCGCGGCGCCCGCCGCACCCCCTGTCGCAGAGAGAAAGCCCCCGCCGCGACGCGGCGAGGGCTTTTCGGCCGTGGCAGCGGCGCGCGTCAGGTGCGCGGCTGCGGCACGATCCTCAGATAGGGCTTCAGCGTCTTCCAGCCGCCCGGGAATTTCTTCTTCGCCTCCTCGTCGTTGAGCGAGGGCACGATGATGACGTCGTCGCCCTGCTTCCAGTTGACCGGCGTCGCTACCTGGTGCTTGGCCGTCAGCTGGCAGGAGTCGAGGACACGCAGCACCTCGTCAAAGTTGCGGCCGGTGCTCATCGGATAGACCAGCATCGCTTTGATCTTCTTGTCGGGTCCGATCACGAACACCGACCGCACGGTGGCGTTGTCGGCCGGCGTGCGGCCCTCCGCCGTGTCGCCTGCTTCGGCGGGGAGCATGTCGTAGAGCTTCGCGACCTTCAGCTCGGGGTCCCCGATCAGCGGATAGTTGACCGCGTGCCCCTGAGTTTCCTCGATGTCCTTGACCCATTTCTCATGGTTGCCGACCGGGTCGACGCTGAGGCCGATGATCTTGCAGTTGCGCTTGTCGAACTCCTGCTTCAAGCCCGCCATGTAGCCCAGTTCGGTCGTGCACACCGGCGTGAAATCCTTGGGGTGCGAGAACAGGATCGCCCATCCGTCGCCTATCCACTGATGGAAATCGATGGGCCCCTGCGTCGTCTCGGCCCGGAAGTTCGGTGCCGTATCGCCGATTCGAATCGCCATGTTCGCCTCCTCCTTGTTGACGCCTCTGCAACATCAATATGTAGGCATCAATATGTAGGCCGTCTTGCCGGCCCCAAAAACGATCGATACCGTCTTGCCGGCCCCAAAAACGATCGATACCGTCCTGCCCACCGTACCAGCATCGCGGGACCGTCGGGAGACGCGATAACGACGGCACCCCCGTCGCAAAAGAGACGTACCGCGGGACGCGTGGGACACATGGGACGGATCGGTCCAAATACCTGAAATCAATCGGATTTCGAGCAATAACGGGATGTCCCGCGGCCGTCCCACCTATCCCACGCGTCTCATCCGTCTCAGGAGTCTCACCCGTCTCGCGAGTCTCGCCTGTCTCACGAGTCGCGCCCGTCTCACCCGTCTCATGGGTCTCGCCGCCCCTGCATGAGGGGCCCGGCTGCAGCCTCGGGAAACACCATCGTCCCAGGGCCGTCACGGTGAAAACACGAGATCGGGCGCCGCTCCCTCTGCTGCGAAAGTCGCCAGTGAGGACGGACATACGCCCGAGCCTCGATCCGAAGCCATAACACCTTGGGATAGTTTCGGGGCGAGTAACGATCCTTGGGACACCGGTCCCCGCCGGAACGAAAACGCCCGCCGCGGCTGCTGCCGCGCGGGCACATATATCCGGCCCCAATTGTCCCGGTTTGCCGGGCCACGTCAACCCGCTTTCCGCCAGGCATCAGGCCAGCCCGCCCGGCCGCAGCGAGTGACGCGTCGCGGCTGCCGCCGCACGCCCGGCGCAATCGAGACCGCCCGCGAAGGCGTGGACCAGAACCAGCCGAACGGCGTTGAGAGACAACGGCCCCAAGCGCGACTGCAAACGCGTCGATCCAGCGAGGCCACGCAATGCCGCTCTTGTCCTTTTCTCGCGCCATCGCGGTCGCGATCCTCGCCGCCGTTGGTCCTTGGAGTTGCGACGACGGGAGCGGAAGTCAGAAGAGCCAGCCCGCCCAGACCGGGCCGCAGCAGCCGGTGCCCGTAGGTGTCGTCGAGATTCGCCCCGAAGCGGTCACGATCGGCGAAACATTCATCGGCCGCATCGTCGCAAACCAGAAAGTCGAGGTCCGCAGCCGGGTCAGCGGCTTCATCGAAGCGCGACTCTTCGACGAGGGCCAGACCGTCACGCGCGGCCAAAAGCTGTTCCGCATCGAGCGCGATACCTACGAGGCGATCGTCGCACAGCGCCGCGCCGACCTCGCCGCCGCCGAAGCACAAGCGGAGAACGCGGACTTGCAGCTACGGCGCGCCCAGGAACTGTCGCGTCGCGACAATATCGCCCAAGCAACCGTCGACGAGCGCCAGGCCGCCGCGCGTGCCAGTCACGCTGCCATCCTCCAGGCGCAGGCCGCTCTCCGTCAGGCCGAGATCAACCTGGGTTATACCGATATCACCGCGCCGATTTCCGGCCGGACGGGCCGTGCCAATTTCGACGTCGGCGCACTCGTCGGTCCGGAGAGCGCCCCGCTGGTCGAGATCGTCAGCAACGACCCCGTCTATGTCGTGTTTCCCGTCAGCCAGCGCCGATTGCTCGAAGCACAGAAGCAAGCGGGCGAAAAAGGCCTTCATACCGAAGACTTCGTTGTCCATCTGCGTTTTCCGGACGGCAGCCGATATCCGCATTCCGGCCGCATCGACTTCATCAGCAACACCGTCCAACGCGGTACGGACACAGTCGACATCCGTGCCGTGCTGGCAAATCCGGAGGGCCTGCTGCGGGATGGCCAGTTCGTGCAGGTCACAATCGAAACAGCGCAACCGGAAATGGCCCTGGTCGTGCCGCAAAGCGCCGTTCAAGCCGACCGCCAGGGGACCTTCGTTCTCGTCGTCACCCCGGAGAACCGGATCGACGTCCGCCGGATCGAGACGGGCGAGACGCTGGAGCGCGGGCGCGTGACCGTGCGTGCCGGGCTCAACGCCGGAGACCGGGTCGTCGTTCAAGGTCTCCAACGGGTACGCCCCGGCGCTCCCGTCAACACGCGGCCGGCCGAGCCGATGGCCGGCGGAACGTAAGCGATGATCTCGTTCCTGTTCATCGATCGGCCGCGCCTCGCCCTCGTGATCTCGATCGTCATCACGTTGGCGGGCCTTCTCGCGCTCACGCGCATTCCGGTCGCGCAGTTTCCGGACATCGTGCCGCCGCAGGTGAGCGTCACCGCCACCTATCCCGGTGCCAATGCCGAAACGGTGGAAGCGACTGTCGCCCAGCCGCTGGAAGCGCAGATCAACGGCGTCGAGAACATGATCTACATGAGCTCGACCAGCGGCAACGACGGCAGCTACAGCCTGACCGTCACGTTCGCGGTCGGCTCCGACCCCGCCATCAACACCGTCAACGTGCAGAACCGCCTTCGCCTGGCTGAATCGCAGGTGCCGGAAGAAGTGCGGCGCCTGGGCATCACGGTGCGCGAGCAGTCGTCCGGCTTTCTCCAGCTCATCAGCCTGGTTTCGGAGGTCGACCGCTACGACCAGCTGTTCCTGACCAACTATGCACGGATCAACGTGCTCGACACGCTGCAGCGCGTGCCGGGCGTCGGCGATGCGCGGTTGTTCAGCCAATACATCTACAGCATGCGGATCTGGCTGAACATCGACCGGCTCACCAGCCTCGACCTCGCGCCGGGCGACATTGTCAACGCCATCCGTACCCAGAACGTCCAGGCCGCCGTCGGGCGCGTCGGCGCGCCGCCCATGCCCGACAACCAGCAGATTGAGATTCCGCTGCAGGCACAGGGTCGCCTGTCCGACGTCGAACAGTTCGAAAACATCGTCGTGCGGGCGAATCCGGACGGCTCGGTCCTGCGCTTGAGGGACGTCGCGCGGGTCGAACTCGCAGCCCAATCGTACAACGCCCTCGGCTATTCAGACGGACGACCGGCCGCCGTCATCGGCGTCTACCAGGCGCCCGGAGCCAATGCCGTGACGACGGCCACGGCGGTGCGCGAGGCGCTGAACCGGCTGGCCCAGCGCTTTCCCGAGGGAGTCGGCTACGAGGTGACATACGACACGACGGTGTTCGTGACCGCGTCGATCGAGGAGGTGATCCGAACCCTGGTCGAAGCGTTCGCGCTCGTACTGATCGTCGTGTTTCTGTTCCTGGGCAGCTGGCGCGCGACGATCATCCCCATGATTGCGGTGCCGGTCTCGTTGATCGGCACGTTCGCGGTCCTGCTGCTGTTCGATCAGTCGGCCAATACCGTCTCGCTTTTCGCGCTCGTGCTCTCGATCGGCATCGTGGTGGATGATGCCATCGTCGTCGTCGAGAACGTCGAACGGGTGATGGAGGAAGAGGACCTACCACCGCGCGAGGCTGCGCGAAGGGCCATGGCCCAGATCACGCCGGCGATAATCGCCATCACGCTCGTCCTGCTCTCGGTCTTCGTGCCGGTCGGTTTCATTCCGGGCATCACAGGTGCGCTCTATGCCCAGTTCGCGCTGACCGTCTCCACGGCGATGCTGCTGTCGGCGATCAATGCGCTGACGCTCAGCCCCGCGCTCTGCGGGCTCCTGTTGCGGCCGCGGGAACGGCGGCGCGGACCGATGGCCTGGGTCTCGCGACGCATCGAGGGCGTGCGCAACGGCTACACCGCCATCGTCACGCGGCTGGTGCGGATTTCAGCGCTGGCGCTGGCGGCGGTCATCGTGGCCTTCGCCAGCTATTGGGGTCTGTCGCGAATCATTCCGACCGGGTTCCTGCCGGATGAGGACCAGGGCGCGCTGTTCATGGACATCTCGCTGCCGCAGAATGCCTCACTCAATCGCACGCAGCGCGTCGTCGCCGAAGTCGAGAATCTGGTGAGGGACATCCCCGGCGTCCGCAGCGTCACATCGGTCGCGGGTTTCAGCCTCCTTCAAGGCCTGCAGGCCGGCAATACCGCGTTCATGGTCATACTCCTCGCGCCGTTCGGCGAACGCATCGACGAAGGCATCACCGCGTTCGACGTGTTGGACGAGGCCAGACCGCGGGTCGCCGGTGTAGCCGAGGCGAACGTACTCGTCTTCAACGTGCCGCCGATCTCCGGTATCGGCAATACCGCCGGCTTCGACTTTCGCCTGCAATCCCTGGGCGGCGCCTCGCCGGCCGAACTGGGGTCGGCCGCCGGCGGCTTGATCTTCGCCGCCAACCAACATCCGGCGCTGACGCGGGTGTTCACGACCTTCCAGGTCGCCACGCCCCGCTTCTACATCGACCTCGACCGCGACAAGGCGCAGGCACTCGGCGTCTCGGCAAGCGAGATCTATACCACCCTGCAGACCGCGATGGGCGGCCTCTACGTGAACGACTTCAACCTGTTCGGCCGGACCTGGCAGGTGAACGTGGAAGCAGAGGCGGCCGATCGCGACGCGATCGAGGATGTCTGGCGCCTCCACGTGCGCAACCGAGACGGAGAAATGGTGCCGCTGCGCAGCCTCGCCTCGGTACGGCTCGACATCGGGCCGCAGTCGATCACGCGCTACAACAACGTCCGCAGCGCCACGATAAATGGGTCGCCGGGGCCAGGGCGGAGCTCCGGCGAAGCGATTGCGGCCATGGCGGCCGTGGCGGCTGAGACCCTGCCGCCCGGCTATGGCTTCGAATGGTCGGGCATCTCGCTGCAGGAGGTCGAAGCGGCGGGACAGACGCCCATCATCCTCGCGCTTGCAGTCCTGTTCGCATATCTGTTCCTGGTCGCGCTTTACGAGAGCTGGAGCATCCCGGTCGCCGTGCTGCTCTCCGTCTCGATCGGTCTGCTGGGCGCGATGATCGCCCTATGGCTGACCGGGCTCGCCAACAACATCTATGCCCAGATCGGCATCGTCGTGCTGATCGCGCTTGCCAGCAAGAACGCGATCCTGATCGTCGAATTTGCGAAGGAACAGCGCGAGAGCGGTGTCCCGATCGAGGTTGCGGCGCGCGAGGGCGCCCGCCTGCGCTTCCGCGCCGTGGTGATGACGAGTCTCGCATTCATCTTCGGCCTGGCGCCGCTGGTGATCGCGGAAGGCGCCGCCGCCGCCAGTCGCCGCTCGGTCTCGACCGCCGTATTCGGCGGCATGATCGCCGCCTCCAGCCTGGGCCTGTTCGTGATCCCGATGCTCTACGTCGTCCTGCAGCGCACGCGCGAGCGGGTGAAGCGGCATCCGGCCCGGAAACCCGAACCGGCCGATTGAACCGCCGCGGGCGAGATCCCCCTCCGCGTGAGGCAGGCAGGCGCGCCGCACCGTCGGTTTTGCCTACTCACTCGAGGCTCTCACTGGCTCGGCGTATCGCCTCATGCCCTGGCCCAGTTCCATCCGGATGTGCGCGGCGACGCGGCACGGCTCTTCTCGACCCGGCACGAACCCGGTGGAACCGGCCGGGCCGGTCGTCGGTTTCACCGAGGGAACAGGCATCACCCGCCTGCGATTCATGGCGGCGGATACACATCCTCCCTTCGATCAGGGACGTTTGCACGACATGCGTTCGCCGGCCCCTTGGGGCCGCCGGTCGCCGGCAACGTAATCCCGTTGGCACGTCAGCAGGCATGAGCATGTCCAAAGGATCCGAGCTTGACCGGGAATTCCACCGCTTCGAGAAGCGATTGCCGGATGGCGCCGCACGGCTCATCCGACGGATCCGGCGGCCGTCGTCGCGCTGGTTTCGCATCCCGGCGGCAATCATCCTGATTGCCGCCGGATTCGTCGGCTTCCTGCCGATTCTCGGTTTCTGGATGATTCCGCTCGGTCTGCTGCTGATCGCGCAGGACGTACCGTTTCTGCGCAGGCCGATGGCCCGGATGCTGGCGTGGATCGAGGCGAAATGGGAAGCATGGCGAGGGCCGCGCCGGCAACCGGCCGATGCGAACACCGCATCGAAGCGTGACAGGCCGCGCTGAGCGCCCCCAGACAGGTGATCCTAGGAAAACCCGAGATCAATAAACAGCGCGTCACTACCGGTCGAGCTTCTTGCCCTCGTGCTCTCGCGCGGCGCGCGCGGATTCCGCCTCCGACGATTTTCGTTCGGCCTTGGCGCGGCCGAACTTGAGGCGGTTGGCTTCGGCCTCCTTCGCCGCATCGTTACGCGCACGGGCCTTGCGGACGCGGCGGAGATTCACGATCTCGGCCATCGGCGGCCTCCCGTTCATTCCGCGCCACCTTTGCGGCGCTCGGTCACGAACGCGCCCGCTTTCCGGAGCGCGTCGATGTCGGCCGGCGTGTAACCGATCTCGTGCAGGATGTCGGCCCCATCCTGATTGAAGGCAGGCGGACGGAAACGGAGCCGGGCCTTGGTCCGACTCATCTTGATCGGGATGCCGGTGCCCCGATAGTCGCCGTCGGCGAGCAACATCTGACGGTGACGTGCATGCGGCGAGTCCAGCACATCGGGAATGTCGAGCACCGCCCCCGCCGGCACGCCGAGACGCATCAGCCGGTCGGCGAGACGCACGCCGTCGTGGTTCATGAGCAGGCGCTCGAGCTCAACCCGCAGCGCATCGCGGTTGACGACGCGGTCGGCGTTCGAGCGGAAGCGCGCGTCCTTCGGCAAATCGGGCGCGCCCAGCTCCGCACAGAGCCGCTCGAACTGCCGATCGTTGCCGACGGCGAGAAAAATCGGCTTGGTGCCGGTCTTGAACGCGTCGTAGGGCGAGATGTTCGGGTGCGCATTGCCAATGCGCTGTGGCGGCTTGCCCGACATGAGGTAGTTCGCCGCATGCGGATGGAGGAGCGCGACGGCGCTGTCGTAAAGCGTGATGTCGATTGCCTGCCCTTTTCCCGTGCGCGCCCGGTCATGCAGCGCGAGGAGGATACCGATGGTCGCGTTCAGGCCGGTACCGAGGTCGACGATCGGCGTACCCATGCGGAGCGGCCCGGATTCCATCGTACCGTTGATACTCATGAGACCCGAGACAGCCTGCACCGCCGCATCGTAGCCGGGCAGTCCGCCCATGGGACCATCGGATCCGAAGCCGGTGATGTGGCAATAAATGAGACGCGGGAACCTCGCCGACAGCACGTCGGCATAACCCAGTCCCCATTTCTCGAGCGTGCCGGGCTTGAAGTTGTGGATCATCACGTCGGCGCTCTCGAGCAGGCGCAGCAGCACCTCGCGCGCCTCGGCCTTCGTCAGATCCAGCGCCAACGTACGCTTATTGCGGTTGACCCCAACGAAATAGGACGCGGTCCCGTCGCGGAAAGGCGGCCCCCAGTCGCGAACCTCGTCGCCCTGCGGCGGTTCGATCTTGATCACGTCGGCGCCGTGGTCGCCGAGGATCTGCGTGCAGTACGGCCCGCCCAGCACGCGCGTGAGGTCGATTACACGAATGCCGTCGAGGGCGCCGCCGTTCGCCTGTTGCTGTGTCATCCGAAACCCACCGAATTACCAGGCACGTATAGTTCCGGGCCGACATCGTTCCCGCAAGGGAGAATTGGCGCCGCGGTCCGTATGTCGGCGGCCGCGACGACCGGAAATCGGGAACCGGCGTGATTGCGGCCCGCCATGTGCTTCGCACGGAGCCGCAATGGCAGGTCTATCCTTCTATCGGGACGTCTCGGCCACCGACCCGGCCTCGGCCGGTGCCGTCGGCACGGGCGCCTTCGCCCAGACCTGATCGGCCTCGTACGCCTCGATCCGCACCCGCGCCAGTCCCTTGCGGCGCATGCCGAGCGCACGCGCCGCTTCGGACGAGAGATCGATCACGCGACCCGGTACATACGGTCCGCGATCATTGATCCGGACCATCACCGTCCGATCGTTCTCGAGATTCGTGACCCGCACCACCGTATCCATCGGGAGCGTGCGGTGCGCAGCGGTCATCGCCCGCATATCGAAGCGCTCGCCGCTGGCCGTGCGCCGTCCATGATGACGCGATCCGTACCATGAGGCGATACCGACCTGGTCGAAGTACGGCTGCGGCGGCGCCGGCGGCAGCGGCGGCGGCGGGGGCGGGGGCAATTCGACGCTGCCGCATGCCGACAGAGTGAATGCCAGCACCAGGCACACGGCCGCAGTCGCGAACCGTCGTGCGACGGCCGACAACCTAAACGAGAAACGGCGTGCGGATTCCTGGCACCAAAACATGGACCTGCCTCTCTACGGGATTCCGCGCGGGTGGACGACAAATCAAGCCGTGATCAGCGCGTGATCGGGTTGGGCGAAGCGGTCGGATCCGGAGTGTCCGGCAGGTCCAGTTAAGACAGTCTAAGCGGCCGACGTCTTGTAGTTGAATAAATTTTGCGCGAAACGCGGATAGGTCTCGGCGATCTCGTCGGCAACGCGGCCGCGCAGCAGCGCAACATCTTCGGGCGGGAGCGCCGGTGTCTCGACGACCCGCTCCGCGATGTCGAAGTCGAAGCCCGTATTGGCGCGCACGCTTTCGACGCTTTCACCGGGATGAACGGATTCGAGACGAAAGCGACGCAAGGTCCTGTCGAACGCGAAGACGCAGCGTCCGGTGACGAGGGCATGCGGCCCGCCTGGCCGATAGACCTCCGACGCGCTCAATCCCGGCGCACTGATGAAATCCACCCTGGGCACCATCACGCGGGGCGTGTGCTCCTCCCGGAACAGGATGACGCGGGGCACCAGAAAATAGAGATAAGTCGAGCCGAACGAACCCGGAAAGCGATGCGTGATGTTCGGATACGGCCCAAGGCCGACGAGGTTGATGTTGCCCTCGCCGTCGATCTGACCTCCGCCCAGAAAGAATGCGTCGATGCGCCCCTGTGCGGCGCAGTCGAACAGCTCGCGCCCGCCATCCGTGAAGGCGTTGTGCTTGCGGCTGCCGAGCATCAGTACGCGCGTATCTGGATTCTTCGCGCGGAGCAACAGCGCCGCGGCGCCCGGAATCGGCGACGAGTTGCCGACGGCGATGGTGCGGCAGCCCGCGAGCAGCCGAAACACGGCGCCGATCAGAAGCTCGATCCTTGCCCGGTCCGTCGTATTCATGCCGCAGCGCGCCGGCCGTCCATGAACCCGGCAAGCCAGTCGCGGAATCCGTCTTCGGTGCGCGCCGCCCGCGCATAACGCGCGATCTCGGCGTCGTCGGTGACGTAGAGGTCCTGGAGCCCATAGGGCCAGGCGCCGTTCTTCGCCACGGCGACCGCTGAGACGTAGATCGACGGCAGAACGCCGGCCGCGGTCGCCTCGTCGGACAGCAGCGTACCCTCGACGATCTCCTCCACCGTCACGATGGTTTGCCGCGCCGCATGCGCCATGGTGGCGAGTTCGCGCCGGCGGCCGATCCACACGTTTCCGTCGCGATCGGCTCTGGCCGCATGGAACAGGGCGACATCCGGCCGGATGGCGGGCAACAGCACGATCGGATCGTTCGTGCCGAACGGATTCTCGATGACGCGCCAGTCGGGACGATTCCGTTGCACGTCGCTGCCGATCAGGCCGCGCAGAGGCATGAACGGAATTCCCTTCTCTGCCGCCTGGAGCGCCGCGTGCACCGCCGGACACGTGGTGTCGCGCATTCTGAGCCGGCCCGATGTCACGGCAGCGGCAAAGCGCGGCGCCGGGCCCAGCTCCCCCAGGAAAATGGCTGCGGCCTCGAGCTCCGCGACCAGGCCGGCGCCGATCAGCAGGTCGGCCTGAAGACCGCTGGTCGGTACGGCAAGAAGACGCAAGCCGCCAACGCCGCGGGCGATCAAGGCGCGGGTCGCCGCCATCGACACGCCGCTGTAGTCGGGCGGAATCGCGACGAGAGTCCCGGATCGAATGGGCGCGATCAGCGCCTCGAGATCAACTACCGGCATGACGCCATGATAGACGCCCGGTGCCGGCGGCACCACCCCGGCGGCGACGCGCGGACGTCCCCTTTTCGTTTCCGGCCGCCGGCACCCTCCCCCCCCAACAATGCAATTGCGAACAGTTCTCATTCGTGGCATTGTGCCTATCCGATGACGACACGGCCGGAGACGGGACGATGGTGATCTGGAGGTCCTTGCGCCCGATGACAATCGCTGCCGTTCTGCGCCGGCTCCTCCGCCGCCGCATCCCCCATTCGGGGGCCTAGCAACGCATGTACGTCTGCCTCTGCAACGGCTACACCGACCGCCAGGTCCGCGATACCGCGCGGACTTGCGGCACCGTATCCGAAATCTTCCGCTACCTTGGCGCCATGCCCCGCTGCGGCAAATGTGTCGGGATGGTTGCGCAACTCTATCGCGACGCCGCGGGCGTGCCTGAGGCGCTGGCCGAAGGCGCCGGCGACTAGGACGCCCCTCGCGCACACCTGCATTTCCGCCTTCGCGAGCGGCACGGTAACTCGTTGTTGTTTCGGGTCCACCGGACCGCTACCCTTCGACGGTCCGCTTTGGGCGTTATCGTCGATCGAAAGGCCAGCCGATGCGAACCGATCCTCGAGTCGTCGAGTACCTGAACCGCGTCCTCAAGAACGAGCTGACCGCGATCAACCAGTATTTCCTGCACGCCCGGATGCTGCGCCATTGGGGCGTCACGAAGCTGGGCGAGTACGAATACAAGGAATCGATCGACGAGATGAAGCACGCCGACCGGCTGATCGAGCGGATCCTGTTCCTGGAGGGCCTGCCCAATCTTCAGGATCTCGACAAGCTTCTCATCGGCGAGAACGTGCGCGAAGTGCTCGAGTGCGACCTGCGGCTCGAGCAGGCGGCGATGCCGCTGCTGCGCGAGGCGATCGGTCATTGCGAGCAGGTTCGCGACTACGTCACCCGTGACCTCCTGTCGGACATCCTCGAGAGCGAGGAAGATCACGTCGACTTCATCGAGACCCAGCTCGGTCTCATCGACAAGATCGGTATCCAGAACTACATCCAGCTCCAGTCCGAAGCGAAGGGCGACTGACGCCGATCGGCCCGAATCGGGGTGCGCGGCGCCCCCCTCACGCCATTGCCCGGCTTCCCTTCGCGGCGGGAAGGCGTGCGGTCATTCGACCCGGGCGCGGAGCTTCATCTTCGGATGGATGCCGCAGAAGACGAGGTACTCGCCCGCCGCCGGGAAAGTCAGTCGGACGTCCTCGCCGGGCTCCTGAAGCCCGCTGTTGTACACAAGGGCCGGGTGATTGACCTGGATATTGTGCGCGCGCGTGTCGTCGTTGCGGATGACCAGCGCCTCGCCGACGTGAAGGCGCACGCGCGCGACCGAGAATGCCTTGTCCTTTTGCGTCACGACCGTACCGGCCGCCCACACGGTTCCGGCCAGCAGCCCCGCACCGACGGCCAGCGCCAGCCCGCCGCAGCGGCGGCAGCATTCATCGATACGGCGACCAGCGCGCATCCGGCGGACCTTCATCCTTCAACGTCTCCAAAAACGCCACGAGGTCGTCGCGCTCCGCCTCCGTCAGCGTAATGGGCTTGAGATCGTCCGACAGCGTCGGGCGCGTAATGACGCCGTCGGCATAGTGGTCGACGACGGCGCGCAAGCTGGACATCGAGCCGTCATGCATGAAATGCGGGCGCCGGGCGACGTTGCGCAGGCTGGGCGTCTTGAATGCGTGGTCGAGCTGCGGCACGGCGATGATCGGCCCGCGCCCGGGGTCGTCGGTCGGCAGGCCGATGTCATGGAACCCGTCGTCGGTCAGCCGCCATCCGGAATGGCAGATCGCGCAGTTGGCCTTGCCGTTGAACAACAGGAAGCCGCGCTGTGCCGCCGGCCCGATCGCCGTGGCGTCGCCCTCGATCCAGCGATCGAACGGCATCGTGCCGGATACGATGGTCCGTTCGAAAGCGGCGATGGCCTGGCCGATCTTCGCCGGGGTAATCGCAGGATCATCCGGAAACGCCTCGACAAAGAGGCCCCGATAGAACGCGATGCCCTCGAGCCGCCGGACGAGGTCGTCGAGCGGCATGTTCATCTCGTCCGGCGCCTCGATCGGCATGAGCGCCTGGGCCTCGAGGCTGGACGCCCGGCCGTCCCAGAAGAACGTCTCGCCCCAGGCCGCGTCGTAAAGCGACGGTGTGCGCCGCCGCAGCTCGACGCCGCCCATGCCGAGGGCACGGGGCAGACCGTCCTGCCAGTCCATCTCGGGCCGATGACAGTCGATGCAGGCCCGCGATGCATCGATCGACAGGCGCCGGTCCTGGAACAGGGTCCAGCCCAACCGCACCTTCGCGTGCGACGACGGGTTGTCGGGCGGTATCGGCGGCGGCTCCGCCGGCCGACGATAGAGCGCCTTGAGTGCATCCAGGTCCGATGCCGATACCGCCGTCGCGGCCGCGAGCGGCAGGGCGATGAGTACGCCGACGATGCACAACCAGATTCGCGCGCGCGTACCCATCACCCCACGTCACGCCTTACTCGAAGCGGCTCGCCTGCAGCTCGGCCCGCGAAACACCGGCCGAGAATTGACCCGCCGACAGTAGCGGCTTTTCGGGCGGCACCACCGAGGGATAGGCGGCGACGAGCCCGTCGACGGCCTTCATCATCGCCGCATAGGCCTGTGCATCCTTGGCGCGCAAGGCCTTCTCATGCTGTCTCAGGATCCGGCTCGCGACGGTCACGAAGCCGCGGCTGTCCTGGTATTCGACTGTGTTGGCGAAACGTCCGTCCTCGATGGCGGCATCGTACTCGTCCGCCGCCGTCCGCAGGAGTATCAGCGCAACCGAAGCCGCCGCCTGCGGCTGCGCCGCCAGATTGGCCCTGGCCAGCGCGCCGTCGATGATGCCGACGACGCGGTCGTGCTCCTTGGCGACGTCAGTCTTGGGCCGCTTGGACTTGACGGCATCGGCCAACGCTTTGAGGTCGGCCTCGAACGGCTTGATGTTGCGTTCGGCAAGCGCCGGCTCGATGTCCTCGTAGACCTCCTCCACCGGGTGCAGATAGTGGGGTAACGCGTCGTCGGGGCGGTCTGCTTCGTAGAGTTCCCGCCCGACGTCCAGATGCGCGCGCATCAGCAGCAGGCGGCCGGCAAAGGCCGCGTCAGGGGAGACATCGGTGAATGCGCCGGCCTCACCGCCTTCGCCCCCCTCGCCGCCTTCACCACCTTCACCCCCTTCACCGCCTTCACCGCCATGCATGCCGTGAGCGGCATGTCCACCCATGGCGCCGTGCGCATGATTCGCCTGGGCCAGCTTGCCGGGCGGAGGCGACTGTACCGATTGTGCGGCCGCTTCGTCCGTCGTCAGCGCAACCGGGCTGGCGCTCGCTAGCAGCCACGCCCCAATTCCGACCCACACCTTGATTCGGCGTTCCGACGCCATCGCACTACTCCCCTTCCTTTCGCAAAGGTCCGAGACTATAATGCGAATTATTCGCAGTTGCAAATGCAGGAGGCCGCGACACCCCGCTGCCGGCCCCGTCCCTGGCAGGCTCCGCACCATGATTCTGTGTCTTGCGAACGTCCTCTCCTCCGCCGAGCTGAAGGCCGTCGAGGCGGCGCTGACCGACGGCGCCTTCGTCGATGGCCGCATGACGGCCGGTTGGCATGCGCGTACGGTGAAGCGCAACGAACAGGTCGCGACGACGTCGGACGCGGCGCGGAAGGCCGGTGAGATCGTCAGTGCCGCGCTCAACCGCCACCCTGTGTTCCGCGCGGCCGTGCTGCCGCGGCGCATCCGGCCGTTCCTGTTCAGCCGCTACACGGAAGGGATGACCTACGGACCGCACGTCGACGATGCCGTCATGGGACGAACGGACCCGGTGCGGTCGGACGTATCCGTAACCGTTTTTCTCAACGAGCCCGAGGCCTATGACGGCGGCGAACTGGTGATCGAGACGACCGGTGGCGAAGAGGCATACAAGCTGCCGATCGGAAGCGCCATCGCGTATCCGTCCACGACGCTGCACCGGGTGGAGCCCGTGACGCGCGGCACGCGCCTGGTGGCGGTCACGTGGATCCAGAGCCTGGTCCGGTCGGCGGAAGACCGCGAGATCCTGTTCGACCTCGATACCGCCCGGCGCACCATCTTCGAACAGCACGGCAAGACGCGCGAGTTCGACCTGATCGCCAAGAGCTACGCGAACCTGCTGCGCAAATGGTGCGAGACGTGAGTCAGCTTCGGCGCGCCGGGGGCATTCGATTCCGCCCTACGCCTCCATCACCGTGCGGCTCTGCTCGCGCATGAATTGGGGCACGTAGAACGGGCCGAGCCCGCCCTTGCTGGTGACGCCCGATCCTTTCCAGCCGCAGAAGGTCTGAATACCGGGCCACGCGCCGGTCGTGGCGCCTGAACGCCGGTTGGCATAGAGCACGCCGGCCTCGGCGCGTTCGAAGAACAGGTCGAGTTCACGCTCGTCCCGGGTATAGACACCCGCCGTGAGGCCGTAGAGCACCTTGTTTCCCTCGGCGATGCCGGCGGCGAGGTCATCGCACGGCAACACGGCGAGGAACGGCAAGAACAGCTCATCGCGTACGAGCGGGTGCCCGTACGGCAGGCCGGTGACGATGGTCGGCTCGACATAGACGCCGTGGTCGAACAGATCGCCCGTCAGGCGCTGGCCGCCAAAGACCACGTTGCCGTCCTTCTTCGCGGCACCGACCGCGCGCTCGAACCGCAGGCCCGCTTCGGCGTCGATGACCGGGCCCATGTAGACGTCGCGCCGCTCGGGGTTCCCGATTTTCAGGCCCGCGGTCTTCTCCATCAGCAGGTCGACGAACCGGTCGTGCACGCTGCGCTCGACATAGGCGACCGAGCAGGCGCTGCATTTCTGCCCCGAGAGCCCGAAGGCGGACCGCATCACGCCCTCGGCCGCGACATCGAGATCGGCGCTGGCCGTCACATAGGCCGGATTCTTCCCGCCCATCTCGGCGATGACGGGGCGCGCATGCGGGCGCTGCGCCATCTTGCGGAAGATCTCCATCCCGACGGCGTGGCTGCCGGTAAACGCGATACCGTCGAGACCAGGATGCTCGACGAGGCGAGATCCCGCCGCCTCGCCGCAGATCAGGTTCACCGCGCCCTCGGGCAGCCCGGCCTCGATCAGCGCGTCGACGAGCATGACGCCAGTGAGCCCGGCCTGCGGCGACGGCTTGTAGACGACCGTGTTTCCGCCCAGGAGCGCCCCCGTCATCATGCCGATCGACAGGGCCGCCGGGAAATTGAACGGCGCGATCACGCCGAATACGCCGACAGGGCGCAGCGTCACCGACGTCGCCTCGCGGGGAAAGGCACGCCGCATGTCGCGCGTGAAGCCGCGGTTCGATTCCATCTCGTCGCAGTAGTAGCCGATGAGGTCCAGCACTTCCTCGGCCTCGCCCATCGATTCCAGACGGGACTTGCCGACCTCGATCAGGCACGCGATGCCGAGGTCGTATTTCCGGCGCTGCAAGATATCGCGCGCGCGGCGGAGGATCTCGATGCGTGCCGGCCATGGCGTTCCGGACCATTTCGGAAACGCCGACCTGGCGGCCGCGACGGCGCGGTCGATCGCCGCGGGCGCCGCCTCGACGAAACGACCGATGAGGACGCGATCATCGATCGGGCTGTAGACGTCATAGATCTGTCCCTCGTCGTCCGGCCGGCCGGCGATGCGGTTCGGATGCGTGCGGCCGAGCGTCCGGCGGAACTCCGGTATCGCACGGTCGAGCATGTCGTGCAGCGGCGCGAAATCGACGCCGATATTCGAATAGGTCACACGCGGCAGGTTGTCGTTGGTCATCGTCTCCATCGTCCTTACACCGGTCACAGCAGACGCCTCTGTCGACCGTCGGCCGACCGTTTCCGCCTTTCACGTTTCGGCGCCGACGCCGGCCCGGGCACCGCGGAAAGCGGCTCGACGCATCCCGGGTCGTCGTTGTGCGGGTTGTTCACATGGGTTCCGACCGGCGTCGCGGCAAACAGGTCCGCCGGCGGAGTCGCCAGCAGCGGACGCGCGTCGGTATCGGGATCGAGCCAAGCGGCGTAATTCTCCGGCGCGAGCACGACCGGCATGCGCTCGTGATACCGCGCCATCGTCCCATTCGCGGCCGTCACGATGATGGTGAAGGTGTGGAGTGGTGCCGCACCACCGGACTGCCAGCGCTCCCACAGGCCGGCGAAGGCAAACGGCGCGCCATTGCCCGTGCGAAAGAGATATGGCTGCCTGCGGCCGCCCGCGCCCATCGCCCACTCGTAGAAGCCATCGGCCGGAACGAGACAGCGGCGCGCCCTGAACGCCTGGCGGAACGCCGGCTTGTCGGCTACGGTTTCGGCCCGCGCGTTGATCATACGGCTGCCGACCGACGGGTCCTTGGCCCAGAACGGGACGAGCCCCCAACGGAACATCGCGAGTTCCCGCCGTCCGTCGCTACCCAGGCGCACGACCGGCGCCTCCTGTGTCGGCGCGACATTCCAGCGCGGGCGGAGATCGAACCCCGGCCCTTCGAAGCCGAACAGTTCGCGCAGTGCCTCCACAGGCGTGGTGATCGTATAGCGGCCGCACATGTCGCCGGCGAGTATGTCGCCGCCGCCCCGTCCCCACAAGCAAGCAGACGCACGGGAGCGTTGCGGAGCGGCCTTCGGCATAGCCGCGTTTCCGGAGAGCGTGCCGGACTGTCCGGTCGCTAATGCCGACCCGCCGGGCTGACGGCGACGATCTATCCCGGCCGGTTCCGGCGGTTTCGCATCATCGATGCCGGGGCGGGCCGGCCCGGCGGGAGCCGGAGTTCCCGTCGACGGCACGAAGGAGCTCGAATACCGCCGCCTCAGCCGCATCAAGGCCGGGGACCGAGCGAGCCTTGGGCTCTGCCGCCCGGACGCTGCGGCGGCGCCGGAACGACCACACCGGATTCCGGCGCCCAGGTCATCGGTGCCGCGCACGTAAAACGGATCGGTAAGAGGCAACCAGACCGAGGCCCTCGACCTCCTCCGCTGCCGGGAAGAAGCGATGCGTCGTTTCCGATGCTTTACCCAGCGCCGGCGCGCATGCGTCAGGCTGCAGCGGCGGGCTGCTCGGCACGGCTGACGGCCGGCCCGATGACGCGCATCAGGTTCTGCGCCGTGTTGACGAGGGCGACGTGCGAGAAGGCCTGGGGGAAGTTGCCGAGCTGGCGGCGGGCGACGGGGTCATATTCCTCGGCCAGCAGGCCGAGGTCGTTGCGCAGCGCGAGCAAGTGCTCAAATAACGCTTGCGCCTCGTGGTGCCGGCCCATCATTACGTAATTGTCGGCCAACCAGAAGCTGCAGGCGAGGAAGGTGCCCTCGCTGCCCGTCATGCCGTCGAGACCCGGATCCGGGCGGTAGCGGCGAACAAGGCCGTCGGACATCAGCTCCCGCTCGATCGCCGCGACGGTGCCGACGATGCGGGGGTCCGATGCGGGCAGGAAGCCGACCGGTGCCATCATCAGCAGCGCCGCATCGACGCTCTCTCCGCCATAGTACTGGACGAAGGTGTTGCGCGCCGAATTGAAGCCCTTGCTACAGACGTCATCGTGAATGCGCTGCCGCAGCGCGCGCCACCGATCGACCGGTCCGTCGAGGCCGAACGTCTCGATCGCCTTCACCGCGCGATCGAACGCAACCCAGGCCATGACTTTCGAATGCGTGAAGTGTCGCCGCGGGCCACGCACCTCCCAGATGCCCTCGTCGGGGAGCTCCCAGATCCGCTCCAGCTCTTGCATCAGCGTCGTCTGAAGCATCCAGGCATCGTCCGAGGTGTGCCCCTGGAACCGGCGCGCCACATGCATCGCGTCCATTAGCTCGCCATAGACATCGAGCTGAAGCTGGCCGTGGGCGGCGTTGCCCACGCGCACCGGCCGGCTGCCTTCATAGCCTTCGAGCCATGGCAGCTCTAGTTCCGACAGCCGTCGTTCCCCGGCAATTCCGTACATGATCTGCAGCTCCGACGGCCGGCCGGCCGCCGCACGGAGGAGCCATTCGCGCCAGGCACGCGCCTCCTCCACATAGCCGGACGTCAGCAACGAATAGAGCGTAAACGTCGCGTCCCGTATCCAGCAGAAGCGATAATCCCAGTTGCGCGCGCCCCCGATTTGCTCGGGTAGCGAGGTCGTCGCGGCAGCAATGATGCCGCCGGTCGGGTCATAGGTCAGCGCCTTGAGCGTGATCAGCGAACGTAGGACCGGCTCGCGCCATGGTCCCTTGACCGTGCAGCGCGCGCACCAGTTCCGCCACCAGCTCTCGGTCTTGGCCAGTGCCGCCGCGTAATCGAGGATGGCGGCCTCCTTGGTATGAGACGGATACCAGTCCAGGATGAAGGGAACGATCTGCCCCTCCGTCACGTCGAACTCGCCTATGGTCGCGAAATCCTTTCCGTGCAGCGGGACGGGCGTACGCACGTGAATGGCATCAGGCCCGGCGATCGCCCTTATTCCGTCCGGTTCCCGCCGAACCCACGGCACGATGTGGCCGTAGTCGAAGCGGATGATCAGCTCCGTCGCCATTCTGACCTTGCCGCGATCGCCGCGGACAAGGCGGACCAGCTCGACATACTCGTCATCCTCGGACACGCAGAGGAAGTCGATGAGCGTGACCGTCCCATCATCGGTCTCGAACGTCGTCTCGAGGATCATCGTTTCGCCGCGATAGCGCCGCGTGACCCGGCGTGTGCCGTCCTTCGGCGCAATCAGCCAGCGCCCGTTCTGAGGGCTGCCGAGCAACGCCGCGAAACAGGCACCGGAATCGAACCGCGGCAGGCACAACCAGTCGATGGAGCCGTCGCGCCCGACCAGTGCGCTCGTACGCATATTGCCGATGAAACCGTAGTCCTCGATCGGAAGCGCCATTCTATACTCGTAACGCGAGCAGCACGGTCATTCAACGGTTACCGCCCCCGCTTGTTCGCATGCAACACGCCGTCACGGCCATGTGAACCCGGTACGGAAGCTCGCTTGCACGCGGTCGGCGCACATACTTAAATCGCCTTGCGGGAGCGAGGAGTCCAGGACATGAAGTTCGGAGTCGGCCAGCCAGTCCGCCGCATCGAGGACCAGCGTCTGCTCACAGGCACGGGGCGCTACACGGACGACATCAACCTGCCGCGGCAGAGCTACGCCTATTTCGTGCGCTCGCCGCACGCCCATGCCCGCATCGTCCGCCTCGACACGAGCGCGGCGCGACAAGCCCCCGGCGTCGTCGGGATCATTACGGGCGCCGATCTGAAAGCCGCAGGGCTCGGCTCCATCCCCTGCATGGTGCCGCTCCGGAACCGCGACCGCACCAAGATGACGATGCCGCCCCGCCCCGCAATCGCGACCGAGCGCGTGCGCTTCGTCGGCGACATCGTTGCGCTCGTCGTCGCCGAGACACTGGCACAGGCAAAGGATGCTGCCGAACTGATCGACATCGAGTACGAGACGCTGCCGTCGGTGACAGACACGGCCGGCGCGCTCGAGGACGGCGCGCCGCAGATCTGGGATTTCGCCCGGAACAACATCGCCTTCGACTGGGCCTTGGGCGACGAGGCGAAGGTCACGGCGGCGTTCAAGAACGCGTACAAGGTCGCCAAGATCGACCTGGTCAACAACCGCGTCGTCGCCACGTCGCTGGAGCCGCGCATGGCGATCGGCGCGTGGTCGGCCGGCGACGGACGCTTCACGCTCTACGTGTCGAGCCAGGGCGGGCATGGACTACGGAAGGTCCTGGCCGAGCATGTCTTCAAAATGCCCGAACACAAGTTCCGCATCGTCACCGGAGACGTCGGCGGCGGCTTCGGAATGAAGATCTTCGTCTATCCGGAGTATGCCGCCGTGCTGTTCGCCGCGCGAGCCCTGGACCGGCCGGTCAAGTGGACGGGCGAACGCGCCGAGGCCTTCATGGGCGACACGCATGGCCGTGACCATGTGAGCCATGCCGAACTCGCGCTCGACAGGGACGGCCGCTTCCTTGCGCTGCACGTGAAGACGATCGCCAATCTGGGCGGGTATCTGTCGCACTACGGGCCGTTCATCCCGACCATGGCCGGCTCCAGCATGCTGACCGGTGTCTATGCGATTCCGGCCGCCTTCGTCGAAGTCAAGGGCGTCTACACCAACACCGCGCCCGTCGACGCCTATCGCGGCGCCGGCCGACCCGAGGCCGCCTATCTGATCGAGCGCCTAGTCGACACCGCGGCGCGCGAGATGAACCTTTCTCCCGACGAAATCCGCCGCCGGAACTTCATCCCGCCGTCGGCAATGCCCTACACCACCGCCCTCGAAGCGAACTTCGACAGCGGCGACTTCGCGCGCAACATGGAAGACGCCATGCGCGAGGCGGACTGGGGCGGATTTGCCGCACGCCGCGAGGAGGCGGCACGCCGCGGTGCGCTGCGCGGCATCGGCATGGCCTACTACATCGAGATCTGCGGCGGCGGCAGCGACGAGATGGCGCAGATCCGCTTCGATCCGGGCGGCAGCGTCACGGTCCTCATCGGCAGCCAGACCAATGGTCAAGGGCACGAAACCGCATATGCTCAGATCGTCGCGGAGCGCCTGGGCGTGCCGATGGAGACGATCCGCGTCGTCCAGGGTGACACCGATCAGATCGTCTATGGCACGGGCACGGGCGGCAGCCGCGCCGTCGCGGTCGGCGGCTCGGCGGTACATGCCGCCGCTGACCGGATCATCAACAAGGGCAAGGCGCTTGCCGCGCACTTCCTGGAGGCCGCGGAAGCGGACATCGAGTTCAGAGACGGGACGTTTGTCATCACCGGCACGGATCGGCGCCTGTCGATCTTCGAGGTCGCGCAGCTATGTCATACGCCCGGCAAGCTGCCGCCGGGCATGTCGGCAGGCCTGGACGAAAGTGCGACGTTTGTCCCGCCCGCTTTCACCTACCCCAACGGCTGTCATATCGCCGAAGTCGAGATCGACGCCGCCACGGGCGTGCCGCGGATCGTCCGCTACACCATCGTCGACGACTTCGGCAAGGTGATCAACCCGCTGCTGCTCGAAGGACAGGTGCACGGCGGCACGGTCCAAGGCATCGGACAAGCGCTCTACGAACGCGTCGTCTACGACTCCGATTCGGGTCAGCTCATCACCGGTTCATTGATGGATTACTGTCTGCCGCGCGCCGATGACGTACCCGCCTTCACGTTCCGCTACAATGAGATCCCGACCCGGGCCAATCCGCTGGGCGTCAAGGGGGCTGGCGAAGCCGGCGCGATCGGCGCACCGGCAGCCGTGATCAACGCCATCGTCGATGCATTGGCACCATACGGCATCCGACACATCGACATGCCGGCCACGCCGGAGAAAATCTGGCGTGCGATCAACGGCGGACAGGAAAGGCGGGCGGCCGAGTGACACACACGCTCCAACGGCTTGTGCCCGAGCTCGTCGCGATCGCGCGATCCGCGGGTGCGGCGGCGATGCGGTTCTACACGGGCGACATGGCGGTTCGCCGCAAACGGGACGCCTCGCCCGTCACCGAAGCCGACGACGCGGCGGAGGCGATCATTCTGGACGGCCTGCGGAAGCTTACGCCGGACATCCCGGCAATCTCCGAAGAAGCGGTCGCGCGCGGTGAGACCGCAACCGACGCGACATCCCCGCCCAGGTGGTTCTGGCTCGTGGATCCGATAGACGGCACCAAGGAGTTCGTTGCGCGCAACGGCGAGTTCACGGTCAATATCGGCCTCGTCCACGACCAGCGCCCGGTTCTCGGCATCCTGCACGCACCTGTCTCCGACACGACGTATGCCGCATGCGGCCCGGGAACGGCCACCGTGCGGCGTGGCGATGCAGCTCCACAGCCGATCCGCGCCCGCAAGCCGCCGCCGGATGGCGTGGTTGTCGTGGCCAGCCGAAGCCATGGCAGCAAGGCGGCGACGGCAGCCTATCTGGAGCAATTCAGGGTGGCCGAGAAGCGGCTGCTGGGGAGCGCGCTCAAATTCGGCTTGATCGCGGAAGGCGCGGCCGATCTCTATCCGCGCCTCGGGCCCACGATGGAGTGGGACACTTGCGCCGGGCAGGCCATCCTTGAAGGTGCGCACGGACATGTCACGACGCTGAACGGCGGGCCGCTCCTCTACGGTAAGCCGAGATTCGAGAATCCCGATTTTGTCGCAAGGGGTGACGAGCCGTAGTTGACCACGGCCGTCGCGGGTTTCGCGCCGGCCATGTCAGCGCGAGAGCGTGGGGTTATTCGGGTCAGCCGGCGGATTGTCGCGGATCCGGTCATTGCCCTTGGGCGGCTGAAGGTGCAATTCGCGACCGCTGGCGTTCGTGCGCCGGGCCGCGGCATTTGCGGACCAGATGGGTGCGGCTCCGGCCGCTGCGGCCCTTTTTCGGGCGAGGCACCGACCGGAAGATCCGAGGGCGACATGCGCGCCGGACCGGACGAAAGCTCCGGCGGGTTCGGGATGGAATTGGGCTGTACGGTCGTCATCCCGTGCGAACGTTCAGCGCCCGACCAGTTCTGCCGAGGCGAAGCAGTCCGGCATTCGAGCGTGGGCGCAACAAACAGCAGAATTTTCTGACGTGGCCGCAATTTTCCTTAATTTCCCACTTGACGATCGTGCGGCCAGTAACCAGCATCGAGTCGTGGTCGCAGGTTGCGGCC
Organism: Alphaproteobacteria bacterium; assembly: GCA_036381615.1. Taxonomy (GTDB): domain Bacteria; phylum Pseudomonadota; class Alphaproteobacteria; order CACIAM-22H2; family CACIAM-22H2; genus CALANV01. Next base: position 23,754 of record DASVCL010000012.1, read on the forward strand.
ACGACATAGCCGCTGCAAGCCAGTGCAGCGACTGGCGTATATCCTGCCCCACCCGCGGGGGGCCGAGCGCCGTGCAATCCAGAGCCGTCACCAGGCGTGGCGGCTCTTTGCTGTTTGTGCTACCGGGAGCGCCATGTCACGCGCCCAGGTCGCCAACGGCATCCCCCCGGTCAAACCGACGAAAGAGAACCTTGCACGCGCCGCGCGCGCCATTCGCGATGGCGCGCTCGTGGCATTTCCGACCGAGACGGTCTACGGGCTGGGTGGTGACGCGACGTCGGATGCGGCCGTCGCCGCGATCTACGCCGCAAAGGCGCGCCCCCGGTTCAATCCCCTGATCATACATACGGCCAGCCTACGGGATGCCGAACGGCTGGCGGTATTCGACGCACGCGCAAGAAAACTCGCACGCGCGTTCTGGCCCGGCCCCCTGACGCTCGTCCTGCGCCGACGGGCGGCAAGCCGCATCTCGTGGCTCGCCTCCGCCGGTCTCGACACGATCGCGGTGCGGGTCCCCGACGACGCCGTCGCGCGAGCCCTGTTACGGCGCAGTCGCCGCCCGATCGCGGCCCCCAGCGCCAATCCGTCGGGACGCATCAGCCCGACGGCGGCCGAGCATGTCGCCGACGCCTTCCGCCGCCGACGCACCAAACTCGCCGTCATTCTCGATGGCGGGCCGTGCCGCGTCGGCGTGGAGTCGACGGTCGTCGACCTTTCCGACCGTCAGGCCAGACTACTTCGACCCGGCGGAATTCCGCGGGAAGCGATCGAGAAACTGATCGGCCGGCTCGCCGCCGCCGACACGCATGGACCCGCAAGGTCCCCTGGTCAGCTCAAGAGCCATTATGCGCCGCGTCTGCCCCTGCGTCTGGAGGCATCCCGGCCACGGCGCGGCGAGGCCTATCTCGCCTTCGGTGCCGTGCCGCCGGGTATCGATGCCGAAGCCGTGCAGAATCTGAGCCCGTCGCGTGATCTGGCCGAAGCTGCGGCCAACCTGTTTGCGATGCTGCGCACGCTGGACCGCCGGCGCTTCAAGCGCATCGCCGTCGCACCGATCCCGCGGCACGGGCTGGGGGCAGCCATCAACGACAGGCTCGCACGGGCGGCAGCGCCGCGTCCCCGGTCAGCGCGGATCCGCCCCGCCAAGTAGACGACACGCGAGCGGGCGGACGTCCGGAGCAGTCGCGCGGGGCCGCCGATCAGCAGCGCGGTTTGGGGAGCGGCGCAAGCTGTTGCAGCTTGGCGCGGATCGAGAAATCCGTGTAGTCGAACAGAAAGTCGGTGCCGACGCCGTTGTCGAGCAACTGCAACCCGGTCTCGTATTCCGGCTCGGCCGAACTGTCCTCGAGCTTGAAGAAGGCCATGCGCACGCGCCAGGACGGACGGTTGAGCAGCGTCGCGTCGACCTTCGGATCCTTCGCGGCTACCGGCGGCAGCTGCTGGAGAATGAGCGCGTTGATCAGCAACGCGCCGTCGAGCGTCGCGCCGTCGAAGACCGGACGAGCAAATACTTTTTCGCCGGCCTTCGCCTTCTGCAGCAGCTGGATGGTATGTTCTGTCGGGAACAACGTACCCGCCGGAAGCTCCATGGTCGCGTCCTCGGGCATGGTGAAGACCGCCCGACCCGCCTTGCCCGGCCCGTCGAGTTCGGCGTAGCCACGCAGCTCCTCGTCGATCTCGCCATTGCGTATGGAGCGAAGCGTGAAGCGGTAACTCAGGCCGTTTTTGGCCTCCCAGCTCGAGAACGAAATGTCATTGTCGATCGCCTGGCCGCTTTCGTCATAGATCTGGAAGCGCATACGTTGATTGATCGTCCAGCCGTCGCAGGCCTCGTGCCAATCGATATACATGGCGCCCTCAAGGGCGCCCACACTGCTGCCCTTGGCGGAGCCCAGGCTCAGCGTGTAGGCGGCACGGTGCGAGGCGATCTGTGCGGTCGCCGGCGCATCCCAGGCGGCGGCCACCAGGAGCATGAGCCAGGCGACATGAAGCAGGCGCATGCGGAACTCCGTGTGGGATCGAATCACGACCCTGAATCAAGAACTTGGTGGTATTATGGCACCAACGGTGACGGCGCGATACCGATCTTTCTTAACTGACGCGCAGTCATGAAGTTTCCGCGCATCGTGCGCCTCGACGCCGCCGACACCCGCGTGTCCGAGCCGGCAGCCGAGTCCGGCGGGTGACGTGAGCGGTCACGGGCGCGGTTCGTTGCGCCCATCGCGATCCCGCCGGCCCCGAAGGCGAAGGAAACCCGGCACCTGACCCGATTGCGGTTCCGCCGAGCCGCAGAAAGGGGCGCCAGGTGCGCAAAGCCATCCCGGCGCGCTCAGCGCGTCAGCTTCGACTCGGTTCCGAGCATACCTGGTCCTGACGGTTTCTCCTTTTTCTCGGGCGGCAGGTCGAGCTTGATGTGAAGTTCCTTGAGGCGCGCCGGATCGACCGGGCTCGGCGCCTGCATCAGCAGATCCTGCGCCTGCTGGTTCATCGGGAAGGCGACGACCTGGCGGATGTTGGGCTCATCAGCCAGCAACATGACGATGCGGTCAATGCCCGGCGCCGAGCCGCCATGCGGCGGTGCGCCGAACTTGAACGCGTTCAGCATGCCGCCGAAGCGGCTCTCGACGTCCTCCTTGCTGTATCCAGCGATCTCGAAAGCCTTGTACATGATCTCGGGCAGGTGATTGCGGATCGCCCCCGAGGACAGCTCCACGCCGTTGCAGACGATGTCGTACTGGTAGGCCTTGATCTCGAGCGGATCCTTCGTCAGCAGGGCCTCGAGCCCGCCCTGCGGCATCGAAAACGGATTGTGGCTGAACTCGATCTTTCCCGTCTCCTCGTTCAGCTCGTACATCGGAAAATCGACGATCCAGCAGAAACGGAACTCGCCGGGCGCGATCAGCTCCATCTCCTCGCCGAGCTTCTTGCGCACGGTGCCGGCGAACTTCTCCGCCTTGGCCTTCTTGTCGCAGACGAAGAACACGGCATCGCCGTCGCCGACGGCGGCCAGCTCGCGCAGCTTCGCAAGCCGCGGCTCGTCCAGGAACTTCGCGATCGGTCCCTTTGCCGTCCCGCCTTCGAACACGACATAGCCAAGCCCCGGTGCCCCCTCACCACGCGCCCAGTCGTTGAGCCGATCGAAGAAGCTGCGGGGACGCGCAGCCGCCCCCGGCGCCGGAATCGCACGGACCACGCTGCCGGCCGCGACCGCCTTCGCGAACACGTTGAAGGCAGAGTCGCGGAACACCTCGCTGACGTCGGCGATGACGATGGGATTGCGCAGGTCCGGCTTGTCGCTGCCGTACTTGAGCATCGCCTCGTCGAACGGAATGCGCGGGAACGGCGGCTTGGTGACCGCGCGGCCACCGCCGAACTCCTCGAACACGCCGGCAAGCACGGGTTCGATCGCAGCGAAGACGTCCTCCTGCGTCACGAAGGACATCTCGAAGTCGAGCTGGTAGAACTCGCCCGGACTGCGGTCCGCCCGCGCATCCTCGTCACGGAAGCATGGCGCGATCTGGAAGTACCGGTCGAAGCCGGCCACCATCAGAAGCTGCTTGAACTGCTGCGGCGCCTGCGGCAGGGCGTAGAACTTGCCGGGATGAATGCGGCTCGGCACGAGGTAATCGCGCGCGCCTTCGGGACTCGACGATGTCAGGATCGGCGTCTGATACTCGAGAAAGCCCTGCTCCATCATACGGCGCCGGATCGAGGCGATGACCTGCGAGCGCAGGACGATGTTCCGATGCATTCGCTCGCGACGCAGGTCGAGGAAACGGTAGCGAAGGCGCAGATCCTCCGGGAAGTCGCCTTCCTGCGCGACGAGAATCGGCAGGACGTCGGCCGTCGAGAGCAGGCGGAACTCGCGGATCTGCACCTCGATCTCGCCGGTTGCGAGCTTCGGGTTCACCGTCTCCTTGTCGCGTGCAACGACCGGGCCGGTAATGGTGATGACACTCTCCGGCCGGAGCGATTCGATCTCCTTGAACAGCGGGTTCGAGGTGTCGATCACGCATTGCGTGATGCCGTAATGATCCCGCAGGTCGACGAACAGCAGGTTGCCATGGTCGCGCTTGCGGTGGATCCAGCCGGAAAGACGGACGCTCCGGCCGACATGGCCGAGGCGGAGCTCGCCGCAGGTATGGGTCCGATAGGGGTGCATGAACGATGCCTCTATAAAGCCGGCTGGAAGGGCGGCAAAAGCACATGAAATCGCCGCTTGTCAAGGCGCGTTCGTGATCCCATGCTGCCGCCCGACGCCGGCTCTTGGTTTCGGAGCCCAAGTCCCTGTAGAACACGCCGCCGATGTCCCTGATCGTCGATTCCGCCCAGCTCGCCGCCCTTTGCGACCGGATCGCAAAGGCCGATTTCATTACCGTCGATACCGAATTCATGCGGGAGCGGACCTATTGGCCGCAGCTCTGCCTCATTCAGGTCGCGGGACCTGATGAGGCCGCCGCCATCGATCCGCTCGCCCCCGGCATCGATCTGTCCCCCCTGCTCGACCTGCTCGCGAACGAGCGTCTGCTCAAGGTCTTTCACGCCGGACGGCAGGACATCGAAATCTTCTTCCACATGACCGGGCGCATCCCCACGCCGCTGTTCGACACGCAGGTCGCGGCCATGGTGTGCGGCTTCGGCGATTCGGTATCGTACGAGACGCTTGCAGCCCAGCTTGCGGGCGCCCGGATCGACAAATCCGTCCGCTTCACGGACTGGTCGGCGCGCCCATTGACCGATCGTCAGATCGCCTATGCGCTGGCCGACGTCACGCATCTGCGCAAGGTCTATCTCGCCCTGGCCAAGCGCCTGATCAGCACCGGACGGGCGCATTGGCTGCAGGAAGAGATGGCGAACCTGCTCGACCCCAATACCTACCGCCTCGAGCCCGACGAGGCGTGGCGGCGCCTGAAGCCGAAATCGACGAAGCCGCGGCTCCTGGCGGTTCTGCGCGAGGTCGCGAGCTGGCGGGAACGCGAGGCACAACGACGCGATATTCCGCGCAACCGCCTGCTGCGCGATGAGTCGGTGATGGACATCGCCGCGCATGCCCCGACCACGATCGAGGAGCTGTCGCGTCTGCGCGGCCTCTCGAAGAGCCTTGCCGAGGGCCGCATGGGCCAGGAGATTCTGGCCGCCGTCGCCCGCGGTCTCGCCGTGCCCGAGGACCAAGCACCCGTCCTGCCCCCGCCTGTCGAACTCCCAGGCGGCCTCGGCCCCGTCGTCGAGCTGCTGAAAGTGTTGCTGAAGATGAAATGCGAGCGCCAGCAAGTGGCGCAGAAGCTGGTTGCCTCGACCGCCGATCTCGAACGCATCGCGGCCGACGATGATGCGCCGGTTCCGGCGCTGCAGGGCTGGCGGCGTGAGCTGTTCGGCGAGGACGCGCTCGCCCTCAAGCATGGACGCCTTGCACTGACCATGAAGGGCAAGCGGATCGTGCTGATGCGCCTCGACCAGAACGATACGGCCGGCCCCAAGCTGATCCGCGCCTGACGCGCCGATTGCCGCCGAATGCCCGGATCTCCTGTCCGGATCCGGACGGTCACGATCCTACGAGCTTGATGGCCGGCTTTTTGTCGAGCGCCCGGGCGAGCGCCTCGAAGCGCCGCTCCACCGCCTCGCCGATCAGGGCGCGCTGGCGCGCCGGGACATGGAGGCTGAGCGTGCTGCCATCCGGCCTGAGCCGGATGCGCCGCAGAACAGTGCTGCTGCCAGCCGACAGCGTATGGGCGAAGCGAAGACCGAGGCCCAGGAGATGGGCCTCGCGCAACTGCTCCTCATCCAGGAGGCGCCGAACCGGACGCGCTACCGCCCCCTCGGAGTCCCCGTCGTAGCGGGTGAACACGGTCAGGGCAAGAAACGCGCGGCCCGGATGATCGATGCCGGTAAGCGGCATGCGCAGGACACGAAGGAACGCGATTTCGGCGCGGTAGTCCGGATGTTCGCTCCAGGCAATATCGCTGACCAAGGACGCCGCGAGGCGCAAGCGGCGGCGGGCCCCGTCCGCCGGATTCAGGACAGGCTCTATCCAGTCGCGCAACAGCTCCCCGTCGATTGGAAAACGCGCGTCGACCGTCGCGACCTCCCGGCAGGCGGCGATCAACGGGTCGAGACGCCGCAGGGTCGGCCTCAGCTCGTCAAACAGGCACCCCTCGCGCAACCCCATCGCCGAGAACACGAGTTCACTCGGCCGCGCACGGCGCAGCAGCCGGGCGAGCACCAGTGCCGCCAGCGGTAACGCCTCGAGGCGCTTCCGCGGGGCATTGGTCAGCCGCTCGAGCGACTCGCGGCTCAACCCTGCGATCAGGTCGAGGAAATCCTCCGCCTCCGCGCGCTTCACCGTGTAATGGTGGATGACGCGGAGCGGATATCCCTGATGCGCCATGTGGACGCGTGCGATTGCGCGCCATGCGCCACCAACCGCATAGAACCGGCGACCATGGATCCGGCCGAGCCACCTGATTTGATCGAGATGGCTGTCGATAAGCTCGCGGAGCTTGCCACGCCCACGTCCCGCCATTTCGCGCAGCCGCAGTGGACCGAACGGCAGCGTGTCCTGCTCGCGCAGTTCGCCCCGATCCAGACGCACGATCTCGAGACTGCCGCCGCCGAGGTCGCCTGCCATGCCGTCGGCATCAGGAATGCCGGAAATGACGCCGAGCGCGGCGAGGCGGGCCTCCTCCGCGCCATCCAGGACGGAAACCTTGAGCCCGGTATGGCGGCGTACCTCCTTCACGAAGGCAGGCCCGTCTTCGGCATCGCGCAAGGCCGCCGTTCCGACGACCTTGAGACGCCTCACCCCCATGGATTCCGCGAGCGCGGCAAAGCGCGCGAGATTGCGCAAGGCAAGCTCCACACCGCCCGGATTGAGCATGCCGGTCTGCTCCAACCCGCGTCCGAGTCCGCACAGCACCTTTTCGTTGAAAAGCGGGTGCGGAATACGCGACAGGCCGTCGAAGACGACCAGGCGGATGGAATTCGACCCGATATCGATGACGCCAATGCGATGTCCGATATCGGGTCGTGCCGCGATTTTCGCCTGATTTCGACGCGGCATGCGTTACGTCTTGAACAGATGCATCGGCGCGGCCGCACCGGCCTTGCGGAGGGCCTTGCCGCGACCGGATAGGCTGGGATTGGTCATGAAGAACTTGTGCGCGCTGAAGCTGTCGACCTCCGCGCGCATGCGCGTGTAGCTGCCGTCAGGGCCGAGGATCCACGAATTGGCGACGTCGCGCAGGTTCGCGACCATGATCTGGTCCTGGATCTGCTGATGCACCGTCGGGTTTTCGATCGGCACAAAGGTCTCGACACGCCAGTCGAGGTTGCGGGGCATCCAGTCCGCCGAAGAGATGAACACCTTCGACTGCGGGCTCGGCAGGCCATGCCCGGCCCCGAAACAGGCAATTCGGCCGTGTTCGAGAAATCGGCCGACGATGCTCTTGACCCGGATGTTCTCGGAAAGACCGGGCACACCGGGCCGCAGGCAGCAGATACCGCGAACAATGAGATCGATCGATACCCCGGCCTGGCTTGCCCGATACAGAGCCTCGATGATGGTGGGATCGACCAGGGCGTTCATCTTGGCCCAGATCGCAGCCGGACGCCCCGCCGTGGCATGGGCGATCTCGTCTTCGATCAGCTCCATGAGGCGCCGCCGCAGCGTCACCGGCGCATAGGCGATCTTTTCCATTTCGTCGGGGCGCGCATAGCCGGTCATGAAGTTAAAGAGGCGGGCCGCGTCGTGGCACAGGGCAGGATCGGTCGAGAAGAACGAGAGATCCGTGTACACACGCGCCGTGACCGGATGATAGTTGCCGGTGCCGTAGTGGACATACGAGCGCAGCACGCCACCCTCGCGCCGGACCACCAGAGAGATCTTGGCGTGCGTCTTCAGCTCGATGAAGCCGTAGACGACCTGTGCGCCGGCGCGTTCCAGATCGCGCGCCCAGCGGATATTCGCTTCCTCGTCGAATCGCGCCTTGAGCTCCACCATCGCCGTTACGGACTTTCCCGCCTCGGCAGCCTCGATCAGCGCGCGAACGATCGGCGAATTTTCCGACGTGCGATACAGCGTCTGCTTGATCGCCACCACGGCCGGATCCCGGGCCGCCTGACGGATGAACTGCACGACGACGTCGAAGCTTTCGTAGGGATGGTGGACGACGATGTCCTTCTGACGGATCGCCGCGAAACAATCGCCGCCGTAGTCCCGAATGCGTTCCGGAAAACGCGGATTGTAGGGTGGAAAAACGAGGTCCGGCCGCTCGTCGATGATGAGCTGCCTGGTATCGGCCAATCCGAGCAGGCCATCGAGGCGAAACACGTCGTCCGGACTTACGTGCAGCTGATCGATGACGAACGCCAGAAGATCCTCGGGCATCTGCGCGTTGACCTTCAGCCGGATGACCGAACCGCGCCGGCGGCGCTTGAGCGCCGTCTCGAAATGACGCACGAGATCCTCGGCCTCTTCCTCGATCTCGACCTCGCTGTCGCGGACGATACGAAAACACCCCTGCCCCCGTACGTCGAAACCCGGGAACAAGCGATCGAGATAGAGGCTGATCAGATCCTCAAGCGGCAGGAAGCGGATCGCCGTACCCGGCAACCGGATGAACCGGTCGATCTGATGCGGCAGCGGCAGAAGTGCACGCAACGGCTTGCCGTCCGACCGGCGGACCAGTTGGAGCGCAAGCGCAAATCCCTTGTTCGGAATGAACGGAAACGGATGCGCCGGATCGATGGCGAGCGGCGTCAGCACCAGAAACACGGTATCCAGAAACCGACCCTCGAGCCAGCGACGATCGTCCTCGGTGAGCTCGTCCGGGGCGACAACCGCCACGCCGGCCTTGCGCAGCTCCGCCTTGAGTTGATTCCAACAGAGCTGCTGTGCGGCCATGAGTCTGCCCGCGTGCCGGTTGATCTCGGCAAGTTGCTGGGCCGGCGTCAGGCCATCCTGGCTCGGCGCCGACACGCCGGCCGCGACCTGGCTTTTCAGACCCGCCACGCGCACCATGTAGAACTCGTCAAGATTGCTGGCCGAGATCGACAGGAAGCGAAGGCGTTCCAGCAGCGGATGTCTTTCGTTGTATGCCTCTTCCAGGACGCGCTCGTTGAATGCGAGCCACGACAGCTCGCGATTGATGAAACGCACCTCGGGACGAACGTCGCTCCCGATCGGCGTTGATTGGAAAATCTGCGTCGCCACCGTCGCTTCCTTTCCGGGCCGCAAGCCGGGTCGAGCGCGGCGCGACCGCTGGAATTCGATGCATGCCCATATAGCACAGCAACCGTTACCGTGCTATTAGCCCCGGCCACAGTACCGCCTGGCGAGCTGCTCCGTGCCCCCGAAAGGCAGGAAGGATTTGTTGCTATTGCGGCACGCGAAGTCGAGCTGGGACGCCCCTGTCCTGGACGACTTCGATCGCCCGCTTGCCAAGCGTGGCCGCAAGGCTGCCCTTCGTATGGCCGAGTGGCTCGCTGAGCGTCAGGTTCGTCCCCAGCTCGTGCTGTGCTCCCCAGCGGCGCGCACGCGCGAAACCTTGTCGCTGATTCAGCCTGCCTTGGGCGCCGACATGACCGCCCGGTATGAAGGCAAGCTGTACCTGGCGGAGGCAGAGGACCTGCTGAACCGGTTGCGAGAGCTCGATACGGATGTGGGTTGCGTCCTGCTGATCGGGCACAATCCCGGCCTACAGGAACTGGCCATCACGTTGGCATCGGATGAGAAAACGCCCGAGGGCGTGCGCCTTGCCGAGAAGTTTCCGACCGCAGCACTCGCCTGGTTCCGCCTGACCACACCACGATGGAGCGCACTGCGTCCCGGAAGCGGGGAGCTCGTCGCTTTCGTCACGCCGGCTGATCTGCCGGAATAGGGTTCTCTCAAGCCCGCCCGGCAACCTACTTCCAGAGCGGTCTCGCCGCCAGGAAGACATCCCATGCCGCCGGCAGGCGCTTGAGATCGGCAGCGGTTTGGCAGGCGTTCCAGCCGAGCGCTGCCCCTGCGGCGCGCGCGAAGCGGGCCGGCTCCGGGCTACCCTCGTGCTCGAGATCCGCCACGAGCTTGCGGGCGACGGCGCCGTCATTGAGGGTTCCCAGGCAGTCCTGGATCCCGGTAACTGCCGCCAGATAGTTGCGGGCCACCTTGTCCCGAAACACGCCCCGGAAGAACTCCCCCGCGTAGCGCAGTTTCTTGGCACGGATACGCAACGCGTGAAGCCCGGTCTCATCGAGGTCCTCAAGATCGCTTCCGGCCTTGCGCAGCTTGCGATGCAGCCGTTTGAGGACGGAGCGCGCGAAACCCCGGACCGGCTGATCGGCAATGCCGTCTGATACCGTTTGCCAATCCCGGCTCTCGACCCATGCCTCCACCATGAGAAGTGCGCCCGTGTACTCGCGGCTGTTCAGGGTCGTAACCACGACCTTGCGCGCCGCCCTGCAGGCATCCTCGACGACGGCGATGAACTCCGCCATCGCAGCATCGTCAGGAAGGTGCTTGCGCATGGGATACAGGATTTCTTCCAGGAGTACGTCGAGTTCGCGGGCGCGGGCACACTGCCGCGCAATCCACCGCAGTTTCTGCCCGATGCGCCGGCGCTCGCCCGTCGGCAACATCGCGCCGAACACCGACAGGGCCGAACGGAATCGGCGGATCGCGATCCGGAGCTGGTGCACGCCTTCGACCGTCGGCTCGGCTCGCACGCTCGCTTCGTTCGTGCGCAGGTGCAGCAGGCAATTGCGCGCGATGACCTGGAAGGCCTGCCCGGCCGTCATATCCGGATCGAGCCGGACCGGATCGGCCTTGCGAGGCGGCGGATGCGCGTTGGCGGCAAGCGCGTAGCCACGCTCCGCCTTGCTCATCGGCTCGATCGACAACGGCATGCGCCGGTTCAGTTCCTGGGCGAGCCTGTACACATTCTTGACATGTCCCGACTTGAGCTCGAGTTCTGCCTCGCACACCGGAACACGGCCGCGGTCGGTACGGATTTCGCCGACGTCGACCGCCAACTCGATCGCGCTGCCGTCGACCTCGAGCGGTATCACCGATCGCGTAATCTCGGAGACGAAGACCGGCGCGAGCCGATTGCTGATGTCGCCGTTCACAATCCGGCGGACGTCACGATCGTCGATATCGCGCAGATCCGGGATCGTTCCATCAATCTCGCGTTCCCATTCGTGGCGCGCGAGAATGCCCCGCTCGGCCCTGGCCGCCAGTTTCACCGTTTGAATACGCCGTCCGCCGATCTGACGCACGCGCAGGGTCGCCCGTTGCCGTCGCAGACGAAAATCGGGCGTGTCGAAATAGATCGACAGGAGGCGCTGGGTTGTACGTCGTCCCTGCTTGAATTTGCGCAGCAGGGGATCGCGCATCAGGCGCTTCGCCACCGCCGGATCGAGCCGCAGCGTAAGCTCGATTTCCATGGGATCGTTGGCGTCGGTCATGTTCCAGGCCTCGCCAACATCGCGCCCCCACTCGATCCGCGTTCAGTGTTGCGACCTGCCGACTCTAACCAATAGAGTCGGATGCCGACAATGTGCGGGCACGAGACTTCTCGTCTATAGACGATCGGGAGTTGGGCCGATCGTCCAAACCCGGACATCGCGCCATCCGCCGCGCGAATCACCCATTCAAAGTACCGCTTTGGAATCGACGCGGACACGCTGGATCGAACCACTGCCGTCACCACGCGTGGCGATGGTGTGTGGTCGAAGGAGCCAAATCAATGTCGAGCACCTGAAACCGTAACCTGTCGCCCTCCACGGACCAAATCGTTGAACGCTCAAGCGGCGAGACTGACGGCGATCTCCATCTCGCCGATGCTCTCGAAGCGGGCGACCATGCGATCGCCCGGTACGACCGGCCCGACGCCTTCGGGCGTACCGGTCAGCAGCACATCGCCTGGATGCAGCGTGTAGAAGGAAGAACACCACTCGATGAGTTGCGGGATACCGATGACGAGGTCGCGCGTGTTGGCGCTCTGCCTCACCTCGCCGTTGACCGCCAGCTCGAACGACAGCCGGGTGGGATCCGGGATCTCGTCGGCCGTCACCAGCCACGGGCCAAGCACCGTGTAGCTGTCAATAGACTTGCGCATCGACCGCTCCTCCGGGCCGCGCAGCGTCATATCCAAGCCGATGGCGTAGCCGGCGACGTACTTCAGCGCGTCCGCGCGCGACACCTTGTTGCAGGTACGTCCGATGACGACGGCCAGTTCGATCTCGTGGTCGTTGCGCCGGTCAGGAAAGCGGATCTGGACCCCCTCACCGGGGCCGACGAGCGAGCTGACCGCCTTCAAGAAGATTCCGACCTCCTCGATCTTCTTGACGTGGTGACGGGCAAAGGTCGCCGTGTCGGCCTCAGCCTCCTGGAAATGCTTCAGGTAGTTGACGGGTGCTGCCATTATCTTGGATGGATTGGCGACCGGACTGAGCAGCTTCACCGACGTCACGGGTATGCGCCGCGCACTACCGCGCAGTCGGCCGATCTCCTCGATGGCTCGCGGCAGGTTGGCGACCAGCAAGTCGCCGACGGGCAGCGGCCACCGGGCGGACGGCAGAACCTTGATCGCGTCGGTGACGTCGAGAACCTCGCCCCCTTCCACCACGCCGAGGCGGTTGTCGTCGAAACGGCAGATACGCATCAAAGAACTCCCTTTTGTTGAGGACCACACGGCGTCGCGATGACCGGACGATTTGGAAGCCTACCCGACGTCATACCGCATATTCACTGATCAGATCGGTGCCGTCGGCACGGCGAGCGTGATTGCCCTCACGACGAGCGGTCCGGCCGGCATCTGCCGCCGCATGTCGGCCTCCTTGACCGAACTGCGAAGAACGAAAGATCGGGATACACCCATCATCATACGTTTCCTTCCCCTGCTTCGGCCACGTGTCCGTGACGTGTCTTTTCTCTTGCGGATGTCGTCCGAGTCGGGGAGCCGGCACCACCCACCCCCGGTATGGGATGACGTCGCCGCGTCATGCTGCTCGGTAACGCGGCGCACCCGATGTTGCAATACCTTGCCCAGGGCGCTTGCCAAGCGCTGGAGGATGCGGCCTGCGTTTCCGACAGCATCAACCGCACGACGATCCCGGACGGGCCTTTCTGGTCTGCCGGAATGTTCTCAACTTGTGGCCTGCCTGCGTTCCGCTTACGGCGCGCTTCTTCGGCGAACTCCTTCACGTCTGCGGGGTCGGCGCGACGTTGCGCAACACCTTTGTGGCGTCGCACCCGCTTGGCGACTGCTCGATGATCGATCAGCCGTACGCCTGCAGCGCCTGACCGAAGCAGGCGTTCACGTAGCGAGCGAAATCCTTGCCGCGCGCTACAGGGTCCCGGGATAGGCGCCGCCGTCGAGAACGACGTTCTGGGCGGTGAAATAGCTCGCCTGGGCGCTACAGATGAAGGCGCAGAACTGACCGAACTCCTCCGGGGTGCCGAAGCGGCCGGCGGGGTTTTGGCGCCGCCGTTCCTCGCGGACATCTTCGATCGAACGACCTGATGCCTTGGCGGCGGCGGCGAAAGTCGCCGCAAGACGATCGGTTTCGAACGGTCCCGGCAACAGATTGTTGATCGTCACATTGTGCCGGGCGACTTGCCGCGCCAGACCTGCGACGAACCCGGTGAGGCCGGCACGCGCCCCATTCGACAGGCCGAGGGCGGGAATTGGCGATTTCACCGACGTCGAGGTGATATTGACGATCCGGCCAAAGCGACGCGCGATCATCCCGTCCACCACAGCTTTCATCAGCATGATCGGCGTGATCATGTTGGCGTTCACCGCTGCCTGCCAGTCCGCCTCGCTCCACTCGCGGAAATCGCCCGGCGGCGGGCCGCCAGCGTTATTCACCAGGATATCGGGCTCCGGACAAGCGGCGAGTGCCGCCGCGCGCCCCTCGGGCGTGGTGATGTCGGTAACAACCGTCCTTACCTCAACACCGGTCGCCGCGCGGATCTCTGCGGCCGTTGCCTCGAGGGCGTCCTTGCCACGTGCGAGGATGGTCACGTTCACGCCTTCGCGCGCAAGCGCGAACGCGCATGCCTTACCCAGGCCCTTGCTTGCCGCGCACACGAGCGCGCGCTTGCCGGCAATACCGAGATCCATGGCTATCCCCTCCCATTCTTCTCGAACCTCAGCTCAGAAAACCGGTCTGCCGCAGGACTTCGCGAGCCAACGGGATCGTCAGCGGCCGTTGCGCGGCGAGCGCCGCGCGATCGAGCGTGGCCACGGCCGCTGCGGCGGTCTCGAACGAGCGATCCAGGCGGGCCGCAAGATACGTGACGAGATCCGGCTCGATACGCAACTGACGGTCCGCGAAGAGCTTCACCAGTACCGCCTGCATCAATGCGTCGTCGGGCGAACGAATTTCGACCGCCGGCAGTGAGGCAAGTCGAGAGCGCAAATCCGGCAGACGCAAGGACCAGCGCGCGGGCGGCTCACGAGCGGTCAGCAGCAGATGCCCGCGATCCCCGGCGAGCGCGTTGTACAGATGGAAAAGCGCGATCTCGTCGATGCCGCGGTCCGCGTCCTCGAGAACGATGGCGCGTGCCGCAGAGAGCCGCGGCAAGGCCTCGGGCTCGGCGAGGTCCGCCGCCGAGATTCGCAGCGCCCCGGAGCGCGTCCGCCATACCTCCGCCAGGTGCGTCTTGCCGCACGCCGGCGGTCCGAAAATGACCAGACCTGGTCCCGGCCAATCGGGCCAAAGATCGACCCAGGCGACTGCATCCTTGTTGTTCTCGCTGACCAGGAAATCCTCACGGCCGAGGGCTGCCCGGTGCCCGAGCTCGAAGGCGAGCTGACGCATCAGGGCAGTTCCTTACCGGTCGGCGGAGGCTCGACCGCATCGTCCGGCCCGCGATAAAGCGGCGAGTGCAGATACTGGTCGAGTGCAAAGCGCAAGAGAACGGCAATCGCGGCCGCGACCGGTACCGAGATCAGGACCCCCACGACCCCGAACAACGCACCGCCAGCGAGTATGGCGAGCATCACCCAGACCGGATGCAGACCGACACGATCGCCGACGAGAATAGGACTGACGAAATTTCCTTCGATGAACTGTCCTACCAGGAACACGGCCGCAACCGCCGCAATCATCCACCAGCTATCAAACTGGAAGAACGCGACGAGAAGACCGATCCCCGCGCCAATCAGCATACCGAGATACGGGACGAACGAGACGAGGCCGGTGACGAGCCCGATCACCAATCCGTAGTGGAGCCCGACCAGCGTCAGGCCGACGGCATAGAACAGCCCCAGGAACAAGCATACGAGCGCCTGTCCGCGAAGAAACCCCGACAGGCGCAGGTCGATCTCCCGCAACAGCTGCCGGATCACGGGTGCGTAATCGCGCGGCAGCCAGAGATCGACGGTGGCGACGATGCGATCCCAGTCACGGAGCAGATAGAAAACGACGACAGGGGTAATGAACAGGAGCGACAGAATGTTGAACAGCGCAACCCCGCCGCTCCAGACCTGCATGGCGATCCCCCCGAGCCAGCCGATCGACTGCGTCGCGAGATTGACACCGTCACCACCGGAGCCGGATGACGATCCGTCCCGCTGCAGCATCTGGTCGATATAGGGTCGCAGGAGATCGTAAAGATCTGCCACCGCCTCCGCGAGACGACGGGACAGCCCCTGAGTCTGTTCGTAGAACACCGGCGCAAGCAGCAGAATGCACGCCGCCATGAACAGGAAGAACAGCGTCATAACTATGACGGTGGCGAGGGTCCGGCCCACCCCCCCGCGCTCGACGCGGTCGACGGCGGGATCAAGCACATAGGCGATCGCGAGACCGACCAAAAACGGAAACAGAACGGGGCTGAGGAGCCATACCGCCAGAAGGAAGGCGACGAAAATCGTCGCCCACAACATGGCGCGACGGCGGCCCGAAAAGCCGTTCGGCGGGTATTCAGCGCGTGTCTTCGAGGCGGGCAAGCTTACGGCCCCAATGCAAGAGGTATGCCCCACCCGACCAGATCGTCGTCAGCGCGACCAGCACGATCAATGCCCGGCTGATACCGAGGTCGTCGAACCCGAAACCGAGATGGGCCAGAACGAAGGTGACGAGCGCAATCTGAAGCGCCGTATTGACCTTGCTGATCATCATCGGACGCGACTTGAAAGATTGGGTAAGCGCATGAACGACCAGCGCGCCGCCGATGATCAGGATATCGCGGAACACGACCAGGATGACGAGCCACACCGGCACATGGCCCAACCAGCCGAGCGTGACATAGGTCGCCACGAGGAGCGCCTTGTCGGCGAGAGGATCGAGATAGGCTCCGAACTCCGTCCGTGCATTGAGGCGCTTCGCCAGAAATCCATCCACGGCATCCGAAACGCCGGCGGCGATGAATATCCAGAAGGCGGCCATCATGTTCTTGTCGAGCATGAGCCAAATGGCGAGCGGTACGGACAGCAGCCGACCGAAGCTGACGACGTTCGGAAGACTGATCACGGACGCGAGGGCGCTTGCCCCTCCCCGCTGGTCGGTCGCAGGCGCAATTCCCAGCCAGCCCCATCCCGCTCAAGCAGCAGGTCCTTCTGGGCGAGCGCAAGTCGCAACCCCGACTCGGTTCCGATGTAATGCAACTCAACCTGGGCACGGCCGCGGGAAAGGCTGAGGATGTCGGCCTTGCGGATGACGGCCGCCTCGGCAAGCCGACGCCGCAGCATTACCCAGTCTTCGACCCCGGCAAACGAAACATTGGCCGTGAGCACGGCCTGTTTCCCGAACTGGAGGACGACATCCGATTTCCAACGCTCCTCGATGAGGCGCGCCGTCTCAACCGCTGCGCGCGCGAGCAACGCGGCTTCATCCTCGTCCGGGCGAGCGACGTAGCTTTCGACCACCGTCTGCTCGGCCGCGGCGCCGTCGAATCGGGTCGTCGCGACCTCTACCGTGGTGCGCCGATCGGCGGGCCCATCGAGCAATGCTTCCACCACGATTGCCCCGCCCGCGTCATACCGCCGCGCGATCGCGTCGATCCGATCGACCGCCCCCTGCATTGCCTGCTCGGCACTGATCGCGCCGATGTCCCCCAGATCGCCAAGCGGAATTACAAGCGGCTGAAGCCCGTCCCGTGCCGGTACGCCTCGCCATACGTCGAACCATGGATTGGGGGCGTCCCACAGAACCGCACCGTCACCCCGGCGAAACACCGGCAGGATCACCATCGGCCGCGCGCGCGTCTCGGCGAATGGTATACCGGCGCGACGCAGCACGGCGCGGACACCTTCCGGATTGAACCGGAACGTCAGCGTGGCGATGTAGCGTACGGAGGAGCTCCGTTCGGCCTGCACCTCGAAATTCTCGATGAGATCGGCGACACCGGCCGCCGACAGCTCCGGCAACCGTGGATGGTCTGCCCGCAACGTCAACCGCTCAAGAAGGCGCCGGAACGCCATCTGCTGCCCCTCGGCCAGCGCGGCCTCGCGGGCCAGTGTCGCGCTCGCCGCCGTCCGGTCGACCTCGACGCCCTCGACGACGAATGCCGGGGCATCCGCCCTTGTCGCGCGAATCACCAGCACGAGCCCGACAACTACCGCCAGCGCAACGAAAGCTGCCCTTCGCGCGATCGATACCGCCATGTCTGGTTCGGCCATTGAAAACGGGTCCGGATGAAGTATGTTCCCGCCCGGTCTGGAGATATACGCCAATTTCGCACGAGGACGCCATTACCAGCAACCGCTACCGAGAGTCGGGGGTCGACATCGATGCGGGCGAGGCCCTGGTCGATGCGATCAAGCCGCTGGCGCAAGGTACGCGCCGCCCGGGTGCCGACGCGCAGCTTGGGGGATTCGGCGCGTTGTTCGACCTTCGAGCAGCAGGTTATCGCGATCCGCTGCTGGTGGCGACGACGGACGGTGTCGGCACCAAGCTGAAGATCGCCATCGAGTCGGGCCGGCATGACGACGTGGGCATCGACCTGGTCGCAATGTGCGTAAACGATCTCGTGGTCCAGGGCGCCGAACCGCTGTTCTTTCTGGATTACTTCGCCACCGGACGTCTGGACGTCGCCGCAGGCCGGGCGATTATCGCCGGAATCGCGCGCGGCTGCGCGGAAGCAGGTTGCGCTCTGATCGGGGGCGAGACCGCGGAAATGCCGGGCATGTATGCCGAGGGCGACTACGACTTGGCCGGATTTGCCGTCGGTGCCGTCGAACGCGATCGGCTGATTACGGGCGCCGGCGTGCGGCCGGGCGACGTGGTGCTCGGGCTCGCGTCGTCGGGTGTGCACTCGAACGGCTATTCGCTGGTCCGTCGCATCGTTGCCGAGGCCGGTATCCCCTGGAACGCGCCGGCCCCCTTTGCGGCCGGCATGACGCTCGCGGAAGCCCTGCTGAAGCCGACCCGGATCTACGTCAAGAGCTGCCTGGCGCTGGCCCGCGCGGGTCATGCCAAGGCCATGGCCCACATCACGGGCGGCGGCCTCGTCGAGAACGTGCCGCGCGTCGTTCCCGCGGACGTAACGGTCGAGATCGACGCGACGCGCTGGCCCATACCGCCGGTATTCCGGTGGCTTGCCAGGCAGGGTCGCGTGCAGCCGGCGGAGATGCACCGGGTCTTCAACAGCGGCATCGGCATGGTCATCGTCGTCGATCAAGCCGCGGCCGCCGCAGCGCGCGACCTTTTGACGCAGGCCGGTGAGCAGGTCTATGAGATCGGGCGTATCGTTCCGCGGACGGGGGATATGGCCGGCTGCGTCGTGACCGCGCTCGATCGAGCCTGGAGCTGAGGCGTGAGCCGTCGCCCAACGGCCGTCCTGATCTCGGGCCGCGGCAGCAATCTGCAGGCGCTGATCGATGCCGCGGCCGCCCAGGACTATCCGGCTCGTATCGTCCGGGTGATTTCCAACGTGCCAACCGCGGCCGGCCTCAAACGCGCCGAAGCGGCCGGCATTCCGACCGCCGTCATCGACCACCGCGACTTTCCCGACCGCGCCGCCTTCGACGACGCACTGCATCGCGCGCTCCTGGCCGACGGCGTCGAACTCGTCTGTCTTGCGGGATTCATGCGGCTGCTGACCGCCAAATTCGTCGAGGCATGGCGCGACCGTCTCATCAACATCCACCCCTCGCTCCTCCCCGCCTTTCCCGGCCTGAACACCCACGCGCGGGCCCTTGCCGCCGGCGTGCGTTTCGCGGGATGCACCGTGTACTTCGTCCGGCCGACCATGGACGAAGGCCCGATCATCATCCAGGCGGCTGTACCGGTCCTGCCGGGAGACGATGAACCGACCCTTGCCGCGCGCGTCCTGGCTGCGGAGCACCAAGCCTACCCGTTCGCCCTGCGCGTGGTCGCGAGCGGCCGGGCCCGGGTTGTCGGCGAGCGGGTCGTGATCGACGGAGCCGACACCCCGGCAGTCCCGTTGTTCAACCCCCTGCCATGACCCTGCATCGGCGGGCTTTCAAGACGCCGCCGCTTTCGGTATAAAGCGCCGCACGTTAGTCAGCGGAGACGGAAATGGCGACGCAGCGAAGCGAAGGACGCGACAAGTTCGACATGACCCAGAGCGTCCAGACCTGGAACCTGTTCGTGCGGCTCACCAAGTGGGCCATCGCCCTGTCGGTCATCACACTGGTGCTGATGGCGATTTTCCTTACGGGCGGCAATCCGGCGTCCGGCGTCTGATCCGCCGTTCCAGCTTCGACGCCGTACGACACAAAAGGCGTGCCTGCCGCATGGCAGGCACGCCTTTCGTTTGCGCCTGGCGCTCGTCCGGGCGGGATTGCCGCCCGGATCGATCAACCGACGATTTCAAGATCGCTGAAGAAGAACGACACCTCGCGAGCCGCATTCTCGACACTGTCGGAGCCGTGCACCGAATTCGCCTCGATCGACTCGGCGAAATCCCTGCGGATCGTGCCGGGCGCCGCCTTCGCCGGATCCGTCGCGCCCATGATTTCGCGATTGCGCGCCACGGCATTCTCGCCTTCCAGCACCTGGACGACGACGGGTCCCGACGTCATGAACTCGCAAAGACTGTTGAAGAACGGCCGCTCGCGATGCACGGCGTAGAACTGCTCGGCCTGGCCGCGCGTGAGCCGAAGACGCTTCTGGGCGACGATTCGCAGCCCGGCCTCCTCAAAACGGGCGTTGATCTTGCCCGTGAGGTTGCGGCGCGTGGCATCCGGCTTGATGATCGACAGCGTACGCTCGACGGCCATGGGAAAAGACCTTTCCTTGTGGACACCAGTATGAAATCGGCGCGGCTTATAGCGGCTGGATGATCTCAGGTCCAGGGCCATGCGTGCCGGAACGGTGCCCGGTGCCTTTAGCGGCCTACCCTTTCTCCCATCGCCCCTGGTCGTTCTGCTTCCAATAGGTGAGCTTATGCCCGGCCGCCCGGTAGGCCTTCCAACGGTCACGTGCAGCGGCGACGGTCGCCTCACTGCCGTCGTCGAAGATCTCGATCACCGACCGCCAGCCGGCCACGTCTGACGAGGTCGCACCATCGGTCAGCACGAGCATGGTGGCCCCGTTCGGGTTCTCCTCCTCCGTCGTCAGCCAGATGGGTTGATCCTCGGCAAACCCGTCCTTGACGGACCCGTGAGGCAGGAACGACCGGTCGTTGTAGGTCCACAACGCGGCATTGAGGGATTCGACGCGTTCCGGCGAGCCGGCAACGACCACGATGCGCTCGCCGGTCGCGAGCGCCTTCTCGAGAATCTGCGGCAACGCGCGTTCCAGCGTGGTCGTCCGCAGGTGATAGAAGCGAATCTCGGTCAGAACCGCCTCCCCCACCGTTCTCGGCGATCAACCCTCGCGCTGCTCGTAGTAATCGGCGACGAGGCGATCGAGCAGACGTACGCCGAAAGCGGTCGCGCCCCGCGGGACGGTCGGCGCGTCCTTCTTCGACCAGGCGACACCGGCAATGTCGATATGCGCCCACGGCACGCCGTTGACGAAGCGTTGGATAAACTGCGCCCCGATGATCGAGCCCGCGGCACGATTCGAACCGATGTTCTTCACGTCGGCGGTGTCGGAGTCGATGTCCTTGTCGTAGGAGTCCCCGAGCGGCAGGCGCCACAGGGCCTCGCCGACAGACTTTCCGGCGTTCAGGAGACGTGCCGCGAGTTCATCGTTGTTCGAGAACAGTCCGGCGTATTCGTGGCCAAGCGCGACGATGATCGCGCCCGTAAGCGTCGCCAGATCGATCATCGCCTGCGGCTTGAACCGGTCCTGGGCGTACCAGCAGACATCGGCCAGCACGAGTCGCCCTTCCGCGTCGGTGTTCAGAACCTCGATCGTGCGCCCGGACATCGAACGTACGATATCGGAGGGACGCTGAGCCGTGCCGCTCGGCATGTTCTCGACGAGGCCGATAAGCCCCACCGCATTGACGCGCGCCCGGCGCGCAGCGAGCGCCTCCATGACACCGACGACCGCTGCCGCGCCGGCCATATCCCACTTCATGTCCTCCATGCCGGCAGACGGCTTGATCGAGATGCCGCCCGTATCGAACGTGACGCCCTTGCCGACGAAGGCAATCGGCCGTTTGTCCTTGGCGCGCGGCGCTCCGTCCCAACGCATCACCACCACGCGCGGCGGGCGCGCACTGCCCTGCGCCACGCCCAGGAGCGCGCCCATGCCCAGCTTCCCGAGCTGCTTCTCGTCCAGGACTTCGACCTTCACCCCGAAGGCCGACAGACGCTTGCAGCGCTCCGCCATCGACTCGGGATAGATCACGTTCGGCGGCTCCGACACGAGATCGCGCGTCGTATAGATGGCATCGGCGACACGGTCGAACGGCGCGAAAGCCTTGCGCGCAGCCGCGACGTCGGTAACCAGCAGATTGAAAGCCTTGAGCGAGGGCTTCTGCTCTTCCTTCTCCCGCGTGCGATACTTGTCAAAACGATATGCCCGCAGCCGCGCGCCATAGGCGACATTGGCCGCCATGTCCGGGGCCTGGAGTGAAACGCCGGTCAGATTCTCGACCGGGAACGTCGCCGTGCTCTCTCCGACCCGGTTCAGAAACGCAACGATGTTCCCCCCCAGATTCTGGAGCTGCAGCGCGTCGATCTTCTCGGCCTTGCCGAGCCCAACCAACAATACCCGCGCGACCGGCAGCCCCTTCGGCGCAATGATTTCCAGGACATCGTCCTTGCGCCCCTTGAAGCGGCTCGATCCCATGGCCCGAGTGACGAGCCCCCCCGTCTTCTTGTCGAGCGCCGCAGCCGCCGGCGTAAGCTTGCGGTCGTCTAGAATGCCGACGATATAGGTCCCGGCGTTCGGTTGTTCCGGCTTCGTAAAGGCGATCTTCATGGGAGGTTGTCTCGCACCCTGTATCCTTGGTCGGTCAGGCAGCCGTGTAGCTCAGCTGCGAGCGGACGGAACTGTAGCCAACTCGGGCCCAAAATGAAGCGAATACTGACATCCGTGCATGGTTTGTTCACTTGGCCGATATGGGTCGGGACACACTGGCGCGTGGCCGCCGCGCCACGACCGGAAGCGCGGCCATGGTGCCGGACACGTCAGGGCCGTTACCCTTTTTCCTCCCTTTTCCCAGGGTATTTAGCCTAATTTTGGCCGATGCGAATCATTGACCGCTACATGCTACGCCAGGTCGGCGGCGTGACGGTACTCGTCACGCTTACGCTCGCTGTGGCGGTTTGGTTGACCCAGTCGCTGCGTTTCGTCGAACTCATCGTCAATCGCGGTCTGTCGCTGGACTCGTACCTGTATCTCACGCTGCTGCTTCTGCCGCGGTTCTTCTATCTGATCCTGCCGATCGCGGTGTTCACGGCCGTGCTGTTCACGTACAACAAGCTCATCGCCGATGGTGAGCTCGTCGTGTTACGCTCGGCAGGGCTCGCACCGCTCCAGCTGGCGCGACCTGCGCTGGTGCTGGCCGTCATCGTCGTCGCGATCGAGTATTCGCTGTCGCTCTATTTCCTGCCGCTGTCCTATCGCGAGTTCAAGGATATGGAGTTCGACGCACGCAGCGACTACTCCGCGCTGCTGCTGCGCGAAGGTTCGTTCAACGATATCGGTGAAGGTATCACCGTCTACGTCCGCTCCCGCGAAGCGGACGGTGAGCTGCGCGGAATTCTGCTGCACGATACACGCGAGCGAGACGGCGTGATCACCCTGATGGCCGAGCGCGGCAGACTCGCCATAACCGACGAGGGTCCGCGCGTGATCCTCGTCAACGGCAACCGTCAACAGGTCGATCGCGAGAACGGCAAGCTGTCGATACTTTATTTCGAACGTTACAGCGTGGATCTGGGCGGTATGACGCGAAAGCAGACGCAGCGCTGGCGCGATCCGAGCGAGCGCTATCTGCACGAACTGTTCCTGCCGCCGGAGGAGCAGCCCGCCGACCGGATGGCGGTCAATCGCCTCCATGCCGAAGGGCACAGCCGCCTGACGACGCCGCTGCTCGCCTTTGCCTTCACGCTGCTCAGCCTTGCGGCACTGCTCTCCGGCGAGTTCAACCGGCGCGGCCAGTCACGCCGCGTGCTCGTGGCCATCGCTATTGCCGCCGTCCTTCAGGCGGCGACGATCGCGCTGACCAACCTCATCGTGCGATGGCCGGTCCTCACGCCGCTCGCGTACATCAATATCGCGGCGATCGCCGGCATCAGCTTATGGTGGATGATGCGCACGGGCACGCCTGCCCGCCGAGAGCCCTTGCCGAGCGCCGCCAGATAGATCCGAAGATGCGACTTTCCTTCACGCTATCGGCCTATATCGGACGCCTGTTCGTATTCCGATTCGGGGCGGTGCTGCTCGCACTGACGGCGATTGCGTTCCTCCTCGACCTGATCGAACTCCTGCGCCGTGCCTCGACCCACCCCGACGTGACGGTCGGCACGGTCGTTCAGCTGTCCTTGCTGAAGCTGCCGTATCTGATCCAGGAGATGATCCCATTCGTCGTACTATTTGCGACGATGCTGACGCTCTGGCGCCTCAGCCGTAGCTCCGAGCTCGCGGTGATCAGGGCTGCCGGAATATCCGTATGGCAATTTCTGCTGCCGGCGCTTGTGATCGTGCTTGCGATCGGCGCCCTCAGGCTGGCGGTGCTCAACCCGGTCGGCGCGGTGCTCTACTCGACGTTCGAACAGGCCGAGGCGAAGCTCCTGCGCGGCCGCACGAGTCTGCTTGCGGTATCGCAATCCGGGTTCTGGCTGCGTCAGACCGACGGACAGGGCAATGCCGTGATTCACGCCTTGCGGGTCGCCTCGCAGCATATGGAACTCTACGACGTCATCATCTTCAATTTCGAGGGCGCTGACCGGTTCGTCAGCCGCATCGACGCGGCATCGGCGCGCCTCGAACCCGGCGCCTGGGTCCTGCGCGATGCGTGGATCTCGGTCCCCGAACAGCCGCCGCGGTTCGAGAAGGTCTACCGATTGCCGACGGAAATGACGATCGAACGAATCCGGGAAAGCTTCGCCTCTCCCGAGACGATCTCCTTTTGGGAGCTTCCAGAATTCATCCGTCTCCTCGAAAACGCCGGTTTTTCGGCCGTACAGCACCGGCTGCATTGGCATCGCCTGCTGTCCGGGCCGCTGCTGCTCGCGGCCATGGTGCTGCTGGCGGCCACGTTCTCACTCCGTCCGCCGCGGCGCGGCGGTGCCGCCCTGCTGGTCGTCGCCGGCATCCTCGCCGGGTTCATGCTGTATTTCCTGAGCAATCTGGTGGCGGCGCTCGGTCAAGGCGCCCGTATCCCGGTTGTGCTCGCAGCCTGGACCCCGGCGGGGGTCAGCACGCTCCTGGCCGTGAGCCTGCTGCTCCACCTCGAGGACGGGTGACCCAAGCCCGCCGGACCGTTCATTGCAGCCCCCGGTGGCCGGGCGTATATATCCCACCAATCTTTCTTCCGGAAAACAGCCACGCCGCCATGCGCCGATTCGTGTTTCGATTGAGTCTCGCCGCCCTGCTGCTGCCGGCCGGCATCGGCCTTCCCGGTGCGCTACCTGCCTGGGCCCAGGAGGTCCAGCGCATCGCCGCCGTGGTTAACGACGAGGCGATCTCGCTCTACGATCTGGCAACGCGGACGCGCCTCGCAATCGTTTCGTCGGGACTTCCGGACACGCCCGACGTTCGCCGCCGGATCCAGCCGCAGGTCATGCGCGCGCTGATCGATGAAAAGATCCAGGCGCAAGAGGCGATCCGGCAAAACATCACCGTCAGCGACGCCGAACTCGCCGACGCCATCGCACACATCGAGCAAAGAAACAGGATGCCGCGCGGCGGGCTCGAAACGTTCATCCAGCAGAACGGGCTCGACCGCAACAGCGTGATGACGCAGATCCGCAACGGTCTCCTGTGGCAGAAGCTGGTTACGCGCCGTCTGCGTGCCAATGCACAAGTCAGCGAAGAAGAGATCGACGAACAGCTCGCGCGGCTGCGCGAAGCGCAAGGGCGCACGGAATACCAGCTATCGGAAATCTTCCTTGCAGTGGACTCCCCCGAGAACGAGGAGGAAATCCGGCAGGCGGCTGTCGGCCTCGCCGAACAGATCCGTCATGGCGCGCCCATATCCGAGATCGCCCGGCAATTTTCGCAGAGCGCATCGGCGGCCACCGGCGGCGACATCGGCTGGATCCAGAAGGGAACGCTGGAGCCGAATGTCGAGGCCATCATCGACAGCACGCCGATTGGACAGGTCACCGACCCCATACGGTCGGTCGGCGGTTATTACATCTACGGCGTCCGCCAGAAACGGATGGTGGCTGCCGCCTCGCCAAACGATGCGCACGTAACCCTGAGCCAGCTCCTGATCCCGGTCGACGGCGGCACCAATGCAACCGGCCGCCTGGGCCAGAAGGAGCTTGCCGAAACCGTACGCGACAGCGTCTCGGGTTGCGCCGATTTCGGCCGCGTCGCGAAAGAGCTGGGCGCGCCGCCGCCGCCCGATCCGCAGCGGCTGCGCGTCGGCGATCTTGCGCCCCGTATCCGCGAGATCGTGACCAATCTGAAGGTCGGCGAGGTCAGCGAGCCGATCGAGGTGGACCAAGGCGTGCTGGTGTTGATGGTCTGTCAGCGTGAAGAAGCGCAGGGGAACATGCCGACCCGCGACGAAATCGCCGAAGGCCTAGTGCGGCAACGTCTGGATCTGCTCGCGCGCCGGTACCTGCGCGACCTCAGGCGCGCAGCCTTCATCGATGTCCGTGTCTGATCCGGCAAAGCGCCCGAGCCGGCATGCGCCCATCGCCCTTACGATGGGCGAACCCGCCGGGATCGGCGGCGAGATCACGCTGAAGGCCTGGTGCCGTCGTCACCAGGAGAACCTCCCCTCCTTCTTCATCCTCGATGATCCGTCGCGGCTTGCAGCACTTGCGCGCGCCATCGGCTTGGACATAGCCGTCGCCGCGATCGAGCAGCCGGAAGAAGCCTTGGCTCTTTTTCCAAAGGCGCTGCCTGTCCTTGGCGTGCCGGTGCCGCGGCCGCCCGTGCCGGGCCGCCCGGACCCCGCCAATGGACGCGCCGTGATGGAGGCGATCGACAAGGCGGTGGCCTTGACGCGCGCCGGACGCGCCGCTGCGATCGTGACCAACCCAATTCACAAGAAGACGTTGTACGACGCCGGTTTCCACCATCCGGGCCACACCGAGTATCTTGGAGCGCTGGCCGGCGGCGATGCCGAGCCGGTGATGATGCTGGTCGGGGGTGGCCTGCGGGTGGTTCCGGTCACCATCCACCTTCCCCTCAAGGAGGCCATCGGATCGCTGTCCCGTCAGGCAATCGTGACGCAGGCCAAGATCGTCGCCCGTAGCCTGCAAATGGACTTCGGCATCGCACGCCCTCGCCTCGGCATCGCCGGACTGAACCCGCATGCCGGCGAGGACGGCGCCCTCGGTCGCGAAGAGATCGAGATCATCGCACCTGCCGTTTCGGATCTGCGGAACGCCGGAATCGACGCGATCGGACCGCTGTCGCCCGACACGATGTTCCATGACGCCGCACGAACCCGCTACGACGCGGCGATCTGCATGTATCATGACCAGGCGCTGATCCCGCTGAAGACGTTGGCGTTCGATACCGGCGTCAACGTGACGCTCGGGCTGCCTTTCGTCCGCACCTCGCCGGATCACGGCACGGCGTTCAACATCGCCGGCACCGGCACCGCGAACCCGAACAGCCTGATCGCCGCGCTTGCCCTGGCCGATGCCATGGCAAATCAGCGTGCGCGCCATCTTGAACAGGACGTCGCCTGACCGACCCGGCCGAAATACCGCTGCCGCCCCTGCGGGAAGTGATCCGGCGCCACGATCTGGCGGCCCGCCGGTCGCTTGGCCAGCATTTCCTTCTGGATCTCAACCTGACCGGCCGGATCGCACGCGCCGCGGGCGACCTTACGACCGGTACGACGATCGAAATCGGCCCGGGTCCCGGTGGCCTGACGCGCGCTCTGCTCGCAGCCGGCGCCGCGCGCGTCATCGCCATCGAACGCGACGCCCGCTGCGTCGCGGCGCTTAGCGATCTGGTCGCCGCCTATCCCGGCCGGCTCGAGATCGTCGAGGCCGATGCGCTCGAGACCGACGTTCACATGCTGGGCGACCCACCCCGCCGTATCGTCGCCAATCTGCCCTACAACATCGGCACTGCCCTGCTGATGCAATGGCTGTCGCACGTCGAGGCGTTTACGCGCATGACGTTGATGTTCCAGAAAGAGGTCGCGAATCGGCTGACCGCCGCGCCCGGCGAGCCGGCTTACGGTCGGCTCGCCGTCGCCGCACAATGGCGCTGTGCCGTGCGACGCCTGTTCGACATCGCACCCAGCGCCTTCACGCCGCCACCGAAGGTGGTGTCGACCGTCGTCGAGCTCACACCCCGCCCGGAGCCGCTTGCGCCCGCGGATCCTGACGCCCTCGAACGCGTCACAGCCGCGGCTTTCGGGCAGCGGCGCAAGATGCTCCGAACCAGCCTCAAGTCGCTCGGGGTGGATCCGATGCCGCTCCTCGCCGCTGCCGGTGTCGATCCAACGCAGCGGG
The DNA here is from genome assembly GCA_036381615.1 of Alphaproteobacteria bacterium. Classification (GTDB taxonomy): domain Bacteria; phylum Pseudomonadota; class Alphaproteobacteria; order CACIAM-22H2; family CACIAM-22H2; genus CALANV01. Next base: position 51,704 of record DASVCL010000012.1, read on the forward strand.
CGGAGGAACTGACCATCGAAGCGTTCTGCCGACTGGCTTCCGCCTATAGAGGGGCGCGAACCGGTTCCGGCCGGAGTTGATCAGCGGCCTTCCCGCAGGCGCTTCACGAACTCCGACAAGCCGATCTGTCGGTCCCGACGGGCCCTTTCCGCGGTAAGGATCGCCTGCACGCGCGCGACGCTTTCTTCGATATCATGATTGACGATGATGTAGTCGTATTCCGCCCAGTGACTCATCTCGTCGGCAGCCTTGGCCATGCGTTCGGCGACGACCTTTGCCGAGTCCTGCGCCCGGGCCTTGAGTCGGCGCTCCAGCTCCATGGTCGACGGCGGGAGAATGAAGACGCTGACGAGATCAGCGCGTGCCGTATCCTTGAGCTGCTGCGTTCCCTGCCAGTCGATATCGAAGAGAACGTCCCGGCCGTCCTTGAGCGCTGCCTCGACCGGCGCCTTGGGCGTCCCGTAGTAGTTCCCGAATACCTTGGCGTATTCCAGCAGCTCGCCGCGGTTGACCATCAGGTTGAATTCGGTGAGATCGAGAAAGTGATAATCGACGCCCGGCACCTCGCCGGGTCGCCTGTCGCGCGTCGTAACGGAGATCGACATCGACAAATTCGGATCCCGCTTCAGCAGCGCACGTGAAATAGTCGTCTTCCCTGCCCCCGACGGCGACGACAGGACGAGCATCAAACCGCGGCGCGTAATTTCCTGGTCCATTGAACTTCACTCGATATTGGCGGATTGCTCGCGCAGACGGTCGATGGCGGCCTTCAGTGCAAGCCCCATGCGCGTGAGCTCAATATCTGCGGATTTTGAGCAAAGAGTGTTGGCCTCGCGGTTCAACTCCTGGGCCAGAAACTCCAGGCGCCGGCCGACCGCAGCCGGCTCCGACAATAACTCACGTGCGGCGGCAATATGGGCGCCAAGGCGATCAAGCTCCTCGCGCACATCGGCCCGCGTTGCCAGCAGCGCGACCTCCTGCGCGAGACGCTCGGGCGGGATCGGCGGCTGGGTCCCGAGCAGCTCCGCGAGCTGTGCCTCGAGCCGCGCCCGGATGGCCGCGGGCTGTGCCGCCGCATGTTCTGCGGCACGGCGGGTCAGCATCTCGATCTCGTCGAGATGCATGGTCAGAGCTGCTGCGATCGTCCGCCCTTCGGACTCGCGCGCTGACTGAAGCTGCGTCAACGACTCATCGAGTGTCGCCAGGATGGCCGCATCCCGGGCCGCACGCGCCTCTTCAGGTTCGACTTCGCGCTCGTCGATCTCGATGACCCCGCGCAGCGCGAGCAAACCGTCAAGCCGCGGCGGCGCCGCATTCACACGCCCCTCAAGTTCGCGCACAACACCGAGAATCTGTTCCAGCACATCGCGGTTGACGGCGACGCGGCTGGTCCCCGCCTTGCGTTCGACCGCCAGATTGAGGTTGATCGACCCGCGGCTGAAGCGTTTGGCCGCAGCCGTTCGTGCGGCAACTTCGAGCTGATCAAAACCTGGCGGAACGCGACAACGAAGATCAAGACCCCGGCCGTTCACGCTCCGCGCTTCCCATGTCCAGGCATAAAGATCGTCCGAACCCGCAGCCCGCGCGAAGCCCGTCATGCTGGAAATAGCCACTGGTCCCCCATACAGTTCGGCCCCTAGATCTGGTAGCCCGCCGAATCGGCTGGGACTATATTCATTTCGCCCTTCACGAACAACGACTCCGGCCTGATCCGTGGACCAGCCCCGCGCAATCCTGATCACCGGTGCCTCGAGCGGAATCGGCGAGGCGCTGGCGCGCATCTATGCCCGGGCCGGCATCCTGCTTGCGTTGACCGGGCGGAACGCAGACCGCCTCGAAGCGGTCGCCGCCGCCTGCCGAGCCGCCGGCGCGCGCGTCGTCACGACGACAGTGGATGTGACCGACGCCGACGGCCTCGCCGCCTGGATCGATTCGGTCGATGCCGAAAGCCCGCTGGACCTGGTCATCGCCAACGCCGGCATATCCGCCGGGACGGGCGGCGACGGTGAGACCGCGGCACAGACACGGCGCATCTTCGAGGTCAATGTCGGCGGCGTCTTCAATACGGTGCTGCCGGTCATCCCCCGCATGGTCGCGCGAAGACGCGGCCAGATCGCGCTGATGGCCTCGCTTGCCTCGTTTCGCGGTTTTCCGGGCGCACCGGCCTATTGTGCCTCAAAGGCTGCCGTACGCGTCTGGGGCGAGGCGCTGCGCCCCGACCTCGCCCACTACGGTGTCGGGGTCACGGTAATCTGCCCCGGGTTCGTGATCAGCCGCATGACGGCTGTCAACAAGTTCCACATGCCGCTACTCATGCCGGCGGCGCGTGCGGCCGCGATCATCAAGCACGGTCTCGAACGCAACAAGGCGCGAATCAGCTTTCCCTGGCGTCTCTACATGCTGACACGGCTCATTGCGGCGCTGCCCGCCGGCCTGACGGACCCGCTCCTCACGCGCCTGCCGCGCAAGGGAAGCGCGACGACCGACCGGACCTGAGGATCGCCCGGAACGCACGGCTTGTGGCCCCTGGAGGTCGGGTGCCCGAGCTATAAATTGGGCCGTTCGAGCCTCTGTCGGCCTCAAAGACCCCCTTAGTGATAGCCGACCTCGCGGCGTACCTTGCCGCGAAAAACCCAGTAGGAGTACGCGGTGTACGCGAGCGTCGCCGGCAGCATGAAGGCGATACCGACCAGCAGGAACGCCTGGCTTCCGGGTGCCGACGCCGCCTCCCAGATCGTCACGGTGCGTGGGATGACGAATGGCCACAGACTTATCGCCAGCCCGCCATAGGACAGCATGAAAAGCCCCATCGTGCAGACAAACGGCAGGACTTCCCGCCGCTGCTCGATGCTCTGCCACAGGCCGAATGCGAGGAGCGCTGTCAGGATCGGCACCGGCGACAGCAACGCGATATTCGGCCACGAGAACCAGCGCTGCGCAATCGCCGCATCGGTCAACGGGGTCCACAAGCTTACGAGCAGAATGAACGCCAGGACCGCGAGCAGGAGCTGACGGGCACGGTCATAGGCCCAACGCTGCAACGCCCCCTCGGTCTTCATGATCAGCCAGGTCGCGCCAAGCAGCGCATACCCGGCGATCAGGCCCAGCCCGGTCATGATGGCGAATGGCCTTAGCCAATCGAACATGCCGCCCGCGAAATGTCGCCCCTCGACCTGGAAGCCCCCGATGAATCCGCCGAGGATGACGCCCTGCGCGAAAGTCGCGAGCAGCGACCCCCAATGGAACGACTTGTCCCACAAGTGGCGGCTCGTCCGTGCCTTGAAGCGGAATTCGAAGGCAACCCCTCGGAAGATGAGCGCGACCAGCATGAGCAGCACGGGAAAATAAAGCGCCGGCAGCAGGACGGCATATGCCAACGGAAACGCCGCAAGCAGGCCCGTGCCGCCCAGAACGAGCCACGTCTCGTTTCCGTCCCAGATCGGCGCCACCGAATTCATCATCAGGTCGCGCGAATCGTCATCAGGGGCGAACGGGAACAGGATGCCGACCCCAAGGTCAAAGCCGTCCATCAGGACATACATGAAGACGCCGAAGGCGATGATTCCTGCCCAGATCAGCGTGAGGTCGACGGACATATCAGCCTCCGCGATCCAGGCTCGCTTCCGGCACGGAGAGCGGACGCTTGCTGCTTTTGCCGATCCGCTCGTGTTCCGGCGCCGCTGCCGGCTCGGGACCACGATGGACCAGACGTCTCATGTAATAGATCCCGGCCCCGAATATGACGGCGTAGACCAGCGCATAGACGACAAGCGACGCCAGCACGCCGAGAGCCGTGATGGCAGGCGAACCGGCGTCGGCGGTTCGGAGCAGGCCGTATACGACCCAAGGCTGGCGGCCGACTTCGGTTACCGTCCAACCCGCGAGAACGGCAACGAAGCCGATCGGCACGCATGCAATGCACAACCGATGAAACCAGGCCGCGGCGTAGAGCCTCGCCTGCGCCCGCAGCCACAGGCTGGCAAGCGCCACGAAGAGCATCACGAGTCCGAGCCCGACCATGAGGCGAAACGCCCAAAAGACGATCGGCACGTATGGTCGCTCTTCGGGCGGCCATTCACTGAGGCCCCGGACCACGCCATCGACGTCGTGGGTCAGGATGAGACTGCCGAGCTTCGGGACGGCGATTTCGGCGCGGTTCCTCTCCGCGTCCATGTCCGGCAAGGCGAACAGGATCAGCGGCGCACCGGCGCGGGTTTCCCAATGCGCCTCGATCGCCGCAACCTTCGCCGGCTGATGCTCGAACGTGTTGAGCCCATGCAGGTCGCCGAGAACAATCTGCACCGGCGCAAGAATCGTGACCAGCCACAAGGTCATCGAGAACATCGTGCGAGCCTCGTCCGAATGATGCCCGCGGCGGAGGTACGACGCGGCGACGCCGATCACGACGAACGCTGTGGTCAGGTACGCGGCCACCACCATGTGCAGGAACCGGTACGGAAACGACGGGTTGAAGACCGCCTCGTACCAGTTGGTGACGTAGAATATCCCGTCGTGCAGTTCGAATCCCGCCGGCGTATGCATCCAGCTGTTCGCGGAAAGGATCCAGAACGCCGACATGAGCGTACCAAGCGCAACCATGACGGTGGACAACACATGCGCGACCGGCGGCACGAGATTTCGACCGAATAGCATGACACCCAGGAACGTCGCCTCGAGGAAGAACGCCGTCAGCACTTCGTAACTGAGCAGCGGACCGAGGACGTTGGCAGTCATGTCCGAGAAACGGCTCCAGTTCGTGCCGAACTGGTACGACATGACGATTCCCGACACGACCCCCATGCCGAACGACACCGCGAATATCTTGGTCCAGAATTGCGACAGGTTTCGATAGACCGCGCGTTTGGTCCGCAGCCATTGAATCTCGAGGGCCGCAATGAACGAGGCAAGGCCGATGGTGAAGGCCGGAAACAGAATATGAAACGCGATCACGAATGCGAACTGCAGCCGCGACAGGAACAGCGCGTCGGATTCCATGCGCGCCCTCCGATGCTCAAGTTCTTCCGTGCCCAAAGCACCGCGTCGGCAGGAAGCATGCGGGCTCCGGACATGCTCCGGCCAAATCGAACAAGCGCGGCTCACGCCCCGTTCCACGTCAGTATATGAGGATCACACGGAGATGGCTTCGATTACGTTGAACAAAGCGGGCGGCTCAACCGCGACCACTGACGATCGAAGCTGCGCAGTTCGTCGCAGCATTGCGAATTAACTCTCCCGCACGAGTTCATTCGGGAGCCCGGCTCGATATATGGCAACGCAGGACAAAATCTCAGAGCGAAGCGAGGGATTCTCCTTGGCGTTTCCAGCTTGGCAGTGGCGGATATTCAAGCGGGCAGTCGGGCGAAAGAACCGCTTCAAGCCGTTCAGCCGTGCATTCGGAAGCGAGCGCGGACGTCCGATCGATCGATTCTATATCGACCGCTTCATCGAGGCTGAGTCCGCGGCGATCTGCGGGCGCGTTCTTGAAATCGGCGACGACAATTACACGCGGCGCTTCGGCGGGACGCGCGTCACGCGGTCGGACGTTCTGTTCCCGACACCAGGCAATCCCGCCGCAACGATCGTCGCCGATCTATGCGATGCCCGTAACATTCCGGATCGAAGCTTCGACTGCATCATCCTGACCCAGGTCTTGCAGTACATCTACGATCACCATGCCGCCGTGCGAACGCTCCACCGGATACTCAAGCCCGGCGGCACGGTGCTTGCAACCCTCCCCTTCATCTCCGCGTTCAGCGGCAAGGATCATCAGCTTTGGGGAGAGCACTGGCGGTACACGTCAAAGGCTGCCCGCCGAATGTTCGTGGATGTGTTCGGCGACGACAACGTGCACGTGAGGAGCTACGGCAACCTGCTTACGGTCACCGCCTTCCTGCACGGCTTCGCCGTCGAGGACCTCGACCCCGACGACTTCACGTACGACGATCCGCTGATCGAGATGATCTCCACCGTGAAGGCGTCGAAGCCAATGCCGCGGATCCAGCCGGCACACATGCCGGGGACGGAGATGGCCGGCACGGAAGCATAGGACGGGCCGGCTACTTCGGGTCCGGCGTCCGCTGCCTCTCCGTCTCGCGAAAGAGCTGGACGTTACGATTGTGCTCTGCCAGCGTGCGCGCGAACAGGTGCCGGCCAGAGCCGTCCGCGACGAAGTAGAGTTCGTCGGTCTGGAGAGGATTGAGCACGGCTGCCAGCGCGGCACGCCCCGGATTTGCAATCGGCGTGGGCGGCAGCCCGGAAATGACATACGTATTCCAAGGATGCGGCGTCTCGAGATCCGCGCGCGTCAGCGCCCGGTCGAGCGGCCCCTGCCCGTTCGTGAGGCCATAGATCACGGTCGGATCCGCCTGGAGGCGCATCCCCCGTCGCAAACGGTTGATGAACACGGCGGCGATCCGCGGACGTTCGTCGGGTACCGCCGTTTCCTTCTCGACGATCGAAGCGAGAATGACGGCCTGCGCGGGCGTCGCAAGCGGAAGGTTCGGGGCGCGATTGGCCCAGAGCTCGGCGAGCGTCTCGCGCATGGCGCGGCGCTGACGTTCGAGCATCCGTTCGCGCGAATCGCCCCAGCTGTAGAAGTAGGTATCCGGCAGCAATTCTCCCTCGCCGGGAACCGATCCGATCTGGCCGTGGAGCCCCTCTGCCGATTCGAGAAGGGCGATCGCCTGTCTGGTCGTGAAGCCTTCGGGCAACGTCAACCGGCGCACGACCGTTCGACCGCTTGCGATCAGCCTGGCGGCGGCGCGAGGCGAAACGGCCGCCGGGAAGGCGTACTCGCCGGCCTTAAGCTCCCGCCAGGTACCGTCCAGGCGGCTCCCCACCCTAAAGGGAATCGGCCCGGCGATTACCCCACGCTCGGTCAGCAATCGCGCGATCTGGTCGGTGCCGGCACCGCGTGGAATCACGACGTTGACCGGCGCGACGAGCGGCCCGGGGGCCTGATAGCGGTACCAGATCCAGCCGATGGCGCCGACGGCGACCAGCGCGAGCGCGACAATTGCGGCGAGACGTAGGGACCTAGTCAGTGCAGCGCCGAGAAAATGAGCGAGGCGTTGGTTCCGCCGAAGCCGAACGAGTTCGACAGCGCATAGCGAACCGGCCGCTCCTTGGCCTGATGCGGAACCAGATCGATGTCGCAGCCTGGCGACGGATTGTCGAGATTACGCGTCGGCGGCACGACCTGATCACGGATCGCGAGGATGGAGAAAATCGCCTCCACGCTACCGGCCGCGCCCAGGAGGTGGCCGATCGCCGATTTCGTCGACGACATCGACAGCTTGTTGGCATGGTCGCCGAACAGCCGCTTTACGGCACCGAGCTCGATTTCGTCGCCCAGCGGCGTCGAGGTACCATGCGCATTGATGTAGTCGATCGCTTCCGGGTTGAGCTTGGCACGCTTGAGAGCGTTCCGCATCGCCCGGTACGCGCCGTCACCGTTCTCCGCCGGCGCCGTGATATGATACGCATCGCCGGAAAGCCCGTAACCGACGACTTCCGCGTAGATCTTCGCGCCGCGCTTCTTCGCGTGCTCGTACTCCTCGAGCACCACCACGCCGGCCCCCTCGCCCATTACGAATCCGTCCCGGTCCCTGTCCCAAGGGCGCGAGGCGCGTGGCGGGTCGTCGTTGAAGTTCGTCGACAAGGCGCGCGCGGCAGCGAAACCGGCAATGCCCAGCCGGCAAACGGCCGCTTCCGCCCCGCCGGCGATCATGACATCCGCATCGTCGAGTTGGATCAACCGTGCCGCATCACCGATCGCATGGGCGCCGGTCGAGCACGCCGTCACGACGGAGTGGTTCGGTCCCTTGAAGCCGTATTTGATCGAGACGTGACCTGAAGCCAGATTGATGAGCGCCGACGGGATGAAGAAGGGACTGATGCGGCGCGGCCCCTTCTCCTTCAGGGTGATCGAACCGTCGTAGATCGAGGGAAGACCGCCGATACCCGAGCCGATCATCACGCCGGTGCGTTCGCGGGCATCGTCCGTCTCCGGCTTCCAGCCGGAATCCTCGATGGCCTGGGTCGCGGCGGCGATCGCAAAGATGATGAACTCGTCCATCTTGCGCTGTTCCTTGGGCGGCACCCAATCGTCCGCATTGAACAGCCCCGATGCCGTGTCGCCTCGCGGCACCTGCCCGGCAACCTTGGCCGGCAGATCGGAGACGTCGAAGGATTGAATTCCACGCAATCCCGATTCGCCAGCGATCAACCGCTTCCAGGTAGCTTCCACGCCGCAACCGAGCGGCGTGACCAATCCAAGCCCCGTGACGACAACCCGTCTCATCATCGTTCTCCGTCGCGAAGGCTCACGCCTTCGGGGATCCACCGCATCGAGCTGCGGCACTCACGCGCCGGATCCCTCTATTTGTGCTGCTCGATGTAGGCGATCGCGTCCTTGACGGTCGTGATCTTCTCGGCGGCGTCGTCGGGGATCTCGCAGCCGAACTCTTCCTCGAATGCCATCACAAGCTCGACCGTATCGAGGCTGTCGGCCCCCAGGTCATCGACAAAGCTTGCGTTCTCCGTAACCTTCGACTCGTCTACCCCCAGATGCTCGACCACGATCTTTTTGACCCGCTCTGCGACGTCGCTCATCGCCTTTCACCTTTCGCTCTTTGCGGCTGTAAAGTTTTGAATTTGGTTGTCCGCCCCAAGCCCGGCGAGATCGGCCGGACGGCGCGAGGCGCGGTTTGGTAACACAAACGAGGTGCCTTGACCAGCGTCGCGAGGGGGCACGGCGGACACCGGATCATCCAGTAAAAACAATCATATCATGGCCATTCCGCCGTTAACGTGCAAGGTCTGGCCCGTCACGTAGGCGGCAGCGTCGCTGGCAAGGTAGACAACGGCCCCCGCGATGTCAGCCGGATCCCCCAGGCGGCCCGCCGGGATCGCCGCCTTGAGGCGCTCGACCTGTTCCGCCGGCAGCACATCGGTCATGGCCGTCGTAATGAACCCTGGCGCAACGCAATTCACGGTAATTCCGCGCGACGCAACTTCCTGGGCGAGTGCCTTCGACATCCCGATCATCCCGGCTTTGGCCGCCGCATAGTTGGCCTGACCGGGATTGCCTGTCACGCCGACGATCGAGGTGATGCCGATCACCCGCCCCCAACGGCGCTTCATCATGCCGCGGAGCGAGGCCCGTGCCAGCCGGAAAGCTGCCGTGAGATTGACGTCGAGAACCGCCTGCCAATCCTCGTCCTTCATCCGGATCGCCAGGCCGTCGCGCGTAAGCCCGGCATTGTTGACGAGAATATCGATCTGACCGAATGCCGCCTCGGCATCCTTGAACAAGGTATCGACACGATCCAGCTGCCCGAGATCGCCCGAAACGACGGCCGTTCGCTCGCCGAGTTCGCGGGCCAAAGCCTCCAGCGAGTCGGTGCGCCGGCCGGACAGCACGACCTTGGCCCCGGCCTTATGCAACGCGCGGGCAATCGCCCCGCCAATGCCGCCCGAAGCTCCGGTCACGAGCGCATGCTTCCCGGTCAGATCGAACATGTGGTCCCCCACGTTGCAACAGCGTTGTTGGCGTCGCGTCCGGTCGACGACGTTCCCGAAACGGTCAAATCGTCTTGAGGAAGGCCTCGATATCTGCCGGCCCCTGGACGGAGATTCCCGTGAGCTCGGGATCGATTCGGCGCACGAGACCGGTCAACACCTTGCCCGCGCCGATTTCGACCAAGGTCGAGACTCCCTGTCCCTTCATGTAGATGACGCTTTCGCGCCAGCGAACCAGGCCGGTAACCTGCTGGACGAGCAGCTTGCGTATCGTCTCTGGGTCGCTGACGGCCGACGCGGTCACGTTCGCCACGATCGGCACGCGCGGCGGCGCGATGGTGATCCCCGCCAGCGCCTCCGCCATGACATCTGCAGCAGGTTTCATCAAGGCGCAATGGAACGGCGCGCTGACGGGCAGCATGATGGCGCGCTTGCCGCCCCTCGCCTTGGCAATTTCCACCGCCCGTTCAACCGCTGCACGCGCGCCGCTGACCACCACCTGTCCCGGCGCATTGTCGTTTGCCGCGTCGCAGACGTCGCCCTGCCGCGCCTCTTCGGCCACCGCCATAGCCGTCTCGAGGTCCAGCCCGAGCAGAGCCGCCATCGCCCCCTCACCGACCGGAACCGCCTGCTGCATCGCCTCGCCACGCCGTCGCAGGAGCCGTGCGGCATCTGCGAGCGGAATGGCACCGGCGGCGGCGAGCGCCGTGTACTCACCGAGCGAATGCCCCGCGACGAACGAGGCAACCTTCGGAAGATCCACCCCTCCCTCGCGCTCCAGCACACGCAGAACGGCAATGCTTACGGCCATCAGGGCCGGTTGAGCATTGGCCGTCAGCGTCAGGTCGGACTCGGGACCTTCGAACATCAATTTCGAGAGCCGCTGCTTCAGCGCATCATCGACTTCTTCGAAAACCTCGCGTGCCGGTGCGAACGCTGCGGCAAGGTCACGCCCCATCCCGACAGCCTGCGACCCCTGACCCGGAAATGTGAATGCGCGTGCCATTGGCGGCATAATCCCATGGTGGTAAAGCGGGGCTCACGTACTGGGGCTGAGCGGCGAAGTCAAGCCAGCGTGCGACCCGGGGCCGATACCGGCAACCGGTAATGTCGCGCGAATTTTCAGGTGCGGTAGATGGGGGATTGGAGATGGCATCTGAAACGGGCAGGCTCGTCTACGTCATGGGACCATCCGGCGCCGGCAAGGACTCGGTCCTGCGCGAGGCGAGAAGCCGTATCGACGGGCGCTATCCGGTCGCCTTCGCGCATCGCTACATTACGCGGCCGCCGACTGCCGGCGACGAAAATCACGTCGCGGTAACCGTCGCCGAATTCGAACTGCGCCGCGCCCGGGGGCTTTTCGCCATGTCGTGGAAGGCGCACGGCCTGCTTTATGGCATCGGCATCGAAGTCGAGCAGTGGCAAAGGGCCGGCCTGGTCGTCGTCGTCAGCGGATCGCGTCAGCATTTTCAGGAGAATCTGACGACCGCCTGCGACGTGGTACCAGTGCTCATTACGGCCGATACGGCCACGCTGGCGCGCCGGCTTTCAGCCCGTGGCCGGGAGAGCGATCAGGCGGTGACGGATCGCCTAAGTCGCGGTGCTTCCTTCAAAGTCACACATCCGAACTTGGTCACGATCGACAATTCAGGTGCGCTCGAACATGCCGGACAGCGGCTCGCCGATTTGATCGTCTCGTTGATATCCCGTTAGACCCTCGTCCTGCTCATCGCATCTCGGTCGGTGGACGGCAAGGCGTGCGCGACGCTCAGGTTTAAGGCGCCGCAATGGGTCCGGATCGCTCGCCTCGCAACGCGCGGTCGGCATCTCCTCCGTATTCGAGACGCGCAAAGGCCTCCAGCCGTCGGCGGGTCGTACCCCCGACACCATCCACGTCACAGACCACTGCTCCCTCGGCTGACGCGCCGCGGAGGTCATGGGCCCGGAGGATCGACGGATCGACCGGCAGGTGCCCCGCTCAGTCGTCGAACACCTCGTTGATGCGAATGACCCTCGGCCCGTACGAGTCGACCGATACCGTGCTCACGGATGCCGGATCGATCTGCAGTCGCTGAAAGAGGTCGAGAGGCATCCCGAGATAGTAAGCAAGGGCGGCCCGGATCACGTCACCATGGCTGACGGCCAGGATACGGCCGTCGGGCCACTTGCGACGAACCTCATCGAGAAACCCGACGATCCGGAGCTGCGCCTCGGGCATCAGTTCCCCACCGGGAATCCGGGTGCCGCTCCGAAACGAGTTGTAGGCTGCCCAAAGCTCGTCTCGCCGCAGATCATCGAAATCGCGCCCGGCCCACAGGCCGTAATCGATTTCGCTGATCGCTTCCACAACCTCGAAAGGAAGGTCGAGCCGCTGCGCGATCGGTCTCGCCGTTTCCTGGGCCCGATCGAGCGGACTGCTGAATATGCGGTCGATGGGTCGCAGGCAGAGGCGCTCAGCCAAACGCTTCGCCTGCGCCAATCCCTCCGCACTCAGATGGACCCCCGACGTGCGACCGAGAATACGCTCGCCGAATGCGGCGTGCTTGGCGTGACGGACGAGGACAAAGGTGGTCACGCCTCACCACGGATAAATGCCTCCGTGCGCAGCCGCGCTTCCCCGTCCGTAAGCTGACGAGGCGGCGACTTCATGAAGTAGCTGCACGGGCCGTAAAGCGCCCCGCCGATGCCGCGGTCGAGCGCAAGCTTGGCGCAACGGATGGCATCAATCACAACCCCGGCGGAATTCGGCGAGTCCCATACCTCGAGCTTCAGCTCGCAGTTCAATGGAACGCTGCCGAACGCGGTCCCCTCCATGCGGATATAGCACCATTTGCGATCACCCAGCCACGGCACGAAATCGCTCGGGCCGACATGGGCCTGCCCCGGCGACAGCGTGTAGTCGAGCTGGCTGGTGACGGCACGGGTCTTGGAGAGCTTCTTCGACTCAAGGCGCTCGCGCTCGAGCATGTTCAGGAAATCGGTGTTGCCGCCGAAATTGAGCTGGTAGGCCCGATCCACCCGAACCCCTCGCTCGCGAAACAGGCTCGTCAACACGCGATGGACGATCGTCGCGCCGATCTGCGACTTCACGTCATCGCCGATGAGCGGCAGGCCCCGTTCCTCGAACCGGCGGCGCCAGTTCTCTCGCGACGCGATAAACACCGGGATGCAATTGATGAAGGCGCAGCCCGCGGAAAGCGCCTGCTCCGCATACCACTCGGTTGCCTTCTCCGATCCGACCGGCAGGTACGAAACGACGATTTCCGTCCGTGTTTCCCTCAGCGCGGCGGCCACATCCACCGGCTGCTCTTCCGCCTCCCGAATTTCGTCGCGCAGATACTTGCCGATTCCGTCGTGCGTTACGCCGCGATGGACCACAACGCCAAGACGGGGAACCTCGGCGAACCTGCAGGTGTTGTTCGGCGCCGCGAACACGGCTTCGGAAAGATCCTTGCCGACCTTGGTGGCATTGATGTCGAAAGCCGCGGAAAACTCGATATCTCGGACGTGGTATCCGCCAAGATCCACATGCATCAGGCCGGGGACGAAATCGGCCGCGTCAGCATTGCCATAGAACTGGATGCCCTGCACCAGCGCGGATGCGCAGTTTCCGACCCCGACGATCGCCACCCGGGCCTTTCCCGACGTCATATCCCCTCGTGCATGGTGCCCACCAAAATCGCCATGACCCGCAGCTCGCTTCGCAAGCGACAGCGCGGTACCCGTACCGATCTCCACAAAACGGCCAAGCCAATGCCTGGTTCCTTGCGGGATGTGCGTGCGGGAAACGCGACGACGGAATACTCGCCGCTCAGGAACTCAAAGCGGCACAGTACGTTGAACCGGCCATGCGGCGCTGCATCCGCGCATTTCCGCAAGCTCTCTCCTGCGCTGCCCCTGTTTCGGCGCAAGACGCATCCCGATCACAACGACAGACGCCTTGCCGTCATAAACGATGAAGTTCGTCATTTTCGGCCTCACGATAAGTTCGTCCTGGGGCAATGGCCACGCGACGCTCTGGCGCGGACTGTTCAACGCACTCAGACGTCGCGATCACCACGTGGTCTTCTTCGAACGCGACGTTCCCTACTATGCCGCCCACCGCGACTTGGATCAGCTGGATGGCGGCAACCTCATCCTCTATCCTGACTGGGACAGCATCACGCCGGCGGCAATACGGCATCTGGACGACGCAGACGTCGCAATCGTCACCTCGTACTGCCCCGATGGAATTGCCGCATCGGATCTCGTGCTTTCGTCACCGCGCCCCGTCCACCTGTTCTACGATCTTGACACCCCGGTTACGCTCGCGCGGATCGAGGCCGGGGAGCCGACCGGATACATCGGCCCGCGCGGCTTGCGCGACTTCGATCTGGTGCTGAGCTATACCGGCGGCGATGCCCTCAGGCAGTTGAGTACGCGGCTGGAAGCACGACGTGTCGCTGCTCTCTATGGTTGCGTCGATCCGGAGGTGCACCGCCCGGCACCGGTGGTGCCGGCGTATCGTGCCGATCTGTCCTATCTCGGCACCTATGCCCGCGATCGGCAGGATGTGCTCGAAGCGCTGTTCGTCGAACCTGCGCGTATGAGGTCGGCGCGCCGCTTCGTCCTGGGAGGTGCCGAGTATCCGTACGCATTTCCCTGGACCGAGAACATCTATTTTGTTCGTCACCTGCCGCCGGGAGAGCATGCGGCATTCTTCAGTTCGTCGCGCGTGACACTGAACGTGACCCGCACGGCGATGGCCCGTTTAGGCTACTGCCCTTCGGGCAGATTGTTCGAGGCCGCCGCCTGCGGCACGCCGATCCTGACGGATTGGTGGGACGGGCTCGACGAGTTTTTCCGACCCGGCGAAGAGATTCTGGTCGCAGGCAAGACCGCTGACAGCATCGCCGCAATCGAGGCCGATGACGCCGAACTCGCACGAATTGCGCGACTGGCGCGCGAGCGCACACTTGACGAACACACGGCAGACCGCCGCGCGCTCGAACTCGAACAGATTCTCGATACCCTTTCGGCGGAACCAAAGGCCGTGCGTACGTCACAGATGAACCCGGTCCCGAGCTGAGAGCACCATGTGGGGAATCATCCCAGCCGCCGGGAGCGGCACGCGCATTCAGCCACTTGCGTTCTCGAAGGAGCTGTTACCGGTCGGAAGCCGCCGTGATGGCCAGACCGAACGCCCCAGGGCCGTGAGCGAGTACCTGGTCGAGCGGATGGTCGCGGCAGGAGCGGACAAGATCTGCTTCGTCATCTCACCCGGAAAATCGGACATTCTGGAATATTTCGGTGCAGGCGTCGGCGCGGCCGATTTCGCCTATGTGGTCCAGCAACGACCGCTCGGCCTGTGCGATGCCATCTTCCGGGCCGTGCCGCTGATTCGCGCTGACGAGCCGGTCATGATCGGGCTTCCGGACACGATCTGGTTCCCGGCAGACGGCCTGAGACATCTTCCCGACGATACATTGTCATTTCTTCTGTTTCCGGTTGCGCAGCCGGAGCTCTTCGATGCGGTCATCACGGACCGCTCAGGTCGCGTCATGCAGATCCAGGTCAAATGCCCGAATCCGCAATCGTCCTGGATCTGGGGGGCCTTCAAACTCCCCGGCGCGATCTTGCATGAACTGTTCCGTCTTTGGTGCGAGCGCGGCAGACGGGACGAGTATATCGGAACGCTCGTCAATCATTATGTCGCGATGGGCGGTACGGCGATCGGTTTTCCCGCCGGCCGCGCGTATGTCGACGTCGGCACCGTGCACGGCTATCGCGAGGCCATCCGTCTGCTTTCGGAATCCGCAGCAGAGCCGACGCATGCCGCCGATCTTACGGTAATCACGAGCGATGCCTGACCAACCATGAATTCACGTGCCGAAATGACCCCGGCCGACATCGAGGCGCGCGTGCGCGCCCTTGGTACCTGGTTTCACAACATCGACCTGAAAGGCGTCAAAACGGCGCCAAACCACTTCCTCGGCGACTATCCGGCCATCAAGTGGCGCCACTTCGCCGACGCCCTGCCGACGGACGTCAGTGGCAGGACGGTGCTCGATATCGGCTGCAATGCCGGCTTCTACTCCATCGAAATGAAGCGGCGTGGCGCCGCACGGGTCGTGGGGATCGAGCCGGCAGAGGAATATCTGGAGCAGGCACGGTTTGCCGCAGAGATGTGCGAAGTCGACATCGAACTCCACCGACTTTCGGTCTATGACGTCGCGAAGCTCGGCGAGAAGTTCGACATCATCCTGTTCATGGGCGTCTTTTATCACCTGCGTCATCCGCTGCTGGCGCTCGACCTCATACACGACCACGTCGCCAAGGACATACTGGTCTTCCAGTCCATGCTGCGCGGCAGCGATATCGTCGAGCCGATCGATGAGAACTATCCGTTTCGGGAGCGCGGCATCTTCGAACGTCCGGGTTTCCCGCGCATGAGCTTCATCGAGCAGCGTTACGCCGATGACGAGACAAACTGGTGGATTCCCAATCGTGCCTGTGCCGAGGCCGTGCTTCGGAGTTCCGGCTTCGAAATCGTGAACCATCCGGAAGAGGAAGTGTTCATTTGCCGCCGCATCAATCTACCTGATCCGCCAGAAGGACCGAGAGCGGTCTACCCAGCAAAGGGCGCACAGGAATGATCGAAGCAGCCATGATCTGGAACGAACCCAACAACAAGTCGCATTGGGATTTCCAGATCGACCCCGAGTGGCGGGCCTTCGCTGAAATGGCGAAACTCGCGGGCCAGGCGATCAAGGCGGAGAATCCCAAACTTACGCGCGTTCTGGGCGGCATTTCGCCGATCGACCCGGCTTTCATCGAGAATATGGCCCGACTTGGCGTTCTCGATCACATGGACGCCATTGCGGTGCACGGCTTCCCGCTCGATTGGAACCACTGGATGCTGGACGATTGGCCGCAGAAGCTGAAGGAAATCCAGGCCGTGACACACCTGCCGGTCTGGGTAACGGAGGTCGGCGTATCAACCTTCGGCGCTGAAGAAGTACAGGCATTCGGTCTGAGACGTACCGCGGACCTGCTCATCGGCCGTGCACCGCGTATACACTGGTACAGCCTTTATGACCTGCCCAAGGCCTGGGTGGCGACGACGCGCCATCGCGAGGCCGAAGGTTCGGCCTACTATCGACACTACTACATGGGCCTGTTGCGGGAAGACGGCTCGCCCAAGATGGCGGTCGAATCCTTCTACGACATCGCCCCCGAATTCGGTATCTGTCAGTGGTTCCATTTCGAGGACCACAGGCTGGAAGACGCCGTATCGTGGCTACGACGGCTCGGCGTCAGCTATGTGCGTACGGGACTCAGTTGGGCCGACAGCTACCGACCGAATGCGCAAGCTTGGTTCGACCGTCAGATGGCCTCCCTCGAGGATTTCGCCGTCACGGTAACCTTCTGTTTTACGCCGGAACATCGGGGTATCGTGCCGCATCACACAAGTCCGCCACACGATCCCCGTGAATTCGCGGAGTTTTGCGGCCGTATGGTGCGCCGGTACGCCGCCGACTCTGACGGCACACGACTCGCAATCGCCCCCGCCGATGTGCTGTGCGCCGACGATCACGCCGACTGAGGCCGGGGCGCCGGCTCCCGATCGGTCGCGGGACACAATCCCGGTCGTCGTGGTCGGTGAACCGGTTGACCCCGCCCACCCGGGACTTGAAGCGCCGAATGGCCAAATGCCACAGGATCCAGGCACGAGCTCTCGCCCAGCTTCCCGTCGGGATCGAGCGATACCGGCGCGCGCCAACCTATGACGGTCGTCATCCTCCCCATCCAGAGCCGCTCTTCTACGAGTCTTTTTTCTGGAGGATGACGGGTGCGCGATGGTGCGTGCTGGCCAGCACGGCACATGGCGAGCTGGGGCGGGACGGATCATGTCTCTGACGGTTCTTAGCGTTGCCTACCCATTCGCCCCCGTAAGCCTGGATGCGGTCGGCGGTGCAGAACAGGTCGTCGCGACATTGGATGATGCACTCGTCGCCGCAGGTCACCGCTCCATCGTACTGGCCCGTGCAGACTCGGACGTCCGGGGCCTGCTCGTCGGCGTGCCGACACCGCGGGGCGAGATCGACGATGCCGTTCGTGCCGCAACGTACGGTCGTTACAGGCAGGCAATCCGGCGAGTGCTTCGGGAACGGGACGTCGACGTCGTCCATATGCACGGCATCGACTTTCATGCCTACCTCCCCCCGACCGGGTCACCGGTTCTGGTCACCTTGCACCTGCCGTTGAACTGGTATCCGCCGAACGCGCTTTCGGCGCGGCCGGGAGTCGCCTTCAACTGCGTTTCCGCCGCACAAAGGCGGACCGCAGCGCCGAACCTGCAGTTGCTGCCGGACATCGAAAACGGGGTACCGGACGCGTTATTCGATATCCGCTTGAAAAAACGTCGATATGCACTGGCGCTCGGTCGAATCTGCCCCGAGAAGGGTTTCCACCTCGCCCTCGAGGCGGCGCGTGGGGCGGATATACCGTTGCTGGTTGCAGGTGAGGTCTTTCCATATGCAGCCCATCGTGCCTATTTCGAAGAGGCGATCCGGCCACGCCTGGATTCGCAGCGCCGTTTCGTCGGCGCGGTCGGCTTCACGCGGAAACGCCGACTTCTCGCTGCCGCGCAATGCGTCGTCGTTCCAAGCCTCGCACCGGAGACGGCATCGCTGACTGCCGTCGAAGCGCTGGCGAGCGGGACACCGGTCGTTGCTTTTCCGAGCGGTGCGCTCGCCGATCTGATTCAGCACGGACGAACCGGATTCCTGGTCGGCGATGTCGATGAGATGGCGGCGGCGATCGTGCTGGCCGGTACGCTGCGGCCGGAAGACTGCCGGGCCGCCGTCGCGCATATGCGAGTGGCGCGCATGACTTTCGGATATGTCGAGCAGTACCACCGTCTCATTCATGAGATGCGGAGCACGCTCCATGGAACGCTTGCGGTTTCGTAGCATCCACACCAACGCCGATTTCGAGGCGTTGACCCCAGCATGGCGGGCGTTGTGGGCGCGGGACAGCCGCGCGACGCTGTTTCAGACGCCCGGCTGGACGTTGGCGTGGTGGCGACATATCGGCTGCGGCCGGCTGCTGGTATTTGCCGTCTCAATCGAGGATCGGCTCGTCGGCCTCGCGCCATTCTTCGTCGACGAAACGGCTGCGGGGCCCCGGATCGGGTTGATCGGCGAAGGCATCAGCGACTACATCGATGTCCTGCTCGACGATACGCTTCCCGCCGATATCGTGCGCGCCGGTCTTCGCGCGCAGCTTCTCAACGCCGGATTCGTCGAAATCCATCTCCGTGACCTGCCGTCAGCATCTCCCCTGATTGCGGACGCCATTGGCTGGCAATGCGATCCGCATCCCGGCATGCCTTGTCCGGTCCTGCGCCTTCCGGACAGGATTGCAGACCTTTCGTCGCCGATCCCGCGCCCGATGCTTCAGAAGCTTGCCTATCATCGGCGGCTCGCCGACCGGCACGGCGGTATCCGTGTCGAGCACGCGGACAGAAGCAGCTTTGAGCGCCTTTTCGAGACCCTGATGCGTCTTCACACCGCCCGCTGGTCGACCCACGGGCAGCCGGGCGTACTTGCGGATCCATCCATCGGCGCTCTCAATCGCGAGGCCGCGTTCGCATTTCTGGCCGACGGTCTGCTGCGGCTCTATGCGCTCCATATCGGAAACCGGATCGCCAGCGTCTTCTACGGCATGCGATCCAAAGGGGCGTTCTACTATTACCTGGGGGGCTTCGATCCGGAGCTGGCACGTTTCAGTCCCGGAACCTTGATCATCGGCCATGCGATTGAAGAAGCAGTACGGGAGAATGCGACGGAGTTTCACTTCCTTCGCGGGGGCGAAGCGTACAAGTACCGATGGGGAGCAACGGACCGCCTGAACGTCGACTGTGCGATCCGGCTCCATTACTCCACCGGCACGGAGGTGCAGTGTGAGCCAGGCCTTACGGCTTGACCGATCGGTTCCCGACGGCTGCTCGATTCGGCTGTGCCGACGGGCGGATCTGGCCAGACTGGAGTGGGCCGGCATGTTCTCCGATCACCGGCATATCATCCGTGCAGCCTTTGAGCGGCAGAAGCGCGGAGAAAACGTCATGCTCGTGGCGCTTGCGGATGGCTTTCCGGCAGGACAAGCCTGGATCGATCTGGTGAAGAAGCGCCATGAGAAGATCGCCGTCATCTGGGCGGTTCGTGTGCATCCGACCCGGCAGCGACTCGGCATCGGACAGTGCCTGATGACAAAAGCCGAGCAGATCGCCGCTGCGAACGCCTTCCGATTCACCGAAATCGGTGTCGAGCGAGACAATGCGGGCGTGATCCCCTTCTATCGACGTCTTGGCTATCACTTGCAGGGAAGCGAGGCCGAACTGTTCCGTTACGAGACCCCTGACGGCCGCACCGTCGAGCGCGTCATCGACCAGTGGCTGTTCCGCAAGCCGGTCGGGGCACCGTAAATGCCGTATCCGCGACATGATATCGGCATTCGATGGACGATCGGCGATGTCAGCGCCCCCGGGTTCGAAGCGTTGCGGCTGTCGATCTGGGGGGCACGGCGCCTATTCGGTTCCGATGCCACCTACGTGGTCTGCGTCAATACATTGTCCCCCGACGAGGCGCGGCGGCGCACCGGCAAAGTCCCCGCGGATGTCGTCTGGCGCGCATCGGAGGGGGATTTGCCGCAATTTCTCGGCGCATATCTAAGTGCAGAAATGGCCGAGGGTGTTGCGTGGAAGCTTGCGCCTCTCCGCCTGTTCCCGAGCCGCTACGAGCTCTCGCTCGACAACGACTGCATCCTTTGGGCCATGCCGGTAGCCATTGCGCAGTGGCTAGAGTCTGGCGACAGGAACACATGCGTGCTTGCCGCCGACATAAAGACATGTTTCGGCAAGTTTGCCGACCTATGCGGCCCCGAGCCCGGTAACACCGGAATTCGCGGCTTCAGTCCCGGGTTCGATCTTGCGCACGTCCTTGAAAGGATGCTCCGCGACAGGCCGGTACGGCTCGAGAGCGAGCTCGACGAGCAAGGGCTCCAGGTGGCGGCACTCCGCCGCTACGCAAGACCGCTCGTCGTCACGACCGACGAGGTAACGATCTGTTCGCCCTTCTGGCCTCATCAATCCCATATCGGGCGATGCGGCGCGCATTTCGTGGGGCTCAATGCCCACGCCTTGCCTTGGACGTACTATGACCGGCCCGCAACGGCGTGCGTCATCGAGCACTGGGAACGGCACAAGCCGCAACTCTACGAGGCCGTTGGTCTCCATTACCCTGCAGCTGTTGCCGAGTGATGCCTCATTCGGCCGGAGCGAGCGACCGCTCGGATTCGACGCGTTCCCGCAGCACGCCGTCACCGATCGCCGCCCGAACAGCCTCCTCGACCCGTTCGACCCAGATGAAGTGTACGCTGCGGCGAACTTCATCCGGAATATCCTCCAGGTCCTTCTGGTTCCGCGATGGCAGCAAGACGGTCGTGATCCCCGCACGAACGGCCGCAACGACCTTTTCCTTGATCCCGCCCACCGGCAGCACGAGCCCCCGCAAGCTGATTTCGCCGGTCATCGCGACGTCGCTGCGTACCGTCCGACCCGATACCAGAGACGCGAGCGCCACGAACATCGCGATGCCGGCACTGGGCCCGTCCTTCGGTATCGCGCCCGCCGGTACGTGCACATGGATGTCCTGCTTCTCGAAGAAGTCGGTCGGCAGCCCAAGGTCGCGAACGCGCGACTTGATCAGGCTCAGCGCGATCTGCGCGCTTTCCTTCATCACGTCGCCGAGATGGCCGGTAAGGGTCAGTCGTCCGCTGCCCGGGACCCGAGTGGCTTCTATGAACAGAATATCGCCGCCGACCGGTGTCCAGGCCAGCCCCGTCGCCACACCGGGAACACTCGTCCGCATGGCAAGCTCGCTTTCGAACCTGCGCGGGCCGAGAATTCCGCTCAGATCCTCGGGCCCGACGACGGTCTTGCCCGTACGCCCCTCGGCGATACGCATTGCGACATGACGGAAAACCCCACCGATCTCGCGCTCGAGGTTCCGGACCCCGGCCTCGCGCGTGTAGTCGCGAATGATCGTCCGCAAGGCGTCATCGGTGATCTCGCACTGATCGATGGAGAGGCCGTTTGCCTCCAGCTGCCGGCGCACGAGATAGCGGCGTGCGATCTGAACCTTTTCCTCCTCCGTGTAACCCGTCAGCGGAATGACCTCCATGCGGTCCCGGAGCGGTCCGGGAATTGTGTCCAACATGTTGGCCGTGGCGATGAACATCGTCTTGCTCAGGTCGAACGGTACGCCGAGATAGTTGTCGCGGAACGTATTGTTCTGCTCCGGATCCAGGACCTCGAGAAGCGCCGAAGCCGGATCCCCGTGGAAGCCGCCGGCGCCGAGCTTATCGATCTCGTCCAGCATCATGACCGGATTGCGTGTGCCCGCCTTGCGGATCGCCTGGATAATGTTCCCAGGCAGCGAACCGATGTAGGTGCGCCGGTGACCGCGGATCTCCGCTTCGTCGTGAACGCCGCCAAGGCTGACCCGCACGAATTTCCGGCCGGTTGCCCGCGCGATGCTCTGTCCCAGCGACGTCTTCCCGACGCCCGGCGGCCCCACGAAGCACAGGATCGGGCTCTTGCCGCCCGGATTGAGCTTGCGGATGGCGAGGAACTCGAGGATGCGGCGCTTGATCTTCTCCAGCCCGTAGTGATCCTCGTCAAGAATGCGTCGTGCCTCGGCGATGTCGATCCCTTCTTCACTGAGAACCGACCAGGGTAGCGCAATCAGCCAGTCGAGATACGCACGGATCATCGAATACTCGGCGGCTGCCTCCGGCATACGCTCCAGTCGCGACAATTCCTTTCGCGCCTGCTGTTCGACCTCCTGCGGCATCCCGGCATCGGCAATTGCCTTCGACAGGTCGGCGATCTCGGCGGACTTGTCGTCGGCTTCGCCGAGCTCTTTCTGAATCGCCTTGAGTTGCTCCCGAAGCAGATACTCGCGCTGGCGCGCCTCCATAGCGTCACGCGTCTGCTGGCCGATATCGCGCGACAGGCGCAGGACCTCGATCCGATAGGCGAGCAGCCACAACACCCGGTCCAGTCGCGCACGGATATCGAGCGTCTCCAGGACCTCCTGCTTCTCACTGGGTTTCAGATCCATGAAGCTCGCGACGAGATCGGCAAGCCCGGACGCTGACGTAATCGACTGGACCGCCTGGGTCAGTTCCGCAGGCGCATTCGGCAACAGGCCGATCGCCTCGATCGCACGTTGCTTCAGCTGGTGCACGCGGGCTTCGACCTCCGCCGTCGCCACGTCCGGGTCTTCGATCAGCTCGACGCGCGCCGCAAGAAACGGGTAGCCATCGAGAAACTCACGCACGCGGAACCGTTGCTGTCCCTGGCAGACGACATGGTGCGTACCGTCCGGCGCGGTCAGGTAACGCAGGATGGCGGCCGACGTGCCGATTTCGTGCAGATCTGACGGCTTGGGATCAACGACGTCGGGATTGCGCTGAAGCAGCAGTCCGATCGATCTTTCGTTACGCGCCGCCTCCTGCGCCGCCGCGACCGAACGCTCGCGGCCCAGTGATACGGGTAGCACCATCCCTGGGAACAAGACCAAGTTGCGGACCGGGATGATGACGAGCGCATCGTCCGGCAGCGGCGGGAGCACCTTGCGTTCCGGAGTCGGTTGCGGCGGGACAGCATTGCGCGTGGTCCCGCTGTCGTCCGGTTGGTCGCGTGTCTCGTGCGCAATCATGTCGTGACCATTCGCTAGAGGAGCTTCCGCAGACTCAGCGTCAGACATCCGTTGACCAGTGCATGGTCATCGAGCTCAAAGCGACCGGCCGGAAGTCTGATCCGACGTTCAAACCGGCCATGCGGAATTTCAACCCGGTGAATGACGCCAGTGCGCGCCTCGATCGGCAGCGGCCGCTCGCCGGTAACGATCAGCGTGCCGTCCGCGACGACGATCTTGACCTGATCGGGTGCGACACCTGGAAGCGCGACCAGGATCCACAAGGCCTCGTCCGTCTCGTAAACGTCCACCGGCGGCTCCCAGGCCGGTCGGCTTGCGGCGCCACCAAGTTGAAAGAATCGGCGCTGTAGCCGGTCCGCCTGCTCAAGGAGTTCGCAGGCTTCGGCCCACATCCAGGCGCGGGGATCACCGTGTCGCATCAGCAGAATCCATCCGGTTTGCGGCCCCGATCATCGCCGATCGAGGACCGCGGGCAGGCGCTGCACTTTCGACCAAGGAAACGCTGCGTTCCCGTATTTGGTCTTCCCGAGCACCGATTCAAGATGGCCAGGCTTGCCTCCCGGCGCCGCTTCACCAGATCGTGGAGCGGGCAAAGTACGGTTCAGACGGTCGTTGATACGAGGGCCCTCTTGACCGTCGCCCTGTCGCCATGCGCCTTGGCCGTGGCGGTCGACGCTACACCACGGCGCCATGAATCACGCCGACGCATCGATATGACGTCTTGGTCGCCGGCACGGCGGCGTCTCCTTCCGTCCGGTATCTGCCGCTGTGACGACAGGTTCAACTAGCGACAGGCACTCCCCGAATGGAAAGTGATCCCGGATTCAGGATTTCAAGATGATGTCGGCGCTGAGCCGCATCGACGCAGATGCTTGACGAGGCGCGGGCCGTCCTCCCGGACGCACAGACCCTATTCGACCGCGAGGACAAGATCCGCAAGATGCCACCTGAGTACCACCGGATGCCCGACCTGCCGCGACTCTCGATTACGCCATCGTCCACATGGGTGAAACTGCCGTGGCCGGACATTTCGCCAACCGTCAAGACCATCCTTGGACCGCGATTCCACGCCGAGGTCGCCGATCGTCTCAGTGCCCACACTGCCGTCCCCGCGGCTTTCCGGCAGGAAACTTGATTGCATCCGCCGGGCACTCACGAATGGAACCCACCATGCGGCGTGAAGTTTCGAGATCAAAGCGGGCAAAGTCCCGTCGCCAGTGAAGCGCCCTGATACGTGCCGACACGGCCGGCGCTCGCGATGCAGGGATTGGCATGATGGCTGACGTTTCTGCGGAGCAAGAACGTCCACGGTCTGAAGCTGCACCGCGTCTCGCGGAAGCTCGGGACCGGATGGTCACACGTCAACTGGCCGGGCGCGGCATCATCGAGCCGCGCGTCCTCAGCGCCATGCGACGCGTACCGCGCGAATTGTTCGTTCCGGACCGACTGCGGGAATTCGCCTACGACGATACGCCGCTACCGATTGGCGAGGGACAGACAATCTCGCAGCCGTATATCGTCGCGCTGATGCTGGAAGCGGCGATGATCAGCCCGGGCGATCGCGTCCTGGAGATCGGAACTGGCCTCGGCTATGCCGCTGCCGCCGCAAGTCATCTTGCGGCGGCGGTATACACCGTCGAACGCATAAAAACCCTTGCCGACAGCGCACGTGCGCGCCTCGCTGCCGCCGGTGTGGACAATGTGCATGTGATGCACGGCGACGGAACGCGTGGCTGGCCGGAGTTTGCGCCGTTTGACGCGATCATCGTGGCTGCCGCCAGTCCCGAGGTCCCCCGCAGCCTGCGGGACCAGCTCCGCGTGGGGGGAAGACTGATCATTCCGACCGGTGAAGGACCGCATCTGCAACGGTTGAAACGCATCACCCGGCGCGGCACGCATGATTACGAGGAGGAGGATCTCGGTTCCGTCGCATTCGTTCCGCTGGTCGGAACCGAGGGCTGGCCGCCGGATGATACCGGGCAGCACAACCGCGGTTGGGGCGTCTGGCGCCGCTCACGGGGCGGCGCTGCGCATACCGAGCGCAGCGATAATGCCATCGAACTGATCAAGCGCCATGCCGAACCGCTGCCCCAACTCGAATCCGAAAGTTTCGGCGAAGCATTCGACCGGTTCGGCACGTATCGGATGGTCCTCCTCGGCGAGTCGACGCACGGCACGTCAGAATTCTATCGTGCTCGCGCACGGCTCACACGGCACCTCGTCGAGCACCACGGATTCAACATCGTGGCGATCGAGGCTGACTGGCCGGATGCTGCCCTGGTCGACGCCCTCATCCGCGATCGTCCGCGTCGTCTGACGGATGAGCGACCCTTCACCCGCTTCCCGGTCTGGATGTGGCGGAACACCGATTTCAGCGAGCTTGTCCGATGGGCACGCAGCTACAACGAGAACGTCACGGATGACGCCCGAAAAGTGAGCTTGCACGGCCTTGATCTCTACAGCCTCTACGCGTCTACGGACGCGGTCATCAAGTACCTCGACAAGGTCGACCCGGAAGCGGCGCGGATCGCGCGGGAACGATACGGATGTCTCACACCCTGGCAGTCCGATCCCGCCACTTACGGACGAGCGGCCCTCAACACCGGCTATGCGCTGTGCGAGGCCGGTGCGATGGAGATTCTGCGAGATCTGCTGGCGAAACGGATCGAATACATAGGGCGCGACAGTGACGCCTATTTCGACGCCGCGCAGAATGCCCGCCTCGTTGCCGCCGCCGAACGCTATTACCGGATCATGTATTACGGCTCAGCCGAGTCCTGGAATCTTCGGGACAAGCACATGTTCGAGACTTTGCAGGCGATCCTTGCGGCACGTGGACCGTCGGCAAAGGCCGTGGTCTGGGCGCACAACTCGCATATCGGCAATGCCGCCGCGACGCAGATGGGAGCGCACGGCGAACTGAATATCGGTCAGCTTTGTCGCGCGGAATTCGGGCCGGAGGCGGCCCTTATCGGGTTCAGCACCGACCGGGGCAACGTCGCCGCCGCCTCCGACTGGGGCGGCCCGATGGAAGTCAAACAGGTTCGACCGTCGCGTCCCGACAGCTACGAATACCTCTGCCGCGAGTCGGTGGACGCACCGTTCCTGCTCGATCTGCGCCCGGATGGGCGACGAGACCTGTTGCGAACCTTGTTCCGGAATCGGCTGGAACGTGCGATCGGCGTGATCTATCGGCCGGAGACCGAGCGGATGAGCCACTATTTCGACGCTGTCCTGCCGCGACAGTTCGATGCGTGGGTCTGGTTCCCCGAGACGCGCGCCGTAACGCCGCTGCCTGTGCCTCAAACGGAAGGCACGCGCGACACGTATCCGTTCGGTCTATAGCGACGACACCCGGCCTAGACGTATTTCAACGTGATGCCGCCATCGACAGGAAGGCTGACGCCGGTGATGTATTTGGCTTCGTCCGATGCGAGGAACAGCGCGGCGTAGGCGACGTCCCATGCGTCGCCCATCTTGCCGGTCGGGCATTGCGCATCACGCACGGCAATCATCCGATCCACGTCGCCGCCACCGTAAGCGCCGGCAAGCCCCTGGTGGACCATGGGTGTGTTCATCAAGCCGGGAAGAATGCAGTTGCATCGAATGCCCTTGGCGGCGTACTGCAGGGCGATCGTCCGCGTGAACGGTATCACCGCTCCTTTCGTCGTCGAGTAGCCGATATACGGCACGCCGGTCCACCGGATACCGGCAATCGACCCGATATTGACGATGGCGCCACCCCGGCCCTCTGCCTCAAACTGGCGGACCATTTGTGGCAGGATGTTCTTGCATGTAAGGAACATGCTCTTGAGGTTGACCCGGACGACTCGGTCCCAGGTCTCCTCGCTTTCCTCGACGGGGCCTCCGGCGTCGAGGATGCCGACGTTGTTATGCAGGATGTCGATGCGGCCGAAAGCGTCCAGACACCGCTGGACCATCGCCCTGACTTCCTCCCCGTGCGAGACATCCGCGGCGTAGATCTCGCAGATGCCTCCCTCGCGGTCGATGATCGACTTTGTTTCCGCGGCGGCCTCGCCGTTCACATCGACGGCGAAAACGCGGGCCCCCTCCCGTGCAAACAGCACCGCGGTCGCCTTGCCGTTCCCCCAGCCGGGACCGATCGAGCCCGCCCCCGTAACGATCGCGACCTTCCCCTCCAAGCGCCGGGCCATGGCTTCTCCCCCTTTTTGTCGTCGTTATGCCGCGCTCGGCGGCCGTTTCGCCCATTCACGCAGCTCGGTCTTCAGGATCTTTCCGTAGTTGTTTTTCGGCAGCGCGGAAACAAAGCGATATTCCTTCGGGCGCTTGAAGCGCGCAATGTTCGCCAGGCAGAGCCGTTCGAGCTCCGCCGCCTCGACGCCGGCGCCGCCTGCGCGCGCCACGACAAAGGCGACGACGCGCTCGCCCCACTCCGGATCCGGGACGCCGACGACCGAGACTTCGGCCACGCCCGGATGGGTCAGCAGAATCTCTTCGATTTCGCGCGGGTAAATGTTGCTGCCGCCCGAAATGATCAGGTCCTTTGAACGGTCCTTGAGCGTCAGGAACCCGGCCTCGTCGAACGCACCGACATCCCCCGTATGCAACCAGCCGCCGCGCAGCGTCTGTGCGCTCGCTTCCGGATTCCGCCAGTAACCCTTCATGACCGAATCGCCGCGGACGAGAATTTCGCCGACCTCGCCCACCGGTAGTGCGCGATCCTCCGCGTCGGCGACGCGCACCTGTACGACGCTCTGCGGTACGCCGGCCGACCCCAGGCGGTCATCGCGTCCTTCGCGATAAGCCTGCTCAATCATGGCACGGGTCATGCCCGTGATCGTCATCGGCGATTCACCTTGTCCGTAGAGCTGAGCGAACTTGAACCCGAATCGGGTGATGGCGGCCTTGAGATCCGCCACGTACATCGGCGCCCCGCCGAAGATGACGGCACGGAGATTTGCCGTATCGGCATGCGCGGCCGCAGGATGATCGACGAGCCGCTTCACCATGGTCGGGGCGGCGAACATGCTGACCTGTGGCCACTTGCGGACCAGGTCCAGAATTTCCCCCGGATCGAAATGCCCGCTCGCCGGAATCACTTGCGTGTTCGCCTGCGCGACGTGCGGGAGCATGTACAGGCCGGAGCCGTGCGACATGGGCGCGGCGTGAATGATCGATCCGCCGGGACATGGCGGATCGATATCGATGAAGTAGCTCATCGTCATCGCCAGCAGGTTCCGATGCGACAGCATCGCGCCTTTCGGGCGCCCGGTCGTACCGCTCGTGTAGAAGAGCCAGGCGAGATCGTCGGCGGCCGTTTCGGCCATCGGCGCAGGGGCACCCTCGCCCAGCCGGGCGAATTCGGGGGATTCGACGTCGACGATCGGCAACGAGATGCCGGCCTCGCGCACGGCGATGGCGGCGACCTCGGCCAGTTCGGGGGTCACGAAGACGACCTTTGCCTGCGCGTGATCGATGATGTAGGCGAGTTCCTTCGGATGCAGTTTGGAATTCGCGGGAACCGCCGCAAATCCGCCATGCCAGCAGCCGTAGAGGAGTGCCGCATATGCCGGTCCGTTCGCCATGATCAACGCCACCCGGTCTCCGGGCGAGAGCGAATACGGGGGCCGTCCCAGACCCGCCGCGATGCGTGCCGCCTGGCCGTACATCTGCGACCATGTCGCGACCACCCGGTCGGCGACCGCAAGTGCCGGCCGGTCAGGATGGATCAACGCTGCGCGGTGAAGGTGCTGGGCAATGTTCACGTGCGTCCCCCGATCTGCGTCTGCCCAGGCAGTTTGGCGGCTTGACGATCCGGTTTCAATCAGCCGGCTTGCCGGGCACGGGCCCGAGTATGGCGTAGGTCGTGGTGACATGTGCAACCAGGTCGGCGCTGGACGCGGCGCGCATCGTCACCTCGCCAAACGCCAATGTCTTCCCAAGCTTGAGGACCCGGGCGTCTGCCAACACA
The DNA here is from genome assembly GCA_036381615.1 of Alphaproteobacteria bacterium. Lineage (GTDB taxonomy): Bacteria > Pseudomonadota > Alphaproteobacteria > CACIAM-22H2 > CACIAM-22H2 > CALANV01. The sequence goes on from DASVCL010000012.1 coordinate 80,945, forward strand.
TCCGAATTCGATACGGCACGCAGGAAGCTGGTCGTCTGGCCGACCGTCGTCATCGGACGAAAGCCGCCGGATGCGGACGAGATGGCAAGCACCATCGCCGTGTCGGCCAGCGACATCAGCGCCTGCCCGCAGATCGTCCCTCCGATTCTGGTCAGGCGTTCGCTGAAAGCAAGGCGAAGGCGGACGAGCGGGCCGTCGACGCTCTCGACAGTCAAGCCCAGATCAAGAACCCACGGTGCGAAATTTTCCCGCAGAACTGCCTGTGCCTGACCGAGACCGAATCCCATCGCCCAACCTCCCGCCATGGTGCAGCGGAGTATTAAGCGAAATCTGCACCGGCGCCAACGGTCAAGCTCGGCGAAGCAGCATCCTCTCGCACTGCCGGGCGAGCCCCCGTCAGCGAAAGGACGCATGCGGCGGAACGGTTTGGTCCCGTCCCGCCATCATCCGCGACAAATTGAGTTGGATACGACGAACTGAGCGTAGGCTTCGCGTTCGGTCTGCCTACCGCATCTCTTGAGCAGCCGCGCTCCCTGTGCGCTGTGGTGCCTGCATACCGCCGATCATAACTCGCGTTGCCATATTGAACACGTTCGTCGCATGTCGAAGCGATTTCTCCATGCTCGAACGCATCAGCCCGATTTGAACCCCGTAAGCGTCTCCGACAGTGCGACACTGGGCCAGTGAGCGGACCGCATTGATGTTGTCGTCGAGCTGCTCCCGGCTCCACGTCGCGAGTTCCATGTTCATCTCGAGAACGCGACGCATCGCCTCGTTGCTCGAACGCATCCATGCTTCGAATGCCCGCTCGCTCATGGCGGCGAACTCGCGGGCGCCTTCCTGCAGTCCCGCTTGGGCCTCGCGTCCTACACTTTGCACGCGCTCCCCCATACGTTCGGCCATCCGGGCGGCCTGCTCACCGTCCGGCCCATTCTCGCTGCCTGCACGATGCCGAGCCGAGGTCTCGTGCTCGGTCGATCCGCGTGTCTCTCTTTCACGGTGCCGTTCTTGTCGAGCCATGTTTGTTGCCCTCCTGTGCTCTACTGTCACAGCAACAAACTCGACGGACTGAACGCCGGTTCCATAATTCCGCTGGTGAATCCATCTATCGGGCGCGAAAGGATGGATGTACTGCCATGCCGGCTCGCTGCGCGTGGTGCTCAGGAAGACAGCCAACCCAGCGGAGCGGCCCGATGAGAAACGGCGATCAATGCCCCGGCCCCGGCATAGGCAACCAGGCCAAACGCCGAGCCGATCAAGATCACCTTCAGATGTAATGCGATCTTCGACCTGAACTTCGATGATACGTCACGCCGACGCTCCGCAGCCCGGCGCCGCCCGGTCTTAAATCAGCGCTTCGGGCGGTCCTGCCTGAGGAGCTGAAGCATGTCGTCGGGGATCGGCTCATGCAATGCCGATTCGTACATCGACTTAAGCCGGTGATCGAGCCACTCGTCAAAGGCTGGATCAGATTCGGTCGCGGGCGTCTCTCTTGCCGTTGGCTTGCGTTTGCGTGCGTTGGCCCGTTCCACGACTATGCCCTCGATACCAAGTCACCGAATTGGTGCAGCTTGCCCCCGTCCGGCCGCCCGTAAGACGCAGGGCAGGTCGCTAATTATCAACCGGACGGTGCAAAGTCCACTGTGATTCCGTCGTAGCACTTCAACTTTCCGGCGGCCCGGGTTTAACACAAGTTAAGCGCCCCGGTGGAACCACACACCCGAAGCCTGTCCGGCAGCGCCGCCGGCAAAACCTGGACACGATGCCGCAATATCAGAATTCCATTTGGAGTTGCTCGGCCGCGCCATCTGTATCCAAAACGATAAGACGGAAGGATCGGGACCAAACAGGTTGAGACGCCGGATCAAATCTTGATCGAGAGTTGCTGGCCGCGACGAAACACCGTGAAATCCAGGAACACTCCATAGTCTCCACAACGAGAAAGTTTCGACGCCCGACACGGCATCTTCGGCTGCCCGGCCAGATTCCGTCCTGTAATTGCGCAGGACGGGATTTGTCCCCGGCTGGACAATGGCGGCAAGACGTCCGGAACCTTTGCCGCGTCCCGAACGTTGGCCGTCTGCGAATACCATGCGGGTCATCCTTCTCGCCATCGTCGGGAGTTTCCTGGTTGCGGCACTCACCCAGGCCGCAGGCGCAAATTGCCCGCAGGATCTCAACGAGCTGAACGCGATCCTCGAACGCGAGCGGACTTCGCAGAGCGGACGTGCCGCTGCCGAACTCCGGAATCTGCGCGAGGTCGCGCAGCGGCTCCAATCGAACAACGACGTCGTCGGATGCACGCGTGTGGCGCAGCAGGGTCTTGCGCTTTGGCGTCGGATGAGCACCGTCGAGCTCGCTCCCACGCAGGAACTGATCGGGCGCGACGTCGTCGACACCACGGGTCAGAAGATCGGATCGATCCGCGGCCTGATCGTCGACATTACAGGGGGCCAAATCGCCTTCGCCATCGTACGGATGGGCGGATTTCTCGGCATCGGCACCAGAGAGCACGCCGTACCCTGGAGAACGGTCACGCGGACCCCGAACGACCAGAGCTTGACGTTGTCCATACCGCGCGCGCGGCTTGAAACCGCACCGCGCTTCGATATCGACGCATGGAACGATGTCGTACCGATCGAATGGGCGACCTCGATCTTCACCTATTTCGGCGTAGAGCCGTACTGGGAGGCGGCCGCGCGCGAGGTCCCCTTGGAGCCGCGCGATGCCGCAAGCATCGTGTCGACGCGTCTCGACGCACTGGCCAAGGACATTCAGGACATGAGGGGTGAGCTCGCGCAGGCGCGCGAGGCAAGCCGCGAACCGATATCCCAGATCGTCAATCGGCTCGACGCTCTCTCGAAGCAGATCGACCAGATCGAACAAAACCGGCCCGTCAGCAGTGGATCATCGTCACCAACGCCTGGGGCTTCACCGGAAACGTCGTCGGGCGCTCCCTCCGCACCGGAGGGCCAGAGCCCGGCGCCGCAATGAACGAATGCTTGCATATGGAGGCCTGGAGGGAGACTGACGTGGAGAACCACGATGACCCTGGGCACCATCCTGCTGATCATCCTCATTCTCGTACTGCTCGGGGCCGTGCCGGCCTGGCCGTACAGCCGGGGCTGGAGCTATTACCCGTCCGGCATCGTCGGCGTAATCCTGGTGGTCGTTCTGATACTCGTTCTGCTTGAGCGGATCTGAGCCGATTTTGGGGCGACGCTGCACCGCCACCCGCTGGGCGCACGAACCCATGTCCGCCTGACGCCAGGCGGCCCGCCGGATCGCCGTCCTCGCGACCGGTACATCGCTTGCAACCCCCATTGCGTTCAGCGCCCGAAGCCTCATGACGTTCGCGGATCACCGCTCGCATGGATCGTATCCGATGTCAGGGTGCGTGTTCGGTAACTGGTCGCGGTAAGCTAATCGCTGCTCGTAACGGACCTGCCGGACTTCTGCTGCCGGCGCGTCGTTTGACCATCCGCCGTGACCCGGAACCGTGCCTTTCGGCGATACGTTCTGAGTGCGCTATGTGCCTCGTTTACTCTCAAGAGGCCCCGCCATGCCCGAGTTGAAGACGCCGCCCGCCCAACGTCAGGATCAGCAACCCGGCCTCGAGTCCCGGATGGCCCCGCGACCGGAAAGCACGGCACGATGGTACCGTGCCGCAGACAAGCTGCGCGGTAAGGCGGCGCTCGTCACCGGAGGAGACAGCGGAATTGGACGCGCGACGGCACTCGCCTTCGCCAAGGAGGGCGCGGATGTCGCGATCGTCTACCTGAATGAACATGAGGACGCCGCCGAAACCAGGCGGTTGGTCGAGAACGAAGGCGTCCGTTGCCTTACACTCGCCGGAGATATCGGCGATGAGGAGTTCTGCCGAGAGGCCGTTGATCGAACCGTAAGAACCTTCGGGCGGCTCGACATTCTCATCAACAACGCCGGCGAGCAGCACCCCCAGCAAAGTATCGAGGACATCAACCGCGAGCAGCTCGAGCGCACGTTTCGAACGAACATCTTCGCGATGTTCTATCTGACCAAGGCGGCGATGCCGCATCTGAAGCCGGGTGCCGCGATCGTCAACACGGCGTCCGTGACGGCATTTCAGGGCAATCCGCAGCTGCTCGATTACGCCTCGACGAAGGGCGCAATCGTCGCCTTCACGCGATCTCTGTCGCGGGCCATTGCCGAAAAGGGCATTCGCGTCAACGCCGTCGCGCCGGGTCCGATCTGGACGCCGCTCATTCCCTCGACATTCGATGAAAAACACGTCGAAAAGTTTGGCGGCGGCACGCCGCTCGGTCGCGTCGGCCAGCCGGACGAGATCGCCCCTTGTTTCGTGTTCCTCGCGTCCGAAGACTCGTCGTACATGACCGGCGAGACACTGCATCCGAATGGCGGCGAATGGGTCGGCTCGTAACCCCGACCATGCGCCGCGAACACGCGGTCGGGCTGCTTCGGCGCGGAAGATCGCTTCGGGTCGCCTTCGTTCTCGGATCTGTCTTCGCTCTTACGGCCTGTGACATCCCGCCCGCCGTACCTGAAGCAGGTGCTGGCGCACAGCCGAACTCGTCTCCCGGCGAGACATCTAAGCAGATCCCGGACCGCTAAGCCGTCACGGAAGCGCCAGCCGGGCGTGCGCTTTCGCCGTAATCTTTTGACGCAGGCGAGGTAAATCTGCCCACGGGTCGGCGTCGCGGGTCCGCAGACGTTCGGGAACCGTCAGAACGTTGAGTTCGGCCGGACGTAGCTGCGGGCCGAGTTCGGCCCACGCGAGCGGCGTTGCAACCGGGGCACCTGCTCGAGCCCGCGCCGAGAAAGGTGCAACGGCCGTGGCGCCGCGATCATTGCGAAGATAGTCGATGAAAATACGACCGGCGCGTTCAGACTTGGGCAGTGCCGTGGTATACGTATCGGGCGAATCTCTCTCCATGGCGACGGCAAGCGCCTTCGCGAACGCCTTCAGCGTCGACCAGTCACCAATCGGCGCGATCGGCACGACGACGTGAAGTCCCTTCCCGCCCGTCGTCTTGACGAAGCTCTCGAGACGCATCTGGCGCAAACGCTCTCTCAGCTCGGCAGCGGCTTCGATCACCTTTGTCCATGCCACGCCCGGTCCCGGATCGACATCGAACACGATGCGATCGGGATGCTCCAAATCATCGGCACGTGACCCCCAAAGATGGATCTCGAGTACCCCGATCTGAACAAGCGAGATCAGGTCGCGTACATTTTTGACGAGAAGGTAATCATGCGTTCCGGACTTCTCCTCGATTGTGACCCGCTTCAGCGTGTCCGGAACCGCAGAACCGGGGTGCTTCTGATAGAAACATTTGTCTTCCTGCCCTAACGGACACCGGACCATCGTAATCGGGCGCCCGACCACATGAGGCAACGTTGCGTCTGCCACCTGCACGTAATAGGTCGCGAGATCGCGCTTGGTGAGGCCCTGATCGGCAAACAGGATTCGGTCGGGATGCGTCAGTTCGACCCCGGCCACCTCGACGGAACCCGCGCGCGGACGCCCGGCAACAGCAGAACGTCTGACCACCATCGGCTCCTCCTTCGTCGCTGTCTCGGGCGGCTTGTCGGACCGGAATCCCTGAAACGACGGATGCCGCAAAAGATTATCGCCCGCCCAGCCTGCATACGCGAATCTCGGCGACCAGGTGCGGCTCCAACCGCCGCGTTCTCTTGCGGACCGGCGCGGGGATGGACTTGAACGGCGATCGGACCCGGCGCCGGCGCCCCTAGGTCAGACCACAGCTTCCGCGGCATCTCGGTCGTGATGCGACCGTCGATGTACTCGCCCTGCGCAACGCGTCTCCCTGAACTTCGTCGGATAAGCGCTGCTAGTGGATTTCCTACCGGCCATGCTCGCCCGAACGACCGGGACCGTTTTCGGTTCCAAGGTGCCCCCGTCCGGCTGCGACAACACGAGATGCGAAAGGACGAGCCTGTTTCGTGCAACCAAAGCTCAAAGGCGGCGTTTAGTCGCGCATCGGAGGCTTATGACCAACACAGGAGTTGCAGACACATGCGTAAGTTAATCTTTTCCAGCGCACTCGGCATGGCTCTGGCGGTTTCTGGCGCCGCCTTTGCGCAGACCACCGGTCAACCTGGACCGGGCGGCGGGCCTCCGACGACACAACCAGCACCGTCGGGAGCGCGTGGCACGACGGCGGAGGAACGCTCGGGGACGGCAACTCAACGTGGGTCCGTCTTTACCCCCAGCGGTGAGGTTCTGCTGAGCAATCTGATCGGCATGGACGTCAAAAATGCCGAGGGCGACAACATCGGTGAAATCGACGAGATACTGATGGGCAAGGATGGAAAGGTGTCGCATGCGATCCTGTCCGTCGGCGGCTTTCTCGGCGTCGGCGAGCGGCACGTCCAGGTGCCGTTCAGCGAGATTCAGATTCAGCCCGATGGCCGCCAGGTGACTTACAACACCACGAAGGACGCCCTCAAGCAGCAGCCCGAATACAAGATCAGATGATGCCGGGACCGGGCGGTGGGTCTGATGCCCATCGCCCGGCGTAAACCCAAGGAACCCTGCGGCCACGGTTGCGTTTATTGCAAAGGCGTGCCCGACGGAGATGACCCTATTCCAAGAGGTGCATCATGCTTTATTGGGCAGTGGTGTTCTTGATTATCGCGCTGGTGGCCGGTCTGTTCGGCTTTGGCGGCATTGCTTCGACCGCCGCCAGCATCGCACAGATTCTGTTTTTCCTGTTCCTCGTCTTCTTTGTCATCGCCCTGATCGTCGGGCTCGTACGGCGCGGGCGGCCTTAGCCGAGCCCCCCACGTTGACATAAACTCCGGAGGAGGCGACATGCCTGCCAATGCAGAGCCGAACATGGGTCCGGAAAGCACCGGCGCTGGCGCTAACGAGCCGCAGCGGGACATTGCGATTGAAAGGCTCAAGTCCGATCTGCGTTCGCTTCGGCACGATCTCGAATCCGCTGCCCGAACCGTCAATGAACTCAGCGCGTCTGCAGCGACAGAGGCGATGAGCCAGGCTCAAGCCCAAATGGAGCAGCTCCGCGCACGACTCGATGAGCTTGCCGCCGAAGCGCGCGCGTACGGCAGCGAGACGGCCGAAGCAGTTCGGCAACACGTCCAGGAGCGGCCTTTCGCGAGCCTGGCGATCGCCATGGTGACCGGCTTCGTGCTTGCCCACCTGATGCGTCGATAGTCGGCCGCTTGAGGCGCTCACACCAGAACGGCCACCGGCAGCTGCGCGAACACCTCGCTGACCGCGATCCTTCCATTTCGTGCATCGATGGCACGACCCGTTATCGCATCGTGCCGGCACTGCCCCCCGACATCGTCGATTGCGATCTCCGTCGCCGCCCAACGATGTCCACCGTCAAAGACCATGTCCGCTTCACCCCATAGCCGGGCAAAAAGCCGGCCTACCACGATCACGGCCATCCGGTCGCCGTGGCTTCGCGCGAATGCGATCGTGTGTGCGGCCGCCTGACCCTGGACTTCGATGGGGATATAGGTTCCGTACGTAAATATCTGCGGCTGACTCTGCCGGATCGCGAGGAGGCGGCGGATCAAGGCCAGCTTGATACGCCCGTCTGCCCAATTCTCCAGAAGCGGCCGCCAGTCGCGAACCGTCTCCAGCTCCGCCAACAACGATGCACGGCCGTCGAAATCGACCGGCCGGCGATTGTCAGGATCCACAAGTGAGAAGTCCCAGAGTTCGCTCCCGCGATACAGGTCCGGGATGCCGGGACACGTCAGTTTCAGCGTCGTCTGGACGAGGCTGTTCAGCATTCCGAAGAAGGCGACCTGCGCCGCAAACGGCAGAAAGTCGTCGAGAAACGGGTTCGGCCGGCCCGTATCCACCAGATCGGTCATGAAACGGGTGCAGGCGGCCTCGTACGGCTCGTTCGGGCGGCTCCAGCTCGAGCGGGTCTTGGCTTCGCGAAGCGCCTTCACCGTATACTGGCGCAAGCGGTCCTGAAACGTCTCCAGCGCAGGTCCGGGTTCCGGCTTCCGCGACAACCATTCGGCCGGCCAGGCGCCGATCAGAGCCTGATAGAATAAGTATTCGTCGTTCCGCGACGGTGCCCGCCTGCCATCGATCTCCGACCGCCTGAACCGGTTGAGAACCGACCAGCGTTCGACTCTTTCCGCCCACGTGGCGTGCTTTTCCGGGAGTACGTCGATACGCGCTCGTGCGTCCTCGCCGCGCTTCGTGTCATGGGTCGCCGTAGCCAGCATGGAATGCGGCCAGTTCCTCGCGCGCTCCTCATTTGCCCTGTGAAAAGCCGCGACCGAGATGCCGAACTGGCGAGGATCCCCGCCGACCTCATTCAGCGAGATCAGCCGATGGTAGCGGTAGAATGCGGTGTCTTCCAGCGACTTCGCCGTTACGGGCCCGGTATACTGCTGGAACTTCATCGCGAAGCGCAGCAGCTCGGCGCGTCGCGGCAAACCCAGCGGCCCCTGGTGCTCGGCAACCAGCGCCTGACGGATGAAGTCGAAGATTTCCGGGTCGGGTGCAAGCCAGCGCTTCTTTGCCTGGCTTATCGCCCAGTCGATGTCACGCGCATCCTCGGCCGTTACGCCTTGTTCGGTCACGTAGGTGCGGTAGACCGGGAAACAGGCGACAATCTCCTTGAGCGCATCCCGGAGACGGAAGCGCGTGAAATCGCGCGTCCGCCAGTCCTGTTCCGCCAGCCGGTCGAGCTGATTCGCGAGGACGGCAAGCTCGCTAGCGAGAGCCGTGTCGATGATCAGCTTTTTCGCCGTATAGAGGATTTCGTCGAAATCGAAACGCCGCTTGACGAAACGAAAATATGCCTCGGTCATCGGCCGCTCGCCTTCCGGATCGACGAGGACACCATTGACGAGGTTCAGGAACTCGTATCCGGTCGTTCCTTGGACCGGCCATGAATCCCGTAGCCGCTCGTGACGCGCGAGAATCTTCTCGACGATGATGTAGAACAGCCCGGACCGCGAAGACATCGCGTCGGATCGATCGTCGGGTGAAATCGGTTGCGGCGCCACCTGCTGGGCAAGCCTCTGCAATGCCGCGCAATAGGCCGCAGGATCGAAAAGGCCGTCGATGTGATCGAGGCGCAACCCGTGTATGCAACCGTCCGCAATGAGGCGGCCGATCAACCGGTGCATCTCGGCAAACAATCTCGGATTTTCCGGGCGGATTCCGGCGAGATCGTTGATCTCGAAGAACCGCCGGTAATTGATCTCGTCCGCGGCGGCGCGCCAGTAACAGACGCGATAGAACTGACGCTCGATCAGGTTGTGCAGGCGCACGAACGTATCAGGGCGGCCGGGCTCGCCGTTGTAGAGGTCGGCGGCCTCCACCAGCAATCGCCTGACGTCAGGTTGCTCCAAGGCCACGCGGGACAAGTCGGACTTGAGGCGCTGCACTCGGTCACGGGCCTCTCCCCGCCGGATGCGGGAGCGTGGCGTCGCGGAAAATGCGGCGAACTCGCCCGCGAACCGCTCGAGCGTCTCTCCGGCCGGCCCGGCAGGCGCAAGGCGCGCATCACTCAGGCGTCGACGGATGATCGAGGCGTAGTCGCGCGGCCGTACCGGAAACCGGTTCTCGAAATACCAGATACTGAATCCACCGTATTCGACGTCGAACCTGAGTTGCAGCTCACCGCGTTCCAGTACGACGCCGTACTGATCCCCGAGCACCGGGAGCAGTACCTTTCCCGGAAAGCTTCGTCGCAAGGCGCTCCAGTCGATGTCGAAGTAATCCGCGTAAGGCGAGGATTCGCCCCATTCGAGGACATCGAGCCACCATGCATTGTCCGTCTTTCCTACGCCCATGTGATTCGGGATGAAATCGAGGATCTGCCCCATGCCATGCGCGTGCAGTACCCGGCAAAATCTCGAAAAGCTCTCCGGCGAACCGATCTCGGGGTTGAGCGCGTTGTGGTCGATTATGTCGTATCCGTGTGAACTGCCGGGGCGCGCCTTGAGATACGACGATGCATAGACATGCGTCACCCCAAGCGCCGCCAGATACGGGACGAGGGCGGCCGCGTGATCGAACGTGAACTCGCGGTTGAACTGCAATCGGTACGAGGCGAGCGGAATTCGCGGAGGCGTACCCATGCCTCTACCTACGATCCGTGCGGCAACGGCCGTTCCTCGGCCAGTATCCCCACGGCGCGTCTCACCCTCTGGTCTTGCCTGATTCCACTGATGTCGACCGGCAGACGGCGCCGCCAGTTGGGATGCTCGTGAAGCGTGCCCGGCAGATTGGCCTGCTCCTTCACCCCGAGAAGATCCTCGAGTCCCACCATCAGGACCCGGCAGGGCGTACGCGCGAGGAAGCGCAAAATGGCCTCGAACGGTACCTCATTCGGGTCGCAGGCTTCATCGAGCAGTCCCGTACGTTGGAGCGTTTCGACGAGCGCCGCACGATCACGGTGCCGCGCCTGCCGTTCGTTCTCGATCGCCTCCAAACTCGCGTATGCGTTGATGCGCACCCGTTCCTCGATGTCGACGCCGGCCCAATAGCCCCAGACCGTCGGCAGATCATGCGTCGTAATGGAAACAAGCGCATCGGGCGGATAATCGTTCGGCGGACGAAACTGTCCTTGCGAATCGCGTTCGAAGTACAGCAGACAGTACGACAGCAGGCCGGCCCGGCGCATGGCCGGTTGGAATCCTTCCGGCAGGGTGCCGAGATCCTCGCCGATGACAAGACATTGGTTCCGCCAGCTCTCGAGCGCCACGACGCCGACCATCTCGTCGAAGGGATAGGCAACGTAGGCGCCTTCCGACGGGCTTCGCCCCTCGGGAATCCAAAATAGCCGCATCAAACCGAGAACATGGTCGATGCGCAGTGCGCCGGCCCATCGCATGTTCGCACGCAACAGTTCGGCAAACGGAGCGAAGGCCTGCTGACGCAAGGCTGCGGTATTCAGCGGCGGTAATCCCCAGTTCTGCCCGTTACGGTTCCACAGATCCGGCGGCGCGCCAATCGTGGCGCCGACCGCGACGAGTTGTGGTGCCGCCCACGCGTCGCCCCCGGCCGCATCGGTCCCGACGGCCAGATCGAGATAGAGCCCGATCGGCATGCCGCCCGTCCGCGCCGCTTCGGCACAACGCGCGAGCTGAAGCTCGGCCTGCCATTGCAGATAGATGAAGAACTCGACTTCCTCTGCCTTCTCGCGGGCGAATTCAGCGACGTCAGCGGAATCCGGCGAGTGATACTCCGGTGGCCACCGGCGCCAATCGCGCAGCCAGGTCTCGCGCTCGCCGAGCGACTCCCGCAGCGCCTGGAATACCGCGAACCGCTCCAGCGCCGGATTGCGCGACAGTCTGTATTCATCGAAAGCTCTGCGACGAACACCGTCCGCCGGCTCACGCCGCCGAAACGAGCGATGGAGCAGCTCCAGAACGGGGCGCTTGAGTGCCGTCACGCCGCGATAGTCGACGAGCGGCGCTTCACGGACGCGGGTGAGTTCCGCCTGGAATCCGGGAGACGCGATCAGGCGTTGGGCCTCATCGCACGCGGCAAAATCCTCTATCGCTTCGACGTCGAGGTAGAGCGGATTGAGGAAATTCCGACTCGAGGGAGAGTACGGGCTGATATGATCCGGGTCGTCCAGGAACAAGGCGTGGAGCGGGTTGACCCCGACTGCTGCCGCGCCGGCGCTTGCCGCCCACGACATGAGCTCTCGCAAATCGGAAAAATCGCCAATGCCCCAGCTTCGCGACGACCGCAGGCCGTAGAGTTGAACCGCAATACCCCATATCCGGCCGCCTTGCTCGAGTACCGGCGGCCAGAATGCACGCTCTGGCGTCACAATGATCGTCGTGGCGCCCGTCAAACGACCGTGCGGCCCTTCGAGTACCAGGTCGAGCGCATGATAGCCGGGGGAAAGGCGCTGCGGTAAATCGAGCCGGCGGCGCTCGTAAGCCTTCTCGCCCAAAGCCATGCGTTCCGACAACGCGAGCTGAGCGACGGCAATGTCTGCAGCGTGCCGAGATCCCTGTTCCTCCGTCAATGTCCACCGGATCTGCCCGGTCACGTTCTCCTGAGAAACGATGACAGTCACGAACTTCGGCGCATCCTCGCGCAGGACGACCACCGGGTCGGCGATTGACGCTGCGGCTCTGCGGTCCAACTCCGCGAGTGCCCACTCGACATCTTTCCGACTGGCGACACGAATGCCGAATACCGACAGCAGCGCGCGCTTCGTCTGATCGGGAACGATCCGAAAGACGCCTTCCTGGTCCCAGTACGCATGGCCGATCCCGAGCCGCTCCGCCAGAGTGTCGATCGGATCGGTCGTCACCGCCGTACACCTCTGCCGGTAATGAACCAGGCAACCGACCATGGCGGCAGCCGGACCGTGCTGCCCGCGGCCGGAATGTCCGGATGCGTTGCGAAGACGAGGCGCCCCTGCGGGAGACTTGTCGCCGGCGGACCGGCTTCATCGGACAGCTGCGCAACCAGCTCGAGTCCGTCGCCATCGTCCATCTGCCATCGTACATGGAGCATTCCACCGTCGCGGACGCCGTAGGTGCCGGCGCCACCCGCAATGCCCTTGAGACGCGGCACGATCTCCCGCATGCGCAGGTCGAGCAGCCGTCTGTAGTATGCCAGCATCTCCTTATGCGGCGATCGTTCCCGCTCCGCCCAGTTCAGTCGCGCCGACAGGAACGTAGCCAACGCCGTGGGATCGGGAATCCGATCGCGTGCGCCTGGATCCTGGAACTCCTTGAAGCGCGCGAACTCGAGCCGTCGCCCCTCCCGCACCTTTTCGGCAAGCTCGGGGCCGAAATCGCAGAAAAACGGAAACGGCGTGGATGCCGCCCATTCCTCGCCCATGAACAGAAGCGGCGGCGACGGCGCCAGGAGATAAATGGCCACGGCCGCGCGCACCGCCTCCTGCGATGCAATCTGCGTTATTCGTGCCCCAAAGGCTGTGTTGCCGACCTGATCGTGGTTCTGCAGGAACGAAACGAATGCCGTCGGGGAAAGATGCCCGCTTGGCTCCCCTCTTCGCTTCCCGCCGCGGTGCTCGGACGGCTCGCCTTGATAGCTGAAACCTTCGGCCAGCGCACGCCCGAGCCAACGTACCGGTTTTTCCCCATAATCGGCGTAATACCCATCGCGGACGCCGGTAATCGCGACATGCAGCGCGTGATGAACATCGTCGTTCCATTGCGCATCGTAGAGGCCGCGTCGTCCTGACGCATACTGCAGGAGCGTGGCGGCGTTATTGTCGTTCTCGAGCACGAGATGCACGTGCCGGTCCGAAAAATGCCGGCGGACCGTGTCGGCCAGCTCGACGAGAATGTTCGGAGCGCTGTCGTCGATGATGGCATGGACCGCATCGAGCCGCAGGCCGTCGATATTGTATTCCTCGAGCCAGTAGAGCGCGTTGTGGATCATGAAATCGCGCACCACGCGTCTGTGTTCGCCGTCATAGTTGATTGCCGCGCCCCATGGGGTGTGATGCCGCTCGGTAAAGAACGGCTTCGCATAGGCGCCAAGGTAGTTTCCTTCCGGGCCGAAATGGTTGTAGACGACATCGAGAAACACCATCAGCCCCCGCCGGTGCGCCGCTTCGACGAGAAGCTTGAGATCGTTCGGACGTCCATATGCGCCATCGGGCGCGAAGAGATAAACGCCGTCGTATCCCCAGTTGTGCCGTCCGGGCGCCTCGGCCAACGGCATGAGTTCGATGGCCGTGACGCCGAGCCCGATCAAATGGTCGAAGTGTTCGATGGCGCCGGCGTAAGAGCCGCTTCGACTGAACGTGCCGACATGAAGCTCATACAGAGTCGTTTCATCCCACGGACGCCCGTGCCAGTCGTCGTCCTCCCAATCGAACTCCGTTGGATCGACGACAATGCTCCAGCCGTGAACATCCCCGGCCTGATCCCGCGAGGCAGGATCGGGAACCGCCATGTTGTCGTCGATGACATACATGTAGCGGCTTCCGGGTCTGGCCGCGTCCGTCGTGAGCTCGAACCACCCCTCGCCCATGTCATGCATCGGCAAAATGCGGCCCGACCCGCCCGTGTTGAGCTGGAGGCTGACGCGCCCGGCCGACGGGGCCCACAGCCGGAAGCGAACGGCGCCGTCGTCCAGGACGGAGGCGCCGAACGGCATCTCGTGGCGACGTTTCATCGAAAGCAGCAGTTAGGGAACTGAGCCGTACACGGTACGTTCGCCCGTTCCCACCATGATGACGACCGAACGGCCCTTCACGAACGTATGTTCCCCGCGGAGAATCTCTTTTTTCCGTCCAATCCCCCTGGCTGCGGCGGTATCGAAGGCAACGGACCAGTGCGCCACAGCGGTGACGCCAGGAACCTTGAACCGCATGTCCTCGTGGTGCGCGTTGAGGATGAGGATGACCGGCGCTTCGTTGTCGATCTCGGTATCGGTCAGCCCGTGATACTGCGTGAGCTCGCCCCACAGCATCAGAGCGAGAAAGCGCGCTTCCGGAAAGCACCAGTCTTCCGGCGTCATTTCGCCGCCGTCAGGCTTCAGCCAGGTCACGTCTTTTTGCTTGCCGTGCTGTACGGGCGTACCCCTCAGAAACTTGCCGCCCCGCGGCCATTTGTACTTCTTACGAAAGGCGATCAGCATGCGGACGAAATCGAACAGCTCCCATCTCATGTGGTCATCGCTGCTGGGCCACGTGACCCAGCCGATCGGATTGTCCTGGCAATACGGGTTGTTGTTGCCCTTCTGACTGTTGCCGAACTCATCACCGGCAAGAATCATCGGCACGCCCAGCGACAGCAGCAGCGTCGCCAACATGTTCCGTTTCTGCCGTTCGCGCAGGTGAAGGACCTGTTCATCGTCCGTTTCGCCCTCCACGCCGCAGTTCCAGCTGTAATTCTCCGAAATGCCGTCCCGATTGTGCTCGCCGTTGGCCTCGTTGTGTTTGCGGTTGTAGCTGACGAGATCCTGCAACGTGAATCCGTCGTGGCACGTGACGAAATTGATGGTGGCCCACGGCCGGCGCGCCCGGCGATCGTAGAGGTCGGCCGATCCGGTGATACGCCTCGCCACCTCGCCGATCAGCCCTCCGTCGCCGCGCCAGAAGCGCCGTATCGTGTCGCGATAGCGGTCGTTCCATTCGGACCAGCCCGGCGGCAAGTGCCCCACCTGATAACCTCCGGGCCCGATGTCCCAAGGCTCCGCGACCAGCTTGACTCGGGACAGAACGGGATCCTGCCGCACCGCCTGCAGAAACGGTGCATGCTCGTCATATCCGGCGGGTCCCCGTGCGAGTGTCGTCGCGAGGTCGAACCGGAAACCGTCGACGTGCATTTCCTCGACCCAGTACCGCAGCGAGTCCATGACCAGCTGCAGAACGCGCGGGTGCCCGAGATTGAGGGCGTTGCCGCACCCGGTGAAGTCCTCGTAGTAACGCGGGTCGCCTCCGGCGAGCCGGTAATAGCTGGCGTTATCGATCCCCCTGAAGCTCAGGGTGGGGCCAAGATGGTTGCCTTCGGCGGTATGATTGTAGACGACGTCGAGAATGACCTCGATTCCGGCGGCGTGAAGCCGGGATACCATGGTCTTGAACTCGTTGACGTTTCGGCCGGAAAGGTATCGCGGCTCCGGCGCGAAGAAGCCGATCGAGTTGTAGCCCCAGAAATTGCGCAGATCCTTCCCGAGCAGGTACCGGTCGTCGACGAATGCGTGAACCGGCAGCAACTCGACCGCCGTGATGCCGAGGCGGATCAGATACTCAATGGTTTCGGGCGCACAAAGCGCCGCAAAGGACCCGCGGATGGCAGGTGCGATGTCTCGGCGCTGCATCGTGAAACCGCGCACATGCAGCTCGTATATGATCGTGCTGGTCCATGGCGTTTGCGGCCGCCGGTCGTCGTTCCAGGAAAATGCCGTGTCCAGAAGCACGCATTTCGGCATGCCTCGCGCATTGTCGCGCCGATCGAAGGAGAGGTCCTGCCGAGGGCTGCCGACCCGATAGCCGAAATGCGCGTCTGACCAGCGAACGCGCCCAAACAGGGCCTTCGCGTAGGGGTCCAGCAGAAGCTTGTGATGATTGAAGCGATGTCCATGTGCCGGATCGTAGGGCCCATAGACGCGGTATCCGTAAAGCATACCTGGCCGCGCATCGGGGAGATACGCGTGCCAGATCTCGTCGGTCCGTTCCGCGAGGCGGATTCGGTCGATCTCGCGCGCCCCCGTGGCATCGAAGATCGAAAGGTCGACGCGCTCGGCATTCGCCGAAAAGAGGGCAAAATTGGCACCTTTGCCATCCCATGTCGCACCGAGCGGATATGGCCGGCCCGGTTCTACACGCTGCTGCGCTGGCCACGTCAACGGCGCCTCAGGCATCGCGGACAGGCCGCAGGATCAGCACGCCGAGCGGCGGAAGCACGAGACTGAGAGAGAACGGCCGTCCCTGCCAGGGGATCGGATCAGCCTGTATGCGCCCCATATTTCCGACGTTGCTGCCGCCATACGCGCCCGAATCCGAATTGATGAGTTCGACATAGGCGCAACCTTCGGGAACGCCGACGCGATATTCGGTCCGCATCAAGGGCGTGAAGTGGCACACGACGACGACATAGTCCTGCGGTTCGGTGCCACGACGCATGAAGGCGATTACGCTCGCGGCTTCGTCGGCGCCATCTATCCACTCGAAACCTTCCGGCTGGCAGTCGCGCGTGTGCAGGGCCGGAACTGACCGGTAGAGGCGGTTGAGATCCCAAACGAGCCGCTGCACGCCTGCATGGAACGGGTCGTTGAGCAGATGCCAGTCGAGAGATGTCTGGTGACTCCATTCCCGCTCCTGTGCGAACTCGTTTCCCATGAACAGGAGCTTCTTTCCCGGATGGGCGTACATGAACACGTAGTACGCGCGCAGGTTGGCGAACTTCTGCCAGCGATCGCCGGCCATCTTTGCCAGCAGCGATCCCTTACCGTGAACGACCTCGTCGTGCGACAGCGTCAGGACGAAGTTCTCGCTGAACGCGTAGACGAAGCTGAACGTCAGCTCGTTGTGATGATAACGGCGGTACACCGGATCGCGGCCGAGATAACCCAGCGTGTCGTGCATCCAGCCAAGATTCCACTTGTAACCGAAGCCGAGCCCTCCCGTGTCGACCGGACGGGAAACGTTCGGCCATGCGGTCGACTCCTCGGCGATGGTTATCGCGCCGGGATATTGTCCGTAGACCAGCCGGTTCAGCCGCTGAAGAAAGTCGATCGCCTCCAGGTTCTCGCGGCCGCCATATTTGTTCGGAATCCACTGACCGGGTTGCCGGCTATAGTCGCGATAAAGCATCGAGGCCACCGCATCCACGCGCAACCCGTCGACGTGGTGCTGGTCGAGCCAGAACAGCGCACTCGACAGCAGGAAATTCGCGACCTCATTCCGGCCGTAGTTATAGATGAGCGTGTTCCAGTCGATGTGCCGGCCTTCCTCCGGATTGGCGTGCTCGTAGAGATACGTCCCGTCGAAGAAGCCAAGGCCATGAGGATCATCGGGGAAGTGGCCCGGAACCCAGTCGAGGATGACGCCGATTCCGGCCTGATGGAACGTGTCGACGAGGGCGCGAAACTCGTCGGGCGTCCCATATCGGCTGGTCGCCGCGAACATGCCGGTCGGCTGATAACCCCAAGACCCGTCGAACGGATGCTCGGTCACCGGCATGAACTCGACATGCGTGAATCCCATGTCCTGGACATACGGGACAAGTTCCGCGGCGAGTTCGCCGTAGGTCAGGGATCGCCCGCCCTGCTCGATCTTCCGCCGCCACGACCCGAGATGTACCTCGTAGATCGACATCGGCGCGGCGCCACTGCTGGCGCCGCTGCGCGTCTTCATCCATGCGTCGTCGTTCCATTCGTACCGGCTCAGGTCGTAAACGATGGATGCGGTCGCCGGCGGGCGCTCCGCATAGAACGCGACCGGATCGGCCTTGAGCGGCAGCAACGCCCCGTTCCGCGCCTTGATTTCGTACTTGTACAAGGCGCCGACGCCGATCCCTGGAATGAAGATTTCCCACACGCCGCATTCATGACGCAGCCGCATCGAATGCCTGCGGCCGTCCCAGCCGTTGAACTCGCCCACGACGCTGACGCGGCGCGCGTTCGGCGCCCACACGGCGAACCCGACGCCGGCGATGCCCTCGATCGTCATCGGATGCGCGCCGAGGCGCTCGAACGAACGGGTATGCGTGCCCTCGGCCAGCAGATAGACGTCGAGTTCGCCCAATATGGGCGGGAACCGGTACGGATCCTCCACCTCGACGACCGACGATCCTGCATCGACTCTCAACCGATACGGAAACGGGTGCCGATGGGCGATCGACCCGGCAAACACGCCTTCGTCGTGAATGCGGCTGAGATCCCCGGCCGGTTTGCCGCTCGCGGCGTCGATCACCGTGACATGACGCGCGCCCGGCTGAAACGTCCGCACGACGACGCCGTCGTCCTGGCCATGGATGCCGAGATAGGAAAACGGGTCCGGATGATCGGCCGTGACGATCAGATGCGCCTGGTTGAGTTCTTCACGGAGCATGCCCGGCCCCCAGGGACTCGGGGAAAAGGAACGTCATTGCACCGGACAGAGGAATACCGACCCAGCTCGGCCGGTTGGCAATCTCGTAGCGAAGCTCGTAGAAAATCTTCTCGAGCATGAAAAGAACGAGAAGCTTGCGAACCGTTCCCTCGTCTTCCGGCACGCTGCGACAGCCCTGGCTTGCCTCCGTATAGCCCCGCAGGAACGCGGCACTGGCCTGATCGCGCCAGATCATGGCCTGGCGCTCGAAAAGCTCGCGGCGGTGCGGATGATCCTGGACGACGCGCGACAGGGCTGCCCAGGCGGCGTAATCGAACGAGCGCAGGAGGCCGGCGACATCCTTGAGCGGCGAATGCTTCACGCGGCGCTGCTCGAAGGCTTTGTGCGGCTCGCCCTCGAAATCGATGATGAAGAAATCCTGCTGCACGACGAGGACCTGGCCCAGATGGAAGTCGCCATGGAGGCGCGTCTTCATCGCGGCGACACGATCGGGGACCTGATCGTCGATGCGGGCAAAAATCTGATCGCGATGGGCGATCAGAAACTCCGCGTCGCGCCGTGCGTCAGGATCGAGGTTGACCAGGCGCGGCGCAAGGACCGCCAGGGCCCTTTCGGCTTCCTCGTGCGCAGCCATGCGCCATTGATCGATATCCTGGGTCGTAACCTGCTCGGGCCGAAATGAAGGGTCTTCCGTGTCGATGGCAAGGGCCTTGTGCATCTCGGCCGTTCGGATACCGAGCTGCTGCACTCCAGTAAGGTAAAGCGCATGCCGGTCGGGACGCGCCTCGACCTCTTCGACCGGCAGCAACGCACATTCGTCGAGGAACTGGCCAAGATAGGTCATCGCCTGCGACCACCCATCGCCTTGATTCCGGACGAAACCGTGGACGATGGCCAGCGCCGTCGGCGTACCATCGCCGCCTATATGTTCCACCGTTCCGAGCACGGGCGGCGTGTTCGCGAACTGGGCCTCGTCGGTGAGGAACCGGCCCATCTCGATCTCGGGCTGAATGCCGGCATGCACCGCGCGGTAGAGTTTAACGACGACATAGTCCTCGACCAGAACCGACGTGTTCGTCTGCTCGCGGCCGACGAGGCGGATGACGGGTTGTTCGGGGCGGGAAGATCGGTCGATGGCACGCGTCGGCGTGAACTTGAAGGTTCCGTTGGTCGCCGGGATCGCGCGCCCGGCGCCGATATGGTCAAGGAGATCGACGATGAACTCCTCGACCGAGGCCGCGTCCAGAAGAACCCCCTCGTTCGACCCCTGGCGCAGTTTGGCGATGATGTAAGGTTGGCTGGATGGGTTGATGGCGTTCACCGCCTTCCATTGGGCGGCAAGCGGCAGAAAGTACCGCTGAGTCGAACCGTGGTCGGACAGCCTGACCTCCACGAGCGTGAGCAGCCAGTTCTGGCCGGATGCCGGCGCGCTCGTCGTCGCGACGGCGCAGCTTTGCAGCACGGCATCCTTCCCCGAAAACCAGCGCTGCTGCGGCAAGTACGCCGGAAGCACGTCGCGCTCGATCGTCGCCCTTCCGCGACCTTCGACCACATCGCTCCACCCGCGCGACCAGATGATGGTCACGTACTCCGGCATTACGACGGTATCGGGCGCCGCCATGAAATCGTCCCGCAGTTTCGCCGGATCAGCCAGCAGAAACCAATAGAACGCATAACCCGGACAGGTCAGCACATAGGGGCCCGCCCCGATCTGCGGAAAAAGCACACGTCCGGTCAATTCCACGGGCACCTGCCCGCGATGGTGCGAAAGGTCGAGCTCGACCGGCTGTGGGTAGCGCGACAGGTTCGCCACGCACAGGACCGTCTCGTCCTCGTATTCCCGCAGATAGGCAAGGATGCGCCGGTTCTTGGGGTAGATCAGCTTGAGGCTGCCGCGGCCGAATACCTTGCGCGTCTGCCGCACGGCGATCATGCGCTTGGTCCAGTTGAGGAGCGAAGACGGGCTCCGGCTCTGCGCCTCGACGTTTATCGCGTGGTAGCCATAGACGGGGTCCATCAGCGGCGGCAGGTACAGCTGGGCCGGATCTGCGCGCGAGAACCCGCCGTTCCTGTCCGGCGTCCACTGCATCGGCGTTCTGACGCCGTTGCGGTCGCCCAGGAAAATGTTGTCGCCCATGCCGATTTCGTCGCCGTAATACAGGATCGGCGTTCCGGGCATCGACAGAAGCAAGCTGTTCATCAGCTCGATCTTGCGACGATCGTTCTCCATCAGCGGCGCCAGACGGCGCCGGATGCCAAGGTTCAGTCGCGCCCGCGGGTCCGACGCGTACGTATTCCAGAGATAGTCCCGCTCCGAATCCGTCACCATCTCGAGCGTCAGCTCGTCATGGTTCCGCAGGAAGACGCCCCACTGGCAGGTCTCCGGAATTTCCGGCGTCTGGCGCAGAATATCGGTGATTGCGTGGCGGTCTTCCCGCGCGATCGCCATGTACATGCGCGGCATCAACGGGAAGTGATACGCCATGTGGCACTCGTCGCCGTTGCCGAAGTACTGCTGCACGTCTTCGGGCCACTGATTCGCCTCGGCGATGAACATCCGGTTCTTGTGGCGCTCGTCCAGCGCAAGGCGGAGTTTGCGAATCCGCTCATGCGTCTCGGGCAGGTTCTCGTTGTTGGTGCCTTCGCGCTCGCAGAGATACGGAATCGCATCGAGCCTCAGCCCGTCGACGCCCAGATCGAGCCAGAAACGCATAACATTGATGACCGCGCGCACGACCTGAGGGTTGTCGAAATTGAGATCCGGCTGATGCGAAAAGAAACGATGCCAGTAATACTGCTTTGCGACCGGATCCCACGCCCAGTTGGACGGCTCCGTGTCGCGGAAGATGATGCGCGTCCCGGCGTAACGCTGATCCGTGTCGCTCCAGACGTACCAGTTCCGGTACGAGCTTCCCGGTCGGGCGCGACGCGCCCGTTGGAACCATGGGTGCTGATCCGAAGTGTGATTGATCACCAGCTCGGTGATCACCC
Organism: Alphaproteobacteria bacterium; assembly: GCA_036381615.1. Taxonomy (GTDB): domain Bacteria; phylum Pseudomonadota; class Alphaproteobacteria; order CACIAM-22H2; family CACIAM-22H2; genus CALANV01. Next base: position 102,466 of record DASVCL010000012.1, read on the forward strand.
GGATATTCCGACGATGCGCCTCCCGCACGAATCGCGAGAAGTCCCGCATCGTTCCGTAGGCCGGGTTGACGGCCGTGTAGTCGGCGATGTCATACCCGTCGTCACGCAGCGGCGATGGATAGAACGGCAGCACCCAGATGGCCGTGACGCCGAGATCCTGCAGATAGTCGAGCTTCTCCGTCAGACCGACAAAGTCTCCGAGGCCATCTCCGTTCGAATCGTAAAAGGCCTTGACGTGAACCTCGTAGATGATGACGTCCTTGTACCAAAGCGGGTCATCGGCAAGCATCGAGCGCTCCGCCCGGGTGGTTCTTGATTACGTACCGATCCGGAATATCGCCGCCGGCATCCTGGCCGGATCCAGCTCAACGCGCTGCTGCCGGCCGCGCCACCGGTGGCGGGAACCGGTGAGCAGCTCCTCGACCTCGAATTCCCGATCGACCCCGATTTCAAGCTCGTCCAGCGGCAGGCTGACCGTGGCGGCGTGGACCGCGAACGGGTCGAGGTTCACCGCAACGAAAATCCGATTGGAACCGTCTTTGCTGATCTTTCCATAGAATATGATGTTGTCGTCATCGGCCGGATAAAAACGCAGATTCAGGAACTCCTGCAGTGCCGCGTTGTCGCGGCGGATCATGTTCACGGCGCGAATCACGTCCTTGATATTGCCCGGACGATCCCAGTCCCAGACCTTGTACTGATACTTTTCCGAGTCCGCGTATTCCTCCGTTCCGTGAATCGCCCGGTTCTCGCACAGCTCGAAACCGTTGTAGATGCCGTAGACGCTCGACAGCGTCGCGGCCAGAATCAGCCTGATGATGAAGGCCGGGCGTCCGCCCGTCTGCAGAAACGGCGGCAGAATGTCCGGCGTGTTGGTGAAGAAGTTCGGCCGGAAATATTCCCGCATCTCGGTCTGAGTGAGCTCGGTCAGGTATTCGATCAGTTCCTGCTTGGTGTTGCGCCAGGTAAAATACGTGTAGGACTGCGTGAAGCCGACCTTCGCCAGCCGGCGCATCATTTTCGGACGGGTGAACGCTTCGGACAGGAAAATGACGTCCGGATGGTCGACCTGGATCTGTCGGATCATCCATTCCCAGAACGGCACCGGCTTCGTGTGGGGATTGTCGACGCGGAACGTCTTGACCTCCTGCTTGATCCAGAACACGACGACGTCGCGCAATTCTTCCCACAGGCCTTTCTCGTCAGGCCCGTAGAAGTTCACGTTCACGATATCCTGGTACTTCTTTGGCGGGTTCTCCGCGTGCTTGATCGTGCCATCCGGGCGAAAGGTGAACCACTCGGGGTGATCCGCGATCCACGGGTGATCCGGTGAGCACTGGATTGCGAAATCCAGCGCCACTTCCATGCCATGGCTGCGGCAGGCGCCGACAAAGCGCCTGAAATCCTCCAACGTACCGAGGTCGGGATGCACCGCCGTATGGCCGCCCTCCCGCCCCCCGATCGCATAAGGACTTCCGGGATCATCGGGTCCGGCATGCAATGTATTGTTGGGCCCCTTGCGATTGGTCTGGCCGATCGGATGGATCGGCACAAGGTAGACGACGTCGAACCCCATGTCGCGGATGGCGGGCAAACGCGCGATGCAATCCTCGAAGGTCGCGCTGCGCCCGGCCATGGTGCCCTGCGAACGCGGGAACATCTCGTACCAGGACGCGAAACGGGCGGCTGCGCGGTCGGCCACGACCTCGAGTTCACGATCGAAGGTGGTGCGATCCTCGCGCGGACCCCAGCGCGCCATGAGTCTTTGCATCTCCTTCGACAGCAGAATCGATGCACGATCGGATGTCTCGGCCGTGCGGTTGAATCCGCGGATCGCGTCCTCAAGCACCGGGCGATCTTGCCGGTCGGCAACCTCGGCTGCTGCGGCGACGATTTCGCGCCCCTCGATCAGATCGATATCGACGTTCTGCCCGGCATCTATTTTTTTGATGACATCCTGGCGCCACGAGGCGAACGCATCGGTCCACGCCTCGACCGTGTAAAGATACCGCGTATTTCGTTCGAGCACGAACGCGCCCATCCACCGGTCGTTGTCGTGGTGGTGCATCGGCGCCTCATGCCACGCACCGTCATCGGCCGCACGAAACCGGATGGTCGCACCGATCACGTCATGACCATCGCGGAAGATATCGGCCCAGACATCGAAATTGTCGCCCACCACCCGCTTGACCGGGAAGCGCCCGCAATCGAGTTCGGGATAGACGTCTTCGATAATGATGCGGGCCGTCGGCGACCACATCGGGTGCGCCTTCCGATCCTTTGCACGCGGGACGCCTTTTCGGGCGACTTTCTTTTCGTTGCTCCGTACGCCGGCCGTCATGTCACGCCATCGCCTTTCACGCTGCTTCCGGGCTGATTTCCGACCCCGGATACGATGCCTTTGACCCGGTTCTTTCGGCGTCGGTCATGCCCCCGCAGCGAGCGGCAGATGCGCATCGACGGCCCCCTGCGCCAGTTCGGTGACGAAACGATCATACCACTTCTCGATGTCGTTCGCGCGAAGCGCTCTGATCATTGCGCCCCAGCGCTCGCGACGCGCCGCAAGAGGCATGGAAAGCGCCTTCTCGATGCTTCGCCCAAGCTCGTCGATATCGTATGGATTGACCAACAGCGCGGCGTCGAGTTCTCGTGCCGCACCCGCAAGCGTCGACAGAACAAGAACACCGGGATTTTCGGGGTCTTGCGCCGCGACATATTCCTTGGCGACGAGGTTCATTCCGTCGCGCAACGGCGTGACGCACGCAACCGGACTCATCCGGTAGAGGCTCGCAAGGGTTCGCGGCGCGAAGCTCCGGTTGATGTAGCGGACCGCACTCCACTCGAGATCGCTGAAGCGACCGTTGATCTCGCCAACCATTCTCGCAAGCTGGCGCTGCACCTGTTGATAGGCATAGACCTCGGTACGGGTCATCGGCGTGATCTGAAGAAACGTCACGCGCCCCTGCTCGTCCGGATAGAATTCGAAGAACCGCCGGTATGCCTCCAGCCGCTGAAACAACCCCTTGCTGTAGTCGAGCCGGTCGACGCCGATCACGACCTTTGCACCCTTCAGGCTGTTCCGCAGCTGAACCGCCGATGGCGCATGGACGGCTCCCGCAGCCATCTGGGCGAACAGCTCGACATCGATGCCCACGGGAAATGCGCCAAGATGCACCGTACGGCGCCCGAACCGCAGCGTGTCTCCGGGCTCCGGGATTGCCCCCAGTTCGTGCTCTGCGTAGTCCATAAAAAAGCACTGGTCGTCGGCCGTCTGGAAGCCGACGAGGTCATAGGCGAGCAGCGTACGGAAAAGTTCCTCGTGATGCGGCAGACAGGCAACGGTGCTCCGGCCCGGAAACGGCGTGTGGAGAAAGAAGCCCAGTGGTCCGTCGAATCCGAAACGCCGCAGGAACTCCGCGACCATGATGAAATGATAGTCGTGCACCCAGACCATTGCGCCGCCGTCCGCCACGCGCATGATCGCCCGAGCCATGAATTCGTTGATCGCCTTGTAGCTGGCGAAGGCGTCGCCGTCGTATCTGAGCAGATCGATGCGGTTATGCAGGATCGGCCACAGGGCGCCATTGGCCATGCCGTTGTAATAGCCGCTGAAGTGGCGCTCCGGCAGGTCCACCGTGGCGACCGCTCCAGCCGCCGCCGCCGACAATGACGGCAGCAGCGGACCGCTCTCGGTGCGAGACAGATTGCCACTCCATCCCAGCCATATGGCCCCGCGCTTCTCGACGGCGCGCGACAAGGCGGCGGCCAGCCCGCCTTGCACTCCCCCCTTGTTGGTGGCAAGCGCAACGCGGTTCGAAACAAGGACGACAGTCATCGACAGAGCATAGAAAAGAGTACGGAAAAACAGACGGATGCGGGAACTCCTAAAGAACGCGGCTTAGCTGCGTTCGTTCCTGCATCCGGCCAAATTCGGCCATAACTTTGTCGGGTTCCGGTCACGGCGCGCCCGGCGGCGCCCGCCACCACCTCAGCCCGTCGCAGGACCGAGGAGAGGTGACGTCAGTCCGCCGCGGCGAACTCGTCTTCGACCTTGCTGTCGTCAACCTTGGGCGGCAGTCCCTGCTCGGACAGTAGACGTCGCAACTCGACGCGGGCGCGGTTGAGCCGCGACTTCACCGTGCCCACCGCGCACTTGCAGACCTCGGCTGTATCCTCGTAGCTCAGTCCTGCGGCGGCCACGAGGATCAGCACCTCGCGATGCTGCACTGACATCTTCATCAGCGCTTTCCGCAGCTCCCCGAACTCGACCGCCGAAAGCTGGCCTGGCGGTGTCGGCAGCGCCGCATCGACGAGGTCATCGACGGGCTCGACCTCGACCTTCCGCCGGCGCAGATCGCTGATGTGCTGGTTGCGCAGAATGGTGAGGAGCCACGCCTTGATATTCGTGCCCTTCTGGAACTTGTCTTCGGCCGCGAGTGCGCGAACCAGGGTGTCGTGCACAAGATCGTCGGCTCGCTCCTTGTTTCGGGTCAGCACCCGCGCGAACGCGCGCAGCTGCGGCAAGCATTCTACGATCTGTGCGCGGAAATCACTGCTGCCGTCCATTCAGGCTCCTTTGTCGCGCGACTGCGTCCGCTCAACTATGTCGCCGGTTATGTCGCCGGCGACAACCGCCGGCGCCCGGACGTATACATTATCACCCGAGGCCAGCCTCTCCCATGTATTTGTTCGGACGGGAAGTAGTTCTGAAAATCCGAAACCTTGATCCTTGACAGGAACCCCAATATTGGGTCGGTACCGCCCGACTCGTTTATTTCGTTTTGTTGGGATTTTTCAAGAGGTCCAGCATCTCCGGTGGGATAGGTTCGTTGATGACGGCCCGATAGAGCAGGTGCAAACGCTGGTCGAGCCATTCATCGAACGAATCAGGAGGATCCGCCGCATTCCTGGTATACCCGGCCCCGCCGCCGGTCTTCGTCTTGACCGTAGCGGCATGGGCATTCGCCAACGTGTCGGCTTTGCCCCGGCGACCGGACTGATCGAGTTTCATCAAGACAACTCCTACTGCGCGACTGCACATGCCGGCTGCAACCACCGGGTCGCCACGGCACCGAAAAGAAACGTCCAGCGAATTCCAAAGGTTCCGAGGGACTCTCGGCGAACGGGCGCAAGGCGGGGTTGCTCCAGGGCTTCCGGCGGGATGACCCGAACACTGATCCCCTCGTCACGGCCTGCCTATCGATGATTGTGCTCGTCCACCGCCCTCGACGCTTCCGGCGCAAAAACGCAGACAAGGTCATGTGCCGCGCCGGGGCATGCAAATTGACCAAATCCCGATAATCCAATCATTGCCTTCGGTTACTGCAGCTAATCTGCATGCTTGTCTTATGGCGCCTTCTCGTGCAACTCTCCGAACGACTAGACAGAGGTGCCGCCATGGATCGCGTGTCACAGGAGCTGGTCAAATGGATTCCGTACCTCCGTCGTTATGCGCGAGCGCTGACCGGCTCGCAGCAGCGCGGGGATCAGTATGTCCGGGTCTGCCTTGAGACACTGCTCCAGGAGCCGCACCGGCTGAAGCCGAGTGGCGATCTCAAGCTCCAGCTTTTTGCTGTCTTCCACGATGTCTGGCGTGTAGTCGAATCGGCCGTCCCGGAGTCACGGGATGACGGCGCGACGCCGGAGATCCGGCTCCGCCATCAGTTGGCCGCACTGCCGCCAATCAATCGGCAGGTCCTTCTCCTGATTTCCCTTGAAGGGTTCTCGGTCGCGGAAGCAGGGCGGATCCTGGACATCAGCGAAGAGGAAGCCGCGGAAAGGCTCACCGAAGCGCGCGCGGAGATCCAACGGCAGACGGGCGCCCGCGTATTGATTGTCGAGGACGAGCCGGTCATCGCCATGGATATCGCGGCAATCGTGCGCTCGATCGGCCATACTGTCGTCGGCGTCGCCGCAACCAAGGACAAGGCCGTCATGCTGGCCGAGGAGCATCGACCGGGCCTGGTGCTCGCGGATATTCAGCTCAAGGACGGCGACAGCGGCATCGCGACGGTGCAGGAAATCCTGACGTCGATCGATGTGCCCGTGATTTTCGTCACCGGTTTTCCGGAAAGGCTTCTCACCGGTGAGCATGCCGAGCCGGCGTTCCTGATCACCAAGCCGTTCGACCCCGAGACGCTCAAGGTGGCCATTGGCCAGGCGCTGTCGCTGAATCCGCCGGCCCACACGCACACGGCGCGCAACTGACGGCAAACCGTCCGCCGTCAGCCGCACAAGCAACCAGCCGCACGGGGTAAGAGGTCCTGGCGCCGATCACGGCGCCAGGACCTTCTTGGCATCCTTGGCCGAACGGAGGACTGGTCCGGGACGGTACCGTCAGGCGAATTCGCGCAACGCCGCTGTCGGCTCGCGCAGCCGTTCCTGCACGTAATCCCAGTTCACGACATGATCCAGAAAGGCGTCGACATAGTCGCCACGCCGATTCTGATAATCGAGGTAATAGGCATGCTCCCAAACGTCGCAGGCAAGTAGAACATCCTTGCCGTCGACGAACGGCGGATCGGCATTCTGCGTCGATATTACCTCGAGCCCGTCGGCGTCCATCACCAGCCACGCGTAGCCGCTGCCGAAGCGGCCGACCGCGGCCTCCTTGAACTTCTTCTTGAAGCCGTCGAAGTCGCCGAATGCCTGCGCGATTCGGCTGGCGATGTCGCGCGGTGGCCTTCCGCCCCCGCCCGGCTTCATGCAGTTCCATTGGACGGTGTGATTCCACACCTGGCTCGCATTGTTGAAGATCTGCTGGTGCTGCGGCTGGCGGGCGGCCTGCCGGATGATCTGTTCGAGAGATGCTCTCTCGAAGTCGGTACCCGCAATCAGCTCGTTCAACTTGTCGACATATGCCTTGTGATGCTTGTCGTGATGGAAGCGTAGCGTGTCGGCCGAGATGTAAGGCGCGAGAGCCTCGTAGTCGTAAGGTAGCGGCGGAAGTTCGAAGGCCATGACCGTCCTCCTCCTCCTTGCGTCGATCGGCGTCGCGGCGGGCGTCGCCCGTGCCTGTAACGGCTTGTCGAACGTGATCAATTGACGACCGTTCCAGCGGAACGATCGCAAAGGCCGGCAGGCACTGAACCGGAACCGGAAGGAATCGGCCGCGTTGCTACGTCACCGACTGAGGGAGGTACAGATGCCGTCCAATGTTATTGCGGCTAAAAAGGTGCAGGGCACGCCGGTCACCAATCCGCAAGGCGAGAATCTGGGCGAGATCGAAGATGTCGTCATCGACAAGCTTGACGGTACAGTCCGCTACGCGGTGCTGTCGTTCGGCGGTTTTCTCGGCATGGGCGACAAGCTTTTCGCGCTGCCCTGGGAAGTGCTGAACTACAACGAAGCGCAGGGCGCCTACGTCATCGACGTCGACAAGGACACACTGCAGAACGCGCCGGGATTCGAGGAGAACGACTGGCCCGATATGGCCGATCCGACCTGGAGCGAGCGGTTGCGGCGTCACTACAACCTGCCGGCAGACGTCAGCGCACGAGCGGAGGGCGTGACGCAGCCCGGCATCGATGACCTCTCCGGCCCTGCCGGAACCACGACAAGCCCTGCGGCGACCCCTCGACAGCGCAGGACCTGAGGCACATCACGCCCGGCCCGTTCGATTCTGCAAAGAACGAGGTTTCCGATGCAAATTTTTCAGTTGCTGAAAAGCGATCATGCCGAAGTCAAGAAGATGCTTCAGAAGATTACGGAAACCGGCGGGATGAGGACCCGCCAAAAGCTCTTCGGGACATTGAAAGAGGCGCTGATCGCGCACACCCGGGCCGAACAGCAGGTTTTCTACCGGACGCTCGAAGACTACGATGAAACCGCGGATATGGCGCTGGAAGCCGAAGTCGAACACGAGATCGTGGACCGCCTGCTCGCCGATCTCAGCAACATGGAAATCGATCCGGAGCGGTGGTCGGCGAAGTGCAAGGTGCTTCGGGAACTCGTGGAACATCACATCAAGGAAGAGGAAAGCGAGATGTTCCGCCTCGCCCGCAAGGTCCTCGACCGCAAGCAGATCCAGGAACTCGGCGATCGCTTCCAGTCGATCAAGAAGCAGCAGCTCGAACCGGCGGTGTGACCTGCTCGTCGGTCAACGACGGTTGGCACATATGCGCTGATCAGGCGCACCGGCGTTGCACAGACTCGAGAAAGTAAAGCGTGAAGACTCGCGCGGATATTATCGGAACCTTTCACAAAAGCCCCCGTTTTCAAAAAACCCGAAACGTGAGGAGCTTAGTAATGGCTCAAAAATCCCAAGGCACTGGGACCTCAAATCGCGGGTTCGCCTCGATGGATAAGGCCAAGCAGCGGGAGATCGCCAGCAAAGGCGGCCAAAGTGTTCCTGCGGCGAAGCGTAGCTTTTCACAGGATCGGCGGCTTGCTGCCGAGGCCGGGCGAAAGGGCGGCCAGAGCAGCCACGGAGGCGGGCGGAAGCGAGAGCAGATCGATACCGGCCAGGCTGCGACTGCGGCACCGAATGTCGCGCCGGCCGCAGGCGCAACCGGTCCGGGTCGGACTCCGGGCGCACGTCCGAGTGATGCCCCCGACGTTGGGGGTATGGAGAATCGGGAACACGCCCCTACAGATACCGAGAAGGTTGAATCGCATTAGCGGCGTCACATTCCCGAAAAGGGCCGCAAGGTGCGGCCCTTTCACTTGGTGCAGACGCCAAACGGGTAGTCCGGCACCTTCGGGTTACCTCTAATGTGACTCATGTCAGCGACCCCAACGCCGCCCGTCCCCCCGCAGCCAAACCCGCAGCCAGCGCCGGGCCCACAGCCGGAAATTCAGCCGCCTTCACCGGTTCCTACGCCGGGTCCGCCGCCGCCGCAGCCGGAAATCCCGCCACCGCCGACCCCTCACCCCGATCTCCCGCAGCAGCCGCCGACCGGCTAGCCTGGTCGAGTGGCGTTCGGCTCCCCGGTGAGCAAAGCGGCGGCGATCTCCCCTTGTCCGCGAAACGCCCCCGCAGGCCCTTTCGCCACCAACTGTCCGGCGCGAAGCACACAGATTTGGTGCGCCACCGCAAGTGCGGTTCCAATGTTCTGGTCGGCCATCAATACCGCCCGGCCGGTTGAGGCGATCCTGCGGATCCGGACGAATACGTCCTGCATCAATGCCGGGGCCAGCCCGAGCGAGGGTTCATCGAGCAGGAGCAGCTTCCCACCCGACACGAGCGCCCGGCCGATCGCCAGCATCTGCTGTTGGCCGCCCGAAAGCCGCCAGCCCGGCACATCCGCGTTGGTCTCGAGCGCCGGAAAGAGCTGATACACCTCGGCAAGCCGCATGCGGGCCGCGGCACGATCTCCCCGCCAGGCGACCTCCAGGTTTTCGCGAACCGTCATGCCGGGGAAGATGCGACGCCCCTCAGGGCTATAGCCGATCCCCTGCCGGATCCGGGCCGCGGTATCGAGTTCGTCGAGCGACGTGCCGTCGAACATGATTTGCCCGGAGGATGGGCGGACCAGTCCGATGACGGTCTTCAGCAGCGTCGACTTGCCGGCCCCGTTATTGCCGACCAGAGCCACGATCTCGCCCGGACGTACCATCACGGACACGTCGCGCAGCGCGAGCATGCGTCCGTAGTGGACCGTGACGCCATCCAGCTGAAGGAGCGGCTCCGTCACGGCAGTCCGTCCTGCGGCTGGGCGCCGAAGTAGGCGGCAATGACGTTGCGATCGGCCCGGACATCCGACGGATTGCCGGCGGCGATCACCCGTCCGGCGTCAAGGCAGACGAGACGGTCCGCAATAGCCATCAGGAACGGCACGTTGTGCTCGATCACGATCAGCGCAAGACCGGACGTCCGTAGGTCTTTGAGGCGGAATGCCAAATCCTGCTGCTCTATTTCGTTGAGCCCGGCCGCCGGTTCGTCGAGAAGAAGCAATCGCGGCTCGAGCGCAAGCGCGCGGGCAATCTCCAACCGGCGTCTCAGTCCCTGGGCGAGATTACCGGCCGGCTCGAAGGCGGCGTCCGACATACCGAGGCGTTCAAGAAGGTGCGCCGCCTGACGCTTGGCCAGATCGAGCGGGGCATCGACTTTCGTCGAGCCCTTCGGCCGGCCGGATCCGGTGCCCAGCCTCGTCAGTCGCGCGACCGCCACGTTTTCAAGACACGTCATATCGTCGACAAGTTCGATCAGCTGAAACGTTCGCGCAACGCCGCACTGCGCGATCCGGAAGGCCGGATCGTGCGTTATGTCCTGCCCCATCAGCCGAACCTCGCCCGCGTCCGCGGGCGTCAGCCCGGTCACGATGTTGACGAGCGTCGTCTTTCCCGAACCGTTCGGCCCGATCAGACCGACGATTTCACCCCGGTCGACCTGGAACGAGACATTTTCGAGCGCGGTCACGCCGCCAAACCGTTTGGTTAGGCCGCTGACCGAAAGCAACGGCACCTCCGTTGCGACGTTGTCCGGTGCGGCGCTTGGGAGTGGCACCGGTGACGGCAACGTTTGCCGCGGCTTGAGTCCCAATCGAGCGCCGATCCGATCAAGCAACCCGGCGAGTCCGTCCGGTGCGACGATGATCATCGCCAGCAACGCGCCACCATAGGCGATCAGGTAATAGTGCTCGAGAAACCGGAACCATTCCGGCAACTGCACCAGCAGGAATGCGCCGAAGAACGCGCCGATCACGCGCGTCCTGCCGCCGATCACCGCCATGGCCAAACACGTGACCATGACATGGAATTCGAGCACTTCGGGCGAGACGACCCGCAGCGTGTGGGCATGAAGCGCCCCGGCGATGCCCGCAAACGCGGCACTCAGCAGGAACGCCGAAAACCGCAGCCGCGCGGTATCGAGGCCGATCGACATCGCCGCCAGCTCGCTCGTCCGCATGAGCTGGAAGGCGCGGCCGCGGATGTCGCGCATCAACCACCACGCGACGAGCGCGCATACCCCGGCAATCCCCCACACGAATGCCAGCGTCGGATAGCCGCGCGGCAGCACCAGCCCGAAGGCGCCGATTCCCGGCACCCCGGCCAAGCCATTGGCGCCGCCGGTCACCGATTCCCACCTGATGGCGATCAGCAGCGCCACTTGGGCGATGCCCAGCGTCGCAAGAGCGAAGTAATGCGATTCGAGGCGAAGAACCGGTACCGCCACCACGACCGCGACAAGAACCGGAACGACGATCGAGAGCGGAAACGTCGCCGGAAAGCTCCACCCGAACCTGGCGCCGAGAATTCCGGTGACATACGCGGCGATGCCGAAGAATGCCCCCTGCGTCAAGGCCAATGCGCCGGCGTGCCCGAAGATGAACTGGTAGCCGAGAACCAGGATCGCGTAGATCCCGACCAGCGTGAACACGCGCAAGTCGTAGGGTGACGTGAAGACGAGCGGCCACGCAACCAGACATGCCAGGCCGGCGAGCGGCATCAGCCGGGAGGTGGGTACGTGCCTGCTCATGCACGACGCTGCGCGATCTCGCCGAACAGGCCCTGCGGACGAAGAAACAGCACGGCGAGCAAGGCGACGTAGAGAACGATCGATGCGGATGTCTGGGAGAACATCCCGTGTATTGCAGCCGGCAGAAACGGGACCAGCAGCGGCAATGCCGGAAACATGATTTCGAACACCGCGATGAGCATGGCCCCGGCGATCGCGCCATGCAGCCGGCCCCATCCGCCGATGGTCGCCGCGATGTAGGCTTTGAGGATGTAGTTGGTCCCGTCGGTCGGCGTGATGAAATAGGTATTGGCGAGCAGTAGTCCGGCGACCCCGGCAAGAGCGGCTGCGAGCGCGAACGTAAGCGCGATCATCAGGTTGACGCGGATGCCGAGTGCCGCCGCCATCTCGCGGTCCTGGGCCGTCGCGCGCAGGCTCTGCCCAAGTCGGGTTCGCATGAGCAGGACGTGCTGGCCGGCGACGAGAAGTGCAGCGATCGCGACGACCGCGATGGCCTGAATGCCGATCGTAAGACCGCCGACGTCGATGTTGCCTGCTGCGAGGAGCGGCGGCGTGGCGCGCGGCTCGGGCCCGAACGTCACCATCGCGACGTTCTGGAAGATGACTCCAAGTGCGATCGTGCTGATGAAAACGGAAACCGGCGGACGGGATTTCAACGGAAAGTACCCGATTGCGGAGAAGGCCAGCCCGAGCAGCCCGGTAAGCAGCACGACCGCCGGCAGGAGCACGAGCCCCGGTACGGGCCAAAGATTGGCCAATCCGATCGCGACGAAGCCGCCTGCCATCACCATGTCGCCCTGCGCGAAGTTGACCGCCCCGGTCGCGTTCAACACCAGAACGAAGCCGAGCGCACAAAGAGCGTAGGCCGCGCCCAAGGCGACGCCGTTGACGAGGAGCTGCAGGGTCAACATCCCGGCTTGCCGATCAGGCCCCCAGCCGCAGCGGCCGCAATTCGTCCTTCCGAAGCGGCCCGCCCGCGGCCGCGGCGTTGCACGATCCTCACGGTGTCAGCGCGCCGGTGATGTTGTCGTAGCGCTTGACGACCTTGGGCACGCGCGTCCGACCATCGAAGCACATGATGACGGCCGAATGCGCCATGTTGCCGCGTCCGTCCGACTTGTACGTCATGGCGACGCCGTCGTAGCGCATACCGGCCAGCGCGCGCGCCACCTCGGCGGGCGTGCGGGCGCCCTTCGACACGGCCTCGAGGACCATCATCGTGCCGTCGTATTGACCGAGCGCGAATCCGTCGGGTTCGACGCCGAACGTCTCCCGATATTGCTGCAGAAAGCGTTCCATTTCCGGTGTCCCGCCCGAAACCGGGGACGCATTGGCTTCGGCGCAGACGCCACGCAGCTCTTCGGGTTCGAGCAGGGCGGCCGTCGGCGGCTGATGCATCGCCGAGCCTGCGACGATCGGGATGCCCACCCCCATGGCCGCAGCCTGCCGGATGAACAATGCGGTCGGACCGGAATGCAGATGAATGAGAATGCCGTCGGGATTGGCGGCCTTCGCCTTGCTCAGAACCGGCAGCATGTCCCGAACCTGCACCTCGAGCGCCTCCTCGAACACGGGCGCAAGACCGTGTTTCGCGAGATTCTCGACGATATGGCGGCGGCCGCTCTGGCCGTAAGCGGTCGTCTGGTAGACGAGCGCCAGCCGGCGCAGGCCGAGTTCTTCGACCGCGTAACGCACATGAGCGACCTTCGTGACGTCGTCGCCCGGGAAAAACCGGAAAACGTAAGGGTTGCCCATCTCGGTGATCTGAGCGGTACCCGAGACCGTGACCAGAGGCACCTTTCGCTCCAGCACGATGGGAAGCATCGCCAGCATCTGGGTTCCGAGCATCGATGCGACAACGGCAGTCACGGAACCCCGATCCAGCGCCCGCTCCAGTGCATTGACGGCGCCTTCGGGCGAGACGCCGGTATCGACGACGTCGTACTGGACGCGAAGATTCGGCGGGGCATTCCGGATCGCGAGCACGGCGCCATTGCGCTGGCTGGTACCTTCCAGCGACAGGAATCCGGTGATCGGCACCAGGACCGGGATGCTCACATCGACCGGCGCGGATTGCTCCGCGTGGACTGGTGAAAGCATGAGCAATGCCATCAGCCCGGTCAGCCAACTGTATCGCATGCAAGATCCTCCATGACGCCTTGCCCACGGATTCGCCGGCAGGATATTGCAGCCAATACCGCCCATCGGGAAGCACCGAACCCGCGGCTGCCTCGCATGTCCCAAGTTCGACCTGATCCTGGCGGCGCCGCAGCCGTCAGACGAAACCTCGGCCGTGCCGCGCGCCGCTTCCCGGCCTTTGTGGGCGATCTCGTGCGTCGCGGCTCCCTGCGCCTTCACCGCCGCAGCGATCGTCGTCGCGATTTCTTTGATCTCGCCGATCGTCATGACCGGGCCCTTGGCCGCCCTTGGATCGACGCGATCTGCCGAGCGATTCCAGCACTGACGGGCCGTTTACGGGCGGTCCGGGTCCCTCCATGATGATCCGGCCCCGGCGCGACAGATCCGGTGGCAGCCGGAGCCCTCGGGCGACCGGATCGGCCGGGATGGCGGCGGCTTGCGGACACCCGCCTTGGCCCGCCCGGACAGGCCGTGTAATGAAGTGGGCATGACGATGCTTCCATCCGTGCGTGAAATCGTCCTGGCAGAAGCGCTCGACCGAATCCGGGCGGTCGTGGGACCGACCGGCTGGACCACCGATCCGGCCGAAATGGCGCCGCATCTGGTCGAGGAGCGCGGCCTCTATCGCGGCCGCGCGCTGATGGTCGTTCGCCCGGCCTCGACGTCGCAGGTCGCCGATATCGTGCGCATCTGTGCCGAGGCCGAGCTCCCGATTGTGCCGCAGGGCGGCAATACGGGCCTCGTCGGCGGCGGCGTGCCGCATGAGCGGGGCGACGAAATCGTCTTGAGCCTGTCGCGGATGAACCGCGTCCGGGCCGTCGATCCGCTTAACTATACGATTACGGTCGAGGCCGGGTGCATCCTCGCCAACGTGCAGCAGGCCGCCGAACAGGCCGATCGGCTCTTTCCCTTGAGCCTCGGCGCCGAGGGCACGTGCCAGATCGGCGGCAATCTGTCGACGAACGCGGGCGGAATTGGGGTCCTGCGCTACGGCATGGCCCGCGACCTCGTACTTGGTCTGGAGGTCGTCCTGCCGGACGGGCGGATCTGGGACGGGCTCACGGGACTGCGCAAGGACAATACCGGCTACGACCTGAAACAGCTCTTCATCGGTGCGGAGGGAACGCTCGGCATCATCACGGCCGCCGTCCTCAAGCTGTTCCCGCGGCCGTGCAGCATCGAAACCGCCTTCATCGGTGTTCCCGATCCGGCGGCCGCGATCGAGCTGCTCGCCCGGCTGCGAGCCGGTACGGGCGACTGCGTCACCGCGTTCGAACTGATCTCGCGGACCGTGCTCGAGATGGCGCTGCGGCACATCCCCGGGACGGCCGATCCTCTTGCCGACCAGCATCCCTGGTACGTCCTCATGGAAGCGTCGTCCGGAGAGGCGACCGGCGGCCTGCGCACCAGCGTTGAAGCCGTTCTGGCCGAGGCTGCCGAGGCCGGTCTGGTGCGCGATGCAACCATCGCCGCCTCCGGCGAGCAGGCAAGGGCGCTCTGGCGGCTGCGCGAGACACTGACGGAGGCGCAGAAGCCGGAAGGCGGCAGCATCAAGCACGACGTGTCCGTACCCGTCTCGAAAGTGCCTGAGTTCATCGCACGCGCCACCAGTGCCTGCGAGGCGGCCCTGCCCGGCATCCGGGTGGTTGCCTTCGGTCACGTCGGCGACGGCAACATCCACTTCAATCTGAGCCAGCCTGTCGGTGCCGACCGGGGCACTTACCTGGCCCGCTGGGCGGAATTCAACCGGATCGTCCACGATATCGTCGCCGAACTCGGCGGCAGCATCTCGGCCGAGCACGGAATCGGCCGACTCAAGCGCGACGAGCTCGTCCACTACAAGTCGCCGGTGGCCATCGAACTGATGCGAACGCTCAAGCGCGCTCTCGATCCGAAAGGCATCATGAATCCAGGCAAGGTAATCGAATGACCTACGTTGCACCGCTCAAGGACATGCAGTTCGTCCTGCGCGAGCTTGCGGGACTTGAACGCATCGCCGCCCTGCCTGGGGGCGAGGCGGCGGAGCCCGAGCTCGTCGCCCAGATGCTCGAGCAGGCCGCCAAACTGGCGGAAGAGGAACTGGCGCCGCTGAATGCGTCCGGCGACCGTATCGGTTCGGTGCTGGAGAACGGCGTGGTCCGCACGCCGCCGGGCTGGCGCGACGCCTATCGCAAGTACGTCGACGGCGGTTGGAACAGCGTCCCCTTCGATCCCGAGTATGGCGGGCAAGGCGTTCCATGGGTGGTCGCCACGGCCATCCAGGAAATGTGGCAGTCAGCCAACATGTCGTTCGGCCTCTGCCCGCTCCTCAACCAAGGTGCCGTGGAATTGTTGCAGGCACATGGTTCGCCGGAGCAGAAGCGCCTGTTCCTGCCGAAGATGATTTCGGGCGAATGGACCGGAACGATGAACCTGACCGAGCCGCAGGCGGGCTCCGACGTCGGGGCGCTGCGCACGCGGGCCGTGCCGGCCGACGGCCATTACCGGATAACCGGTCAGAAGATCTTCATCACCTATGGCGAACACGATCTCGCCGACAACATCATCCATATGGTCCTCGCGCGAACCCCGGGCGCCCCGGCCGGGACGCGCGGCATCTCGCTTTTCATCGTGCCGAAGATCCTGGTCGGCCCCGATGGCAGGCTGCAGGGCCGCAACGACCTGCGGTGCGTCTCGTTGGAACACAAACTCGGGATCAAGGCGTCGCCGACGGCCGTCATGGCTTACGGCGACAATGACGGCGCCATCGGGTTTCTCGTGGGCGAGGAGAACCGCGGCCTCGAGTACATGTTCACGATGATGAACAATGCCCGCCTCAACGTCGGGCTTCAGGGCGTCGCGATTGCCGAGCGTGCGTACCAGCAGGCGCGCGACTATGCCAGGGCCCGGATTCAGGGGCGGGATCTTGCCGGCCGTTCCCCAGAGGCGGTCGCCATCATCAATCACCCGGACGTCCGCCGCATGTTGCTGACCATGCGGGCGGCGACAGAAGCGGGGCGTGCCCTCACCTACTACGCATTTGCCGCTCTCGACCTCGCCAGGCGCCACCCCGATGCCGGGGAACGCGCCCGCCAGCAGGCGCTCGCCGACCTGCTGACCCCGGTGGCGAAGGCATGGTGCACGGATCTCGGCGTCGAAGTCGCGTCGACCGGCGTCCAGGTGCACGGTGGCGTCGGCTTCATCGAGGAGACCGGCGCCGCGCAGCACTTGCGGGATGCGCGAATCGCCCCGATCTACGAAGGCACCAACGGCATCCAGGCAAACGACCTCGTCTTCCGGAAGATCGGCCGCGACGAAGGTGCCGCCGCGCAAGCCTTCCTCGACGAGGTGGGAGCCCTCGAGGCGAAACTGGCCACCGCCCCCGGCGAGGATCTCGCCAAAATCGGCGCCCAGCTCGCCGCCGGCGTGTCGGCGCTCCGCGACGCAACTGGATGGATCGTCGCGACCCAGCGGCAGGAGCCGCGCGCGGTCGCGGCGGGGGCGGTGCCGTATCTGCGGCTGTTTGGCACCGTCGCCGGCGGGTACCTGATGGCGAAGGCGGCGCTCGCGGCCCAGCGGGCCGTTGCCGACGGCGCCGCGGGCGACCGGGCGTTCTGCGAAACCAAGATCGCCACGGCGCGTTTCTATGCCGACCATTTCCTCAGTCAGGCGCCCATGCTGCTTCATCCCGTCACGCGCGGCGCCGACAGCATCCTCCGAGTCGCTGACGATCAGTTCTGACTCGACCGTTCCTTCCTGAACGCGCCGCCGCCGGAAAGGCCCGAGAGCCCGCGCCGGGCGCGATATTGCCGCGCGCCGAGGGAAAATTTACGGTCGGCGCTTAGTTTTTTCTTGCATCGGGGGGGCTTTGGTCCCAAATAGCGATCCTCGTAATCCTTATCTCTTTCGGGACAGGAGGATGATGGAAAGAGATGGCGAAGGCGTCGGTCCATAAGTTGGGAGTGGTGACGGGTGGGCGGCGTGGCAGCGCCGCAGCGATGAAGGCGCAGGCGACTGTTTCGTCGGCGCAGCCACTGGCGGTTGCTCAGACTCCGGCGCAGGCCGAGCCGACTCCCGCGAAGGATTACTTCGTCGAACGCAACGGCGTGAAGTTTGCCGGCACCCACCTGCTCGTGGAGCTCTGGGGGGCCAAGAACCTTGGCGATCTTACGATCACCGACGCCATGCTGCGCGACTCGACGAGCGCGGCCGGTGCGACTCTGCTGCACGTCCACCTGCACCACTTCGGCCCGAACGCCGGCCTGTCGGGCGTGGCCGTGCTGGCGGAGAGTCACATCTCGATCCACACCTGGCCGGAACGCGGCTACGCGGCGATCGACATCTTCATGTGCGGCGCCTGCGATCCGTACAAGGCGATCCCGGTGATCCGCCGCGCATTCGAGCCGGCCTCCGTCCAGATCTCCGAACAGAAGCGCGGAGTGATCGCGTGAGCCAGCCGAAGAACGGCGACCTTGCCGACGGCTGGTTCCAGGAAAAGCTGTTCCCGCACGTACGGCAGACGTTCCAGATCTCGCAGATCATCTATCGCGAGCGGACCGAGCACCAGGACCTGGTGATCTTCGAGACGCCGACCTACGGTCGGGTGCTTGCCCTGGACGACGTCATCCAGGTCACGGAAAAGGACGAGTTCGTCTATCACGAGATGATGACGCACGTGCCGATCCTTGCCCACGGCAAGGCGCGCAAGGTGCTCATCATCGGTGGCGGCGACGGCGGCATTCTGCGCGAGACGCTGCGACACAAGGACGTCCAGAAGGTCACGATGGTCGAGATCGACCGCGGCGTCGTCGACATGTGCCTCCGGTACATGCCGTCGATCCCGCAGAAGGCCTTCGACGACAAGCGAACCGACCTCGTCATCGCCGACGGGGCGAAGTTCGTCGCGGAGACGAAGGACCGATACGATGTCATCATCGTCGACTCGACCGACCCCATGGGACCGGGCGAAGTCCTGTTCACCGAGGAGTTCTATCGGAATTGCCGCCGCTGCTTGACCGACGGCGGCGTCCTCGTGAACCAGAACGGCGTCCCGTTCATGCAGCCGGACGAAGTGTCGATGACGTACCGGCGGCGCAAGAAGTCGTTCAAGGACGTGGGCTTCTACGTCGCCGCCGTGCCGAGCTACTACGGCGGGTTCATGACCCTCGGCTGGGCGACCAACAACAGAAAGCTGCGCGAGACGACGCTCGCGACGCTGACGAAGCGCTTCAAGGCGGCCCGGCTCAAGACCAAGTACTACACGCCGGAAGTCCATCGCGGCGCTTTCGCCCTGCCGCAGTTCATTCAGGGTTACATCAAGCAGCGGTGACGGGCCGCGATTCGCGGTCCCCTTCCCTGGCGCCGATGCATCCCAGGCATCGGCGCCAAGCCTTTCCCTGGGCCGCCGTCTAGTACGATTTCGGCAATCCCAGCACTTTTTCCGCAATATAGCAGAGGATCAGGTGCGGGCTGACGGGCGCCAGCCGCGGAATCCACGCCTCGCGAAGGAATCGCTCCACGTGATACTCCTTCGCGTAGCCCATGCCGCCGAGTGTCAGGATCGCGGTTTCGCAGGCCCGGAAACACGCCTCCGCCGCCAGATATTTCGCGGCGTTCGCCTCGGCACCGCAGGGCTGACCGCGGTCGTAGAGCGTCGCCGCCTTGAAGACCATTAGGTCTGCGGCCTCGAGCTCCATCCAGCAGCGGGCCAGCGGATGCTGGATTGCCTGATTCTGACCGATCGGCCGGTCGAAGACGATCCGTTCGCCGGCATATCGCGCGGCGCGCTCGAGGGCAGCCCGGCCGAGGCCGACCGCTTCGGCTGCGATAAGGATGCGCTCCGGATTGAGGCCGTGGAGAATGTAGGTAAATCCCTTGCCCTCATCGCCGATCCGGTCGGCGACCGGCACGCGCAACCCGTCGAAAAACACCTGATTCGAATCGACCGCCTTGCGGCCCATCTTCTCGATTTCGCGGACCTCGACGAAGCGTCTGTCGAGGTCCGTGTAGAACAGGCTCAGCCCGCCCGTGGGCTCGGTCACCTGTTCGACCGGCGTGGTACGCGCCAGGAGAAGAACCTTGTTCGCCACCTGGGCCGTCGAGATCCAGATCTTTTGACCATGGATCACGTAATGGTCGCCGTCGCGCGCGGCGTATGTCCTTATCCGAAGCGTATTGAGGCCGGCATCCGGTTCCGTCACCGCGAAGCAGGCGCGGTCCTCGCCGCGAATGAGGGGCGGCAGCATCCGTGCCTGCTGTTCGGGCGTACCGAACTTTACGACGGGCTGCAGCCCGAAGATGTTCATGTGGACGGCGGAGGCCCCTGAAAATCCCGCGCCTGACTGGCTGATCGTCTGCATGAGGATGGCCGCCTCGGTTATGCCGAGTCCGGCGCCCCCGCAATGCTCCGGCATGGCAATGCCAAGCCATCCGTCCCGCGCCAGCGCGGCATGGAACTCCTCCGGAAAGCCGCCGTCGCGGTCCCGTTGCAGCCAATAGTCAAGCCCGAACGCCGCACAGATCTTCTGCACGGCGGCGCGGATGCCCTTCTGATCCTGGCTCAGCTCGAAGTCCATGGAGCCGGTTTCCCGCAGGAAATCACCTGCTGTCCCCCAATGATCGCCCATAAACGGACCGAGCCCGAATGGCCGGGCCTCAATCCGCTTCAACGAAGGCTATTCAATCTTTCGGGAATTCTTGCGATATGACTAGTCCAATTGGGGGATAGGCCTCCAAGTTGCTTGGCATCCTTGCCCGGTCGAGTTCTAATGTCGGCGGAGGGGGACATTATGGCTCCACGGGCGATTGGGGCCGAACTCCCAGTCGGCAGCGCTGAACATAGCGCCGACGAACTCGCGCAGCTCCTCGACTTAGCGCTCGAGTGCGCCGGGGCGGTGACGTGGCAGTGGGATATTGCCACGGATGAATGCTTCTGGTCGGACGAATTTCGCGAACTGCTCGGGCTGGAGAGCTCGACACCGCCCTCGTACGAGAACTGGCTTGCGTCGATCGTGCCGGAAGATCGCGCGGACGTGGCGCGTACCCTTCATGAGCATATCCAGTCCGGCCGCGATTTCCGCATCGAGTTCCGGATCAACCACCCTCATCGCGGTCGACGCTGGCTCGCATCGTCCTGCCGCGTGCTTCGGGATGAGAACGGCAAGCCGCGCCGCCTGATCGGCGTCACGTCCGACATCACGGACAGCAAGCGGACGGAAATGGCGCTGCGCGACAGTCAGCGACTGTTCCGCCGCATTGCCGAAGTCACGCCGGACATTGTCTACATCTACGACCTCGTCGAGCATCGCAACGTCTACATCAACGGCCGGATCAAGACCGTGCTCGGCTACTCCGAGGCCGAGATTCGTCAACTGCGCGGCCAGGCGATAAGGTCGCTCATTCACCGCGACGATCTGCGCCAGATCCTCGGCAAGCGGCTCGTGTTCGCCAGGGTCTCGGACGATGAGACGATCGAACGGGAGTTCAGGCTGCGGCACGCCGATGGCACGTGGCGCTGGTTCCACAACCGTGAGATCGTTTTCGCGCGACATGACGACGGTCGCCCGCGGCAGATACTCGGGCTTCTCACCGACGTGAGCGACCACCATCGTACCGAACGCGCCTTGCGCGAAAGCGAGGAGCGCTTCCGCCAGCTTGCCGAGACCATCGACGACGTCTTTTGGATCTGGGATCCCGAGACGCGGAAAGTCCTGTACCTGTCTCCGGCCTTCGAATCCGTGTGGGGCATGCCGCGAAGCCGCGTCTACGAGAGTACCAAGACTTGGTTCAACACGATTCACCCCGCCGATCAAGCGCGCCTCAAGGCAGCCCTGATCACGAGAGTCGAGAGCGGCACGTATGACGAGGAGTTCCGGATCGTGCGCCCGGACGGAACCGTCCGGTGGATCCGCGATCGCGGGTTTCCGATTACCGATGGTTCGGGTGCCCTGCTCCGCATCGTCGGTGTCGCCGAGGACATCACCGAGCGGCGCCGCGCCGCCCATGCACTTCGTGAAAGCGAGGAGCGGTTCCGGCAGTTCGCCGACAGTTCCCAGGACGTGGCGTGGATCTTCAACGTCGACGAGAACCGCCTCGAGTACGTCAGCGCGAGCTACGAGCGGATCTGGGGACAAAGCCGCGAAAAGATCATGCGGGACGCGGGTAACTGGCTCGATTCGATCCACATCGAGGATCGCGACGCGGTGCGCGCGATACTGCCGGGAATCCGCACGGGCGAAAAGCGTACCTTCGAGTACCGGATCGTGCGGCCGGACGGAACCGTCCGCTGGATTCGCAACAGCGCCTTCCCGATCACGGACGTGCACAGAAAGGTGCATCGCGTCGGTGGAATCGCCCAGGACATCACCGAGCGCAAGCAGACCGAGGAAGAACTCAGCCTCGCCCTCTCACGGGCCAAGCTGCTGCTGAGCGAGGTGCACCATCGCGTCAAGAACAGCGTGCAGGCGATTACCGCGGTGCTTCGCATGGAGAGGCGCGCGACGGCCTCGTCCGAGGCGCAGCGGCGCATCGATGCCACGATCCGGCGCGTCATGGCCATCGGCCGCGTTCACGATCAGCTGTACCGGACGGAGGATTTCGACGTCGTCGAGTTCGGCAGCTACCTGCGAACGTTGTGCGACGAACTGGCAAAGTCGATTCTGCCGGCGGGGCGCCAGCTCGACGTGCGGACACAACGGGCGAAAGTCCCGATTCGCGTCGCAACGTCGCTTGGCCTGATCGCGACCGAACTCGTCACCAATGCGATCAAACATGGCCTTGGCCCCATACGGGTCGACTTCACGGCCGGCGGCGGAGTCCTGCGGCTGTCGGTTGCGGATCAGGGGCCGGGCCTGCCGCCCGACTTCGATCCGGACCGCAGCGGTGGACTGGGCGCCCAGCTTACGCAAAGTCTGTCCCGGCTGATGGGCGGTCAGTTCCGATGGATCGGCCCAGAGTGCATCGTAACGGTTCCGCACGGACGGCAGCGACGCTGAAGCGCGATCCCGCCGACGCTATGCCGCCGTGTCGGCAGCGACACCGGCCCCGAGGCGGCGACTCGCCGCCGCCGCGATCTCCTTCAACGTCGTCGCGACGACACCATCCCACCGGCTGTCGAAAACGCCGTGATGGCCGAGCGCGGTGAGCACGAGGCTGAGCCGCCCGGCATGGTCGAAGATCGGGGCTGCAAGCGCGCTGATACCGGGCAGCAGATCGCCATCGACGCGGCCCAACCCGTAGCGCCGCACCTCGGCGACAAGGCGGTCCGGCGCCAGTGCGTCGAGGTCGTCGGGGCGGCGTGCGCGAAGATCCGCGAGCTCGGCCTCGACGAGCGCCCGCGTATGCTCCGCCGGCGCATGCGCCAGGAAAACCCGGCCGGTGGCCGATGACAGCAAGGGTATTACCGAACCGACCCTGACGTTCACCGTAACGGGCTTGCTGCTCTCTTCCCAGCCGACGACGGTCGGTCCGCGATTGCCCCAGACGGCGATCAGTACCGTCTCGTCGACGCGCGTCCGGAATGCCGCCGCGGCCCACCTGCCGACCTTTACAGGGTCGAGCCGTCCGAGCGCCGCGAGGCCGACGGTGAGCGCAAGCGTGCCGAGATCGTAGCGCCCGGTCATCGCATCCTGCTGAACCAGGCCGACCCTGATGAGGCTGACGAGATAGCGGTGCGCCTTGCTCGCCGACATGCCCGCGCGGCCCGCCACCTCCTTCAATCCCAGCGCGGCCGGCGCCTCGGCCAGCGCACGCAGCAGCTGCGCGCCGAATTCCACCGACTGGATACCTTGCCGTTCCGCCGGCGCGCCGGCGGAACGGCCACCGCGTTTTGTGTCCACCTCTGATCCTCCGTGTGATCCTCCGTGCACCCTTGACTCGGAACACGTGATTCAAGAATATGCAATCAGTTTACTATTTAGCAACAGGGAGAGCGACGATGACGGGAACTCCGCACGCTGGCATGACTCAGGACAGGGCGACTGGCCGCGCCAGCGACATGCGCCTCTCGATCTTCTCGGTGCAGGACCACTATCCGACCCGGGGGCGGTCCGTGCCCCAGCTCTATCGCGAGGTCATCGCGCAGGCGGAGCTTGCCGACCGCCTCGGCTACGACACGTTTTTCGTGGCCGAGCATCATTTCCATGAGTACGGGGCGGTTCCGAACCCGGCCGTCATGCTCTCGACCCTGGCGCAGCGCACGACGCGCCTGCGTCTGGGTTCGGCGATCTCCATCCTGACGTTTCACAATCCGCTGACGGTCGCGGAGAGTTACGCGATGGTCGACGTGCTCTCCGGCGGGCGCATGGTGCTCGGCGTCGGCTCCGGTTATCTCAAGCACGAATTCGAGGGCTATCACATCGATCCCGCCGAAAAGCGCGAGCGCTTCGACGAGAACCTCGCGATCCTCAAGCGCGCCCTGGCCGGCGAGCGGATAACCTACAAGGGAAAGTTCAATACGCTCGAGGCGGTGCAGATCAACGTCCTGCCCGTCCAGCCGTCGATCCCGATCTATGTCGCCATCCTGAAGCAGGAGGGCGCCTACCACGTCGGACGCCAAGGCAACAACATTATGTGCGTGCCATACGCATCGGTCGACCGCTTCGAGGAGATCGGTCCGATGGTGGCCGAGTTCCGGCGCGGCCGCGCCGAGGCCGGCCTTCCGCCCAGCGACGATGACGGCGTGTTCGCCTTCCATACCCACGTCGCGGAAAGCGACGAGGCCTGCCGCCGCGAGGCCGCCGAAGCTTTCGACCTGTATGTCGCCACCCGGCTCTACGCGAAGCGACAGGTCTATGACGACATCATGCGTTCCGGTCTCGGCCTGTTCGGTTCGGTCGACACGGTCGTCGACAAGATGGTACGTCTCCACGAGATGGGCATCCGGCACGTCATGGCGCTGCAGAACTTCGGCCTGATGCCGGAGGAACTGGTGCACAACTCCATGCGCCTGATGGCCGAGGAAGTCATGCCGCGCGTCCACCAGCGCCTCGCGCAAAAGGTGGCCGCATAGCGCGCAACCGGGTACTACCGTGACACCGTGTCGCGGCCGGAACGTTTCGATGTCCGGCCGGCGACCTGCGGTTGACATTGGTTTCAGGTGAAACTAGTAAACCCGGATCGCGATGCTGCTTTCCGTCCGAACTGCCTGATTGCGTCAGGCCGTTGCGTTCAGCCAAGAACGGGCCGTCAGGCCCTTGCTCCATAGGGAGGCCAGATGCGTTGGTTTAAAATTTTTTCCGCCTCGTTGATTGCTGTTGGCGCGATGCTGGTCGGCCGCCAGGCTGATGCGCAACAGACGATCGAACTCAAGGTCAGTCATTTCCTGCCGGCGGTCCACGGCATCCATACCGACTTCATCGAGCCGTGGGCGCGGGAGCTGGAGCGCCGGACGAACAACAAGGTAAAGGTCACCGTCTTCCCGGGCGGATCGTCCTTCGGTGACGTCGCGCGGCAGTATGACCAGGTCAAGGCCGGCGTGATCGACATTGCCCACGGTCTGCACGGAATCCCGCGCGGGCGGTTTCCGCGCACGTCGGTCATCGATCTTCCCTTCCTGACCGAGAACGCCGACGTTGCGACCCGCACGTTGTGGGCGCTTTATCCCAAGTACCTCAAGGAAGAGTATCCGGGTGTGAAGGTGCTCGCGCTGCATGCGCACAACGGCGGCCTGATCCATACCCGCGAAAAGCAGATCACCCAGCTCGCCGACCTCAAGGGGCTTCGCATCCGGGCACCGTCGCCGGCCGTGCAGATGATGCTCGAATATCTCGGCGCGACACCGGTCGGCCTGCCGCCGGGTCAGGTCTACGAGAATCTGCAGAAGGGCGCGATCGATGGCGCCGTGTTCCCGTGGGATCCGGTCGCATCCTTCAAGCTCGCCGAGGTTCTCAAGTATCACCTCGACGCGCGCACCTATACGGTGTCGTTCTTCTTCGTCATGAACCAGCGCAAGTACGACAGCCTTCCGGCTGACGTGAAGCAGGCCATCGATGCCATTTCGGGCGACGCGCTGATTCCGAAGTTCGGTCCGTGGTGGAACAAGTGGGATCAGGCCGGCCTGGATCAGGCCAAGGCCCGGGGCAACGTGATCGTCCGCCTGTCCGACGAGGAGCGCAATCGGTGGCGCGACGCGCTGACGCCGATGACCGAGGCGTACCTCAAGTCCATCGAGGACCAGGGCGTGAAGAACGTGCGCGAGATCTATGACGAGGCACGCCGCCTCGTCGCGCAGTTCGAAAAGAAGTCCTGACGCCGACCGCCGGGCGGCTGCGGCCTCGCAGCCGCCCGGCGATTGTCTCTGAGTCGGCCTGATGTTTCAGACCATATATCGTGGCCTTGCCGTCATGACCCGAGGGTTCGCCTCCCTCGGTGTCTTCATGTTGATCGTGACCATGCTCGTAACCGTCGTCGACGTCGCGCTGAGGCGGACAGTGAACGTCGCGATCGCCGGCACGGTCGACATTACCCAGCTGCTCGTGATGGGCGCGGTGTTTATGGCCATCCCGTTCGCCTTCTTCACCGAGAGCCACATCGTCATCGAGCTCGTCACGGACCACTTGCCGCGGCGGGGTGTCGCCGCGCTGAAGTTCGTCGCGGCCGTGATCACGATCGCGTTCATGGCCGCGGTCCTGCGCTATGGATGGGATCAGGCCATTCAGCAGTACGATTACGGCGATCGCTCGCAAACCATCGGCATCCCGATCCTGCTCTACTGGATCCCGCTGCTGGCCGGCTCTGCCCTTTCGATCGCCGCCGCGGCCGCGATCGCCCTGCGCCAGGCGATCATTGCGGCGAGCGGCGAGGATCCCGTCAGGTAATCGTCCTAATGGATGCTTCAACCATCGGCCTCCTCGGCCTCGCCGCCCTTCTCGTACTGATCGCGCTCCGGGTTCCCGTTGCCATCGCGATGGGCAGCGTCGGCGCGATCGGCTTCGGGCTCATCAACGGATTCGATGCGCTGGGCTTCGTCATGGGCTCGGCGCCGTTCCAGGCGGTCTTTCCGTATACGCTGTCGGTCGTTCCGCTCTTCGTCCTGATGGGCGTTTTCGCGACGCATGCCGGCCTGTCGCGCAATCTGTACGACGGCTTCTATGCATTCTTCGGTCACCTGCGGGGCGGGCTTGCCATGGCGACGGTCGGCGCCTGCGCCGGGTTCGGCGCGATCTGCGGTTCGTCGATCGCCACGGCCGCGACCATGTGCCGGGTGGCGCTGCCGGAGATGCGCCGGCGCGGCTATGCCGATTCGCTCGCGACCGGCGCGATCGCGGCCGGCGGCACCCTCGGCATCATGATCCCGCCGAGCATCATCATGGTGATCTACGGGCTGCTGACGGAGACGTCGATCGGCAAGCTGTTCATCGCCGGCGTCCTGCCGGGCCTGCTTGCCACGGCCCTTTATATGGCCGCGATCGCCTTCGTGACCTGGCGCAATCCGAAGCTGGGCCCCGCCGGACCGCGCTATGATTGGCGGCAGACGCTTGCGGCCGTGCGTCGGATCTGGGACGTCATCCTGCTGTTCGCCGTCGTGATCGGCGGCATCTATTTCGGCTGGTTCGCACCGACCGAAGCGGCCGCTGTCGGCGCGTTCGGCGCCTTCGCGTTCGCGCTTGCCCGCAAACGCCTGAACAAGACGGTCATGCGGGAATGCATCGCCGAAACGGCATCGACGACCGGGATGATCTTTCTCATCCTGATCGGCGCGAACGTCTTCAACTACTTCATGGACGTTTCGACCCTGCCGCAGCTTCTGGTCGCCACGATCGAGGGGTCGGGCCTCGACCCCTACGTCGTGCTCGTGCTCATTCTTGCCTTCTACGTGGTCCTCGGCACCTTCTTCGAGGAGCTGTCGATGATCCTCCTGACCATCCCGTTCGTGTTTCCGCTGATCAAATCGCTCGGCTTCGATCCGATCTGGTTCGGCATCCTGATCGTCACCATCGTCGAGATCGGCCTGATCAGCCCGCCGGTCGGCATGAACCTCTTCGTCGTCCAGGGCGTCGCACGCGACGTGCCGCAGGGCACCGTCATGCGCGGTGTCATACCGTTCGTCCTGGCCGACATCATCCGGCTCGCCCTTCTCGTCGCCTTCCCGTGGATCACGCTGGTCCTGCCGTCGATGATGGATTGAGGCCGTCCCAGGCAGGTCACTGATTCCGGCGGGATTCAGCGGTCCTTCAAAGCTGTCAGGGCGGCGCAGAATCTTTCCGCGGCAACCCTGGCGGGCCAGGGTTCCCAGGGCGTCCCGCCATAGCGGCGCACGAGCGGATCTGCCGACGGTGCTCGGCTGGTGATACCGAGCGCCTGACGGATCTCCTTCGGAGTCCAGCCGGCGACATGCCGTGCTTCCGCCGCCGCGGCCGCGCGGTCGGCGTTCTTGATCAATGCGGTCCAGTCCGCCGGAAGCTGCGCCGGCAGTCCATAGCGCAGGTGGACGACGGCCTGCAGCCGGCCATCGAGGGACCGGTAGCCGTTGCCGAGGAAAGGCTTCACCGGCGAGATCGGGTCGAAGGCCATCAGGCCCTCCGAGGCGTCGTGAAGCAATGCCGCGAGCTGCAGCCTTTCCGAAAGCCCCTGCCGGTGTCCCGCCTTGGCGATCTCCAGCACCAGCAGCGAGTGCTGGGCCACGGACATCGGCCATTCCCAGACCGAATGCCCGCCCCAGCGCGGCGTTCGGGACAGGCCGATGGCGAGGTCCTCGTCCTCGAAATCCAGCGGCGACGGATTGAGAAGATCGATGCGGCGCCCCGACGCCAGCCGCACCCAGGCGCGCTGCGATGGACCGTTCATCCCGAAAGCCGCGGCAGCAGCAGAACGAGACCCGGCACCGCGACGACGAGGGCGAGCCGGAGGATGTCGGCGAGGACGAAGGGCGTGATCCAGCGATACAGCGTGCCGACCGGAATCTTGAGGATCGATTGCACCACGAACAGGTTCATGCCGACCGGCGGACTGATCAGGCCCATCTCGACGACCATCACGATGACGACGCCGAACCAGATCGGATCGAAGCCGAGCCCGGTGATGAGCGGGAAGAAGATCGGCACCGTGAGGAGAATCATCGACAGCTCCTCGAAGAAGGTGCCGAGCGCGATATACAGCGCGCAGATCGCGACGATCACGACGTACGGCTGGACGCCGAAACCCGTCACGAAGTCCTGCAGGGCGCGGGGCAAACTGCCGAAGTTCATCAATTGCGAGAACAGCAGCGCGCCGATCAGGATCGCGAACAGCGCGGCGGTGATCCGCGCCGTTTCGACGGCGCAGTCCAGGAAGTCGCGCGCCGACAGCGTGCCACGCCATGCCGCGAAGCAGAATGCGCCGAAGGCGCCCACGCCTGCCGCTTCGGTCGCCGTGAACGCGCCGAAATAGAGCCCGCCCATGATCAGGGCAAAGAGCGCCACCACCGGCCCGACACGGCCCAGCAGCCGCCAGCGCTCGGGCCACGCGACGCGCTCGCCCCGCGGACCGGCGGCCGGATTCCGCCAGACCAGATATTGCACGGTGGCGGCATAAAGGCCGACCGCGATCAGCCCCGGCACGATGCCGGCGATGAACAGCTTCGCGATGTCCGTCCCCGTCATGATGCCGTAGATCACCATGATCACCGAGGGCGGAATCAGGATGCCCAGCGTCCCGCCGGCACAAATGGCCGCGCTGGCCAGTCCCTCGTGATAGCCGTATCGCCGCATCGAGGGATACGAGACCTTCGAGAAGGTCGCCGCGGTCGCGATGGCCGACCCGCACACCGCGGCGAAAGCGCCGCAGGCCAGAATCGTCGCGATCGCAAGGCCGCCGCGCCGGTGCCCGACGAAGGCATTGCAGGCGGCATAGAGGTCCGCCGAGATTCCCGACCGCGCGATGAACGTGCCCATCAGGATGAACATCGGCACGACCGAGAGCTCATAGCTCATCGTGTTCGAGACCGGGATCTGGCCGAGCAGCGCCAGGGCGGGAGTCCAGCCGATGAGCGAGACCACGCCGCCGACACCGACGAGGGTCATGGCGAACGCGATCGGCACGCCGGCCAGCAGAAGAAGGGTGAGCGCCCCGAACGCGTAGAGCGCAAGCTCCCAGGCGCCGATCATGTCCGCGCCGCCCGCAGCGCCATGACCGCCGCGTAGAGGAAGACGAGCGTCGTCACGCCCAGCATCACCGCCATGGCGATCGCGATATACCCCCTGCCGACCCCGAGCAGCAGGGTCGTCTCGCCGACCTCGATCAGGTTCTGTCCGCGGACGAAGATCCGCCACGTCATGATCGCGGTGACGGCGGCCGAGATGACGTCGCCGATCGCGGCCTGGATGAACCGGACCCGCGCCGACACGACGTTCTCGAGGAAGTTGACGACGATGTGCTCGCGTGCGGCCGTGGTGAGCGGCATGCCGGCGAACACCACCAGTCCCATGAGGATTTCCGTCATTTCGAACGCGCCGAACAGCGGCGCGTTGAGGAAGTAGCGCCCGGCCACGTCGATCGCCGTCACGACCATCATCACCAGGATCATGCCGCCGACGACCGCGGAGAGGATCCGCCCCGGCCGACCGAGTTCGGCGGCCGGGGCGGCGCCGGGCGTGCCCCCTTCCCCGACGTTCTGTAGACCCGTCACGGAACGTTGACGCGCTTTTCGGCGCGGTAGAGATCCACCATGGCGCGGGCGTAGGCGATGATCTCCTCGCCCGGCAGGTTCCGCTTCTTGGCCTCGGCGAGCCACTCTGCCTCGAGTTCCTTGAGTGCCGCCTTCGCCTTCTCGACCTCGGCCGGCGGCAGCGTGACGAAGTTGACGTTGTTCTTCCTCAAGGCCGCGCGCCCGACCTCGTCGCCGTTGGTCCATGCCCAGCCTGAGTTCATCGCCACGGCCATCCCGGAGTGCTTCTCGATCGCGGCCTTGTGCTGCGGCGACAGCGCGTTCCACCTGGCTTCGTTGATTCCCAGCCAGAACGTGTCGGTATAGAGGCCGCCCGGAATCTCGGTCGTCGCCTTGATCACCGGCGTGATCTTGAAGAACTCGATCGACTCGATCGGGAACGTGATGCCGTCGGCGACCCCGGACTGCATCGCCTGCTGCGCCTCGGTCGGCGGAAGCTGGACGGGCGTGCCGCCGAGTGCCGCAATGATCCGCCCCGTCACGTTGCCGCCGACGCGGATCTTCTTGCCTTTGAGATCCTCGATCGTCCGGATCGGCTCGCCGCGCATGTGAATGCCCGGCGTGGAGTGGACCCACAGCCCGACGATCTTGACGCCGGCATGTTCCTTGTAGCGTTCGCCGTAGCGCTGGTATGTCGTCCATGCCGCGGCCGCGCCGGACCACGGATCCGGCGACATGAAGGGCAGGTCCATGACCTGGGTCATCGTGAAGCGTCCGGGATTGTGTCCGGACACCCCGTAGCCGACGTCGATAACGCCGTTCTTCACGAAATCGAAGAACTCCGGCGGCCGGCCGATCGACGACGTCATGATGTCGAACTTGAGCGTGCCGTTCGTCTCGCGCTCGATGGCGCGCGCCCAGGGCTCGATGATGCCCTTGACGATCAGATGATGGTTGGGCAGCCAGTTGCCGACGCGCAGCGTCGTCGTCTGCTGCGCCGCCGACGGCTCCGACCACGCCGCGCCAAGAAGCGCAAGCGCGGCCACGGCGCCCGAAACGAACATTCGCCTGTTCATTGTCTTTCTCCCCATTTTTTTTGGATTCAATGGCCCGCGCACCTCATGCCGGGGCCTCGACCGGCCAGTCGATGGCGCCGGAATGCGTCACCGCGCCGAGATTTGCGGGGCCGACGGTCGCGGCGTATTTCTCCAGCAATCCGCCCAGCGCCTTCGGGCCGCGCGGCCGCCATTGGCGGCGCCGCTCGGCAAGCTCCTCGTCCGACAGCGCGACCGTGATCGAGCGCTGCGTCGCGTCGATGCGAACGCGATCGCCGTCGCGCAGGAGCGCGATCGGCCCGCCGACGGCCGCCTCGGGGCTCGCGTAGCCGATGCACATGCCGCGCGTCGCACCGGAGAAACGGCCGTCGGTCAGCAGCGCGACCTGCTCGCCCATGCCCTGCCCGTAGATGAGCGCGGTGACGCCGAGCATCTCGCGCATGCCGGGCCCGCCTTTCGGCCCCTCGTTGCGGATCACGAGGACGCTGCCCGGCACGTAGCTGCGCGCGCGCACGACGGCCATGCAGTCCTCCTCGTTTTCGAAGACGCGGACCGGTCCTTCGAACACGAGCTGCCGCAGCCCGGCGACCTTGAGCAGCGCGCCGTCCGGACAAAGATTGCCCTTGAGCACGACCACGCCCCCGGTCGGCGAGATCGCCTCGGCCGTCGGGCGGACGACGCGGCCATCGGGCGGACGCGCCGCGCCGGCCACTTCCGCGATCGTCCGCCCCGTGACCGTCGGGCAGTCGCCGTGGATGTATCCGCCTTCGAGCAGGGCGCGCAGGATCACCTGGGCGCCGCCGATCTCGTGCACGTCCTTGGCTACGAACTTGCCGCCGGGGCGCAGGTCGCCGATGAGCGGGGTGCGGTCGAACACCGCGGCGACGTCGTCGAGCGTGAATCGAATTCCGGCCTCATGCGCGATCGCCGGCAGATGAAGCGCCGCATTGGTGGAGCCGCCCGTCGCGGCCACCACGGCCGCGGCATTCTCGAGGCTCTGGCGGGTGATCAGATCACGCGGCAACGGCCCGCCATCCTTCAGGATGCGCATGACGGTCTCGCCGGCCTGGCGGGCAAGGGCCATGCGCTCGGCATGGACGCCGGGCATCATCGCCGAGCCGGGCAGCGCCAGCCCCAACGCTTCGGACACCATCGCCATCGTATTCGCCGTGAACTGACCGGCGCAGGAGCCGACCGTCGGCAGGCATGCGTGCTCGAGTTCGTCGAGCTCGGCCGCCGTCATCTGCCCGGTCATGACCGCACCGACGGCCTCGTAGGCATCGAGGACGGTTACGTCCCTTCCCCGCCAGCGGCCGGGCAGCGCGCTGCCGCCATACATGAAGACCGACGGCACGTTGCAACGGACGATCCCCATCATGACGCCGGGCAGCGTCTTGTCGCACCCGGCGAACCCGACGAGGCCGTCATAGGCATGGGCGCGGACGACGGCCTCGATCGAGTCGGCGATGATTTCGCGCGAGATCAGACTGAACCGCATGCCGAGATGGTTCATCGACAGGCCGTCGGATACCGATATCGTCGTGAACTCGCGCGGAACGCCGCCTGCGGCGCGGATTCCGATCTTGGCCTCCTGCGCCTGCGGGCCCAGCGTCATCGAGCACGGCGTCACCTCGCCATGCGTGCTCACCACGCCGATGAACGGCTTGCCGATATCCTCGTCGGACAGCCCCATGCCGCGAAGAAAGGCGCGATGCGGCGCACGGTCGAGCCCGCGGGTCGTGATCGGTGATCGTAGAGAGCGCCGGCTGCGATCGTTACTGCCCGTTCCGTCCATCAGGATTTGTTCTCCCGGAGAATTTCCCAATCTAGTCCGAGGGTTACCGCGGGAGCAAGCGGTCGCGCACCGCCCTTGCGGCGGGCCTCGGCGGCGCCGCACGCTTAGGGCGCCGTTACCTCTTTCTGCGCCATCGTGGATGATCCGGCCCTGAGGCGCGGGCCGACGAGGGCGATCGTCAGCAACGGGACGACGAAGCCGATCGCGGTGGCCGTGATCATCAGGCGTCCGAGCTCGCCATAGGCGCCGCGTTCGACGACGAAGATCTGATTCAGGTACTTGGTCCCGAGCGCGCCTGCCTGAAGCGCCAGATTCATCAGGGACGCCATCAGCGCAAACCATGTCGCACGCCGGCCCGGCGGCGCGTGAACGGCGATGAGCGTCAGCATCGGCACCATCGACAATTGCGCGAACGGCGATGCGAGCGACGTGTCGATCAGCGCGATTCCGTGGGCGCCGAAGCCGAAGACCCGCTGCGTCCATTCGTGCAGGCCGTAATACATGCCGACCGTCGGCAGCGACAGCAGAGCCCCCAGGACCGTGAGCCACGCCAGGACGACCGTCACGGGCCGTTCCGTCACGGTCCGGCTGAACAGCCATGTCGCGACGATGGCGATCCCCGCACCGATCTGGCCGAGCGTGCCGAAGAAACCGGGATCGAAGCCGAGGACGTCGATCTGCCACCATTGCGCGCCCGGGCCGAAGGTCGGCATGGCGCGGAAAACGAAGATCACGACCGCGGCGTAGACGATCGACCGCCGCGCCGCCGCGTCGATGTCCGCGATCGTCAGCCACAGCAGGAACGCCATCGTCGCCATCGACAGGACGAAGATCAGCTCCTGCCCAAGGGGGATCGTGCCGATGCCGATCGCGATCGTGACGAGCCCGAACACGATTCCGCCGCCGAGGATCCGCCAGTCGAGCGGCTTGTGTTCGACCGTCTCGAGCCGGACCAGCAGCGAACCGGCCACCGATATGGCGGGCACGGCCAGCGCCAGAAGGAATATGTCCTCGTAGGGCAGTATGTCGGCGAGCCAGCCGCCGAGGCCGGCGACAGCGAACACGCCGAGCATCAGCGCGATTCGGCCGAGCACCTGGACCATGCCGAGATCGGCGTCGACCTCGTGTTCGGGGCGCGGCCGGCCCTTCTCGTCGTGGCGGTCGACGACCTCGGTCGACATCGCATCCGCGACCACGTCCTGGATGACGAGCCCGAGGACGAAGATCAGCGCGGCCGCGACATAGACCGCCTCGGGGCGCAACGATCCGATCCATCCGCCGGCGGCGCCGGCGAGCATCAGGTTGGCGCCCGCCATCAGCCCGGCGCCGAGCAGGATGTAGGCGTGCCGGCGGGAGCCGAACAGCGGCACGCTGTCCACCAGTTGCCCGAAGACGACCTTGATCGTCCAGGGCACCGTCAGCCACACGCCCAGCGCCACCAATGCCTCGGCCGAAAGCGCGAGCTTCTCCTTCACCCAGAAGGATTCCGCGACGGCCGAGAATCCGCTCGCGCCGTAGGCGAAGTAGACCATCAGCAGCGGCAGATAGCGCAGGCGCATCGCCCGCACCGGCGCGACGACCGTCTCGACCAGATTGCGGTAAAGGCTCCTCATGCTCCCGGCGCTTCCGTCGGCCGTGCCGTCAGTCTGCGAATCATCGGTCGGCGGGCGGATGCGTTCCCGCTGTCCGGCGCGTGCCGCCGTCCGCCTCCGCCCGGGCCGGGGCTCACCCGAGCGCCGTGAGGAACAGGGCTTCGGTATCCTCCGCCGTCATTTTGCGCGGATTCGTTCCGGCGCAATGGTCCGCCAGCGCCGCCGTGACCAGGCCCGGAATATGCTCGCGCTTGACGCCCATCGCGCCGAGGTTCGGCGGCAGGCCGAGCCGGCGGTTGAACTCCTCGATGAACGCCGCCAGATCGGTCCCGGGCTTCAGGCCGAGGGCGGCGCGCAGCCGATCGTACTTGTCGCCGACATGCCGCTCGTTGAAGCGGAGCACCGCCGGCATGACGACGGCGTTGAGCGTGCCGTGGTGCAGGTTCAGCCCCGGAATTGCCCCCAGCGGATGCGACATCGCGTGGACCGCGCCGAGTCCTTTCTGGAACGCCATCGCGCCTTCCATCGCCGCCATCATCATGTTCCAGCGGGCCTCGCGGTCGCCGCCGTTCGCGACCGCCCGCTCGAGATAGCGAATGACCCGCGCCCCGCCGTCGAGCGCGATGGCATCGGCCGGCGGGTTGATCGCCGGCGACAGGAACGTCTCGATGCAATGGGCGAGCGCGTCCAGCCCGGTCGCCGCCGTGATGCCGGGCGGAAGGCCCAGCGTAAGCTCCGGATCGCAGATCGCCACGCGCGGAATCAGGTAGGGCGAGATGACGCCCAGCTTGCGATGATCCTTGAACACGATGACGGCGCCGCGTCCGACCTCGCTGCCCGTGCCCGCCGTGGTGGGTATGGCCACCAGCGGCGCGACGTTGGGCTTGATGCGCGCCACACCCCCTTCGACCATCGCGTATTGGCGGAGCGGCGGCGCATGGGTCGCCAGCAGCGCGAGCGCCTTCGCCAGATCCATCGACGAGCCGCCCCCGACGGCGACGATTCCGTCCGCCCCGCTCTCGCGGTAGAGAACGAGTGCCGCTTCGGCCGCCGCCTCGGTCGGGTTCGCCGGGGTTTCGTCGTAGATCGCCGCGGCAGGCATCCGCATCGCTTCCCGCACACGGTCGGCGAGGCCGGCGCGAACGACGCCCTTGTCCGTGACGATCAGTGGGCGCCGGACGCCGAGGAGACCGAGTTCCTCGGGAAGCAGGCTGATCGCGCCGAAGTCGAACTGGATGCGCGTGAGATACGTAATGAGGGCCATGGTGCCGCGCGTCCTCCCGAAATTCTGGCGAGGACCGCTATAGCCCCAACCTTCCCTTGCCGCAACGGCGATACGGACCGGCGCACCGCCGGCCGATCAGTCCCGGCCGGCTTCGCCTAGCATGATCGGCAGACACCGCGATCGCGCCCGGATCAATTGGCCAGACGGCGTTTGAGGTCGATGATCTGGCGGATCACCCGTTCGCCGTCGCGCATGCGGATCTGCCAATGCATTGCGATCTGCACGAGCCATAATATCAGCTCGCGCAGCCGCTCGGGCCCGCACGTCTCGAGGCGGGTACGAATGGTCGCAAGCGCCCGCAGGTCGATCTCCGCATAAGTCTTCAGCTGTGCATCGTTGCTGGCCCGCTTCAGGAGCGGTTCCAGCAACTCGACGGCGCCCACGATCTCTTTCCTGAGAAATTTATGCAGTTCCTCGGTCGCCTGGGCGCGGGTCCGCGCCCTGCCGACCTCGCCTGACCTCACCTGCATGGTGTCAAGTGCGGCGTAAGTCCGATGCGCTGAACGTCAACCGAAGCGCCGTGCGCGCCCCCTTTGCCGGGACCGCGAACGGCACCGGAATCTGTGTGCGGAAATCCGGGTTAACGTTTCGTGAATGCCTGTCCGGCGTCATGAATCCGGTCCTGAACGCGGCATCGTCGCGCCGTCCAGGACCGCGCCGTCGCGCTGGGCGTTGTCGAGACTGGCGTCGAGCAGGATTGCCTCGCGCAGGATCGCCTTGGTGAGATTGGCGTCGGTCAGATTGGCATGACGCAGATGGGCGCCGGACAGATCGGCGCCGGCGAGGTTGCAGTTCGACAGGTTCGCTGGCCAGAGCCGGCCGGTCGGCTTTCCGTCCGCCCCTTTCATGTCCACGGCGTTGAGGCTGGCCGCACGCAGCACGGCCCCCGTCAAGTCGGCATTCGACAGGTTGACTCCGTCGAGATTGGCATTCGACAGATCGGCCCCGCGCAGGTCGGCCCCCGAGAGATCGGCCATGATCAGCCACGTGCCGGTCAGTCGTGCGCCCGTCAGCTTCGCGCCGCGCAGGCTTGCGCCGCTGAGGTTGACGTTGCTGAGGTCGATGTGATCGAGGTCGGCATCGGGCGCATCGGCGCGGGCGCCCGAACGACCATCGGTGCGGATCCATTCCTGATGATCCCGCAGCAGCTTCTGGACGGAGGTCGAGAAACTCTCGGCCGGGCGCGCGATATTCGCCCCCTCGATGTCGGCCTTGCCGAAATCGACGCCGTCGAGCGTCGCGCCCAGAAGGTCGGCCCCCCGCAGATTCGCGCCGTCGACGATCGCCCCGGTCAGGTTGGCGCTGCGGAGATTCGCGCCCGACAGATCGGCGCCGGCCAGATTGACGCCCTTGAGATCGGCATTGCACAGATTCGCCTTGGCGAGGCTTGCCCCGGTCAGGTTGCAGCCGGTCATGTGCACGCCGTAACAGTCGGCGTCGTTCAGGATCGCGTTGGAAAGATCGGCGCCCGAGACGTTCGCCTTGGCCAGGATCGCGCCCTCCATCTCGGCCCCCTGCAGGTCGGAGGCGACGACCCGCATCCCGTCCTGTCCCTGCGCATTGAGCAGGGTCCCGCCGCGCAGATCCGCCTCGCGCAGGTTGACGCCCTTCAGCTTCGCGCCGCGCAGATACGCCCCGCGCAGGTCGGCGCGGGCGACGTTGGCGTTGGTCAGATCGGCGCGATCGAGATTGGCGGCGAACAGGTCCGCCTCGGCCAGATCGGTGCCGACCAGGATTGCCCGCGACAGATTGGCGCCGGACAGCTTCGCCGCGCGAAGATTGGCGCGCGCGAGGCTCACCCCCTGAAGGTCGAGAAGCGTCAGGTTGGCGCGCGCGCCCCCCGGCTTCTGCGCCAGCCAGCGCTCGTGATTGGCCAGGACTGTCAGAATCTCCTGGGGCGTCATCTTTCGGTCATTCAGGGGATTCGACGAACGCGCTGCCGGAACGTACGGCCCCCTGACGGCGGGCGCCGGCAAAAGGCTCAACCGACCATACGCAATCGAGTGACCTGGGGCAAGGAAAGCGCGACGACGGGCCGTGGCGCTAGGTACGGTCCCGCCCGCGCGGCGGGGCGTTGCCCGCGGTCGGCGGCCGCCCCGGCGCCGAGCGGGTCGTCAGCCCCCGCCCCTTGCCGATGGCGTCATGGCCGAACTTCGCCCGTATGCGGTCGATGGTGCGCTCCACCCGTTCGATCCGCGCCGTATCGTCGCCGAACAGCTCGAGGGTCGGATGGCCGGCCTCGACCAGGCCGGTCACGCCGACGCCCATCAGCCGGAACCGCCGGTTGCCGATCGTCGCTTCGAGCATCGGCACGGCGGCGCGCCAGATCGTCTCCGCGAGCTGCGTCGGCGACGAGAGC
This sequence comes from Alphaproteobacteria bacterium, assembly GCA_036381615.1. Lineage (GTDB taxonomy): Bacteria > Pseudomonadota > Alphaproteobacteria > CACIAM-22H2 > CACIAM-22H2 > CALANV01. Next base: position 140,671 of record DASVCL010000012.1, read on the forward strand.
GTGGTCCGGCGGGTGATCAGCCGGAAATCGGCCGTCTTCAGCTTCAGGATGATGGTGGGACCGCCGAGCCCGGCCGCCTTCAGGCGATCGGCGACGCGCTCGCAGAGCGGCCAGAGCTCCTGCTTCAGCGCGGCGGCGCCGGCGAGGTCCACGTCGAACGTCGTCTCGGCCGAAATCGCCTTGGCGTCGCGGTCGGGAACGACCTCGCGCGCGTCGCGTCCTTCCGACAGCTCGGCGAGCCGCCGGCCGATCTCGCCGTAGCGCCGTTCGAGCTCGACGGCCCCGAGCGCCTGCAGATCGGCGATGCGCTCGATGCCGTCCGCGCTCAGTCGCGCCGCCGTCTTCGGCCCTACCCCCGGAATGACGCGCACGGACCGGCTTGCCAGGAAGCCGCGCGACTCCGCGCGCCCGATCACGCCGAAGCCGCGGGGCTTGTCGATCTCGGAGGCGAGTTTGGCAAGGAACTTGGTATGGCTGAGGCCGATGGAAACGGTGATGCCGATCTCGCGCTCGATCCGCCGCGCGATGTCGGCGAGCGTGGCGGCCGCCGGTCGGCGGTGGACCTGTTCCGTGCCCGCGAGATCGAGAAAGGCCTCGTCGAGCGCGATCGGCTCGACCAGCGGCGTGGCGGCGAGGAAGATCGCCCGGACCTGGCGGCTGACGGCCGCATATTTCTCCATGTCGGGCCGGATGACGACCGCCTCGGGACAGAGCTGAAGCGCCTTGAACATCGGCATCGCCGAATGGACGCCGTACCGGCGCGCGATGTAGCAGGCCGCGCTGACGACGCCGCGATTGCCGCCGCCGACGATCACCGGGCGGTCCCTGATCGACGGATCGTCGCGCTTCTCGACGCTCGCGTAGAACGCGTCGCAATCGATATGGGCCAACGTCAGCGATTCAAGCTCGGGATGGGCCACGATCCGCCGCGACCGGCACGCCGGACAGCAATCGACCGCCGCCGCGTCGTCGAACCGGACGAGACAGTCGCGACACAACCCTGGCGTCATTGCCCTTCCCGCCCCGGCCGGCGGACGGGCCCCCTTGTCAGCCCACGGACCGCCGGCGCGTCCGATCGGCCCCGGCCCCGCCGAACGCCGCGAGCTTGCGTTCGAGCCGGGCCATCAGGCCGTCCAGTTCCTTGTGATCGTCCGCGTCGAGCACCGCGCCGGGCGCGCGCAGATACGCCGACTTGATGACGCCGCGCCGGCGCAGGATCTCCTTGCGGATCGCAAGCCCGATGCCCGCCTGCTGCTCGTGGCGGATGATGGGAAGATAGATGTCGTAAAGATCCTCGGCGCCTTCGGCATCGCCGGCGAAGAAGCGGCGGCACACCTCGACCAGCATCTCGGGATAGGCGACGCCGGTGTTGGCGCCGTCGACGCCGCGGCGAAGCTCCTGCGGCAGATGCATCGCGCTGTTGCCGACGAGAATGCTGATCCGGCGGCGCGCCCCCTTCGCCTCGCTCGCCCGCAGCCGGGAAATCTTGCGCAGGCCGGGGCTCTCTTCGTGCTTGAGCACCTTGAGGCTCGGCCACTGCGCGAACATCCGGTCGATGAGCGACGCGGACATGTAGACGTTGGTGAGCTGTGGATAGTCCTGGAGGACGATCGGCACGTCGTCGCCCAGTTCGCGCACGACGCCGGCCATGTAGCCTTCGATCTGCTCTTCGGTCTTGAGCCCGGCGACCGGCGCGACCATGACCCCGGCGGCACCCAGGTCCATGACCTTGCCGACGAAGCTCTTGAGGTTCCGGTTGCCCGGATTGCTGGCGCCGACGATGACCGGGACGCGGTCCCGGACCCGCTTCAGCACGCGCTCGGCGAACGTGAGCGATTCCTGGGCCGACAGCTTCGGCGCCTCGCCCATCACGCCCAGGATGGTGATCCCGTCGACCCCGTGCTCCAGGTAGAAGTCGATCAGGCGATCGGTGCTGTCGAGATCGAGTTCGCCCGTGTCGGTGAACGGCGTCGCCGAAATGATGTAGACGCCGCGCGCGGTCTCATCGAGCAGCCTGGTCATGATGGCGCATCCTTTGGTCGGACAGTCTGCCCATCTACCTAGCAGTTTTGCGCCGGCGCAACAATTGACACGACCGGCTCACTTGGTTCCGAACAGGCGGTCGCCGGCATCGCCGAGGCCGGGAACGATGTAGCCATGGTCGTCGAGGCGTGAGTCCACGGCCGCGGTGAACACCGTGACGTCGGGATGGTTCGCGTAGACGGCATCGAGCCCCTCGGGTGCTGCGAGCAGGCAGACGAAGCGTATCAGCCCCACCCCCGCCGCCTTCAGGCGCGCGATCGCCGCGACGGCCGAATGCCCGGTGGCGAGCATCGGGTCCAGCAGATAGACCTCGCGCGTCGCGATGTCCTGCGGCAGCTTGCAATAGTATTCGACGGCCGCGAGCGTTTGGGGATCCCGATAGATGCCGATATGTCCGACGCCGGCATCGGGCACGACGTCGAGCATGCCGTCGAGCAGCCCGTTGCCCGCGCGCAGGATCGAAACGAAGCAGAGGCGTCCGGCAAGCACGGGCGCCTGCATGGACGTGAGCGGCGTGGCGATCTCGACCGTGCGCAGCGGCTGCTCGCGCGTGACTTCATAGGCCATCAGCATCGCGATTTCGCGCAGCAGCCGCCGGAAATCCGCCGGCGGCGTCTCCTTGCGCCGCATGTGCGTCAGCTTGTGCTGGATCAGCGGATGGTCGATCAGTCGCGTCCGGCCGCTCATGGGCACCTCCCGCCCAACGACCATATCAAGCGCGCAGACCGGCGGAAACCTGATCCGGCCGGACCGACGTTCCGGCATCGGTGCGGAGGATCGGCCCGCCGACCACGTCCGGGAGCTAGTTCCTCCATCCGGCCGTCCTGATATCATCGGCACCCGTTGGCGGACGGAATCGATGCGGACCCAACGAAGGGATCGGAACCGATGATCGAGGTCATCATCGAGCGTTGGAGCGGACCGGATGGAGTGACGTTCCGGTGGTCCGTCTGGCGCGACGGCCGTCGGGTCGAAATGGGCGGTCCCTACGGCACGGCCGAGGCCAGCGAGCAGGACGCGATCGCTTTCTGCCGTGGCGCGCTCGGCCGTGAGCCTGACCGGATCACCCGTCTCTAGCCAACAGGCGCGGTTGGGCCGGCCGGGTCGAGTTGATCGGATCCCTCGTCCTGGGGCGAAAAATCGGCATGCGCTCAGCGCACCGCGTTCTTGATCTTCTCGATCGAACGCAGCGCGCCCAGGCCCAGCATGCCGAAGATCAGCTCCCACAGATGCTCGTCGAGCGACGGCGGTTTCGGCAGCGGATAGCCCACCA